>CAZAGE010000022.1:0-49370 GCA_964484345.1 uncultured Oceanicaulis sp. | reverse complement strand
CGCATCTTGCCGGCGGTGTGGGCGATGATCTCGTGATCATTTTCCAGTTTGACCTTGAAGGTCGCGTTCGGCAGGAGTTCGACGACTTCGCCTGGAAACTCCAGCAATTCCTCTTTCGCCATACGGCTCCTCATTCATCCTCGCGCACGCAGCGCGGCAGGCGCGCTATATAGGCGCTCTCGCGCCCCTTCGTCGAGCGTTAGCCTGCTTTGTCCTCACTTAAAGGGCCTAAAACCGCCGAGATCCGGTCGGCGATGTCGTCGCGCGCCGCCCGATACGCCGCTAGACGGATGTCCCGCGGGCCGGTCTCCAGCGCGGGATCGGGGATCGCCCAGGTCTCCAGCGTCGCGCCCCAGCCCTCGGCCAAAGCCTTCGCGGTCTCCAACACTTCATCGGTCAGGCAGATCATGCGGGCCGGCGAATGGTCGACGGCCTCGACGCCCTGACACTCAAAACCGGTCAGATCGAGACCAATCTCCGCCATCACCGCCAGCATATGCCCGTCCGGCAGGCTGGCCGGCGCGACGCCGCAGCTCACAGCGCCCCCGCCTGTGCGCGCATTCCAAAGCGCTTCGGCCATGGGGGAGCGGATCGCATTGCGCGCGCAGATGAAAAGGACGTCCGGCGCGCTCACATCATTCTCCGATGCAAAGCGCAAATCAGGGTGAACAGCCGGCGCGCGGTGTCGAAATCCACGTCGATCTTGCCGGCCAAGCGCTCACGCAAAATGGTCGAGCCTTCATTGTGAAGACCGCGCCGCCCCATATCGATGGCTTCGATCTGGGTCAGGGTGGCGTCGCGCACAGCCTCGTAATAGCTGTCGCACATCATCAGATAGTCTTTCAGGATCCGCCGCAGCGGCCCCAGGGAGAAGACGAAGATGTGCACCGGCGCGCCATCCTCCTGCATCACGTCAAAGACCAGGCGCTGGTCCTCAATCGCCAGACGCAGGGCGTAAGGCCCGGCTTCAGAGCCGGTCGGCGCGAACTGATTGCTTTCCAGCAAATCCGCAATCGCAACGCGCCGCTCGTGCTCGACATTGGGATCGGCTTTGCCGATGGACAGCTGGTCCAGCTCCACCGCGATAAGGCGCAGTTCGCTCATGGCGCAGGGTCCTCGTCGGGGTGGGAGGGCCGCCCCGCCGCCCGCCAGGGATCGGTCAGATCGGCCACAAGGATATCGATGCACTCCACGCTTAAACGCAGGGCGCCGCCGCCGGAGAAGGTGAAGACCAAAGTCCCGCCCGGCGCCTCGCCCGGTTCAAAGGCGATGGATAAGAGGCTGACCACGGCATCGACCGAATTTTGTTTCAGCCGGAAGCCTTGAGCGGACAACACGCCGCCCACTTGAACCGCCGCTCGGACGCGCTGGCCCCGCCCTTCCACGCCGGCTTCCCAGCGATAGCGGTTGAGCGCCAGGGTGAAGCGCCGCGCCTTGGGCTCGAAAGAAAAATCGCCCAGCTGGCCGACCGCGTCCTGCAAGGCCGCGGACATCGGGGCGATGTCGTCGGGATCTTCAGCGATCAGCTTGAGCAGTTTCGTCGTCATGGGCGTTTGAACCAGTTTGGCTTTGATCTCTCAGTTACTCTGTTTCGCGAACAATGTCCGCCCCGCAAGCGGACAACTTGTCCTCCAGGCGCTCAAACCCGCGATCCAGGTGATAGATCCGGTTCACGATGGTGTCGCCTTCAGCCGCCAGGCCAGCGATCACCAGGCTGACCGAAGCGCGCAAATCCGTCGCCATCACCGGGGCCCCTTTCAGCGTGGAGGGGCCGCGCACGACGGCTTCATTGCCCTTCACCTGGATATCTGCGCCCAGGCGGTTGAGTTCAGGCACGTGCATGAATCGGTTCTCGAAAATCGTCTCGCGGATGATCGACGCGCCGTCCGCCAACGTCATCAGCGCCATAAATTGCGCCTGCAGATCGGTCGCGAAGCCCGGGAAGGGCTCGGTTTGAACATCCACCGGGGAGAGCGCGCCGGTGCGCCGGATGGTGACGGCGCTTTCGCCCTCCACCACCTCGACGCCAGCCAACTGCAGCGCGCGCCATAAGGCATGGTTATGCTCAGCGCGGGCGTCTTGCAGCACCACCTCGCCGCCCGCTGCGGCTGCGGCGATGGCGTAGGTGCCGGTTTCAATGCGGTCGGGCACGACGGCCCAGTCCGCGCCATTAAGCCTGTCCACGCCCTGAATGCGGATCACCGCGTCGCCTGCACCCTCCACCTTGGCGCCCATGGCGTTCAGGCAGTCGGCCAGATCGGTGATTTCCGGCTCACGCGCACAGTTTTCCAAGACCGTTTCGCCCTTGGCCAGCACCGCCGCCAGCATGGCGTGCTCGGTAGCCCCCACGGACACCATCGGGAAGACGACGCGGGCGCCGCGTAAACCGCCCGCCGGCGCCTTGGCGAGCACATAGCCCTCTTCCAGAACAATTTCGGCGCCCAGCGCCTCTAACGCTTCCAGGTGGAGATTGACCGGCCGCGCCCCGATCGCGCAGCCGCCCGGCAGGGAGACTTTGGCCTGGCCCTCGCGGGCGATCAGCGGGCCAAGCACGTTGAAGCTCGCGCGCATCTTGCGCACCAAATCATAGGGCGCATACGGATCGTCGATCTCAGCAGCATGCAGCTTCAGCTTGGCGCCGGCCTGTTCTTCCACCTGAACGCCCAGATGCGCCAGCAACTGCCCCAAGAAGCGCGAGTCGGCCAGGCGCGGCATCCGCGACAGGACCAACGGCCCATCGGTCAGCAACGCCGCCGCCATCAGTTTCAGCGCGGAATTCTTCGCTCCGGAAATCTCGATAGAGCCGTGAAGCGGCTTGCCGCCTCGAATGCGAATGCGATCCATCTTAGTCCTATCCTCCTTCGCGTCCGCTCAGTCGGCCCTCGCTGACGCTGCGGGCGGCTGTTCGCCTTGCGAGCGCTTTTGCGCTCGGGTTTGTCCTATCATCCTTCGCGTCCGCTCAGTCACTCCTCGCTGACGCTGCGGGCGGCTGCCTGCCCCTGCGAAGGCAGGGGTTCGCCTTGCGAAGCCAACGGCTTCGAATGGGGTGAAAAATCAGTCCTCTCGTCTGTCATCCCGGACTTGATCCGGGATCCAGGACACCGGGCCGTTCGGCGCGCATCCTGCCCCATGGCGATGGAGGGCGCACGCGGCGATTTCAGGGCGAGGATTTGGAGGGATCGGGCTTTTTCTTAGGCGCTTTGCGGCGGCGCAGATTGGCGCGCAAAGCCTCGGCGAGGCGCGCCTCCTTCTTTGAGGGCGAAGCAGCGCCGGGCGCAGACTTATCCGATTTCGAGCTCATAGGTGTTCAGATGCGACGACCTGCAAATGAGGTCAAGCCCGGCCTTGGCGCGGGCAAAAAGATGGGCTAAGACCCGCGCTCTCAAGTCGGCGGGCCCAGAGCCCACACCGCTTGCGCCGCTATAGCTCAGGGGTAGAGCGTTCCCTTGGTAAGGGAGAGGTCGAGTGTTCAATTCACTCTAGCGGCACCATTTTCCTGTCCCCTCTCACATCCGTTCGGTCGGGCGCGACGATAGCTCCCTCAGCCTTCATCAATCGCTCGAGACCGTCGCTCAGCTCTTGCCGCGTCGAGCATTGAGTTTCCTCCCCTGCTTGCGGGGGCTTGGGCCATGAAATGGACCAAGGCCGCGAAGCAGGCGGAAGGGGCTTGAGCGGTTTGCGCATGGTCCTTCAGTCCGCACCATTTCCTTCCCATTCTCCGTCCCTCCGCTCCGTCGATTCACGCTGTCGCTACGGGCCTCGTCCGCAAACTCCGAACCCCTTTTTCTTGTTCTCCTTCGCCTTCAATGGCCGAACCTTAATTTGCTCGCCCGTCGATTTCATGGCAGCAAATCGGGCCATAAATGGCCATCTAAGGGCACGGGGACATCACATGAAATCGGTTTGGTTGGGTAGCTTGTCGGCGCTCGTCCTAGCGGGCGGCGCCTTGGCTCAAGACGGCGACAGTCACTGGCTGCGCCAGCCGGCGGTCTCGCCGGATGGACAGACAATCCTGTTTTCCGCCTATGGCGATTTGTGGCGCGTCAGCGCGTCGGGCGGCCAGGCCACCTTGCTGACGCTGGATGACGCCTGGGACGGCCACCCGGTCTGGTCGCGCGACGGCGCTCAGATTGCGTTCGCCTCGGACCGCTTCGGCGATCTCGACATTTTTGTGATGAACGCGGACGGCTCGGACCTCTCGCGCCTGACCTTCCATTCCGCCAACGACGTGCCGAGCGATTTTGCGCCGGACGGCTCAGGGGTGCTGTTCTCCTCCTCCCGCGGCGATAATGCGGCATCGGCGTACTTCCCGACCGGCGCTCTGCCGGAGCTCTATGAGGTTTCCGTCACCGGCGGCACGCCGCGCCAGGTGATGACCAGCCCCGGCGTTCAGGCGCGCTATAGCCCGGACGGGACGCGCATCGCCTATCGCGAAGAAAAGGCCTACGAAAACGGTTATCGCCAGCGCGACGTGTCGTCTTTCGCCCGCGATATCTGGGTCTTCGACATCGCCAGCGGCGCCCATGAGCAAATCACCACCAATGCCGGCGGCGACCACGCTCCGGCCTGGGACGGCGACGACGCCCTCTTCATGCTGTCGGAAGTCGAAGGCGACACGTTCAACGCCTATCGCTTCGACCTCAGCTCCGGCGAGCGCGAGCGCCTGTCCAGCCATGGGCCGCACCCGGCCCGCGAGCTGTCGGCGAGCGCGGATGGCCTTGTGGTCTATAGCTATCACGGCGATCTCTACACCGTGCGCGCGGGCGAGACGGCGCAGAGGCTCGACATCCGCTTCCCGACCTCGCGGCTGACGAATGCGCCTGAGCCGATTTCGATTTCAGGCCGGATCGGCGAGTTTGACATCTCCCCGGACGGCAAGGAAATCGCTTTCGTCTCGCGCGGCGAGGTCTTTGTGACCTCGGTGGACTTCTCCGACACGGTGCGCATCACCGACACGCCCGAGCAGGAACGCACGGTGAGTTTCTCGCCCGACGGGCGCTCGCTGATTTATGCCGGCAATCGCGGCGGCGCCTGGACGTTGTTTGAAACCACCCTCACCGATGAGACCGAGCCGCGCTTTTCCGCAGCGACGGGGTGGGAAGAGCGCGAAATCTTCCGGCCGGACCCGGGCGGTGAAGCCTTCCAGCCCGCCTATTCGCCGGATGGCGAGATGATCGCCTTTATCGAGGATCGCGACGCCATTTCGGTGATCAATCGCGAGGGCGGTGATAAGCGCACCATCTTTGGCGCGGACCTCAACTATTCTTATTCCGATGGCGATATCAGCTTTAGCTGGAGCCCGGATTCGCGCTGGATCACCGCGGGCTATGTGGACGGCTCCTACTTCTACGGCGAGATCGGCGTGGCCCCGGCCGACGGCTCGGCGGAGCCGGTCAACATCTCCATGTCCGGCTATGGCGACGCCAATCCGATCTGGCACCCGTCTGGGGAAGCCATCTATTGGTTCACCGATCGCTATGGCGAGCGCACGCACGGCAGCTGGGGGTCCGAATTTGATGTTGTCGCCGGCTTCCTGACCCAGACCGGCTGGGACCGCTTCAATCTCACAGAATTTGAACGCTCGCTGCTGGAAGAAGGCCGCGAAGACGACGAGGAAGACGAAGAGGCGCCCGCCCAAGGCGGCATCCTGGTGGACTTCTTTGAGTGGTTTGAAGACATCACCACCCCGCCCATGGAGCTGGAGCTCGACGCCGTGGAGCGCCGGACAAGCCGGCTGACCATCCATTCCTCCAGCCTCGCCGATGCGGTTTGGAGTGAAGACGGCTCCAAGCTCTATTATCTCAGCGCCTTTGAGGGCGGGTTTGATCTCTGGGTCCATGACCTGCATGAGGGCGAGACCAAGCGCCTGGCGCCGCTGGACGCGCGCGGCGGCGCTGACATCGAGCTGATTGATGAGTCAACGGCGGTCGTCCTGGCCAATGGCTCGCTGCGCAAGATCGATCTGTCCAGCGGCTCGCCGACCCCCATCGCCACGGCCGGCGAAATGAGCCTGCGCGCGGATGCGGAGCGGGCGTATTTCTTCGACCATGTCTGGCGTCAGGTCGACGATAAATTCTACGACCCCGACTTCCACGGTGTGGACTGGGACGCCATGCGCGAAGCCTATGAGCCCCGTGTCGCCGGCACGTCGAATAATCGCGACTTCGCCCTGTTGATGTCGGAGATGCTGGGCCAGCTCAACGCCAGCCACACCGGCATGTATTACCGTCCCGGCGGCGATTTCGAAGATGACAGCACCGCAGCGCTGGGCGCGATCTTCGATCTGGAGACCGGCGGCGGCGGCCTGACGCTGGCGGAAATTCTTCCGGGCGGGCCGCTGGACCGCGGCGGGCTTAATATCGAGCCCGGCTCGCGCATCACCGCGATTGGCGGGGTCGCGCTGAGCGAGGGTGTGAACCCGTTCGAGCACCTCAACCGCGTCGCGGGCGAGCGTGTGCGTCTGAGAATCCAAGGCCCGGGCGGCGGACGAGAGCGCGATGTCATCGTGCGCACCTGGTCGCAAGGCGCTGAGAACCAGGCGCTCTATGAGCGCTGGATCGAGCGCCGCCGCGCGATCGTCGAAGAAGCCTCCGACGGCCGTTTGGGCTATGTGCACATCCGCTCGATGAATGATGGCGGCTTCCGCGCCTTTTATTCAGAGCTGATGGGCCGCAACTTCTCCAAGGAGGCCGTGGTGGTGGACACCCGCTTTAACGGCGGGGGCTGGCTGCATGACGACCTGCTCATCATGCTGACGGGCGAATCCTACTTCAATCTGCGCGCCCGCGATCGCATCATCCCGGGGGCCCCGGAAGAGCGTTGGACCAAACCCTCCATCGTGGTGATGAATGAGGGCAATTACTCCAACGCCCACATGTTCCCCTGGGCCTACAGCCACTTCGATGTCGGCCAGCTGGTCGGCATGCCGGTGCCGGGCACCGGGACCGCCGTATGGTGGGAGACGCTGATGAGCGGCGATCTGCGCTTCGGCATCCCGCAATTGCCGGTGCTGGACGAAAATGACGTGCCGGTGGAGAACCAGACCCTGATGCCGGACATCCTGGTCGACAATCCCCCGCAAGCCGCGGCAGCCGGTGAAGACCAGCCGCTGGAGCGCGCGGTCGAAGCCCTGCTCACCGAACTCGACGGCTAGGCGGAAGGTGAAAATGGCGAGCGACGCGGCCACTGGCCGGACAAAACCCTAGGGTTTTAGGCGTCGCTCGCCGGCTTTCTCACCAGCTGCTCAGCGCCGCGCGCTTCCAGCTGTTGGCGGCCACGCAGACATAAAGATGATCGCTGTCCCAGCAGACCTCGCCCACCTCACCGGCGGCGCTGGCGGAGGCCGGTGTGTGGGATTGGCGCAGGCGCAGGCGGTCGCCGTCGACATCCAGCGGAGCGCTCGGCGAATAGGTGTTGACCCCCAGCCGCCCCGCCGCCGTCACGGTGAGCACCTGGGAAAAGCTGGAGCCGTCGCTGGACAGCTTGACCGCAAAATCGTCGCTGCCTGTAAGGCCGAATTCGGCCCGGCCCGACCAGCCAGTTTGAAATAGGAAGGCGGCGGTGTTGCCAGAGGCTTCCTTATTCAGCGTAAAGCGCAAATCGCCGCTGCCGCCCTCGCCTGTCGTCAGCGCCGTCCAGAGCGCGCTGTTCAGCTTGGCCGCGAAGGGATTATTGCCGTCCGGGCTGGTGCCCACCCCCAGCGCAGTCAGATTGCTGAGCGAAGTGATCAGCGCGGTCAGGCTGGTCCAGCTTCCGCCGTCAAAAACCCGCAGCGCGCCTTCATCACGCACATAGGCGATCAGGCCCGACCAAGGCGTGACGGGATGCCAAGCGCCATCCTGAAAATAGACCAGCGTGTGCTCGCCATACGCGCTCCAATCCGCGCCTGTGGCCGAAGCGGGAAGCAGATAGGCGTCCCCCTCTCCCGGCGCGGCGGGCTGGTCTGTGACGGCGCGGCTTTCAACACAAAGCTGGACCAGCGCATCCAGCCGGCCGAGGGCCTCGTTCATGGTGACATGCTTTTGCGCCTGGGCCGGCATCAGCCAGGGCAAGGCGAGGTTCGGGGTTTGATCGGGCATGGGGATATCCAGCTTTGAGAGTATTCCCGCAAAGCCTAGGCCCGGTAAGCGACCGTGCGGATTGAAGCGACTGAAATCCCTCAGCCTGGAAGAGCTTTTCCTGAAGCCCCGCGCGGTGTAGGCAAGCGGCCATGACCGACTCTGTGCTCGCCCTGGCCGGGGATACTCCGGCCGCCGACCTTGCCGCCTGGCGCGCCGAGGCCGATGCTGCGCTCAAAGGCGCCCCGTTTGACCGCTTGATCAAGCGCACCCTGGACGGGGTTGAGCGCGGCCCGCTTTTCACGGCGGAAGACCTCGCCGAGGCCGGCGAGGTCGGCGCGCCGGGCGCTGCGCCCTTCATTCGCGGCGGCGTCGCGGCGCGCGATCCCTACCTGCCCTGGCAAATCCGCCAAACCATCGACATTCCCGATCCCAAGGCGGCCAACGCCGCGCTCCTGGCTGAACTCAATGGCGGGGTCAGCGAAATTGCGCTCAAGCTCGATCCCCATGGCGAGCACGGCGTCGCCGCGCGCACGGTGTCAGAGCTTCAAACCGTGCTGGACGGCGTGATGCTGGACCTGGCCGGCGTCCATATCAGCCCCAGCCTGATGGGCCCGCAGCACGCGGCGATGTTCGTCGCCGCGCTCGACGCCTCCGGCGTGGACCCCAGCGCGGTTCGCGGCGGTTTGGGCCTGTCGCCCATCGGCCAGAAATCGCTCGCGGGCGGCGGGGCCGCCGATCTCGATCAACGCTTTGACCGCGCGGCCGAAGCCGCAGCCCTGGTCTCCGAGCGCTATCCCGGCCTGAAGACCGTCTCCATTACGGCGAGCACCGCCCATGACGCGGGCGCGTCGGAAGCCCAGGAAATCGCCTTCGCGCTGGCCGGCGGAGCGAGCTATATGCGCGCCCTGATCGACCGGGGTTTAAGCGTGGACGCCGCCGCCAAGGCGCTGGAGTTTTCCTTCGCGGCCGACGCCGACATCCACCTGACCATCGCCAAGCTGCGCGCAGCGCGGCGCGCCTGGGCGCGGGTGCTGGAGGCGTTCGGCGTCTCCGAAGACCAGCGCGCCATGCGCGTCCATGTCGTCACCAGCGCGCGCATGCTCACGAAGCGCGACCCCTGGACCAATCTCATTCGCAACACCTGCGCGGGCCTGGGCGCGGCGGCCGGCGGCGCGGACGCCATCACTATCCGCCCCTTCACCGACGCTTTGGGCGCGGCGACGCCGTTTTCCCGCCGTCTGGCGCGCAATCTTCACATCCTGCTGATGGAAGAAAGCCATTTGGGCAAGGTCGCGGACCCCGCAGGCGGCGGCTTCCTGCACGAAACCCTGGGCGCACGCCTGGCGGAGGCCGGCTGGGCGGTCTTCCAGCAGATCGAAGCGCACGGCGGCCTGTTCGACGCGGTCAAAGCCGGCTGGCTGCAAGCCGAAATCGCGAAAATCCGCGCCCAGCGCGAGGCGGCCTATGACGCGGGCAAGGAGTCGCTGATCGGCGTCTCGCAATATCCCGATCTGGACGGGCGCTTGGTGGAGACCGCTGAGCATCGCTATACGCCGCCCGTTCTCGACACACCGGTGATCCAGCCCCAGCCCTTCACCGAGAAAGTCGCGGCCGCGGCGGCCGGCGCCCAGGTGCGCGAGCTGGACCTGCCGGAACCGGAATGGACGCCGCTCACCCCGGCCCGCATCGCCGAGCCGTTTGAAGCGCTGCGCGATAACGCCGATGCGTTTGAAGCGAAGACCGGCGCCGCGCCTAAAGCCTTCTTCGCCACGCTGGGCGGTCTCGCTGAGTTCAACGCCCGCGCCGGCTTCGCCGCCAACCGCCTCGCCGTGGCGGGCGTGGTGGCGGATGCGGCTGAGGCCTATGACGACGTTGAGGCGTGCGCCGACGCGTTCAAAGCCTCCGGCGCCAAGCTCGCGGTAATCTGCGGCACGGACGAGGCTTATGCCGAGAGCGCAGCCGCCCTCGCCGCCGCCCTGAAAGCGGCGGGCGCCCGCGCGGTCTGGCTCGCCGGCAAGGCCGAGATCGCCGGCGTCGACCACCAGATTCATATGAGAAGCCGCGCGCTGGAGGATGGACGCCTCGCGCATCAGGCGACGGGAGCGGCGTCATGAGCCACCCAGATTTCACAAAGATCGATCTGGGCGCGCCCGGCGCCGCTGCGGCAAAGTCCACCGACGCTGAGGCCTGGACCTCTCCGGAAGAGATCGCCATCGCGCCGAGCTATTCAGCCGCAGACACCGCGGGTCTCGACTTCGTCGACGCCAAGCCGGGCCTGGCGCCGTTTCACCGCGGCCCCTACCCCACCATGTTCACCCAGCGCCCCTGGACCATCCGGCAATATGCCGGCTTTTCCACGGCGGCGGATTCCAACGCCTTTTACCGGCGCAATCTGGCGGCGGGTCAGAAAGGCTTGTCGGTCGCTTTCGATCTGGCGACCCACCGGGGCTATGACAGCGATAATCACCGGGTGATCGGCGATGTCGGCATGGCGGGCGTGGCGATCGATTCCATTCTCGACATGCGCCAGCTGTTCAACGGCATTCCGCTGGACCAGATGAGCGTGTCCATGACCATGAATGGCGCGGTGCTGCCGGTCATGGCGCTTTACATCACCGCCGCCGAGGAACAAGGCGTTGCCCACGCCAAGCTTTCAGGAACGATCCAGAACGACATCCTGAAAGAGTTCATGGTGCGCAACACCTATATCTATCCGCCTGCGCCTTCGATCCGGATCATCTCCGACATCTTCGCTTATACGGCCAAGGAGATGCCGCGCTTTAACTCCATCTCCATCTCCGGCTATCACATGCAGGAGGCCGGCGCCCCGGCGGATCTGGAGCTGGGATACACCATCGCCGATGGGTTGGAGTACATCGCCGCCGGTGTGAAAGCGGGGCTGGACGTGGACGCCTTCGCGCCGCGCCTGTCCTTCTTCTGGGGCATTTCCATGAATTATTTCATGGAGGTGGCCAAGCTGCGCGCCGCCCGCCTGATCTGGTCGAAACTGGTCAAAGAGCGCTTTGAGCCCAAGAACGCCAAATCCTTGTCCCTGCGCACCCACTCCCAAACCTCCGGCTGGTCGCTGACGGCGCAGGACGTATTCAACAACGTCGCCCGCACAGCCGTGGAAGCCATGGCGGCGGTGGATGGCCACACGCAAAGTCTGCATACGAATAGTCTGGATGAAGCGCTTGCTCTGCCTACGGACTTTTCCGCCCGCATTGCGCGCAACACCCAGCTGGTGCTGCAGACCGAAGGCCACCTTGCCGACGCGATCGATCCCTGGGGCGGCAGCTATTATGTCGAACGCCTGACCCATGATCTCGCCGCCAAGGCGCTGGCCCATATCGCCGAAATCGACGAGTTGGGCGGCATGACCCAGGCGATCGAAGCCGGCGTGCCCAAGCTGCGCATCGAAGAAGCCGCGGCGCGCACGCAGGCGAAGATCGACTCAGGGCTGCAGACCATTGTCGGCGTCAATAAATTCCGCCTGACCGAGCCGGAAGACGTGCCGGTGCTAAAGGTGGACAACGCCAAGGTCCGCGCCGAACAATTGGCCAAGCTTGACCAGCTGCGCGCCGAGCGCGACAGCACGGCGGCGGATAGCGCGCTGAACGCGCTGACCAACGCGGCGGCCGCCAATGGTAATCTGCTGGACGCCTGCGTCGTCGCGGCCCGCGCCGGCGCGACCGTCGGCGAGATGAGCGACGCCATGGAAAAGGTATTCGGCCGGCACAAGGCCGAGATCAAATCGGTGCAGGGGGTGTTTTTGAAGACCTCAGGGGATGATGAAAAAGTCAAAGCGGCCCTCGCCGCCTCCGACCGGTTCGCCGAAGCCGAAGGCCGCCGCCCGCGCATCCTGATCGCGAAAATGGGCCAGGACGGCCATGATCGCGGCCAGAAAGTCGTGGCCAGCGCGTTCGCCGATCTGGGCTGGGACGTCGATATCGGCCCGCTCTTCCAGACCCCCGACGAAGCCGCTCGCCAGGCGGTGGAGAACGACGTCCACGTCGTCGCGGCCTCATCGCTCGCCGCCGGTCACCTCACCCTGGTGCCCGAACTGAAAAAACAGCTCGAAGCCATGGGCGGCGAAGACAAGCTGATCATCGTCGGCGGCGTCATCCCGCCGGAAGACGTGCCGACGCTGAAAAAGATGGGCGCCCAGGCCGTCTATCCGCCCGGCACGGTGATCGCGGACGCCGCGGTGGAGTTGATTGCAGCGTTGGAGGAGTAACCTTCACCATCTAACGAACGCGTCATCCTGACAAAAGCCAGGACCCAGTCTTGGCGCCAGCGCCGCTGGATCCCGGAGCAAGTCCGGGATGACGAAACAGCTCCGTCTCTTCCCCGGCGAAGGCCGAAGCCCAGAGCTCCCGGCGCAGCGTTCCACCATCTCTGGGTTCCCGCCTTCGCGGGAATGACGAAGGAGAATAAGGCGCTTAATCTTGGCGGGTCCTTCGAGACGCGCTTCGCGCTCCTCAGGATGAGGGTGCGGCCGAGCGCCAAATTCCCTCATCCTGAGGAGCGAGCCTTTGGCGAGCGTCTCGAAGGACGCACTCCTCTTATCCCCCTCCCCCAAACCCTGGCGCATAAGCTCCCCGTTCACCCGTGCGCGAGGTCGGTCCGGAGCGTCCTGATCGGGCGGGGGAATGGGATGTTCCCGAGTGGCGAGCGGACTAACGCACCGCAAGCTGCGAAACGGCGTTCATTGGGGATGCGGTCCTGGAAGGATACGAAGAAGAGGCTTCAGTGCCGAGCCGTCGATCCCCGGGCTCGACAAATCATCTCTATGGCGCGGGAGCCTTTACCGGGCTCCATAAGTTTCAACGCCCCAATATCGGCCCGGACTTGCTCCCGCGCCCCTCCTGTTCCAGCCCGCGCTGATGCGCGTAGCGGCCAGACTGCGTTGCTGCGCCGTTTGGGGTGGCCAAGACGGTAAAGGTTCGCGCACGCTGTCGGCCTGATGACCGTTAACCCGAACAGAGAGATGAGAATGATCGTCACCACCACCCCCACCGTCGAAGGCCGCGCCATCACCGGCTATAAAGGCGTCGTCACCGGCGAGGCGATTTTGGGCGCGCATATTTTCCGCGATTTTTTCGCCGGCATTCGCGACATCGTCGGCGGCCGCTCGGGCAGCTATGAGAAATCCCTGCGCGAAGCGCGCGAGATTGCGCTGCAGGAAATTCAGGATGAAGCCGCCCGGCTCGGCGCGGACGCCGTGGTCGGCGTTGATCTCGACTATGAAGTGATCGGCGAGCAAGGCTCCATGCTGATGGTGTCCGCCTCGGGCACGGCGGTGACGCTGGGCTGAGCCGTCATCAAATTGAGGCTTGGCGAAGCGTGAAATATCCCCATACTCCGCGCAGGCATTAACCATGGGGACGCCAATGAAATACACGCTTATCGCTTCGCTCGCCGTTTCGGTCGCCGCTTTTACCGGCGCGGCCCACGCTCAGGATTACACGCTGGAGCCCAATTACGGCACGTATGAGCTGTCGGCTGGCTTCACGCCGGATCCGGCGACGCTGGAGATCGTCGCGGGCGGCAGCGTCAGCGCCTCCAATGTCGGCTGTTCGGGCATGATCTCGAACGCGCCGGACGCGCGCCTGATCTGGTCGGGCGGTCAGATCACCATCGGCGCAGAATCCAGCGCCGACACCACCATCGTGGTCAACGCGCCGGACGGTAATTGGTATTGCGCCGACGACACCAACGGGATCGACCCCGCGGTCACCCTGTCGGGCTCGGGCCAGTATGACATCTGGGTCGGCACCTTTGGCGGCGGCACCGCCTCAGCTGTGCTGTACGCCACCGAATTCTAGGCCGACAGCCGATCCAAAGACCGGGCGCGAGGCACCCCTCGCGCCCGTTTTTCTTTGTCATCCGCACGCGTTAAACTGCAGGCGTTCATCGGCCAGGGAGGCGGATATGCAGATCGATTTTAAAGGCGTGTTCGCCGGATTTGTCATCGCGCCCGCTTTCGGGGCCGCCGTTTGCGTTTTTGGGATGATGGTCCATTTTGTGATGACCGATCCGGCGGGCGCGGACTTGCCGCTCGGCGAGCTGACGCCGCTGGCCGCCTCGATCTGGTTTTCCGCTCTGATGTTCGCCTATCCCGCAGCCGCCGCCTTTTTGGCGCTCTGGCTGATCCTGCGCCTGGCGGGCGGGGGCGGTTTGGCGATCTGGCTCGGCGGCGCGGCGGCCGGCTTCGCCGCCATGGGCGCTTACCTCCTCCGGCTGCATGGCGGTCCGGTCAGTTCGGCTTTGGCCGGCGGGCGCGATTTGGCGGATTTGACGCTCGGCGAAGTCCCCGGCGTGTTCGCCCTGCCCTTGATCGCAGCGGGATCGGGCGTTTTGGCCGCGCTGGTCTTCGCCATGTTTGCACGGCGATAGGCCTGATTTCTCCGCATATTTGACGTAAGCTGGGTGCAAACCGCCGGAGTGTCGCCATGCGCCTTGTCCTGACAGTGTTGATCGCCAGCCTGACCGCCGCCTGCGCCAGTCCGCAGCCGGCCTACGGCCCAGCCAGCCAAAACGCCTATGGCGTGGGCTATGACCAGGTCCGGATCGAAAACGACCGCTGGCGGGTCAGCTATTCAGATCGTGGCCAGGGCGCCGCTTTACGGGCCGAACGTCTGGTGCTTCGCCGTGCGGCGGACCTGGTCATCCGCAATGGGTATGAGTGGTTTGAAATCGTCGACCGGCGCACCCAGAGCGATGACCGGGACGCCTCGCCGGTCCGCGTGGGCGGCTCGGTGTCGCGCGGCTGGGGGTCAGGCGGCTGGTCGGGGACGAGCGTCGGCGTGGGCGTCTCACTCAGCCCAGGACAGCAGCCCAGCACCACCGCGACGATTGAAATCATCGCCGGGCGCGGCCAGCCCATGCCGGACGGCGCTTATGACGCCGCGGCTCTGCTGCAGCCCGGCGCGTGGTGATGATCCGCTGGCTTGCCGTTGACGGCGAAGCGCGGTGAAGTCTGCGCCCATGAGCGACAGCGATATCCAAGCCCTTGCCGACCGGTTGATCGCCGGAGATCGCGCCGCTTTGGCGCGGGCCATAACACGGGTGGAATCCACCCGCAGCGACCATCAGGCTGAAGCGCGCGCGCTGATCACTGCGGTGATGGATAAGACCGGCCGGGCCTGGCGTATCGGGCTGACCGGCGTGCCGGGGGTGGGCAAATCCACCCTGATTGAAGCCTTGGGTCAGCATGTCACCGCGAAAGGGCGCAAGGTGGCGGTGCTCGCGGTCGACCCCTCCTCCTCGCGCACCAAAGGCTCGATCCTGGGGGATAAAACTCGGATGGGGGCGTTGGCGACCGATCCCAACGCCTTCATCCGCCCCTCCCCCAGTGCGGGGACGCTGGGCGGCGTGGCGCGCAAAACCCGCGAATCCATGCTGCTGTGCGAGGCCGCCGGCTATGACGTGGTGATCGTGGAGACCGTCGGCGTCGGCCAATCGGAAACCGTGGTGGCGGACATGGTCGACGTCTTTATCGCCCTGATGCTGCCCGGCGCGGGCGATGAATTGCAAGGCATCAAGAAAGGCTTGCTGGAGCTCGCCGAAATCCTCTTCGTCAACAAGGCCGATGGCGAAAATGAAACCCGCGCGCGCCGCGCCGCCCGCGACCTGGAAGCGGCGCTGCACCTATTCGCCCCCGTCTCGCCGCATTGGACGCCGGCTGTGCTGACCGGCTCGGCGCTGACCGGCGGCGGAATTGAGACGCTGTGGGACACCGTCAGCGCACACCGCAAGGCGCTGGACAATGCTGGGGCGCTCACCGCCCGGCGCCGCGATCAGCAGGTGCGCTGGCTGTGGTCGATGGTCGAAGACCGGGTGCTGGAGGCGTTTCGGACCGACTCCGGCGTGAAAGCGGCGGCCCCGGCGTTGGAGCAAGCCGTCGCGGAGGGCCGATTGCCCGCCAGCGAAGCAGCGGAGCGTTTGTTGAAGGATTGGCGCTAACCCTTCGCCAGCGCCTTGGCCTGCTTGACCCACTCATCGCGCACAATGCGGCCTCGGCCGTTGATCAGCGCGTCATAGCGCTCCACGTCGGCGGCCTTCCAGCCTGCGATATCGGCGAAGCGGGTGACGCCTTCGGCTTGCAGCTTCTCCGCCGCCTTGGGGCCAAGGCCTTTAATGGCGGTGAGATCATCAGCCGGCGCCTCGTCAGCGGCAGGGGCCTCCGCTTCGGCGGGTGCAGCCTCCGGCTCGGGCTCCGCCTCAGTTTCCGGTTCCGGTTCCGGTTCCGGTTCAAAAGCAGGTTCAGGCGTGGCGGGCTCCGCCACCGGCTCGACCACCGTGGCGTCGAGCGTCTCGAGCAAAGGCCGCTCCGGCGTCTCGTCGGAGCGGCCGCGCGCGACCCAGCCCGCGATCACCCCGCCCGCAAAGGCGAGCCCGATCAAAATCCACATATGCCAGACCAGCCACAGCATGATCTTATCCCTCTGTTTGCTCGGGTTCGGGGGCCGCGGGCGCGGCGAAATCAAAACGAAGCGCGCTGTCGGCATCCGGCGGCGCACTTTCAGCGAGGAAACGTTCGCGCTCCACGCCGGCGGCGGCCATCGCGATGATCACCGCTTCGGCACGCGCCAGCGCCAGCGCTTCATCTTCGACCGTATCGCCTTCGGCGCGCACGGCGACGATCAGCGGACCGGTGGTGCAAGCACTGAACACCGCGCCCGCCTGGCGTAACGTGGCGGTCGACGCGCCGGCGAGACCGTCGCTGCCTGGGGCGAAGGCGACCGGGCGGGCGCCTTGGGCGGCTTCGATCAACAGGCGGCAGTGGATGGCGTCAGCGATCTCCACCCCAAACTGGCCTGCGTCGGTGCGCACCAGCGCGGCGCCGGAAAACGGCTCGACGCCCCGCTCTATCGCCTGGCGCGCCCGGATCGCCGTGGCGCTGTCGGGCGCCAGTCCGGTCAAGATGAAGCGCTCGCGGGAAATCCGCGCCGCGCCCGAATCCAGCCGCGCCAACTCCGCGAGGACCAAACGAACAACATCTTCAAACCCTTCCGGCGCGGAGCCAGGCGCAAGCTGCAGCTCGACGTCTGCGCGGCCGGAAAACAGCCGGCGCGCCAGCGTCTCGATCCGGTCCATCGTCGCGGCGTCCGGCGCCAACCCGCTGATCTGGACCCGCCCGGCGACCAAATCTGCGCTCAAGCGGACCGGGGCGGCGTCGCGGGCGAGCCGGGTTTGATCGATGACCTGCGTGATCCCGCCGGCGACCTGTCCGCCCGCCCAACTGGCGCTGGCGATAACGCGGAGCGCCTCTTCCTGAGCCCGGCGATCGGGCGCGAGACCCGTCAGCGTCGCCACTTGTCCGTTCAGCGTCACGGTGGCCCAGCGATCGGCGTCGGCGCTGCGCAGGGCGTTTTCAGCCGCGGTCTGGAGCCGGCCCTCCAGCGAGCCGGCGGACAACGGGCTGGCGTGTATCGCCAGCACTCCCATGACAAGGAAGAGCACAAGAGCGATCAGTAAGCTTTGGCGTCGGGGCGAGAGCATGATGACCTTGGATTCGCCTGCATCCCCGCCAGCATAGCGCTAAGACAGCGCGGCGCGAACCGGTCTTGGCGCGTCAAAATGCGAAGGGCGCAGCCCCGCGGGCATGGGGGTCGACTTTGATCGCCCGTTGCAGCGGCGGGAAGGCGCGCTGGGCGCAATTGTCCCGCTCGCACAAGCGGCAGGACAGGCCCGTCGGCGTGAAGGGTTCGCTCGCGCTATAGATCAGGCGCCCGGCCTGATCGGCGGCGCAGCCGACCGTAATGGCGTGCAGCACCGCACCGCCGTCGGCCAAGGGGTGGGTCACCGCCTTGGTCACCGAGACATAGCGCTGACCGTCAGGCAGCTCGAAGCCCTGAACGTGGACCTGCTCGGGCGCCCGAAACGCATCATAGACCCGCCAGCGCGCGCACCCGCCGCCGGATCGGGCGAAGGCCAATATCCCGCCGCCGAAGCGCTTGGTGACATTGCCGGCCTGGTCCACCCGCAGCATGAAAAATGGCACGCCGGACGCGCCGGGACGGTTCAGCGTGGTGAGGCGATGGCAAACCTGCTCGAAGCTCGACTCGAATTTGCGCGCCAGCGCCTCGATATCGTAGCGCGCGCGTTCCGCCGCCTTGTGAAAGGCGTCATAGGGCATCAGCAGCGCCGCCGCCGCGTAGCTCACCAAAGCGGATCGAAAGACGGTGCGCGCCGATTCGCTTAATCCCGGCGCCTTGCGCGCCTCTTCATCCAGCAAGGCGCCCATCTCCAAGGAGACCAGCGCCGCAGCGGTCTGGAAGGCGCGTCCGGCGGGTTCCAGCATGTCGGACAGCAACAGCTTGCGGGCGTGAAAATCAAACCGCCGCAGCGCGCCGCCCATGACCTCCTCATCATAGACCCGCACCACCGCCCCGTGATTCGCCTTCAAATACGCGCGTAATCGCGCCGCCGCTGATTCCCCTTCTGGAAAGTTGGCGCGCAAGTGCTCCGCCGCGTCTTCCAGTGCGGGGAAGTGATTATTCGCGTCATCCAGCGCGTCGCGAACCTCTTCAACCGGCGACAGCCCCGCGCCCGGTGTCGCGCCCTCGACCGCCCGGGTCGCCAAATCCGCCGCCGCATCCTGGGTCTCTCGATAGGCCCTGAATAATCGCGCCAGCGCTTCAGCCCCGCGTGGGTGCACATCGGCCAAATCCTGCATGTCGCGCATATCCAGCTCGACGCCCTCCAGCGCGGGATCGGCGATCGCCTCTTTAAGATCCGCCAGCATCTGCCGGTCATGCTCGGCGCCGAAGCTGCGCACGTCCATGTCGAAAGTGGTCGCCAGCGCCAAGAGCACGCGCGCCGTGATCGGGCGCTGATTGCGCTCCATCAAATTGAGATAGCTGGGCGACAGCCCCAGCGCGTCGGCCAGCTGAGCTTGCGTCAGGCCCAGCGCCTTGCGCTCCCGCTTCAGCCTAGGCCCTGCATAAATCTTCTCACCGCGATGCATGCCGATCCCCGTATGTCAATAAAGTTACAATCACACACGCGTTTAGCACACAGTCTGTAACACCGCATCTCCTTTCTATGATTTAGCATCTCGACGGCGCTCAAAGGCCGTGCCTACATGTTCACAACACGACGCAGACAGTCGATCCAGTGACGAAAGACCATCCAGCAATGACCACGTTTTACGACATCGTTCCTTCCGCGGCTCCGGGCCGTTTTGACGGCATCGAGCGGAACTACACCGCTGAGGACGTCCTCAAGCTGCGCGGCTCCGTGAACATCCAGCACACGCTGGCTGAGCGCGGCGCGGCGAAGCTGTGGGAGCTGCTGAACTCGGAGCCTTACATCAACGCGCTGGGCGCGCTGTCGGGCAACCAGGCCATGCAAATGGTCCGCGCCGGCCTGAAAGCCATCTACCTGTCCGGTTGGCAGGTCGCCGCCGACGCCAACGTCGCCGGCGCGATGTATCCGGACCAGTCGCTCTACCCGGCCAATTCCGCGCCGGAGCTGGCGAAGAAGATCAATCGCACGCTTCAGCGCGCCGACCAGATCGAAGTCGCCGAAAACGGCGAAGCGGGCCGCGACTGGTTTGCGCCGATCGTCGCCGACGCGGAAGCGGGTTTTGGCGGCACGCTGAACTGCTATGAAATCATGAAGGCCTTCATCGAAGCAGGCGTTTCCGGCGTGCACTTCGAAGACCAGGTCGCGGCTGAGAAGAAATGCGGCCATCTGGGCGGCAAGGTTCTGATCCCGACCAGTCAGCATGAGCGCAATCTCAATGCGGCGCGCCTGGCGGCGGACGTGATGGGGGTCTCCACCCTCACCGTGGCCCGCACGGATGCGGAAAGCGCCACCCTCATCAACTCCGATGTGGACGAGCGCGACCACGAATTCATCGATTACGACGCGGGCCGCACGGCGGAGGGCTTCTATCGCCTCAAGCAAGGCGTCGGCGTTGATCACTGCATCAAGCGCGGGCTCGCCTACGCCAAGGTCGCCGACCTGTTGTGGTGGGAAACCTCCAAGCCGAACCTGGATGAGGCCAAGCGCTTCGCCGAGGCGATCCAGAAGGAATTCCCGGGCAAGATGATGGCGTATAACTGCTCGCCGTCCTTCAACTGGGAAGCCAATTTGGACAAGGCGACCATCGAAACCTATCAGCGCGAGCTGGGCGCCATGGGCTATAAGTTCCAGTTCGTGACCCTGGCCGGTTTCCATCAGCTCAACTACGGCATGTTCCAGCTGGCCTCCGGTTACCGCGATCGCGGCATGGGCGCTTATTCCGAGCTGCAGCAGGCTGAATTCGGCGCGGAGAAGGATGGCTACACCGCCACCCGCCACCAGCGCGAAGTCGGCACCGGCTATTTCGATCTTGTGAACATGACGCTGTCGGGCGGCAAAGCTTCCACCACCGCCATGGGTGAAAGCACCGAGACGGCGCAGTTCAAAGCCACCGCCGCCGAATAGCGCGAGGCTTATCACTTTGCTCAGACCGCTGGATGTCTGAGCCATCCCGGGAGGGGTGCTTCACCGCTGGATGTGTCGCAACCCTCCCCAGAGTTTCCTGCTGCAGCTGACCAAGCGCGGCGGACCAGATTTGCCCGAACCGCTGGATGTTCGGGCGATTTCGGGAGGCGGACTTCACCGCTGGATGTGTTGTCCTCCCTCCTACTAAACCGCACCCGGACCGCTGGATGTCCGGACGCGATCGGGCGCTGAGTTGGACCGCTGGATGTCCAAATCAGCGCCCGACTTATTTCCGCCCGCCGTATTGCGACGCTGCCGACGTTTGACCTTGCCATGACCCCCGTTTGCGATCTCTGCGACGCCCATCCCGACGATGTCGCCGTCCTGGCCCCGGTCTTCACCGCCTATGGCGGCCGAAAAGCCTTTGCCGGACCGGCTGAAACCATTCTGACCCATGAAGATAACTCCCGCGTCCGCGAAGCCGTCGCGGAACCGGGCGGCGGGCGCGTTCTGGTCGTCGACGGCGGCGGCTCGCTGAAACGCTCCCTGGTGGGCGGCGATCTGGCCGGCAAGGCGGCCGCCAATGGCTGGGCGGGGATTATCGTCAACGGCGCTGTGCGCGACATCGCCGAGCTGGAGGCGGAAGAGATCGGCGTTCTGGCGCTCGCCCTCATCCCGATGAAAACTGAAAAGCGGGGCCTCGGCCGGCGCGGCGAACCGGTCAGCGTGGCCGGCGCCGTGGTTCGCCGCGGCGACTGGATTTATGCGGACCGCGACGGCGTGATCGTCAGCCGCACGCCGCTCCACGACTAAGAAGGACTGCATCCATGCGTGACCAGATTGACGGCTTGACCGTGAAGGGCCCGATGAAGCCGGGCTTTGACACCATTCTCACGCCGGAGGCGCTGGCTCTGATCGCGGACCTGCACCGCCGCTTTGACGCGGAACGCCTGGCGCTGCTCGCCGAGCGCGAGGCGCGTCAGGCGCGCCTCGACGCGGGCGAAGAAATCTTGGACTTTCCCGCCGAGACCGCCGCGATCCGCGCGGGCGAGTGGACTGTGCCGCCCGCCCCGGCCGATCTTCAGGATCGCCGCGTCGAGATCACCGGCCCGGTGGACCGCAAGATGGTGATCAATGCGCTTAATTCCGGCGCGAAGTGCTTCATGGCGGATTTCGAGGACGCCTCGACGCCCAGCTGGAGCAACTTGATCGACGGTCAGATCAATCTGCGCGACGCCAATGCGCGCACGATCAGCTTTGAAGATCCCAAATCCGGCAAATCCTATGCTTTGAAGGACGATCCCGCCGTGCTGATCGCCCGGGTGCGCGGCCTGCACCTGAACGAAGCCCATATCGAAGTGGACGGCGCGCCGGTCTCCGGCGGCTTCGTCGACTTCGCCCTCTACCTGTTTCACAACCACGCCCAAACGCTGGCCAATGGGTCAGGGCCGTATTTCTACATTCCCAAGCTGGAGACCCGGTTTGAAGCCCGGCTCTGGTCGCTGGTGATCCGCCATTGCGAAACCGTGCTGGGCCTTGAGCCCGGCACGGTGCGCGTCACGGTGCTGATCGAAACCTTGCCGGCCGCGTTTGAGCTGGACGAAATGCTTTATGAGCTGCGCCAGAACATCACCGGCTTTAACGCCGGGCGCTGGGATTACATCTTCAGCTATATCAAGCGTCAGCGCACCGATGGCTCGAAGGCCCTGCCCGATCGCGCCGCGGTGACGATGACGACGCCCTTCATGGCCGCTTACGCCGACCGGGTGATCGCCGTCTGCCACCGCCGCGGCGCCCACGCCATGGGCGGGATGAGCGCCTTCATCCCGGTGAAGAATGACGACGCCGCCAATGACGCCGCGGTGGCCAAAGTGAAGGCGGACAAAACCCGCGAAGCCAGCATCGGCCATGACGGCGCCTGGGTGGCGCACCCGGCCCTGGTGCCGGTGGCGCTGGAGGCGTTTAACGCCGCCATGCCTGGCGCGAACCAGTTGGATAAAACGCCGGCCGTCATTGAGGACCGCGAGGCGCTGGTCGCCGCCGCCGAGGGCGACATCACCGAGGCCGGCCTGATGGGCAATGCCGACGTCGCCATCCGCTATATCGCCAGCTGGCTGCAAGGCCGCGGCGCGGCGCCGATCCACAATCTGATGGAAGACGCCGCCACCGCCGAGATTTCCCGCGCCCAGCTTTGGCAATGGCGGGTCCATGGCGCCAAGACCGATGACGGTCAGCTGATCGACGCCGCGCGCGTTAAGGCCGTAATTGAACGCGCCGCCAGCGCCATCAAAGCGGAGATCGGCGAGGATATCTGGGCGAAGGGACGCTTTGGCGAGGCCCAGACCATCCTGACCGAGCTCGCTTTGTCTGACCAATTTGAGGAATTCCTGACCCTGCCCGCCTATGAGAGGATTCTGGAAGTTTAGGAGAGACGACGTCGCTCTCCCTCCCCTCGCTGGCGGAGTTACACCCCCCCGCGCGCAATACCTTTCTCGTCATTCCCGCGAAGGCGGGAACCCAGAGATCATCACGCGCTGAGCCCTGTCCTCTCCTGGCCCCCCGCCTGCGCGGGGGCGACGACGGAAGGTCTGGACACTTCAATTTCGCTGCCCGTTGTGGGGTTGAACGGTGAAACCGTTCGACGGCCCGAAGGGTCGGGTGGGGGCCGGCACCCTTTCCAATATCGCTGACGCGTGATGATCTCCACCCCACCCTGACCCTCCCGGTCAAGGGGAGGGATTTCAACACCTCACAAGCCCCTCCCCCCCGACGCCACAGGCGTCGCAAGGCGAACAGCCGCCCGCAGCGAAGATGAGCCCGCTCATCGTGAGCGAGGACCGACCGGACGGACGTCCGGGAGGACAGAAAGAAGCCCCAAACGGCAAAAGGCCGGGTCTGTTGCCAGACCCGGCCCTCGCTCCTCCCTGACCGGCTTTGTATCGGCCGTATCAGGCGATGACGCTTACCATTCGGTGCGCAGCGTCACACCCCAGGTGCGCGGAGCGCCCAGGAAGGCCATGTAGCTGGCCGTGCCGCGCGCGTCGTTCGACGTGCCCGGCGAAACCCGCGAACCTTGAGCAAAGGCGTCGAACGCCACCTGCGCATAAGTTTCGTCGGTGAGGTTGCGGCCCCAGACGTCAACCGACCAGCGGCCGTCTTCGCGGCCAAGGCCGATGCGGGCGTTCACCAGGGTGAAGGCGTCCTGCACCTTTTCCGGATCCAGGTCAGAGCCGGTGTTGTACTCCGACACGTAGCGGGCGTCGGCCGACGCGGTGAAGACCAGGTTGTTGAAGACCGTCCGCTCATAAAGCGCCTGACCGGTCAGGAAATGCTCCGGCGAGAGCGAATAGTCCTTGCCCTCAATGGCGTCGACCAGCGGGTCGCCCGTGTTCACCGTGGTGTACTCGGTGTTCACATAGGCATAGCCCGCCGACAGGTCGAAGCCCGGGATCGGGGTCGCCCAGAAGGCGTCAAGCTCAAGACCCATGGACTCAGATTCTTCAACGCTCTCCACCACGAAGGCGAGACCGTTGAAGGTGTTGAGCTGGAAGTCGTCAATCTGCTGCAGGAAGACGTTGCCGTTGACCTGCATCACATTGCCGAACAGCTGGGACTTAAAGCCCACTTCCCAGGCGTCGATGATTTCCGGCGCGAAGGAGGTGTCGGAGTCGGTGTAGCCCGTCGCATCGATAGGCCCGTTGAACTGACGGTCGAGGTTGAAGCCGCCAGCCTTGAAGCCGCGCGAATAGCCGCCATAAATCATGACATCGTCATTGACGTCATAGGTCAGGCGCAGCGTGCCGGAAACCTGCTCGTCTTCACGCTCGCGGTCATAGCCGTTCGCGTCCAGGCCCGAGCGGGCGTAAGGCAGGCAGAGCAGCGGGGCGAGGCCGCCGAGCGGCGAACCAGCCAGCGCCGTGATCGGATCGGGACCAAAGGCCGTCTCCAGGAAGCTGCAGCCCGGCGTGGAGCCGGTCTCGAACGTCGCGAAGACGTCTTTGGTCTCGTTGGTGTAACGAAGACCCGCGGTGACCGCGAAATTATCCGTGAACTGATAGGTGTTGTGGGTGAAGAACGCCCAGCTGGTCGCGGTTTGGTTATAGGTGTCCTGGATCGGCCCGGACCCATCGGGGAAGAGCGAACCGAACGGCCCCGGATAGCCAAGACCGCCAAGGGTGTCGACCAGGAAGGTCGGGCTGGTCCCACCAGAGGCGGCCAGACCCAGGAAGGCTTCCCAGTCATCGCCAAAGCGCAGGGCGTCGCCCAGGCGCAGGTCTTCATGAGAGAAGAAACCACCCACCAGCCAGTCGAGATTACCGTTGATGCCGGTCAGGCGCACTTCCTGAGAAAAGCGCGCCAGGTCGGTGAAGTTGTTGTCCGCCTCACGGAACGCCAGATCGGCAGACGTGTAGTCGATATCCTGGCTGCGGTTATTCTGCCAATTGCGGAACGACGTCACCGAGGTAAGCGTGCCGATCGGCAGCTCGATATCGGCTTCGCCCGAAATACCCCAGTCTTCAACACGCTGCAGATACGGGCTGTTGGAGTAGGCGATGCGAGCTTCCGGATCCGCCGGGAAACCCACCAAGCCGCCAACGGCGCCAACAAGGACCGCGCCTGTTGCGGTGTAGTCATAGGATATTGCCGAGCAGCAGCGTTCATCACGGCTGGTGTAATCTGCGATCAGGCGCACCGAAACGGTTTCGCTCGGCGTGAACAGGAGCTGGCCACGGGCGGTCCAGTAGTCTTCGTTCTCGGCGTCCTGAACACGCACGGTGCCTTGATCTTCGAAAACCAGGTTGGTGAAGCCGTCGCGCTCACCATCAGCGTAGAACATGCGGAACGCCAGCACGTCTTCAATCAGCGGGCCGGTGACATGGCCGGAAATGCGCTGGTGGCCGTAGTCGCCCCACTGATACTCCAACGAGGCGCCCGGCTCGAAATCAGGCGCGGCGGTGACGATGTTGAGCACGCCGGCCGAGGTGTTCTTGCCGAACAGCGTACCTTGCGGGCCGCGCAGCACTTCGATGCGGTCCAACTCGCCAAGGTCGCCGAAGCCGACACCGTTGCGGGCGCGGAACACACCGTCGATATAGACGCCGACCGAGCTTTCCAGGCCGAAGTTGTCGCCGACGGTGCCGATGCCGCGGATACGCGCGGTGGTGATGGTCTCCGACTGGGTCGAGGTGACCATCAGGCCCGGCGCGATGGAGATCAGGTCCTTGATGTCCTGAACGCCCGCCGCCTGCAGGGCGGCGGTGTCATAGGCGCCGATGGAGATCGGAACGTCCTGCGCGCTTTCTTCACGCTGCTGGGCGGTCACGGTGATGACCTCAACGGTGCGGCGCTCGCCGCCGCCAACCTGCTCAAAAACCTGAGCGGTGGCCGCAGAACCGAACGCCAGCGAAGACGCTGCAGCAAAAAGCGCCGAGCGCGTGAAACGTGACATCATAACGATGCATCCTCCTGAGAGTGGTGTAGATCAAATGTGCCGATGCTTTCTTTGCTGCGGTGCAGCACGCATCTTCCTGACAAGATTGGCTGATTTGACCGCACACTTGAAGCAGGGCGCACAGCGGGACAGGCGATTAGACAGCCCTTTCCCCAGGCTTTTGCGCGGATTTCACAGAAGTGTTGCAACAGAGGCACGCCCTTTAACCACAAGGGCTTTGCTGCACCCGCGAAGAAGGCGGCGGCGGGCGTTGGCTGGTCGCGTTACCAGATGACAAGGAAGCGGCGTCATACTGCCCCTCCGGAATGGCATGTGAGGTCGTGCATGGACGATGCGGTGATGCAGGAACTGAAACGACGGCTGACCGAGTCCGACCGCCTCGATGTCAGCCGCTATCAGTTCATCAATATGGAGCGATTGAAGACAGCGGCGGGGGCTGGATGGCCGGACATGCGCAACCGCGTGTTTGTCGCCACACGCTCGATGATTGAGCGCCGCGTCGCAGACGATGATCTGATCATCCCCTGCGCCACCGGCTTCCTGGTCATCTTCAAAGCCCTGTCCGGCAAGCTCGCCGAGCAAACCACAAAACGTATCGCGGAAGACATGGAGCGCTTCTTTCTGGGCGACGCGGAATTGGCGGCGCTGAATATCGAGGCCTTCAGCGAACAGCTTTCGATCGCGGAGTTCGAAGCCGCCCTGGCCGCGGCGGATATCGAGTTTATCGATGACGGCGACGCGCCGGACGGCGCGCCTGCGCTGGACGGCGCGCCCTTGATCAGCGGGCTGGATTTCTATCCGGTTTGGGACGCCAATAAAGAAGCTGCGGCCAGTTATTTCGCGGCGCCGCGCCCGACAGAGAATCAGCCTGGCCGCGGTCCGGCGATCCCGGTCTTTAGACCAGAAAAACCCGATCCCCGGCTCGACTTCGATCTGGATATCCTTGACCGCGCCGCAATGGCTCTGGAGCGCTTGATCGACAGCGGATCACGCTGCGCCGTCATCGTTCCGGCAGGCTTCGCCAGCCTGTCCTTGCCGCGCACCCGCGCGAGCTATGTGACCGCGCTGGCCCGACTGCCCGAGGCGCTGAAACCGCTGGTCTGGGTGCGGCTGGAAGACGCCCCGCCCAGCGCTCCCGCCTCCGTCATGGCGGAGACGGGCCGTATTCTCCGCGGCCAAGCCGCCCACCTCTTTGTCAACACGACGCTCGACGCGCTCTCGGTGGACTCCCAAACGGAGACTGGTGCGGGCTGGATTGGCGGCACGCTTGATCCCATGCGCAGCAGTGTTCAGCGCAACGATCTCGATCGCTTCACCGCCCTGGCGGGCCGCCGCTCGGTGTCGACCTTTGTCGACGGCGCCCATAGCACCGCCCAGCTAAAGCTCGCGGCGGAGGCTGGAATCCGCCTGATCGCCGGCCGTGCGGTGGGAGTCTACGACGCGCCGCGCGCGCCTTTTCGCTTGTTGAAGGCGGCCCTGCTGTCCAAGGCCGCCTAGACCGGCTTGCCGGAAACAACATTCGCACCTTACCCTCCCCGCCAAAGCCGTTGCACAGCGGCAAGACAGACGGGGAGATTTCACCATGGCCACGCGCACCTGCCTCAGCCTTTTGGCGGGCGTCACTCTGATGGGCGCCGCCAGCGCCCAGGACGCCGGCGGACCGTTACAATTCTCCGACGTGTTCAGCCTGGAAATGGCCGCCAGCCCGCAGATCAGCCCCGATGGCGGCCAGATCGCCTATGTGCGCCGCTCCAATGACATCATGACCGACCGCACCCGTTCGGCGATTTGGGTGCTGGGCTATGACGGCGCCGGCCATCGCCCGCTCGCCAGTGGATCGGCCAGCTATTCCAATCCGACCTGGTCGCCAGGTTCCGACGAATTGGTGGTCGTCGCCAGTGAAGAGGGTGAAACCAGCCTGGTGAAATTCTGGCCCGCCACTGGCCGCCAGGCGCGGCTGGCGGAACTGCCTTTCGGGGCGAGCGGTCTGACCTGGTCGCCGGACGGTGCCTGGATCGCCTTCACCATGTTCACCCCGGCTCCCGGCCCGCAGGTGAATATCGGCATGCCGACCCCGCCGCCGGGCGCAGAATGGGCCGCCCCGTCCATCATTGATGAGACCATCCAATATGAGTTCGACGGCGTCGGCGAGCTGCCGGACGGCCGGTCTCAAATCTACATCGTCTCAGCCGAAGGCGGCGCGCCGACCCGGTTGACCAACGCAGAAGACGGCAATCTCGGCGGCCTGTCCTGGAGCCCGGATTCCAGCGACATTTTCTATAGTTGGGGCTCGCGGGAAGAAGACGGGTTCGACTTTAGAAAGTCGGACATCTGGGCGGTGTCCATCACCGGCGAAACCCGCCAGATTACGGACTTCCCGGGCGCAGAAACCAATCCCCGCCTGTCGCCGGACGGCTCGACCTTGGCCTATCTGGGCGAAGAAGAGCGCTATGAGTCCAATGTCGACGCCAATCTTTATGTGATGCGCGCTGACGGCGGCGAGCCGCGCCAGCTTCTGGCCGATCTTGACCGCGGCATCGATCAGATCGCCTGGAATGGCGACAATGCCTTGTGGGTGCGCTTTGACGATGTCGGCCTGACCGTGCTCGCCCGCGCCGGCCTGAACGGCTCGCTTGACCGCGTCACCGACGCCATCGGCGGCACGACCTTTGGCCGTCCCTACACCTCCGGCTCCTTCAGCGCGTCGGACAATGGCCGCTGGGCCGCGACGCTGGCCAGCGCCTATGACCTCGCCGATGTCGGCGCCGGCAATCGCCGCGGCGGGCGCGAGCTGACCGATCTTAACGCCGACATTCTCGGCCGCCGAGACCTCGCAGAAGTGGAACGCATCACCTGGGAAAGCTCCGCTGACGGGCGCGAGATCGAGGGCTGGATCGCCTACCCGCCGGGCTTTGATCCCAACGAGCAGTATCCGATGATCCTGGAGATCCATGGCGGTCCGCACACCGCCTATGGCCCGCAATTTTCCGGTGAAGTCCAGCTGATGGCGGCGGCCGGCTATGTGGTCTTCTACACCAATCCGCGCGGCTCGACCTCTTACGGCGAAGAGTTCGCCAATCTGATCGACAAGAATTATCCGGGCGAGGATGTTGACGATCTCCTCTCCGGCATCGACGCACTGATCGAGCGCGGCTTCATCGATGAAGACCGCCTCTTCGTCACCGGCGGCTCGGGCGGCGGGGTCTTGACCGCTCAGCTGATCGGCGTCACCGATCGCTTCGCCGCCGCCGCCGTGGGCAAGCCGGTGATCAACTGGACCAGCTTCGTACTCGCCGCGGATATTGGCCCGGTCATCTATCCTTACTGGTTCGGCGAAACGCCCTGGGACGCGCCGGAGGAATACTGGCGCCGCAGCCCGCTGTCGCTGGTGGACAATGTGACGACGCCTAGCCTCGTCTTCGTCGGCGCGGAAGACCGACGCACGCCGGTGTTTGAATCTGAGCAGTATTACAACGCCCTGCAAATCCTGGGCGTCGAAAGCCGCCTGGTGCGCATCCCCGGCACCTATCACGGCATCGCCGACAGCCGCCCCTCGCGCCTGCTGCAGAAGGTCGGGCATATCCTGGCGTGGTTCGAGGCGTATGATCCGGCGAATGTGGATGAGGAGTAGGCGCTAGCGTCATTTCTGTCGTCATTCCCGCGAAAGCGGGAACCCAGAGATCACCAAGTATCGCGCTTGATCAGTCTGGGCCCCCGCCTTCGCGGGGGTGACGATGGAGTATGAAACCTAGACTTTCCCGCTCGGCCTCGCCGCGCACGCCTCGCGCCAGCGCGCCAGCGCGGCCAGCTCCTCGCCGGGAACCATCTTCACCCAGGCGGCGAACTCGACAAAGACAAAGGCGGAGATGTCGGCGAAGCTGAACCCGTCGCCGGCCAGCCAGGGGACCTCGCGCAAGCGCTCATCCAGCGTGATGAAAAAGCGCTGGCCGCGCGCCATGCCGCGCTCGGCGAGCTCGGGGATTTGCGGCACGGGGTCCGGCCCCGGCAGCGCCCGGTCCTTCATGGCCTTGGAGGTGTTGCGCAACACCTCCGCAACGCTCACCAAGCCTTCAAACTCGGCGCGCCAGACCCATTCGGCGACCCGCGCCTGCTCGATGGACGAGCGGCCCAAGAGCGGCGGATCGGGAAATTCGGCTTCCAAATAGCGCACGATCGCGGCGTTATCACACAGCGCCTCGCCGTCTTCGGTGACCAGCACCGGCACGGTGCAGCGCGGATTGATCGCAGTGAACTCGGGCGCGAACTGGCCGCCGGTGCGCAAATCGACCTCGATGGTCTCCACATCCACACGTTTTTCCGCAATCACCATGCGCGCGCGGCGCGGGCTGGGGGCGGTGGCGCAGTCGTAGAATTTCATCATCGTAAGGGTCCTTTAGGCGAAGTCGGCGGGGCGGCGTGTCGCGACGCCCAAGCGCGCCTCAATCGCCTGACCCAGCGCCAGGATGACGCCTTCATCAAACAGCGGCGCCCACAGGCTGGTGGCGTAGGGTACGGAGAAGGTCGCCCCGCTGTCATCGGCGGCTTGTCCGAAAATCGTCCGCGTGGGCTGGTCGGTGAAGCCGGACCTGAAGGCCAGCTGGGGATGGCCGGTATAATTGGTGATCAGCAGCATGGCGCCGGCGAAGTTCGGCCCGATGATCGCATCGAGATGTTCAAACCGCTCCGCCATCATCGCCATGGCTTTGCGGCGCAGCCGGTCGGCGTTGACCATGTCCACCGCGCTGGCGAAGCGCGCCCGGCGCCAGGTGTTGGGCCAGGCGGCATTCGCCTGCCAGCGCAAGCGGTCATCCAGGTCTTCCAGGGTCAGATGCTCGAACGCAGCCGCCGCCTCGGCCTCCAGCTGGATCAGCATGGCGCTCCAGGGCGCGTCATCGACGTCAAACTCAATGAGCTCGACGCCCAGCGCGCGGGCCGCCTCCAGCGCGGCGCGGTCGGGATCGGCGGCGGCTTCAAACCAGGCCGGATTATAGCCCAGCCTCAATCCGGACAGATCCCGCGACAGATCGGCGCCAAACGGCATGTCCAGGCTGGACGCGTCGCCGTCATCGCCGCCATTGAGGGCGTCGAGCACCAGCGCCGTGTCCGCCACCGAGCGGCAGATCGGTCCGATCTTGTCCAACGACCAGCACAGCGCCATCGCCCCCGTGCGCGGCACCCGCCCGAAGGTCGGGCGCAAACCGGTCGTGCCGCAGCGGTGGGACGGCGAGACGATGGAGCCCAGCGTTTCCGTGCCGATGGAGAAGGCGCACAGCGCCGCCGCGGTCGCAGACGCCGGCCCGGCGGACGAGCCGGAGCTGCCCTCATTGGGATTGAACGGATTGCGGGTCACCCCGTCATGCCAGATGTCGCCATAGGCGATGGCGCCGGTGGTCACCTTGCCCAGCAGCACGGCGCCCGCCGCTTCCAGGCGCGCCGCCACCACCGCCGTTTCGGTCGCGACCCGGTCGGCATAGACCGTCGCGCCCCAGGTCGCGGACAGACCCTCGACATCGATAATGTCTTTCAAGGTGTAGGGAATGCCGTGGAGCGGGCCGCGCACCTGACCGGCCGCGCGCTCGGCGTCGCGGGCGCGGGCTTCGGCGCGCGCGCGATCCGCGGTGACGGTGACGAAGCATTCCAAACGCTCGGCGTGGGCGGCGATGCGGGCGAGATAAATTTCGGTCAAGTCAACAGAGCTGATGGCGCCGGAGGCCAGCCATTGCATTTGCATGGATACCGGCGCGAACGCGATATCCGTAGCGTCAGACGGCGGCGCGGGCGCCGCAAACACCCCCCTCACCCCGCCCCCCTCGGCGGTATAACTCCGTCCCGGCAGGCGCGGGTCGAAGGTCAGCGCCGGCGCCAAGCTATTGGGCTTTTCCATGGCGCGCAGGGCTTCAGCGCGGGAGATCCACGTCTCAAGACCCGCCAGCATCTGCTCGCGTTCCGCGTCGGTATAGGTGACGCCGGCGATCCGCTCGGCACCCGCCAGCGTCTCTGCGGTGACGGGCGGCGGCTCCTGCGCCTGGGCCGCCGCTGCGAGTCCGCCCGCGCCCGCCGCCGCCAAGAGACCCAGCGCGCCGCGCCGCGTCGCCCCAGAGGGCGAAAATGTGTCAGACATGCCTTATTTCCCCAAAATCAACGCTGGCCGCACCCCGCCTTACCGGCTGTTTTTGCTGACCCGCCCTATGGTTAACGCGGATTAAGTCTAAGCCGCTTCGCCCCCCCGGCAAGCGGTCCAAATCGCCATATTTCCCGCTCAATTCGGCCCCACCCAAGCGCGAACGTATCGGCGGGGTTGTGGAAACAGTAAAAGGGGCTTCGCCGTGTCAGATACGCTTCAATCACGCGTCCGGCGTCCGCAATATAATCGTGAAATGTTGCAGCGGGGGGGCGCCGACGTGAACGACCGTCTTGATCAGGCGACACAGAAAATGTCCGACCGGCTGACTTACGCCTATCAGCGCGCAGCGGCCGCATTTACCGCTTACTTAAACTTCAAAGACACACGCGGCAGCCGCTTTGGCGAAAGCCAGGGCGTCGCGCCGATCTTGCGGGCGCCGGCCTATCCGGACAGCCACATCATGACCTTCTCCATCTTGGCGGGTCTGGTGCTGTTTGAAGGCCTGGCGAACGCCTACTTCTTCTCCAAGGGCTCGGACCTGGGTCTGCTGGGCGGCTGGATCCAGGCGATCACGGTGGCCTTCACCAACGTCATCGCCTCCTTCTTCATCGTCGGGTTCTTGGGCCTGCGTATGCTGCAGAACCCGCACCGGCCCTTCTCCTTTGCGGCCGCCTGCATCTTCGTGCCGGTCGCGGTGCTTCTGATCGGGTTTTTGAACTTCTCCGCCGCCCATTATCGCGATCTGCTGGAGATCAATGCTGCGGTTCTGGCGCTGGGCGGGGTGGAGCAGACCGGCGAGATTTTGACGCCGATCACCCGCGCGCTGACCTTCGCTCCGTTCGAGACGCTGGAAGCGCTGCTGCTGTTCATTCTGGGCATCACCTTCGCGGTCATCGCCGCCTTTAAGGGCGCCACGTTCGACGACCGGCTGGTCGGCTATGGCGCCGCCCATCGCCGCCTGGTGTCCGCCTCATCTCATCTGGCCGCCGTGCTCAAGCAGCTGCCGGCCACCCGCGCGTCTGAGCGCTATGACGACGAGGAGGAGGCGCTGCCCCAGCCTGCGCCGGGCGATCACGCCACCACGCGCGAACGCGCCATCGCGCTTAAGCACGAGATCGACGAGATGTTCGCCGAGGAAGTCGAAGAGGCGCTGGAGGCCAGCCGGGCGCGCCGTCGCCGCCGGCGCACGGTTGAAACCGACGCCCAATCCGACGTCTACTCCACTGAGCCGCCGCCGCGGGCCTAGGGCCTGCGCCGGTGCATGGGGTTATGCGGGCGCACCAGCGCCCGCCGGCACAGGGACAGGGCGATCATGCGCGGTAAGGATATCCTCGGCCTTTTCAATATTCTGATCGTGATCGGGATTCTCGGCGCGATCAGCTATGCGGCCCTCGTGCTGCGCCCGGCGGAGTATGATCCCGACACGCTGTGCCTGGCCGGCGAGGTCCCGCCCCATGTGGCGGTGGTGATCGACAAGACCGATCTTTATTCGCCAGAGCAGGCGGCCGGGATCGAACAGCTGGTGCTCGACAGCCGCGACCAGCTGGAGATCGGCGAACGCCTCACCTTGTTCGAGCTCGACGCACGCGGCGCGCTGGTCAACACCAATGATTTCTCGCTGTGCAATCCGGGCCGCGGCGATCAGATCAATCCGCTCTACCGCAATCCCCAGCGCGTCGAGACGCGCTATCAGGCGCTGTTTGAAGGCCCGCTTCAGGCCGCCCTCGCCGACCTGGTCGAGCCGAAGGAAAGCCCGGCCAGCCCCATCCTGGAATCGCTGGCGCGTCTCGCGATCACGGACGACTTCGATGCCACCATCCCGGCGCGCGAGATCGTGCTGGTCTCCGACATGCTGCAGAATTCACAGCTGTTCAGCGTCTACGGACGCGCGCGGGGAGAGCTGGCCGAGCGCCTGCCCGATCCCCGCCAGGTCGCGGCCGCGATCGAGAATGAGTATGGCGACGCGCTGTTAGGCGTGACCATCCAGATTTACGTCATCCCCCGCCAGGGCTGGCAACAAGACCAGGACACGGTGCTGCGCACGTATTGGGAAGAGGTGTTCCGCCAGCTGGGCATGCGCGATCGCTGGCTGACGCTTTGAGCGTCGCTCCGTCCTTCGAGACGCTCACCAAGGGCCCGCTCCTCAGGATGAGGACGGTAGGAGCCCTATGAGACCCTCATCCTGAGGAGCGGGCGCCAGCCCGCGTCTCGAAGGACCTTCAGAACAAAGCGCTTACGCCGCCGCTTTCTCCCCGCCCTCAGCTTCAGAGATCACAGCGGCCTGTTCCGCTCCCGACAAAAAGCCCCAGCGCCCGGCATCGATGACGCGGACGTCAGTGATGCCTAAAAAGCCCATGACGTGGCGCAGATAGGGCGTGGCGAAATCGATCTCGCTGTCCACCGGCGTGCCGCCCGAAGCGACGACCAGCCAAGCCGTCTTGCCTTTCAGCAGGCCTTCCGGACCGTCTTCGGTATAAACGAAGGTCCGGCGCGCGCGGGCGACCTGGTCGATCCAGGCTTTCAGCGCCGCAGGGACGGAGAAATTATAGATCGGCGCGCCGATGACGATGTGATCGGCGGCTTCCAGCTCTTCCACCAGCGCTTCGGACGAGGCGAGCTCGTCACGCTGGGCTTCTGAGCGGTCTTCCGGCGCGGTGAAGTTGGCGCCCACCCAGGCCTCATCGACAAAACGCGGCGGCGTTACGCCGACATCGCGCAGGGTGATATGGCCGTCTTCGCCCGCCAGGCGCTGCGCCAGGCGAGCCGTCAGATCACGGGACACCGAAGCCTCGGTGCGGGCGCTGGCGTCAATGCGAAGAATGCGGGTCATGTCCATCTCCTGAAAACCCTGTCTGCGCCCCTCGGCGCTGTCGGGGTGGAAGATGGGTCAGGAGCGCGTGAACATTAATAGCGCCTGGCGGAAGCTTTTTGTTTCCGAATGGGAAACATTTTCTCCCTGCCCACTTCGTCACCCCCGCGAAGGCGGGGGCCCAGAGATAACCGGACGCTGCGCTCAATGAGTCTGGGTCCCCGCCTTCGCGGGGATGCCGAGCGAGGGGGGACTATTCCGACATCTCTGCATCGACCCGCTCGCGGAAGTTCATATCCGTGTCGGCGACCATCCAGGTGAACATCGTCCAGGCGGCGACATTTTGGGCCATCTCCTCGGGCACGATCTTGTCGAAGGTGTCGTTGGGGGTGTGGTGGAACTCAAAATAGTCTTCGCCGTTCTGATTGAGGCGCGCGACCGGCATGCCCATCATCTGCAGCGGGATCATGTCCGGGCCGCCGCCGCCGGAGTTCGGGCCCCGGACCACGCCGAGATGCTGCATCTCCACGTGCATGGCGTCGAAGAAGGGATAGGCGTGCTCGGCCACGTTGGACGTCAGGCGCCAGACTTCGCGGGCGCCAAAATCGCTTTCCGACCCGATGATGTGATTGGCCAGCGTGCCGTCCTGGAAGCGGGCGTTGGCGTAGGCGCGCGCGCCCACCAGGCCGACTTCTTCTGACCCAAACAGGATCACGCGGATGGTGCGGCGCGGCCGCTGGCCGCTGTCCATGATCAGCTTGGCCGCAGCGGTTACAATGCCAACGCCGGCGCCGTCATCCAGGGCGCCCGTACCGGTGTCCCAGCTGTCCAGATGCGCGCCGATGACGATGATTTCGTCAGGGGCTTCCGAACCGACGATTTCGCCGATGACATTGCCGCTGATCACCTCCCCGCGCCAACCGGCATAGGTTTGCAGACGGATGGTCAGGGTCTCGCCGCTCTCATGGATGCGCTCAATCTGATCAGCGTCCGGCGCCGACACGGCCAACGCCGGAATGGTCGCTGTGCGCCCTTCCGGCCGGCTCATCATGCCGGTGTGGGCGAAGCGGTTGGAGCTGGTGCCGACCGAGCGGATCAGAACGCCCACCGCGCCGCGGTCTTCCGCTTCAATCCAGGCGCGCTGACGCTTGCGATTGGCCCAGCCATAGCCTTCACCCGTCCGGGCCGCGACCATGCGGTCATTGACAAAGACGAGCTTGCCCTCCAGCGCGTCGTCCGCGCCGTCAAAGGCGAGCAGAGCGTCAAAGCTGTCGAAAAAGACGACCTCCGCCTCCAGCCCGCCTTCCGGCGTCGCCGCCGCCCCGCCCAGCGAGGTGGCGTAAAGCTCCTGCGGATAAGGCGACGTGATCGCGACTTCCTCATAGATGGAATGGCCGCGCGTCCACAGATCCAGCTCGAACTCTTCGATGCGGACATTTTCAAAGCCCAGCTCGGTTAGCATGTCCACGCCCCACTGGCGCGCGCGCTCCTCCTGCGGCGTGCCCGCCAAACGCGGACCGATCTCGGTCGTCAGGCTTTCGGTGATCTCATAGGCCAGATCGCTCTCAAGCGCCTGGTCCGACAAAGCGCGGGCGAAAGCCTGCGTCTCCTCATCAAACTCATAGCGCTCCTGGCCCTGGCTTGCGGCGGCCAGAAGCCCGGCCGCGGCGACGGCGGACAGGGTTGCGTGCAGCGAAGATGCAAGGACGGACATGGGCGAGCCCCTTAAAGATCAGATATTTGGAATCTTGGCGAACTTAAACCCTACTCGGGACATTGAGAAGCCGTGCATTGCCGGTGGTTGGATGCGAGCGGGACGGTTATAACCAGCCCATGACCACGAAAACCCATGCTCAAGACCTGCCGGTCGACACCGACGATGGCGACGCCCGAACGCCGGTCGAGGCAGACAAGGCTCCCGGCCATGGCGCCTACGCCCCCGGTCTCCCGGCAAGGATCGGGCTTTCTCTGGGCCGGCGCTTGCCTGCCGGCCGAACGGGGCTGCGCGCCGCCGGCGCCGTGCGCCCGCTCGCCTTGGTTGGGCTGAAGGACGGGCGCAGCGATGTCGAGGCGCTGGGCCTGAAGCTGCGCCTTCATCCCAAAGACAATCTGTCGGAAAAGCGGCTTTTCCTGACCCCGCAATGCTTCGACCCTGTGGAGCTGGAGGCGCTTCGCCGCTTCATGGCGCCGGGCAAGGTCTTCGTGGATATCGGCGCAAACGCCGGCGCCTATTCGCTTGTGGCGGCGAAGGCGGGCGGCCCGTCCGCTCGGATCATCGCAGTGGAGCCCCAGCGCGAAATGCGCCGGCGGTTGATGTTCAACGCTCGCCAAAACGATTTGCACAATATCGAGTGCAGCGCAGTCGCCCTGTCTGATTATGAGGGCGAAGAAGTCCTGCGCATGGTGGACGGCAATCGCGGCGGCGCCGTTTTGACGGGCCCCGGCGCCCAAGGCGGCGAAGCGGTGCGGGTCACCACGCTGGCCAAGCTGGCTGAAGAGATGCGCCTTGACCGGATCGACGCGGCGAAAATCGATGTGGAAGGCGGTGAACTTTCCATCCTAGCGGCCTATTTCAAAGCGACGCCGCCGGAGCTGTGGCCGCAATTGCTGATTTTGGAGCGCGCGGACATGGGCGGGCGCGATGCGCCGGACGCCGCCGCCTTCGCCCTGTCGAAAGGCTATGCGGTCAAGGCGCGCACACGGATGAATGTCATTTTGACACGTTAGACGCGACGCGTCTGCGGTCGAGCATGGAGTGCGTGGATGTCTGCGATTGAATTGATTATTTCCGGCAAGAAGAAGGATTTGGGCGACGGCTTCACCGTCGCGCGCGTCCTGCCTTTCGCCAAGCGGCGCCGCGTCGGCCCCTTCGTCTTCTTCGACGAAATGGGCCCCGCACAGTTCGAACCGGGAACCGGCATTGATGTGCGCCCGCATCCCCATATCGGCCTGGCGACCGTCACCTATCTGTTCGACGGGGAGATGGATCACGCCGATACGCTGGGCGTGCACAAGACCATCCATCCCGGCGCGGTCAATCTGATGACGGCGGGGCGCGGCATCGCCCATTCCGAGCGCACCGGCCCGAAGGCGCGTAAGGACGGCCACTTTCTCCACGGCATTCAAGTCTGGATCGCCCTGCCCACTCAAGATGAAGAGATCGAGCCGGATTTCGCCCACCATCCCGCCGACAGCCTGCCGGAATTTGAGCTGGGCGGGGCGAGACTGCGCCTGATCCTGGGATCGGCCTATGGCCGCACCTCTCCGGTCAAGGTGCGCTCGCCCATGGTTTATATCCATGCCGAGGCGCCCGCGGGCTCCGCCTTCGACCTGCCTGAGGGCGCCGGCGATCTGGCCGCCTATGTCGTCTCGGGCGCGATCGAGAGCGGCGGAGAGCCCGTCGGCGCGGGCTATATGGCGGTGTTTGCGCCGGGCGAGCCCGCGACGCTGCGCGCCAAGGAAGACAGCCGGATCATGCTGCTGGGCGGCGCCGATCTCGGTCCACGCGCGATGGAGTGGAATTTCGTCTCCACGACCCAAGACCGGATCGAACAGGCCAAGGCCGATTGGCGCGCCAGCGCCGCAGGGGACTGGAAAGAAACGCCATTTTCCATGCCGCCCGGCGAAGACGAATACATCCCCCTGCCCGGCGATCCAGACCCCGGACCCAAGCGCTAGAGCGACAAAGCCGGCGCGCGGGAAAATAATCGTTCCAGTGACAACGCTGTCATGCAAGCGCGGGGGTGATTTGCGGTCCACCCAGCGCTAAGAGACTGTGTTTCCCGGATCGGGCGCGCCAATGACGCCAGGCCGGACCCACAGGATCAAAACCCAAATGGGGGGACAGCATGGCCGACGGTATGATGACCGGGCGTGACCTGACCGACCTTGGCGTGACCGACGCCAAGGTCAACGTCAATTGGAAAGAAGAAGCGCTCTACGAGACGGCGATCCAGCGCGGCGAAGGCCGCGTGGCCAAGGGCGGCGCCCTGGTGGTTAAGACCGGCCAGCACACCGGACGCTCAGCGCGCGACAAGTTCACCGTGCGCGATGAAGCCACCGAGAACACCGTGTGGTGGGACTTCAACGCCTCGATGAGCCCGGAGCATTTCGACGTCCTCTTGGCCGACTTCCAGGCCCATATGGGCGGCAAGGAGCTGTTCGTTCAGGAGCTGTTCGGCGGCGCGGACGCGCGCCATCGCCTGCCCGTGCGGGTGGTCACCGAATACGCCTGGCACTCCCTCTTTATCCGCCATTTGCTGCGCCGCCCGAAGGCGGAGGAGCTAGCCGATTTCGAAGCCCAGTTCACCATCGTGAACCTGCCCAGCTTCAAGGCCGATCCCGAACGCCACGGCACGCGCAGCGAGACCGTCATCGCGGTCAATTTCGCCAAGCGCCTGGTGCTGATCGGCGGCACGTCCTATGCCGGCGAAACCAAAAAGTCGGTTTTCACCATCCTGAACTATCTGCTGCCGGAAAAGCGCATCATGCCGATGCACTGCTCGGTCAATGAAGGCGCAGAGGGCGACAGCGCGATCTTCTTCGGGCTGTCCGGCACCGGCAAAACCACCCTGTCGGCTGATCCCAAGCGCAAGCTGATCGGCGATGACGAGCATGGCTGGTCGCCGGACGGGCTCTTCAATTTTGAAGGCGGCTGCTACGCCAAGATGATCCGCCTGTCCGAAGAGGCCGAACCGCAGATCTACGCCACCACCAAGATGTGGGGCACGGTGCTGGAAAACGTCGTGATGGACCCGGAGACCCGCGAGCTGGATCTCGACGACAACACGCTGGCGGAAAACTCCCGCGGGGCCTACCCGCTGCACTACATCCCCAATAGCTGCACTGAGAATGTGTCAGGCCATCCGCGCAATCTGGTGATGCTGACCTGTGACGCCTTCGGCGTGATGCCGCCGATCGCCAAGCTGACCCCGGCCCAGGCGATGTATCACTTCCTCTCGGGTTACACCGCGAAAGTCGCCGGCACCGAAAAGGGTGTGACCGAGCCCAGCGCCACCTTCTCCACCTGCTTTGGCGCGCCCTTCATGCCGCGTCACCCGTCCGAATACGGCGCGCTGCTGCGCGAATTGATCGCGGAGCACGGCGTGGATTGCTGGCTGGTCAACACCGGCTGGACCGGCGGGCCCTATGGCGAAGGTGAGCGCATGCCGATCAAGGCGACGCGTGCGCTCTTGAACGCCGCGCTGGACGGCACGCTGGCGGGTGCGGAATACCGCATGGACCCGGTCTTCGGCTTTGCGGTTCCCACCGCCGTTGAAGGCGTGGACGCGAAAATCCTCAACCCGCGCGACACCTGGGCGGATCCGAGCGCCTATGATGCGCAGGCGGAAAAGCTCGCCGACATGTTCGTCGCCAATTTCGAAAAGTTCGAAGAGCACGTCATGCCTTATGTGCGGGCCGCCGCGCCAAAAACCGCCGGCCCCGCCGCCGCGGAGTAAGGCGCGCACAACGCGCAGACGATCAAAGCCCTGGCCGTACGGCCGGGGCTTTTTCATGGGAGGCGCGATGATGGGAGAAACTGAGCTCGACGCTTTTCTCATCGCCCTGGATCAGCTCGCTTCGGGTTATCAGGAGGGCCTCTACGCCGGCGAGCGCTGGGGCGTGACGGTGACCGGCCAGCCCGGCGACGGCGTGCGCAAGCTCTATGGCGAACGCCGCGCGGGCGGCCGCCATGTCAGCTTCAACCTCTACACCACGCGCTCCGGCGCCACGCTGAAACCCTGCGAGATGCCGGAGAAGACGGTCATCGACTTCGTGTTGGGGTTTAAGCCGTTGGCCGGCGAGCGCCCGCCGGCCTGTCAGTGAGACTCTAGCCCTGCGCGTTGCTTTTGCGCGGTCGGCGTCGGCGCGGCCGGTAGCCTGATCCGCCCCCCGCCGCTGCCTTGGGTTGAGCCCCGCCTTGAGCGCCCGGTCGCCGCGGCCCGCGGTTGCGGCGCTGCGGCTTGGGCTTGGCCGCCTCGCCCTTCGGCATGGGCGGCGCTTCGTTGAGGCCCTGGACTGCAAAGCCCATCAGCTTTTCGATATCGCGCAGCAAAGACCGTTCATCCGGCGCACACAGCGCGATCGCCCGGCCTGACGCCCCAGCGCGGGCGGTGCGGCCGATGCGGTGAACATAGCTTTCCGACACGTTCGGCAGCTCGAAATTCACCACCAGTTCGACCCCGTCGACATCAATGCCGCGCGCGGCGATGTCGGTGGCGACCAGCACCGGCGCCTTGCCGGATTTGAACGCCTCCAGCGCGCGCTCGCGCTGGTTTTGCGACTTGTTGCCGTGAATGGCGTGCGCCTTGTGGCCATACTCCACCAGCTTGCGCGCCACCCGGTCGGCGCGGTGCTTGGTGCGGGTGAACACGATGGTGCGCTTGCCGGCCTCAGGCGCCATCAAGTCAACGAGCGCATCAACCTTCTTGGCTTGCTCGACATAGAGCACTTTCTGGTCGATCCGCTCCACCGGTTTGGAGGGCGGCGTCACGGAGATGGTGGTCGGGTTCTTCAGGAAATCATCGGCCAGTCCGCGGATTTGTTTGGGCATGGTGGCGGAGAACATCACCGTCTGGCGCTGCTTGTTCACCGCGCCCAGCAGCTTGCGGATCGCCGGGATGAAGCCCAGGTCGAGCATCTGATCGGCTTCATCCAGCACCACATGGCGCGTGAGATCCAGGCGCGCCTTGCCCTCTCCCATATGGTCGAGCAAGCGGCCTGGCGTCGCGACCAATATGTCGACGCCTTTCGCGAGGGCGCGAATTTGCGGGCCGGGCTTCACCCCGCCGAAAATCACGCAATGGGTGATCTTGGTGTGCTTGGCGTAGGTTTCGATCGACTTGCCGATCTGGGCTGCGAGCTCGCGCGTCGGCGCCAACACCAGCGCGCGGCAGGTGCGGCCCGGCGCCTGTTTGCCCTCCGCGACCAGCCGGTCGATCAAAGGCAGCACGAAAGCGGCGGTCTTGCCGGTTCCGGTTTGGGCCAGGCCCATCACATCGCCGCCCTTCAACATGACGGGAATGGCTTGGGCCTGGATCGGGGTCGGCGTGTCATAGCCCGCCTCAGTCACGGCGCGCGTCAAAGGCTCGGCGAGGCCGAGCGCGTTAAAATCTTGCATAAGTATCCTTCGGGCGCGCCTTCAGTATGGCGCGCGTCTCATATCTTCATTTCGGGAAAGCCTGCGCAGATCAGGCCGTCGGTTGGGGGAGCGCGCACTCGCGCTCGACGCCCGGACGGGATCGCCGCCCCGGTAGGGGCGGCGTCGATCCGATACGAAGCGCTGAAGGACTATTCGCCCCCTCTACGCACGCTTCGTCTGCGCTTGATCGTCTTGTGCGCTGATTTTGCGACCAAAACAAGGCCAAGCATCGCCAGACCTGCCGCCCCACGCTAAGACTATCGCCAATTCCGCCTCAGGAGCGCCCCATGGCCAAACCGTCCGCTGATGTGAATTTCACTTTCTCCGATGCCGAATTGGAGATGCTCAAACCCTACGGCGAGGTGCGCTTCCATGAGGACGGCGAGCCCCTCATCAATGAAGGCGACCGTCAGGTCGACTGCCTCATCACGCTGTCAGGGGAAACGCATATTTGTGTGGACGGCCGAGACGGTCCGCGCCGGCTCGGCTGGATGGAACGCGGCCAGTTTATCGGCGATATCGGGGTTCTCACCGGTCAGGCGGCGCTGGCGCGCACGATTATGGGCAAGGCGGGCGAAGTTTTGCACATCCCGTTTGAGCGCTTTCAAAAACTGCTGGTGGAGAATTCCGCCCTCTCCGACATCTTCGTGCGCACCTTCACCGCCCGGCGCGCCTTCGCGCTATCGCGCGACGAGGCGCCGGTCATCGTACTGGGCTCGGCGCTCGACCGTTCGGTGTTCGCTTTGCGCGATTTTCTGACCCGCCACGCCATTCCCCATAGCTGGCATGATCCCGTCACCGACCCCTTGGGCGAAACCATCGCGGCGGCGAAGGAGTTGGGCGAAGACCAATTGCCGGCGGTCATTTTAGGCGCGGAACGGGTGCTCGTGCGCCCCACGGTCAACGATGTCGCCGTGGCGCTGGGCCTTGACCTGTTGCCGGATGGGGCCGCCGCGGACGTGATCGTGGTGGGCGCGGGCCCCGCCGGCCTCGCCGCTTCGGTGTATGCCGGCTCTGAGGGCTTGTCGGTTCTGACGCTGGACAGCGCGGCGCCCGGCGGACAGGCGGGCACGTCCTCGAAGATTGAGAATTATCTCGGCTTTCCCACCGGCGTCTCAGGGCAAGAGCTGGCCGATCGCGCCGCGGTGCAGGCGCAAAAATTCGGCGTCCGCCTCGCCGCCCCGGTCCACGCGCAGACGCTGTCCTGCCTGGGCGATGGCACCTACTGCCTGGAGACGCAGGATGGCCGCAAGCTCAACGCCCGCGCCATCGTGGTGGCCAGCGGCGCGCAATACCGCCGGCTCAATATCGAAAATCTCGACTTGTTCGAGGGCGCCGGGGTTTATTATGGCGCCTCGCCGCTGGAAGCCCAGCTATGCGGCGGCGCGGAAGTGGTGATTGTCGGCGCGGGCAACTCCGCCGGCCAAGGCGCAGTGTTTTTGGCCAAGACCGCCAAGGCGGTTCACGTCCTTTACCGGCGCAAGGATATCCGGGAGACCATGTCGGAATACCTGGTCCGGCGCCTGGAGGAAGCGGAAAACATCCATCTCCACCCCGAAACCGAGATCGACGCCCTCCACCCGCATTGTCCTGACAGCGAGGCGCCTCGCCTGGCGCGCGTGACGCTGAAAAAACCCGGCGGCGAGAGCACGCTCGACGCGGGCTTCGTCTTCCTGTTCATCGGGGCGGCGCCCTTCACCGACTGGCTGCCCAGAGAAGTCGCCCGCGATCCGCGCGGCTTTGTAAAAACCGGCGCGGATCTGGAAACGCTGGAACTGGTGCGTGCAGGGTGGAAACTTGACCGCATGCCCACCACCTATGAAACCAGCCTGCCGCGGATTTACGCCGTCGGCGATGTGCGCTCCGGCTCGGTGAAGCGGGTGGCGAGCTCGGTCGGCGAAGGCAGTGTCGTGGTCAGCGCCGTCCACGCCGCCTTAAGCGAGCTTGGACAATCAGGCGCATAGGAGAGTGCAGCCAATAGGCTGCGCACGCCCGCCAGGGCGTTATAATATAGCATGCAAATCAACCGCCTAGAAGGAGATCGGCGCTCGTGACCGACACGCTTACCGCCCCCGCCGCACAGGATGTCCAAACGCTGACGATCCGCCAGCCTGATGACTGGCACGTGCATTTGCGCGATGGCGAGATGCTGAACTTCTGCGCCGACTACACGGCCCGCCAGTTCGCCCGCGCGATCGTGATGCCGAACCTCTCCCCGCCCATCACCACCGAAGCCATGGGCGCGGCCTATCGCGACCGCATCTACGCCGCCCTGCCGGAGGGCCGCGAGTTCACGCCATTGATGACGGCCTATCTGACCGACACCATCGATCCGGACGAAGTCGCGCGCGGGTTTAAATCCGGCGTCTTCACCGCCTGCAAGCTCTACCCGGCCAACGCCACGACCAACTCCGCCGCCGGCGTGACGGACGTGAAGAAGATCTATCCCGTGCTCAAGAAGATGCAGGAGATCGATATGCCGCTCCTCGTCCATGGCGAGGTGGTGTCGCCCGATATCGACATTTTCGACCGCGAGGCGGTCTTCCTGGAGCAAATCCTCGGCCCGGCGCTGAAAGCCTTCCCGCGCCTGCGCGTCGTGCTGGAGCACATCACTACCGAAGACTCGGTGCGCTTTATCGAGGACGGGCCGGATACGGTGGCCGCGACCATCACCGCCCACCATCTGCGCATCGACCGCAACGACATGTTCAAGGGCGGCCTTCGCCCGCATGCCTACTGCCTGCCCGTGGCCAAGCGCGCCTATCACAAAGAGGCGCTGCGCAAGGCGGCCGTTTCGGGCAATCCGAAATTCTTCCTGGGCACCGACACCGCGCCGCACCAGAAAAAGGACAAGGAAGCCGCCTGCGGCTGTGCGGGCATTTTCTCCGCCCCCAACGCGCTGGAAAGCTATGCCCAGACCTTTGAAGAGATGGGCGCGCTCGACCGGCTCGAAGGCTTCGCCTCTGAGTTCGGCCCGCGCTTTTACCAAATGCCGATGAATGAGGGTCAGGTCACGCTGACCCGCAAAGCCCAACCCATCCCTGACCTGATGACGGCCCCGGGCATCGAAATCGTGCCCTTCCACGCCGGCGAAGAAATGAATTGGACGTTTGACGGCCCGGTCTAAGGTCCATGCCCCCCTCCCGCCAAACCCTCGATAAGGCCTACGTCGACACGCTGGATATCTATGCCCGCCAGGCGGCGGGCTGGGATGCGCGCCGCGTGCGGGTCTTCTTTGAAAAACCCTGGCTCGACCGCTGGCTGGGCGATGCGCCCGCGGGGCTCTCAGTGCTCGACCTGGGCTGCGGCGCCGGCGATCCGATCGGGGTTTATCTTCTGGAGCGCGGCGTTCAGCTGACGGGCGTTGATGGCGCGGAGCCGATGGTAGCGCTCGCCCGCGAGCGCTTTCCGCAGGCGGAGTGGATCCACGCCGATATGCGCACTTACGCGCCCGCACAGCGCTTTGACCGGATTTTAAGCTGGGACGGCAGCTTTCACCTGACCCAGCAGGAACAGCGCGCGCTTCTGGCCAAGCTCCCCGGGTGGCTTAAGCCCGGCGGCGCGCTTTTAATGACCATCGGCCACGAGGCCGGCGAAGTCACCGGCACGGTGGAAGGCGAGACCGTCTATCACGCCAGCCTGGATCCGCGCGAATATCGAGACCGGCTGGAAGCGGCGGGGATGACGGTCGAGGCTTTGATCCTCGAAGAGCCGAAGATCGACTTTCACTCGCTGGTGCTGGCGCGCAAGTCGTAGCCTCGACCAAAAAAACCCCGGCTCTTCCGAGCCGGGGTTTAGTTTTGGGTGCGGGGGCAGGATTTGAACCTGCGACCTTCAGGTTATGAGCCTGACGAGCTACCGGGCTGCTCCACCCCGCATCAGGGCCTTGGGGGCGAGACTGCTGCGCCGCCGCTCAAGGGAGGGCGTATGTACGCATTGCAGCCTGTAACGTCAAGCAAGAGGCGGCAGTCTGTGCTGCATTTGCAATGCGACTTTCACCAATGATGTCATGAAATTGGACGCCGGGCCGGCTGGGCGCTCACCGCTCGCGCAGATATCACGCATTTGCGATCAATTCGGGCTCGCTATTGCGGTGAAAGCCCCCACATACTGCGCGCCAATCACAAGGAGCGATGCGACCATGGCTGAATATACGCCCCCGAAGGTCTGGACCTGGGATAGCGAAAGCGGCGGCCAGTTCGCCAAGATCAACCGGCCGATCTCCGGCGCCACCCATGACAAGGATCTGCCGGTGGGCGAGCACCCCTTCCAGCTCTATTCCCTCGCCACGCCCAACGGGGTGAAAGTCACCTTATTGTTCGAGGAATTGCTGGAGCTGGGCGTCGAAGAGGCGGAGTATGACGCCTGGCTGATCAATATCGGGAACGGCGACCAGTTCGGCTCGGGCTTTGTCGACATCAATCCGAACTCGAAAATCCCGGCCCTGCTCGACCGGTCCGGCGATCAGCCGCTGCGGGTGTTTGAATCGGGCTCCATCCTGATGCATCTGGCGGAGAAATTCGGTCACTTCCTGCCGGCGAGCGGGCCAGAGCGCACCGAAGTGCTCAACTGGCTGTTCTGGCAGATGGGCTCGGCGCCTTTCTTGGGCGGCGGCTTTGGCCATTTCTACGCCTATGCGCCGGAGAAGTATGAATACCCGATCAATCGCTACGCCATGGAGGTAAAGCGCCAGCTCCATGTCATGGAGACCACGCTGGCGAACCGCGCCTATATCGCCGGCGAGGATTACACCATCGCGGACATGGCCATCTGGCCCTGGTATGGCGGCCTGGTGCTCGGCAAGCTTTATGAGGCCGCCGAATTCCTGTCCGTGAAGGACTATCCCAACGTAATGGCCTGGGCGGAAAAGATCGCGGCGCGTCCCGCGACCAAGCGCGGCGTGCGCGTCAACAAAGCCTGGGGCGATGAAGCCACGCAGATGCACGAGCGGCACGGGCCGGAGGATTTCAAAGACTAGCGCCCGCCTTAGCTCAAGACACACGCGCGCCGATCCTATTGGGCGGGAATATCGACCTCGGGCGTCGGTGCGAGGGTCTCGGCGGCGGGGGCTGGAAGACGGCAGAGGCCGTCGAGCACCAGACTCATCGCCAGCGCAAGCTGGTGGTCGGGCTCAAGTCCGGGCAGGTCGCGGACCTGGAAGGGCTCGCGGGCCTGCTGGACGAACACAAGGGCCTCGCGAAACGCCTCCGGCCCTTTAACGACAGCGCTCATGAATTGCAGGCCGACGCCGTCCTCCACCGGCGCCAGACGGCAGGGCATAGTGTCCCGCCGCTCCAGCCAGGTCTCCGCCGTCATGTCGGAGACGCGATCCATGTCGGCGAATAAATGACCATCGCCGGCGCTGCGTCCGCGGCGCAGCAATTGCCCGTCCAGGCCGGCGGCGAGCGCCTCCAGGTCGATTTCCGCGCCGATCAGGTCGAGCGCTTGGTCAAACGCGGCGCGGATCACCGCTTTGTCCGCGTGCGCCAGCGGGCCGGGCGGCAAGGTCGCGCGCAGCTCCGGCCGGCGCGCCGTCACCGCCTCAAGGGCGGCGGTGACCAGGTCGCGCACAAGCGGAGGATGGATGCCGAAAGTGAGGTGCAGGGCCGGCGACGTCTCTGTCTCGGCCTCGTGTATCCAGCCGCGCGGAATGTAAAGCACATCGCCGGCGCGCAAGGTGACTTCATCGGGCGTCACCTCATCCTTGCGGTCGGCCGGCCCTCCATCGGTCATTTCGTTAAGCGGACAGACGGACGCGCCGCCATAAATCTTCCACCGCTTCTCCCCTTCGATCTGCGCCACAAGCACATCGTGGGTGTCGTAATGGGCCGCAAAACCCTGCGCGCCTGAGGGCGTGAGATAGCAATTGATCTGGACGCGGGCGCCCAATTCGGTCTCCACCGCGCGCGCCAGGCGGGCGACCTGGCCGTCGAAATTCTCCACCTTGTTCAAGATGATTGTCCGCCCGGCCAAATACTCTTTGCGGACCTGCTCCATATCGATGCGCCCGGCGGCGGTGAACGGCACCTCAACGCCGCCGCCGGCGGCCTGGTCGGCGAAGCGGACGGACGGTGGCTGCGGCTGACCGAATTCTAAGATGTGCTCGACGGACGCGCTGTTGAACAGCGGGGCGAAGTCGGCTTCGCGCCCGGTCGCCAGCAGGCGCGGTTCGCGCTGCCAAACCTCATTGAAGAAGGTCTGGCGATCAAAGGGATGGATGAGCCAGCTGAACTCACGCATAGTCAAGCGCTCCAAACCGCCGCTCAATCTCCTCACGCGGATAGCCGCGCGCGGCCAGCGCCCGGCAAATGCCGGCGTATAGCGTCTTATAGGTCTGGCAATAGACCGACGGATTGTTAAAGCCATTGCGCGCGGAATAGCGGTTCTCGAGATCCCCGCCGCGGCACATGGCGGCCCACTGGCAATCGCGGCAGCCGTCCGGCAGCGTCGCCTCAACCGCGTCCATGGTCGCAAAGATCGGATCGGCGAGCACCTGGCGCAGAGAGTAGTCGCGGATCGCAAATTCCGGCGTTGCTGAATACCAGTCGAGCGCCGGAATTAAGGAATCATCGATCGCCACGGTCTGATCGCTACGCGCCACAATGATCTGGTTCTTTTTGCGCGGCTCCGGGCTCGAGCGCGGCGGAACACCGGCCTCGAAATGCGCCAGCGCATTGTTTATGAAGCGAATCTGCACATCCGGGTCGGCCTCCTCGAGCCAGGCTTCGAACAAAGCCAGCAAGCCTTTGCCGATGATGTCCGCCTCGCGCTCCACGGCGGCGGACCGATCGTCAGCGCTGCGATCCGGTAAAAGGAAGTGCATGGCGCGCACGCCCAGGCCGCGCAGATAGCGATAGGTCGCCGCGTAATCAATCCTTGGGTCAACAACGCTGATGGTGCTGGGCTGCAGCGAAGGCGCGGTCAGGCTTTCCGCCATCAGCCGCTTGATGGCCGCTTCGGTCTGATCAAAACTGGATCGGCCCTGGTCATCGAGCCGGTAGCGGTCATGGTCTTTGCGATCCCCGTCAATGCTGACGCCGACAGAGACTTCAAACCCGCGCAACGCCTCCAGCCATCCTTCGGTCATCAGCGTGGCGTTGGTCTGGATTGAAAACTGCAGATCTGCGACCGGGGCGATGGTCTCCTGAAAAATCCGGCAGGCTTCGGCGAACTCCAAGGCGCGCACCAGCATCGGCTCGCCGCCGTGAAACGAGATCCGGACTTCGCTCAGCCCGAGCTCCCGCGCGCCCTCCGCTAGCCAGCCCGCCAGCGCCCGCGTCACTCCCAGTGACCTGAGACCCTCCGGTCCCTCGTTTATTTCGAGAGTCTGAGCCTTTCATAGT
>CAZAGE010000021.1:0-50552 GCA_964484345.1 uncultured Oceanicaulis sp. | reverse complement strand
TGGGCAAGCTGAAAGAAACCAAGACCAATTCGGACTTCTTCGACAGCATGAATACCTAACGGCCCTGTTTGAGATCCCGGACGCGCGAAGTGCGATCCGGGACCTTTCTCAGGACTTGGCGCCGAATTCTGGAATGAGACCCCGGCTCGGCGCTCCGCTTGACCGGGGTTTTATTTTGGGTGAAGCGTGGCACTTGCGTGCCTCTCCAACCCGGTCTCTGTTACCGCTCCATCCCTGCCGACGGAGCCATCGCATGACCGAAACCCCCGCCCTCATCCTTTATCACGCCCCGCAATCGCGATCGGTGCGCCCGCGCTGGTGTCTGGAGGAAATGGGCTTGCCCTATGTGCTCGAGCGTTTGTCGGTGATTGGGGAAGCGCGCGGCAATGTGGGGGGTGAGGCCTTTAAGGCGGTCAACCCGCTTCAAAAAGTGCCGGCGTTGAAAGACGGCGATCAGGTGGTCCTGGAATCCCTGGCGATCTGCGAATATCTCGCCAATCGCTATGGGCCGAGCCCGCTTGTCGTCAAACCGGATGAGGCCGACTACGCCCGCTATCTTGAATGGCTGCATTTTGGCGAGGCGACCATGTCGATGAGCATTAACCTGATGCTTGCCCATGTGGCGCTGCTGCCGGAAAAGCATCGCAATCCCGCGATGGCGAAATGGGCGCTCGACATGGTCTCAGCGCAGCTTAATCTCCTCGCGGAGCGTGGGTTGGAGAACGGGCAGCGCGACTTCCTCGCTGGCGACCGTCTCACCCTGGCCGATATGTCGCTGGGCTACATGCTCTTCCTCTTGAAGATCACCAAGCAATTCCATGTCGTGCCGGATGTTGTCGCTGCATATTTCGACCGCTTGCGGGCGACGGAGAGCTGGAAGCGGGCGACCGCGGATTGATGGAGCGCCTCACGATTTTCGCGCGTCGGGCCGCAGCTTATCTTACCGATTCGGTGGGGATATTTCTGTACGCTGTGGGCCTTGCAGCTGTGATGCTGCTTTCGGGCGCAGAAATCGGGTCCTCAAAGCTGGTCGGATATGCGCTGGCGTTTCTGACCCTGACTGCGCCCGTCGTGCTCCTCTTTAGTGTGATGGAAGCGCGCTGGGGTGCAACGCCGGGCAAAGCTTTGCTTGGGCTTCGTGTCACCCAAGGACAGGCGGGTGCAGGACTTGGACAAGCCCTGACCCGCAATGTCGTCAAGTTCCTGCCTTGGGAGCTCGCCCACATCGGTATCTGGATGACACCCGGTCAGCCTTTTGTCGACGCACCGGCAGGGATCAGCTTGGTCCTTATTGTGATGTCCTATGCGCTGATCTTGGTACAGGCGGTGTTGGTCCTGGCCTTTAAGGCTGGGCTCCACGATCTGATTTCCGGACTTCGCGTGGCGCGGCGCTAGAGCCGCGCCGCCGGGCAGGCCTCCAGGACTGCCCGGGCTCTCGCCGCCGCATCCAGCGCGGCCGCCGCCGCCGGCACGTCATCGACGCTGATCACTTCGGCGCCATTATCCGCCATCAGCTGATAGTCCGCCGTACCGTTCCGCTCGCCGCGGAAATCGCCAAAACTGGTTTCGATGTCGAGCGCACTCAGCTCCGCGTCCCACTCCGGATTACCCGTTCCAAGACCCAGCCAAGCCTGAATGCGGGTGAGGTCGACGCCAGCGTCCGTGAGCCTCTGCACATCGTCCATGTCCCGCAGGCCGACCGAAATCATCACCTCGGGCAGGCGCTGGTGCAGGGCGATGGCGTCGTCGATCGTATAAGTGATCACGATCGAACGATCGACGGCGTCTTCCGCCTCGATGACGTCAGCAATGTCGTCGAAGGTGGTTGGACGCTTGCGGTCGATCTGAGCAATGCCGCGTCCGTCGAGCGTGTCGAGCGTGTCCGCCAGCGACGGGACGGTTTCGCCGGTCGGTTCGCCGTCGACATCGACCAGCTCAAGCTGGGACAGCTCGGCGAAGGTCATGGTGTTGAACTCGCCCGAGCCGGTCGTCGTGCGGTCGAGCGTATCGTCATGCATCAGGAAGAGCACGCCGTCTGCCGAGCGCGCCACGTCTATCTCGACGAACACCGCGCCGTCTTCGATGGAGGCGAGGGACGCAGCGATGCCGTTCTCCGCCGCGCCCGGCCGGTCGCCGGCACGGTGCGCCTGCAGCAGGGTGACGTCTTGCTCGCGGGCGCAATCGAGATAGGCGGCGAGATCGACACCGGTGAGCCAGCCATCCGTCGCCTCGGGGTCTTGCATCGCGGCGATGGAGCCGGCGCAGGCCGCCAGCAGGACAGCGGCGGACGAAAGTGTCAGTGTACGGAACATTTTAGCTCAAGTGCTGTTTGAAGAAGGCGAGGGTGCGCGCGTTGGCGGCCGCAGCGTCGTCGGCATGAAAATGGGCGCCGCCTTGGCGGGCGAAGGCGTGGTCGCGCTCGGGATAGTCATAAAGCGTGACCTGAGCATGACCATCGAGCGCGTTGTGAATCTCCGTTTGGGCCGCTGGTGGCACAAACTCGTCCTTCCCAGCGATGTGAAGCATCAAGGGCCGGGTGATGCCCGAGGCGTCCGCCAGGCTGTTCTGGATGCCGACGCCATAATAGCCCACGCTCGCGTCCGAATCGGTGTGGCAGGCGGTTTGAAATGCGAGGAAGCCGCCCAGGCAATAGCCCACGGCGCCGACCTTGCTCGCGCCGCTGGCTCTGGCATAGGCGATGGTCGCCGCAATGTCGGTGACGCCGGCTTTCGGGTCGAACGCTTGATAGAGCTCGAACGCCCGCGCCCATTCCTCTTCGGTCCTGTCGGTCAGTTGGATGCCCGGTTCGATCCGCCAGAAGAGATCGGGACAGATTGCGTGATACCCTTCGCCGGCCAGCCAGTCGCAAAGATCGCGCATCACCGCGTTCACACCGAAGATTTCTTGGATCACGATGATGGCGGGACCCTCGCCGGCCTCATATGCCATGAAGTCGCCGTCGGGGCCTTGGATGGTGATGTCGTGTCCGCTCATCGAGCGCTCCTGTGTTGCGATGGATTTGTCTGCGCTTCGAGCTGGCGTAAGCTGCCCGAAGCTCAGGTCGGGCTGAAGAGAAGGCGAGGCCGTCATGAAGGTCAATATCAATATCGAATGCACGCCGGAAGAGGCCCGCGCGTTTATGGGCTTGCCCGATGTCAGTACACTGAATGAACAGCTGGTCGAGGAAATGACCAAGCGGATGACGGGCAATCTCGACGCTATGGAGTCCGAGGCGCTGATGCGCAACTGGATGAGCTTGGGCGGAGAGTGGCAGAAGCAAATGATGGGTCTGATGGCTCAAGCCGCAAAGCCAGGTTCGGACCGCTAAGCTCTCCATGGCTGACACGATCTATGCTTTAGCCAGCGCGCCCGGACGGGCCGGGGTCGCGGTGATCCGCGTGAGCGGTCCGCGCGCAAAGGCTGCAGCTGAAGCCATTGCTGGGGCCGTGGCCGAAACACGGCGCGCGAGCCTGCGTCAGTTTCGGGCGGGGGACGGGTCGGTCATCGATCAGGGCCTTTTGTTGTGGTTTGAAGGGCCGAACAGCTTCACGGGCGAAGACAGCGTGGAATTCCACATTCATGGCGGGCCGGCGGTGGTCGCTGCGATGGCCAAAGCGCTGGGGGCCGCGGGCGCTAGGGCGGCGGAGGCGGGCGAGTTCACCCGCCGGGCGTTCGCCAACGCCAAGCTGGATTTGACTGAAGCGGAAGGTCTCGCCGATCTCATCGACGCGGAGACCGAGGGCCAGCGTGCCCAGGCGCTCGCCCAAATGATCGGGGCGTTGAAGGGTGTCTATGCGGGTTGGCGGGAAAGCCTGATTTCCATCCTGGCTGCGCTGGAGGGCGAGATTGATTTTCCCGACGAGGAGGATGTTCCCGATCATTTGAGCGAGACCGCTGGCGCGCCGTTGGCGGATCTGATCGGTGCGCTGGCGGACCACCTTGATGACGATCACCGCGGCGAGCGGGTGAGAGATGGCTTTGTGGTCGCGCTCATCGGCGCGCCGAATGCCGGCAAATCCTCTTTGCTTAATCGGCTCGCACGGCGGGAGGCGGCGATCGTCACGGATATTCCCGGCACGACGCGGGACGTCGTCGAGGTGCGCCTCGTCATTGGTGGTTTCCCGGTGATTGTGGCGGACACGGCGGGGCTGCGCGAAGCCTCGGACGTGGTGGAGGCGGAGGGCGTGCGACGGGCCTTGGCGCGCGCGGAAGATGCTGATTTGCGGATCGGCGTGGTCGATGTTTCACGTGAAACAGGGCTGGGCGAATTAGCGTCGACTCTCAGGGCTGGGGATGGGTTGGCGCTGAACAAGATCGATTTGGCGGCGGCGCGCATTTCGACGCCGCAGGGCGTGACGCCGTTTGGTCTGTCGGCGAAATCGGGCGAGGGCGTTGACGCGTTGGAGGCTTGGCTCGAGCAGACCGTTGTAGACCGCCTGAGTGCGCGCGAGGCGCCGGCCTTGAGCCGGGCCCGGCATCGTGAAGGGGTGACACGGGCGCTCGATCATCTCACGGTCGCGGGCGATCAGCTGGCGCTTGCGCCCGAGCTTGCCGCGGCTGAAATCCATTTGGCGCTGCGGGCGCTGGAAAGCCTGACCGGCCGCATTGATGTGGAGGATGTGCTGGACCGCGTGTTCAGCCAGTTCTGCATCGGCAAATAGGCGGCCGGATCGCGGCGGCGCCTCGACTCTTAAGGTCCGGACCCTTATATCAGCGGTCCGCTGCGGCCCCGGTGGCGCGCGCGCTGAACACAAGATGCACCATGAAGATCTGTGACCTCAAAACCGCCGGGGCGACGACCTGGGATGTGATCGTTATTGGCGGCGGGCATGCCGGTTGCGAAGCGGCGAGTGCGGCGGCGCGTCTGGGCGCGTCCACCCTGCTTATCACCCATAAGGCCGCGACCATCGGTGAGATGAGCTGCAATCCCGCCATTGGGGGCTTGGGCAAAGGTCATCTGGTTCGGGAGGTGGATGCGCTGGATGGTGTCATGGGTCGGGTCGCCGACGCCAGCGGCATCCAGTTCCGGCTCTTGAACCGCTCTAAAGGTCCCGCTGTACGCGGGCCGCGCACTCAGTCGGATCGCAAGCTCTATCGTGAAGCGATGCAGGCCGCGCTGACCGAGACCGCCAACCTGACGATTTGCGAGGCGGCCGTCGAGGATTTGCTGGTTGAGAATGACCGGTGCGTGGGTGTCATCGATGCCCGTGGTGAGATCTATCGCGCGGGCTCTGTCGTCCTGACCACGGGGACGTTCTTGAAGGGCGTGATCCATCGCGGCGCCCAACGGATTCCTGCGGGTCGCCATGGTGAGCAGCCGGCGATCGGCCTGTCAGACCGTCTTTATGGCTTGGGCTTGCGCATGGGTCGCTTGAAGACGGGTACTCCGGCGCGCCTTGATGGCCCCACGATCGATTGGGATAGCCTGGAGAAGCAGGACGCCGATGCGACACCGGCGCCCTTCTCCTTCCTCAATGACAAGATCGACGTGCCGCAAATCGCCTGCGGGATCACTCGGACGACGGAAGAGACGCATCGGATCATCTCTGAAAACCTCGATCAGTCCGCGGTCTATGGTGGGGGTATCTCCGGCCGGGGGCCGCGCTATTGCCCGTCGATTGAGGACAAGGTCGTCCGCTTCGCGGACCGAACCGGTCACCAGGTCTTCCTGGAACCTGAAGGCCTGGATGACGATACGGTTTATCCCAATGGGATTTCGACCTCGCTTCCGGAGGAGGTTCAGGACGCCTTCCTGAAGACGATCCCAGGTTTGGAGCGCGCCAAGGTGCGCCGTTACGGCTATGCGATTGAATATGACTATGTCGACCCGCGCGAATTAAGTGCGACGCTTCAGGTCAAAGCGCTGTCCGGCCTTTGGTTGGCGGGTCAGATCAATGGGACCACCGGATATGAGGAGGCGGCGGCGCAAGGTTTGATGGCCGGGTTTAATGCGGCGTTGAGCGCCGCGGGCTCCGAGGCTTTCATTCTCGACCGCTCCGAAGCGTATATCGGTGTCTTGATTGACGACCTGATCACGCGCGGCGTGACCGAGCCTTATCGGATGTTCACGTCGCGGGCCGAATATCGTTTGACCTTGCGGGCGGATAACGCCGATCAGCGTTTGACGGACAAAGCGATTGCGTTGGGCGCCGCGAGTGTTTCACGTGAAACATCTTGGCGCGAGAAGTCTAACGCTTTGGACCAGGCGCGCGCCCGGGCGCGGGAATTGACCCTCACTCCGGCAGAGGCCGCCCGTCACGGTCTAAAGGTCAATCAAGACGGCAAGCGACGTGATCTCTTCGAGCTGCTGAGCTATCCGGCGATCAGCTGGTCTGACGTTTCGGCGATTTGGCCGGAGCTCTCCAATCTGAGCCTTCCGGTTGCTGAGCAGATCGAAATCGACGCCGTCTACCAAGGTTATATCGATCGCCAGCAGGCCGATATTCTGGCGTTCCAGCGTGACGAGGGTGTGCGGATCCCGCACGGCTTTGATTATGCGGGCGTCGGCGGGCTGTCCAACGAGGTCCGAGAAAAACTCTTGGCGGCCTCACCCGCCACCTTGGGCCAGGCCGCCCGCATTGAAGGCGTGACGCCTGGTGCGCTCACGGCCCTCCTGGCCTATCTTAAGCGGCGCGATCGGACGCAGCGATCGGCATGACGGTCAGCGCGTACGGGCCGGACACGTTCCAGGCCGCCACCGGTGTTTCACGTGAAACACTTGATCGCTTCCAGCTTTGGCGAGACCACCTGGCGGCGACGAACGCCCACACCAATCTGGTTGGCCGCTCGACGCTGGACGATTTTTGGTATCGCCATGCTTTCGACAGTTGGCAGGTCTATGCCCAAGCTGAACAAGCCCCCCGCTGGGCGGATCTCGGGTCCGGAGCCGGGTTTCCGGGTCTCGCCGTCGCCTTCGGATTGATGGATCACGGCGTGGCGGGGGCCTCGGTCACCTTGGTCGAATCGATCGGAAAGAAAGCCAACTTCTTGCGTGAAGTGGCGGAGAGGACCGGCGCGCCCGTTGAGGTGCTGCCGGTCCGGGTCGAACATCTCGCCGAGGCGCCCATCGTCGATGTGGTCACCGCCCGCGCCATGGCCCCGCTGACCAAATTGCTCGGCTATGTCCATCCCTTTGTGGAAAAAGGTGCGATCGCGCTCCTTCCCAAAGGCCGAAGCTTCAATGAGGAATTGACCCTCGCCCGTAAAAGCTGGACGTTTGACGCAGAGGTCATACCGAGTCTGACATCCTCGGAGGCCGTTATCTTAAAGATCAGGGACCTTCGCCGTGACTGACCTGAACAAAGCCTCAGCCCCCAAAGTCATCGCCGTCGCCAATCAGAAGGGCGGGGTGGGTAAAACCACGACCGCCATTAATCTGGCGACCGCGTTGGCGGCGATCGGTCAGAAAGTCGTCGTTCTTGACTTGGATCCCCAGGGTAACGCCTCGACCGGTCTCGGGGTCGGGCGCGCTGAGCGGACCGCGACCAGCTATGATATTCTTGTGGCGGGCAAGCCCATAGAAGAGGCGTTGATCGAGACCCAGGTCCCGGGTTTGGCGATTATCCCGTCTGACGTCGACCTTTCCGGCGCGGAGCTGGAGTTGTCCAACGCACCGCGGCGCTCCTATCGGCTGCGCCACGCTGTCGAGCGGTTCCGTAAGACGCTGAAGGCGGCTGGCCAGACCTGTGACTATATCCTGATCGACTGCCCGCCCTCGCTGAACCTTTTGACGGTCAACGCGATGACCGCCGCGGATTCCGTGATGGTGCCGCTTCAGTGTGAGTTCTTTGCGTTGGAAGGTTTGAGCCAGCTTATGCGCACCATCGAGCTGGTCCGCAGCAATCTCAATAAAGATCTTATGATCCAGGGCGTTGTGCTGACCATGTATGACAAGCGCAATAACCTTTCCAGCCAGGTCGCCGCAGATGTTCGCGAGCATTTCGGCGACAAGGTGTATGACACGGTCATACCGCGGAATGTGCGCGTATCCGAGGCGCCAAGCTTTGGCCGTCCGGTCCTGCTTTATGATCTCGAGTGTGCGGGCTCGCAGGCTTATCTGGGGCTCGCCCGAGAAGTTGTCCGCCAGGAGCGCCGCCCCGAGGGTGAGTTGACGCCGGCATGAGCACCCAAGACGATCGTCCCCGCACCCGGGGCCTTGGCCGCGGCCTGTCCGCCCTGTTAGGGGAAGGCGAAGCTGTCGAGGCGGCGCGCGACTATGAAGAGGCGGCCTCTGGCACCCCGATCACCGGCCTTCGCTCCTTATCGATTGAGCTGTTGGAGCCCAATCCCGACCAGCCGCGCAAGACCTTCACCGAGGCTGAGCTGGCCGAGTTGGCTGAATCTATTGCGGAGAAAGGCCTGCTTCAGCCGATCCTCGTGCGGCCGCTGGAGGGTCCGACCGAGCGCTACCAGATCGTCGCCGGCGAGCGCCGCTGGCGGGCGGCGCAACGGGCCCGCCTGCATGAAGCGCCTTGCATCATTCGCGAGCTGACTGACCGCGAAACTCTGGAAATCGCCATTGTTGAGAATGTCCAGAGGGCGGATCTCAATGCGGTGGAGGAGGCGCGCGCCCTGCGGCAATTGATCGAAACCTTCGGTCATACGCAGGAAGAGGTGGCCCGGGCGCTCGGCAAATCTCGCGCGCATGTGGCGAATACGCTGCGCCTGCTTGCCTTATCGAAGGGCGTCTTGAAGCGCCTCGAGGCCGGTGAGATCACTGCCGGCCATGCGCGCGCCATCCAAACGGCGCCTGATCCCGATGGATTGGCTGAGCAGATTGTCCGTGAAGGCCTCTCGGTGCGGGCGGCGGAGGCGCTGGCGCGCAGCGCAGTCGGTCGTGCAGACACCAAAGGCGGCGTGAAACCGCAAGCCAAAGCCAAGGATCCCGATACCCGGGCTCTGGAAGCTGACCTCTCAAGCCGTCTCGGCCTCAATGTCGAGATTGTTCATTCCGGCGAACGCGGCGAGCTGCGGGTCAAGTTCCAGAATTTGGATCAGCTCGATGATGTCTGCCGCCGTCTCAGCCAGGATGGCCATACCGGGGCCTACTAGCGCGAAAAGCCGCGACTCTCAGATCGCCCGATTCATCAATTGTTGAGCCATGATATTCCGGTCGTCCTGAAAATGGCGTCTAGACGAACAGTCTTTTAATTTCATGGAGTTATAGTGTTAGCGATTGCTTGCACCAACGCGGGAGAGCCGTTGGAGCAAATGACCGACGATCGCTTCGGCCGGCGCCCCTGAACATTTCACAGAGCGCTCAGCGTCAAACGCCAAGCGTCGCGCTTGCGCCAGACGGCGACCGTTCCAAAGCCGGCTGCTTTTTCGAAACGCGTCGGCGGCCGGTCCAAAGCGTGGGACCCCGGTGCGTGCAAGCGCGCCAGCGTCCCCGCCCGAGCTGTGGAACACCTCGAGCTGATCGATCCGGCGTTGCAGCATGCGTAGAACCCCGACCGGATTGGCCCCGGCCGCCAGCGCACGCGCATAGCTGCGATCGGCTCGCGCCGGATCTCCGCCTAAAGCCGGCTCAAGAATCGCGTCTAATGCCGCTTCCGAACCGACGGCGGACACGGCTGCAATATCGGCGGCTTCGATCACGGCCGCTTCACCGCCGCGTTGATCTGCCAGCCCTTTGTAGAGGACGAGTTTTTCAATCTCGGCGCGGGCGAGGGCGCGATCGCCTTCCAGATAGGGGGCCAGAATAGCCCGTGCGTCCGGTGTCAGACTGAGACCTTCTTCGCGGAACGCGGCGTCCGCCATCGCCAGAGCGTCGCGCGCCCCATCCGCGTAACACGCCGCCGCCACAGCCGCCTTCGCGGCCTCGGTCGCCTTGCGCAATTTCGAAGTTGGCCGCAGAGCCCCTGATTCGATCACCAAACGGGCTTCCGCAGTCAGCTCCCCTTTGTCGATCGCCGTCACCACCGATGCTGCCGTGGCGTTGTCGCCATTAAGCCGGAGGCGAACCAGGCGGTCCCCGCCGGTCATGGACAGGGCCGCCAGCGCATCGGCCAGGCTGGCGGGGTCGGCCTTGATGTCTTCTTCGGTCAGTCGGGTGACGGCGAAGGGGTCGTCCAGATCGGGGACGATCAGGGTGGATAGCCTTTGAGCGCGCTCGCGCACCAGGCCGGTGTCTTCGCCATAGATCAAGAAGGTTCGGATTTTCGCGTCCGGCGATTTAAGGACGCGTTCGACCTCATTGGCCTTCAGCTTCAAGGCGCTAGCCCGCTATCAACGCGCCTTAAAACTGTGGCCAGCTCCCGGGTGAGCCGCGTGGCGATGACGTCGGCGGCGCGTTCTTCCGCTGTCGCCCGGGCGGCGATGAGCGCATAGGGGTCGCTTGGCGCTTCGTAATACACCGCCTCGGTAAACTGGCCGACATGGGCGAAATCGCTGGGGCCGGTAAGCCGGTAATTGACCCGTAGGTCTGCGCGGTACCGCGTGGCGCGCGCCGAGACGGATAAACCGAGCGGCCTTTCGACGACATTCGTATCTATTTCGACCCGATACTCGCTGCGCCCGCCCCCTAAATGATCCCGCAGCGCGTCTTCAACCAGATAGCCCATACGGTCATCGCTGGTGTCAATTTCAAGCCCGGGAAGCGCCTGGAAACCAGCGCCGCTGTACAGCGGTTGGAAGCCGCATCCGCTTAACGCTGCTGCGATAAGCAGTCCGGCAAAGGCTGTGGTGATGCGTCCGGCCTTGGCCATGGTGAGGCGCTCCTGACGGCTTAGTCCTGGATCTGAGAAATCCGCAACTGCCGGGCGCGGGTCAGGATGGCATTTTCAATTTGAATGCGGGTCGCGGCGTCAACACTGGCGTCAACCCAGCGGCCATCTTCCGCCGCCACTTGCTTGAAGATCTGAACCGACAGTGCGTCGGCCCGCAGGCGGGTATCCAGGATGAAGACCGTCGCGCGGAAGCGTTCGGTTGGAAGCTCGGGATTGGCGTACCAATCCGTGATGATCACGCCGCCGAAGGGGTCGACTTCGGACAAAGGCATGAAGGACAGGACTTCAAGCGTCGAACGCCAAAGAAAGCTGTTCACACCAATGCCGGCTTCAGACTGCTCGGACACCGACTCGTCGCCGCCAAACGGGTTCAAGCTGCTCAAAAGCCCCGAATCTTCGGATCCGGCGCTATTGCCGGACTGACAAGCCGACACCAAAAGGCCGGCGCCGATCACCGCGGAGGAGAGGCGGAGCAAGCGGGTGGAATTCATGGACAGCGCCTCCAAAAAGGTCTCGAAACGGTGGGTTCGCAGCGCGCGAGTTATTACTTGCCTCTATACCATGGTCTTTGCCTCTGGCCAGCCGTTCTGGCGCAGCAGGGCCCGCGATGATCGTGACATTTCTGACACGGTATTCAATTCCAATCGTGAATCGCGCCGCCGGCGGCTTGATTCAAACCCTAACGCGCTTGAAAACTCTCCTCGCACGTCCGGGGGGACGGGGCCGACCGGCGAGGCCGCGCACCATGATCAAACCCTGCGACGCCGTATGGCTTTGTGTCGCGGCGATCTGGAGTGCGGCCTCACCGGCAACTTTCCAAACAGCTCACGCCCAACCGATCCCGCCTGACGGGCCGCTATCCGATTTTCAAGTCGGCGCAGAATTTGATCTCGACGCCTTGATCGCCGCCGGTGATTTGAGAGCGCTCGAAGACGATCCTGTGCTCGATGCGCGGTTTCGTTTCGACGCTGAGCGCGTGTTGGCCGACGGCCGGCGCTGGGGCATGCGCGCTGCGGCGGCGGTGAACACCGGCGATGGCCGGCGCGGCTTTTCCCAAGCGCTTGGCGCAGGGCCGGTGATTGAAGGCAGGGCTTTAAGCGGGCTTGCGACCGGGTTTGTCTCCGCACCCGGCCTGGACCCTGGGTCCGGCCGCGCCGGTGCGACCGCCGCGGAGTTCTATTTGATCGGCCGCTGGATTGAGTGGCGCGCCGGGTTTGGCGCAACCGCGGCCAAAGATTTCAACGCCGATCCCGCCTCGGCTCTGCGCTTGGCCCGCGCAGATCGGGCCCTCGCTGACCTTGCTGGCGGAGGCTTGAGCCACACCGGTTTGAGTTTGAGTGCGCCGGCGATCCGTGTCGCCGTCGAGACCCGCCGGATTGCAGGCTTCGCCTTGGCGGCCTCTTTCACGCCGGACGCAGAGCGGTGCGGGATCGATCAGTGCCGCCTCGCCCAGGCGGCCAACGTGGCAAGCCCCGATGTCTCCGATCTTGCGTCAATTGCTGTCAGTTTCGACCGCCGTTCGCCGCGGTCGCGTGTGCGGTGGGCCGCCAATTTTGGCGTGGAACACGGCCAAGTCGACTATCCGGGCGTGGGATTTGAGGATCCTTGGATCATCACCGCCAGCGCCCGGCGCGAGCGTGATGGTGTCACCATCGGCCTGTCCGCCCTTCACAGTAATGACGGGCTCGATCAGGACGCCTACACCGCCATATCCGGCTTAGCCGCACTCGAACGCGGCGCATGGTTCTACAGCCTCGAAATCGCTCACGGAAAAAGTGGGGCATTCGACGTTGACGGATTTAGTATCGCCGCCGGCGCATCGCGATGGATGACCGATAACGCCCTCGTTTCAATTGGCTTTGTCGCTCATGAAGTCGGTGGATCTGGCGCGATGCTGGAAACCGGGTTGCGTTTTTGACACGCCCAACGCCATTTGATCGCCTGCGCCGCTCAGGAGCCTTACGAAGCCCTTACCTTTTGCCTATATATATTGAGTAGCGTCCGAATAATCGGTCGTCTGAGAGGGTTTTCATGCCGCGCGTGTCGGAAAAAGCCACATGGATCGCCGGTCTTGCGACCGCAGCGTTGATCGCCGTACCGGCGATGGCGTCTGCGCAAGAGGCCGATGGCGCCATGCGTCTGTCCGGCGCTGTCCGCTTTGCCGCAGACCTTCCCTCCGTCCAGCTGACCGCACCGGCTCTCACATTTGATGAAGCCGAGCTCTCGGTGATTGAGGAAGCCGTCGCTGACCCGGTCCAATCGGAGCCTTTGGAAGCCGACCAAACCGGAACCGCCAGCGCGATCGCCTGGTATGAACGCTTCACGATTGCGCCGTCCGAATCCCACGCGGTTTGGGGTGTGCGCCAGCGTGAATTCCAGCTGCAGGGCGGGGATCGCTGGGGCGTCACCTTCGGATATTCTGAATCCGACCGCTTGCCTCAGGACTTCAGCCTGGACGATATCAGCGCCGGCGCGTTCTATGATTTCTCCGAACGTTTCCGCTTCGGCGGTCAGCTGCGCTTCACCTCTCCGGAAGAGGAAATCTTCGGTGAGGACACCGAGCGCAAGGAGCCGGAATTGCGCTTTGAAAGCGCCTTCCGCTTCTAATTCACCTTATATTGATAGCGCTTCGACCGCTGCGGCTCCGCTTATACCCTTATTTCTTAAGCGGTTTACGGTTCTCACGGTGACTCCGCCCAACGCATAGACCGGGATCCGGCTTCGCCGCGCATGCGCCGCGATCCGAAACCCGCCTAGAGGCCGCTTGGCGCTTGGGCTTTTTGAGGCGAACGCCGTCGAAATAAAAGCGGCATCCACAAGACCCTGCGCACGCCTGAGCCCTGACGGTCCGTGGGCGCTTGCGGTTTGAAGGCCGGACCATCGTATGCGCGCGGCGTCTGCGAGCCGCGCTTCCGGCCAGTGCACGCCATGGGCCTGGCAGTCCATCGCGAGCTTGGCATCGGCGGCGATCAACAGGACGAGCCCGCGGGCGCGGGCGATCGCGCTGAGGGCGAAGGCCGCGTCTTCCAGCTCGGGCCGGCCAAAGGTTCGCAGGACCAACCCACAGCCGAACGGCAAGGTGTCTGCAAGCGCAACGGGATCAGGGGTGCGAACCGGGTCTGTGAAGGCGAAAAGCGCCGGCAAATCCCCGCGCGGGCCGTCGAGACGCTGCGCCAGTCTTGCCAGCCTGGCCGCGGCGGCATAGGTCCCCTTTGCCATGACAAGTCCTCAATCGCCCAGCGACATCCCCGCCGCCCGAGCCGCTATTTTGAGCCGCCTCGCCGACGCCGCCAAGCAGTCCGGACGCGCCCCGGACGCCGTCACCTTGGTGGCGGTGTCGAAAAAGCAGCCCGATGAGCGGATCGAGGCGATGCTGGCGTCGGGCCAGCGCATTTTTGGAGAAAACCGGGTTCAGGAAGCCCAAGCCCGCTGGCGTGATCGCCGGCCCGCCTATCCGGATCTGGAACTGCGCCTGGTTGGGCCCCTCCAGACTAATAAGGCTGAGGATGCCGTCGCCTTGTTCGACGTGATCGAAACGGTTGATCGGGACAAACTCGCCCAGAATCTCGCTAAAGCCATGGCGAAGCTCGACCGCCGCCCGCGCCTCTATGTCCAGGTCAATACGGGTGAGGAAGCGCAAAAGGCCGGGATTGCACCGCAGGAAACCGCAGACTTCGTTAGGCGCTGCCAAACCGAATACGGCCTGGGAATTGAAGGCTTGATGTGCATCCCGCCGGTCGACGAGCCCGCCTCTCTCCATTTCGCCCTGCTCGCCCGCCTTGCCGAGCAGGCCGACGTTGGAAAACTCTCCATGGGCATGAGCTCGGATTACGAGCTTGCGGCGCGCCTGGGCGCCACATCGGTCCGGGTGGGCTCGGCCTTGTTCGGCGCGCGTCCGGCGCCCGCTTAAGGCGCGAATTCGATCAGGTCGCCAGGCCGGAGTCGCTCCACCAAAGTGACAAGGTCCGCGCGCGGGATCGCCAAGCACCCCGCCGTGCCTTTGCCGTCTTCCGCCATGCAATGCAGGAAGATCGCAGACCCCAATCCAGGCGCCGGCGGATCATCATTATGGCCGAGCACGATCACCAGGTCGTAGAGCCCGTCTTCGCGCTGCAAGGTCTCGTGGCTGGCTGCATAGGGTTTGCGGACGGGGCGGTTGTAGGCGGGGTCATCGGGCGCGTCGCACCAACCGTCGCTTGGCTCGATGGCGTCGAGGGTGAGCGCGGTATGCGGCGCGGCGATCCGGTCTCGCCGGTAAAATGCGCGCCTGACCGGCCACACCCCGATCGGGCTGGCTTTATCACCTTCGCGCTTCGCGGCGGCGTCGACCAGACCCCCGGTTCCAAAAACACAGTCCGCGTCAAAGCCAGGCCCAGTTAAGCGGCCGCTGGCGGCGTTGGCGCGGAAGTGTTTGGGTTGGCTCATCAAATTGGCCTCACGAAATATTCAGACGCTTCACACAGGCGTGACGGGCAGGTGAGGGCGTTCTGCCGTATGTCGCCGGATCACAGGTGCGGCGTGGCGCTCGGTTGCGCTTCACCGCAGATCGGGCAAGGCTCGCCTTAAGCCAGCGCTCTTGCAAGGGCGCTGTCATCCGGCCGGCCGATATGGGACGCCGAGGGACGAAGAGACGATGACGAAGAAGACCATTCTGCTTGTTGATGACGACGACACGCTGCGTGAAGCGCTGGCCGAGCAATTCAGCTTTGAAGATGATTTCGAGGTGCTGACCGCCGACGCCGCCCGCCCCGGCATGGAGCTGGCCCGCGAAGAAGCGGTAGATCTGATCATCTTCGATGTCGGCTTGCCGGATATGGATGGCCGTGAAGCCTGTCGGCATTTGCGCAAGGATGGGGTGACCGCGCCGATCATCCTGCTCACGGCCCAGTCAGGCGATGCAGACCATGTCTTGGGCTTGCGCTCGGGCGCGGACGACTTCCTGGCCAAGCCGATCAGCTTCGTCGTGTTGCTTGAGCGTGTGAACACCCAGCTTCGCCGCCACCAGCAAAGTGAAGATGCGGTCCTGCAGCTGGGCCCCTATCGCTTCAAGCCGTCCATGAAGCTGCTGGTTGATGCTGATGACAAAAAGATCCGCCTGACCGAAAAAGAAACCAATATTCTCAAATACTTGTATCGCGCCGGCGGCAAGCCGGTCGCGCGCGAGGAATTGCTCGATCAGGTCTGGGGTTATCACCGCGAAGCCAATACCCACACGCTGGAGACCCATGTCTACCGTCTGCGTCAGAAGATCGAGCCGGAAGGCAGGGCGCGGCTGTTGATCACGGAAAGCGGGGGGTATCGGCTGCAGATGTAGGAAGTCTTTCCCGCCCTCACCAAGGAGGAGAGAGATTCAGCTCGGCCGCGCGTTGATCAAGTCGCCACGCCTCTCATCAAACTCAATCGGCGCACTTTGTCTACGTCGGTCTGGCCCCCAGAAATCGCTGCTGCGAACGAATGCCCGCGCCTGATTCGTGATGTGAGCGATTTTCGACCACAGCTCGCAGGCTGCGACCGGCTTGGCGCAGATTTCTGTTACGCCAGCGTCGCGTGCCGCGACAACCCGCCAGCGTTCTGTGTAGGCGCTCAAGAGAATGATGGGAGTGAAGACATTCTTGCCGCATTCGCTGCGCCGGACGAGACGAGCGAAGTCGACTCCATCAATGGTCGGCATTTGATAATCGAGGATGATCAGATCGAAGAGACCGTCCTCGCAATGGCGCAAGGCGTGTGTCGGATCTTCAAAGACCTCTGAATCATGGATGCCGAATCCACGAAGGATTTCACAGACGATGCGGCCCATATGGATGTTGTCTTCAACAACACAGGCTCTCACTGAGCCCAGGCGGTGCAACAGGCCGCCGGAGGCGGGGAACTCAGCCATGGTCAAAATCTAAGCGTTAGGCCGCGCCCGGAAAAGCAGCACATGGCGTGTTGGTTATGCGCTGGTGAATGCTGGATCGACAAAGGCCAGCTTTACAACCCGCCGCCCCCGATGCGGTTTTTCCAGTAGCCGACATCTTCGGCGTACTTGCCGACGACCTCGCCCAAAACCTGATTAAGGCGCAGGGTATGGAAGCTGATCCATTCGCCCTGATCGATTTCCGAGAGGGAATTCAGCGCGTTGGACAGGAAGAAGGAATACAGCATCGCAACCAGCAAGAAGAGCGCGATAAACACCCAGCCCAGGGCCAGGATCGGGCCGAAAGGGCTAAGCCCGGTCAGCGCGGACAACATGCCCAGAACGATGCCGGTGGCGACCACGGCGCCGAGCGGCACGAACATCAAATAATAGTTGGAGTTACGCCGAATCTGGAACACCACATTGCGCACATAGGTCTCCACGAAAAAGACTCGCAGCGCGATCCAGGTGATGTTCAGCGTCCACAGCTTGGCTTGATCGGCCAGCTGTTTGGAATCGCGCTCCTGGCCGACGGTGACGGACTTGGCCTTGCCGACGGCGGTGCGGTAATGGTCGTTCACCCGGGCGAGATAGCGGGTGAGAAGGTTGGCCATCTCGCGCGCCGTGTTGCGCTGATAGGGGGCGTATTCAGCATAATAAAGCGCCCACATGACCATCGCGCCGAGCACGCAGGTGGCGGCGCCGAAGAGGAGCGAGCTGGCGACATCGCTGCCGAGCGGGCCGATACCCTCGGGAAACAGGCCGAGCATCTCGACCACGCCGAATTCGTGAGCGAACACATTGCCGATCAGCACCAGGCCGAGAATCAGGGACAACAGCGCGGACAGGACGAACACATTGCGGTTCATCAGCTTGCGGCCTTCATTTAAGAGATAAAGCACACCCGCATCGCTTTTGTGGAACTGCTCGGCGATGACCTGGCCTTCAATATCCTCGAACAAGGCGCGCTGGTCGGCTTCCACCGGGACTTCGCGCCCGAGAAATTGCTCGGCCAGCCGGGCGTATTCCGCCGCGGTGTCATCATCGAGCTCTTCAGGCATGCGCATGAAGCCGACGCGCACCGACAGCCATTTAAAGATGAAGCCTTGCCGGTTCATATGATCTTCTTCCTGCGCAAAGCTCTCGCCATTGGCGCGCAGGGCCTGCTCGGTCAGCGTTTGATGGCGCGCGGCCACCTTTGATGTGACCGCTTCAATGGCGTCGGACCCGACCGCTTCGGGGCTGATCTTGCGCCCGATGCCCAGGCGGCGCAGCGGAAACCGGAGCGGAAAGCTCAGCACCCGCACGACGCCAGAGGTGAGCTGCCAGACCCAGCGCCGCGCCAGATACGCCAGACCCGCCAAGCCCAACCCGAGGACGAAGCTCAACACAAAACCGGCGTCGGCGGATAATGCACTCATCTTAAAAGCCTCATTATCGATCCGCTCCCCCCACGAACCGTTAACCTTCAGTCTAGGCGCTGTGGGGGCTGGGAGCGAGAGGCTTAGAACGGAATCCAGTTGCGGCGGCGCGAATAGGCCACATAGCCCACATTGGCCCCGGCCCGCAGGCCGACGCCCGAGCGGATCGGCGCGAGCGTGACATCATCGGCGCGCTGATAATTCACCGCCAAGCCGGCGACGAAATAGGCCGAACCCTCAACGCCAGGATAGCGCTGGTAGAGATCGTCTACATCGTTGAGATTATAGACCAGGGTGAACGTCCGGCTGGCGTCTCCGCCGGCGTCGAAGCCGATAGACGGGCCGGTCCAATAGACTTTCTGGCTCTCGTTTTGACCCTTCATGGTCAAATACCCCTCGCCATAGCGCAGGCCCACGCCGACCGCACCGGATACCTCCTCGCCCGCGATATAGCCGACTGGCCGGCCCAGATCGGAGAAAACACGTTCCAGCACGCTGGCCGCGGCTTCCGCCGTGACTCCGAAGAAGTCGGCGGTCGCTTCAACGATCTCTTCGCGTGAATAGGTGTCGATGTCGTCCTGATAGGCGCTGGGTTGTCCAATTTCGGTTTGAGCGCCGGCGGCAGGGCGCGGTTCGCTGCTGGCGCAGCCCATCAAGAGCAACGCTGCCGGCAGAGCCGCGATCCGGCAGACATCCTTAATCCGGTAAACCATGACGAACCTCCCAATCCACGAGCCGCGCACACTTTGATGAGCGAATAAGGCTGGCTTGGGGCGGAAGGGTTATCGAACGCTTAACGGGGGCTCACTCAGCGGCCACGTGCTGCGGCCGCTTCATGGTGTTAAAGCTCTGAAATAGTACGCGTAAATCGGGCGCCATGTCGTCGGGGAGGAAGGAAATCAGGGTCTCGTCATCGACTGTGAAAACATGGCGGGCGCCATCCTTCGGCGCGTCGACGACGCGCAGCGCCATTGCCCAGTCGGGACAGGAGCGTTCCCGCGTCGGCTCGGCGATCAAACGCGCCACGGCGCCGTGGCGCTGGTCCTGGCAGATCATGTCGAACACGACCTCAACCGCGTCTTTAGGCCCTTCAAGAAGCTGCATGAAGTGACTGCCGGTGAAGACCAGAAGCCCCGTGATGTTGAGCGCCGCATTTCGCGCTTGAGCCGTTTCGATGATGCGGGCGAGGCCGGCCTCGTCGATGCTGGGGTTGGCGGTGCTGACATAAAGAAGACGATGAAGCATGGCCGGCAAAGACAATTGCAAGGCCCAAGTGCGGCCTCCTGTCGCACGTAAGCATAGAAAACCCTTCATGAAAAGGGGTCTTTTGTAGGGGTGGATTTAATGAGTGGATACAGCCGATCCGGCTTGGCGCAGGCCATGCCCAGTGCTACCTCCCCGCCCTATGAGCACAGATCCGTCCCGCATCCGCAATTTCTCCATCGTGGCGCATATCGACCACGGCAAGTCCACGCTCGCCGACCGGCTGATCCAGGTCACCGGCGGCCTCACCGACCGTGAGATGAAGGAGCAGGTGCTCGACAATATGGAGCTGGAGCGCGAGCGCGGCATCACCATCAAGGCCCAGACCGTCCGGCTGACCTATACCGCCAAGGATGGCGAGACGTATGCTCTCAATTTGATCGACACGCCCGGCCATGTGGACTTCGCCTATGAGGTCAGCCGGTCGCTCTACGCCTGCGAAGGCGCGCTCTTGGTGGTCGACGCCGCCCAGGGCGTGGAAGCCCAGACGCTCGCCAATGTTTACCAGGCGATCGACGTCGATCTGGAGATCGTTCCGGTTCTCAACAAGATCGACCTGCCCGCTGCGGAGCCCGACCGCGTCAAAGCCCAGATCGAGGACGTCATCGGGATCGAAGCGACCGACGCGCTGGAAATCTCCGCCAAGACCGGGCTGGGCATTGAAAATGTGCTCGAAGCCATCGTCACCGGCCTGCCTGCGCCGGAGGCCGGCGATCCCACAGCCCCGCTCAAGGCGCTGCTGGTGGACAGCTGGTATGATCCTTATCTGGGCGTGATCTGCCTGGTTCGGATCATGGAAGGCACGCTGAAAAAGGGCATGCGCGTGCGCATGCTGGGCACCGGCGCCAGCTATGGCGTGGACGGGGTGGGCTTTTTCACGCCAGCCAAGCAGGATGCGGCCGAGCTGGGTCCGGGCGAGATCGGCTTTTTGAACGCCTCGATCAAGCAGGTGCGCGATGCGCGTGTCGGCGACACCATCACGGAAGAAAAGCGCCCCACCAGCGACGCCTTGCCGGGCTTTGAACCGGCCGTCCCCGTGGTGTTCTGCGGCCTCTTCCCGGTGGATTCAGCCGAGTTTGAAGATTTGCGCGACGCCGTGGAACGCCTGGCGCTCAACGACGCGTCCTTCTCCTATGAGATGGAGACCTCGGCTGCCCTGGGCTTTGGCTTCCGCTGCGGCTTTTTGGGCCTGCTCCACCTGGAGGTCATTCGCGAGCGGCTCGAGCGCGAATACGGCGTCGACCTGATCACCACGGCGCCGTCCGTGGTCTACAAGATGGGTCTGACCGATGGTTCGGTGCTGGATCTGCACAACCCGGCCGACATGCCTGACCCGGTGAAGATCGACACGATTTCAGAGCCCTGGATCAAGGCCACGATCCTGGTGCCGGATGAATATCTCGGCGGCGTCTTGAAGCTGTGCGAAGACCGCCGCGGCGTCCAGAAAGAGCTCACCTATGCCGGCAGCCGCGCCATGCTGGTTTACGAGCTGCCGCTCAACGAGGTGGTGTTTGATTTCTATGACCGGCTGAAATCGGTGACTAAGGGCTACGCGAGCTTCGACTATCAGTTCATCGAGTATCGCGAGGGCGACCTCGTGAAGATGTCGATCCTGGTCAATGAAGAACCCGTCGATGCGCTCTCGATGATCGTGCACCGGGGCCGGGCGGAAATGCGCGGCCGGGCCATGTGCGAAAAGCTCAAAGAGCTGATCCCGCGCCACATGTTCAAAATCCCGATCCAGGCCGCGATCGGCGGTCGCGTCATCGCGCGCGAAACCCTGTCCGCCATGCGCAAGGACGTGACCGCCAAATGCTATGGCGGCGACGTCACGCGCAAACGCAAGCTGCTGGAAAAGCAAAAAGCGGGTAAGAAAAAGATGCGCCAATACGGCAATGTCGAGATCCCGCAGGAAGCGTTTATCGCCGCGCTGAAGATGGATCAGGATTAGGAGCGGGTTGTTTCGGCGCCGGCGAAGCCCCACCTTCTTCTCATACGCCCTGCCTCACAAGGAGTCCTCGCCATGGCCCGCCGTCTTGTTCTGGTAACCGGAGCCTCCTCCGGCATTGGCGCGGCGTTTGCGCGTGTGTTCGCCAAAAAAGGCTGGGATTTGGCGCTGGTGGCGCGGCGCGAAGAGCGGTTGAAGGATCTGGCCGAAGAGCTCAAGGCCCAGTTCGGCGTCGACAGCCTGATCATCGCGGAAGATTTGTCCGATCCCGAAGCCCCCGGCCGCATCGTCAAAGCGGTTGAAGACGCAGGCCGCCAGATTGACGGGCTGATCAACAATGCCGGCGCCGGCGAGCCCGGCTTTTTCGCGAATAGCCAGTGGGCTGATCAGGCCCGCTTCATCGAATTGATGGCGACCAGCTATCTCAAGCTGATGCATCTGGTCGCCGGCGGCATGGCCGAGCGCGGCTTTGGCCGGATCATCAATATCTCCTCCGTCTCCGCGCTGTTACCGACCGCGAAGGCGCACATGGTCTATTCCGGCACCATGTATCCGGGCCTGAAGTCCTTGCTGATCAAGGCGTCTGAGGGGTTGGGCGCGGAGCTGGAAGACAAGGGCGTGCACGTCACCGCCGTCGCGCCGGGCTACACCTATTCGGAATTCCACGATGTGAACGGCGCGCGCTCGACGGTCTCCAAGCTGCCGTCCTACTGGATGCTGACTGCGGAAGAAGTCGCTGAGACCGGCTATGACGCGGTGGAGCGCAATGTGCCGCTGCGCGTGCCGGGCGCCTGGTATAAATTCCTGGTCGGTCTGATGCGCGTCCTGCCCGACCCGGTCGGCCGCTTCCTGATCCGCCGTCAGGAAGGCCGCATGGCGAATGAGGCGGGTCAGACGGCGTCATCGGGCGCTTAACACCCTCAACCTCTCTTTCCCGGCGAAAGCCGGGATCCAGAGCCCTTGAAGCGCTGCGTTCCCTCATCTTCTGGGCCCCGGCTTTCGCCGGGGCAGAGAGGCTGAAACAAGTCCATCTTTACGCTCCGCCCCGCGGCGCTCTAAAACGCGGCGACTACAGGAGCGCGCCATGACCGACCCCCGCCTGATCACCGCCTTGGATCTGCCCAGCGTTAAGGCGGCGAACGCCATGGCCGACGCCATTGGAGACGCCTGCGTCTTCCACAAGATCGGCCTGCAGCTGCTGCCGATCGGCGGCATGGAGTTGGCGTCGAGCCTTAAAGCGGCGGGTAAATCCGTCTTCCTGGACTTCAAGCTCCACGACATCCCAGCGACGGTCGAGAAAGCCACCCGCTCCATCGCAGACGCAGGCGTCGGCGATCTCCTCACCGTACACGCCGAACCGCCGGTGATGCGCGCCGCGGTCGAAGGCCGGGGCGACGGCTCCAGCCTGAAAATTCTCGGCGTCACGGTGCTCACCGCCTATGACGACGCCATGCTGACGGAGATGGGCTATGGCCTGGGCGCGCGCGATCTGGTGATGCGCCGGGTCGATCAGGCGGTCGAGGCGGGTCTTGATGGCGTCGTATCCTCACCGCTGGAAGCCGAAGTGATCCGTGCGCGCGTGCCGGAGGGTTTCCTGATCGTCACCCCGGGCGTGCGGCCTGCGGGCGCCGCGCTCGGCGATCAAAAACGCGTGGCGACGCCGGCGGATGCGCTGAAAGCCGGCGCCAGTCATCTGGTCGTCGGCCGTCCCATCACCGGCGCGAACGATCCCGAAGCCGCCGCCCGCGCCATCGCTGCGGAGATGGCCGGCGTTTAGACACAAAAAACCCCGGCGCTGGGTTCAGGGCCGGGGTTCCTGGTTCGGGCGTGAGGGCTGCGCTTACAGCGCGCCGTCAATCCATTCCACGATCTTGCCTTTGGCCATGGCGCCGACCTGGCGGGCGGTCTCTTCGCCGCCCTTGAAGATCAGCAAAGTCGGGATGCCGCGCACGCCATATTTGCTTGGCGTCATGGGGTTTTCGTCGATATTGACCTTGGCGATGGTGATCTTGCCGGCCATTTCCGAGGAGATTTCTTCCAGCGCCGGACCGATCTGCTTGCACGGGCCGCACCACTCCGCCCAGAAATCCACCAGGACGGGGCCGTCGGCTTTGAGAACCTCGGCGTCGAAAGAATCGTCGGTAACAGCAATGGTCGACATGAAGATCGCTCCTTAAACACGGCGAGCGGAGATGCGCTCTGGTCGTTTGGATGGCCGCACACCTAGGAAGCCCAAGCGGACGGGTCAAGCACCCCAGCTGGCCTTTGCACGGACCAGCACCGCGTCCATCTGCTCATCGGGCAGTTCCATCAGGCGCGGTCCATCGGTCCACAACAGCGCGCATCGAACGGGTTTTCCGGGATTAAGCGCCTGTAATAACGCGCGATACGCCGCCATCTGAGCCAGGTAGGCGGGGGCGACATCCTCCACTTCCAGGGGCGGGGGGCGGTTGGTTTTGTAATCCACAATCAGTACTTCGTGATCGGTGATCACCAAACGGTCGATCTGCCCATTGACCACCACGTCACCGGGCAGGTCCGGCGCCCGGCCGGAAATCGCCACCTCCGCCCGCGAGCCTGGCCCGAACAGCGCGGCGAAGGCTGGATCGCGCAACACGCGCAGGGTCTCGGTCGCGATCTCATCGCGCTGGGCGTTGGATAGATCCAGCTTGGCGGCGAGGAAAGCGCTCGCCGAGCTGTCCCAGCGTTCCGGCTCCAGGTCCGGCAAGGTCTGCAACAGCTTGTGGATCAGCGCGCCGCGGCGAAAGCGGTCAGGCCCACCTTCGGCCAGCGGGGACAAAGGCGGCGGCTCAAACCCGCTGTCTTGTTCAGACAAGAGGCGAGAGGGGGCCATCGGCCGCGCCGCGGGCGGATCGATCGGGGCCGGCTCGTGCATCCACGCGGGCAGCACCGCTGTTTCGCGACCAGCGGCGCGGGCTTCGCCTAATCCGCCCGGCCGTGTTCCCAGGCGCAGGCCGGGCGCCGCCGACCAGCCATTCTCCTCGGCTTGGGCGGCCAGCACGGTCTCGACCGGGGTCCAACCATCGCGCGTCGCGGCGCGCCAGACCCGGTCATGCCAGCTGCCTTCATCCACCTTGCCGGCGACCCCATGGGTATGGCCGCACACGATCAGCCGGTCGCGCGCGCGGGTCATGGCGACATAGAGCAGGCGCTGATACTCGCCATCGGCCGCCAGCTCCGCCTGATCTTTCAGGGCCTGCACCAAGGGCGGGCGCAGCGTGCTGTCCGGCGCCCAGACAAAACCGGCCTCGGCGTGGGCGTAGAGCCCTCCGGCGCGGTCCTTGGGCGCCTGGGTGGTGTCGGGCAGGAAGACGATCGGCGCTTCCAGCCCTTTCGCGCCGTGCACCGTCATCACCCGCACCTCGCCGCGCCCAGCGTCCATCTCCCGCTTGATGTCCGAGCCATCGCCACTGACGGCTGCGACGAAGCGGGTCAGCGACGGCGCGCCGTCGCGCTCATGCTCCAAGGCACGGGACAGGAATTCCTCGGCCGGATCGCGCGCCTGCTCGCCCAGCCGGGCATAGAGCCGGGCCAGGCGCGTCTCGCCGGTGTCGCTGGCTTCATTGAGAAAGGCGGCGAAGAAGGCGTAGGGCGCCACTGCGTCGACGCGGCCGCGCACCTGATCAAGGGCCGCTTTGGCTTCAGCGAAGCGCGCATCATCGCTATGGCGCAGCTTTTCCCACAAGCGCCGTCCAGGGCAGCGGGACAGGTCGAACAGGGCGTCGTCATCGATCGGCGGCGTTTGAGCGCTCACCGGATGAAAGAACGGGCTTCTCAGCACTTCGGCGAGGGAAAGATCGTCCTCGGGCAGGAGCGCGAAGCGCGCCAGCGAAATCAAATCCTCCACCACCAGCTGGTCGGGCAGGCTCATCCGGTCCGCGCCCGCCACCGGCACGCCTTTCAACTTGAGCTGGCGGATGATCTCTTCAAAAAGGCCGCCGCGCTTGCGCACCAGGATGATGATATCGCCGGGCGTGGCCGGGGATTGGACCCAAGGCTCGTCTTCGCGCCAAACCCCGTCGCCGCGCTTAAGGATCTGGCTGATTTCATCGGCCACCGCCGCGGCGAGCTGGTTGCGGGCGCTGTCCTTGCGTTCGTCATCAACCGGCCGAAGATCCAGCGTATCCATCTCCGGGGCTTCCGGTTTGGGAATGGCAGGCCAGATTTCGACGCAACCCGGCGCGCCGGCCCGGGCGGCGCGGTGGCCGCCATAGCGATGGAAGGCGAGGGCGTCGCGCGCCGCATCCGTTTCCGGATCGGTCATCATGAATTTGGTTTCGAGCGCGTCCGCCGCGTCCTTGCGTTCCGGGGCGTTAAGGGCGGCGGCTTCCGCCGCGAACGCGGCGTCCACAGAGGCCAGCACTTCCGGGGCCGAGCGGAAGGACACGTCCAGACCCGGGCTCTCAAACCGCAAGCCCGCCGCGTCCGCGTCCCGCTCCAAACGCTGGCGCTGGGCGAGGAAGAGGGCGGGATCGGCGTTCTGGAAGGAGTAAATCGACTGCTTCTCGTCACCGACGCAAAACACGCTGCGCGCCAACTCATCGTCGCCGCGCGCGCCTTCCCCGGCGAAGAATTCTTCGGTCAGCGCGTTGATCACCGCCCATTGGTCCGGCGCGGTATCCTGGGCTTCGTCCACCAGGACATGATCCAGGCCCTGGTCCAGCCTGTAGAGCGTCCAGATGCGCGCCTCGGCGTCCGTCAAAAGCGCCCTTGCCCGCTCCACGAGATCGCTGAAATCCACGCGGCGCAGCCGCTGAAGCCGGTGCTCATACTCCCGAATGAGAGCGCTCGCTAACGTTAGACCGGCGCGTGTGGCCTCATTGGCTTTGGCGTTGGCCAGGAAGGGCAGGACCTCATCGCCGATCCGGTGGCGTTCGCTGCCGTCTTCGCCGAACAGCGTGACCAGGATCTTATAGGTTTCGCCGGTCTTCTTGCCGAAGATGGATTTGGGCTGTTTCAATATCCCCCGGGCGGTCAGCCAGAAATCGAGATAACGCCGCGCGGCTTCCGCAGGATTGCGCTCGCTGACCTCCAGCGCGGCGGCCAGCCGGTCGGCGCTGAGGATTTCAGTCTTGCTGCCGCCGGACTGCAGCCCGCTCAGGGCGGCGTCCAGGTCGTCGACCGCGGTTTCCGCCCACACCGTCTCCAGCGCGAGGGATTCGGTCAGCTCCGGCGGCACGCTCAGCGCCAGGCTCGCCCGGTCGGCGAAGGTTTCAATGCTGCCCGCCTCATTGAGCAACGCGGACAGGCGCCCCCGTTGTCCCAGCGCCAGGCTGGCGATCCGCTCCACCCCGTCTGGCCCCGCCGCGCCCAATATCGTCTCGATCGCCGCCGCCAAAGACCCGTCCGGCGCCATGTGAGCATTTGCAAATAACCGGTCGAGGCTTTCCGCCTTCAGCGCTGAGGCCGCCGCGTCGTCCTGAACGTCAAAGCCTGGCGACAAGCCCGCCTCCAGCGGGAAGCGGCGCAGCAGGCTTTCGCAAAAAGCGTGGAGCGTTTGAATTTTCAGACCGCCGGGCGTCTCCAACGCGCGCGCGAACAGGCGCCTTGCGGCGGCGAGATCGGGCGCCTGGCCGCCGCCGGTCAGCCGGTCCAGCTGCTTGGCGAGGTCCTCGTCCGGCAGCGTCGACCACACGCCCAGCTTCTTAAACAGCCGGGTTTGCATTTCGCCCGCTGCGGCCTTGGTGAAGGTGACGCACAGCATGCGGTCGGGCGCTGCGCCCGCCAGCAGCAGGCGCGCCACCCGGTCCACCAGAACGCGGGTTTTGCCCGACCCGGCGTTGGCTTCCACGAACACGCTGGCGCGCGGGTCGGCGGCCGTGCGTTGAGCGTCGCTGGCGCTCTCGACAATGGCGGGATCAAATCCGGGCGCGCTCATGTATCGGCCCCATTATCGTCGCCGGGCGCGCTCGCCCATTCCTTGCGGCGGGCGAGATGGTCGTAATCGCCCCACTGATTGACGAATTTCACCCGGGGCTGGCTGGGATAGCTGCGCCGGGGGTCGTCGAATTTGGCGATCCAGTCGGTCAATGCCTGAAGCGCTTCATCGGCGAGCGCGACCGGTTCCTCGGTCCCGGGCGCTTTGACCGCGGAGCGCTCTTCACCCGCGATGCGCGTGCCGGAAATCCGCACATGCAAGAGATCGCCGGGTTCATGGCTGGGGCAATCTTCAAAGGCGCCGCGCGCCGCCATCGCCGCTTCCAGGGGCAGCTGCGGGGCGAAGCCGGCCTTGATTTCCTTGGCCGACGGTGCGGCCCCGGTTTTGAAATCGATAATGTCCAGCGCGCCGTCAGGCCGCAAATCGATCCGGTCGGCCCGGGCGGTCAGCTCGAATGGCCCAGCGGGCGCGTCAATCATTAGCGAGCCTTTGGCCTCGATCGCCACCGGCTTGAAGCGGGTGGCGTCATCGCGGCGGCGTTCGGCTTCCCACTCGACCAGGAAGGCGGCTGCGCGGGCGAAGCGGGGCAGTTCCAGCCCAAGGCGGGCTTCAGGAAAGCCGACCTCCGCCAGCGCCATACGGCCCTGATCGATCAAACGCTCCAGCGCATCGACCGGCAGACCCTCGGCGTCGGGCAAGGAGCGGGTCCAGCGCTCCACCGCCTGGTGATAGGCGGTGCCGCGCTCCGGCGCGCCGGGATCGCGGTCGAGATCGTCCAACGGCTCCAGGCGCAAGATTTTGCGCGCAAAGACGGCGTAGGGGTCGCGAATCCAGGTTTCGATCTGGGTGACGGACAGGCGGCGGGGCCGGGCGTCCACGGGCGGGCGTGGTTCTGGCGGCTGAATTTGCGTGGCGGCCGCCGGCGCATCCATCTGGCGAGCGAGGGCGAGGTAATCGGTCTCAGGCCGTAACAACGCGTCGGCTTCGGTTTCGCCCAACGCCCCTCGCGCCAGAGTTTGCAGCCGCCACAGCCAGCGCGAAGCCACGGACGGCGCGCCATCCTGCTTGACCGCGCGCGTCAGGATTACGTCCGGCGTGCTCGCCAGTTGCGCGAAATCATGGGCGGTCAGGCCGAAACGCCGTTCCGGCGCGCCCAAACCAGCGGCGAGGCGCATGCCTCGGCTCAGGATTGGATCCGCCCCAGTCGCCGCCGGCCAAATCCCTTCATTGAGCCCAGCAAGGATGACCCGCTCGGCGCTGACCAGGCGCGCCTCCAGCGGCCCTAGGATTTGCAGACGCGGATGGGCGCCGAAGCGGGGACGGACCAGGCGGGTCCGGGCGGTTTCCAGTAAGGCGCGGCGGAACTCGATCGCGCTCATCGGCGGCAGGGCGTCGGCTTCGGTGAGGAATTCGCCGATCAGGCCGGCGGCGGCTTCGCCCGCCTCGCCGGCCCAGAGCCGGTCAGCGCCTGATTGATCCTGGGAGGCGGCCAACTGTTCGCTCGCCTGGGCCAGGGCGCGGGCCCAGTCGGCGGCGGGGCGATCGGTCTCCAGATCGGTGAAATCGCCCAGCGCATCGCCGGCAAAGGTCACAATCCCGCCCCAGCGCGCAGCCAGCGCCTCGTCGTCTCCCGCGGCGTCCATCGCGGCGTCATAAAGGGCTTCCATGCTGTGACCCGGACGGCGGCCACGCAGCGCCCGCCGCTCAAGCGCGATCAGGTCCTGCACCAGCATCGGGCGATCTTCGCCCAGCGCGAACAGCGGCGATGCGGAAAGCGCCGAAAACGCCAGCGCCGAACCGGGATCGAGCGCCGCGTCCATGACGCGGATCAAAAACCCCCCCGGCGGGGTGTCGGACAAGGGCGTGCCGGCGCTGTCGTCCAGCGTCACACCGAAGCGCGCCATCTCCACCGTCACACGGCGGGCCAGCCCGCGATCAGGCGTCACCAGCACAGCGCGCGCGCCTTCAGTCTGAAGCGTTTCGCGCAGGGCCAAGGCGACGGCGCGGGCTTCATCGGCCGGGCTGTCGGCTTCCAGGATGGAGAGGCCGTCCAGCGCACGTTCGAACACCGTTTCACCCAGCTCGGCCTTCAGCGTGCCGACGCGACCAAGCCAGTCGGCGGTCGCTTCTGCCGGGCGCAAGGACTCCGCGACCAGGCGGGCCCGCGGCGCATCGGCGCTGCGCTCTTCTGCGCCGGGCCAAAAGGCGACACCGCCGCGCTCCAGTCCCAAGCCTTCAATGAAGCTTTTCATGGCGCGCTGGGGGTGGGCATCGTCAATGGCGGCCCAGGCCCTGTTGTCGAGATCGCGCGCAAAGCCCGGCAGCACGACGCAGCCTTGCGGCAGGGCCGCCACCACGCTCAACAATTCCGCCGCGGCGGGGATGGAGCCGGTGGAGCCCGCAGCGATCACCGGACCGTCCGGCGGGCTGTTCCGCCAGCGCTTGGCGAGGGCTTTTAAGAGATTGGAGCGGCGGCGTGCGGGATCGATCTCGCCACGTTCGGCCAGACGGGCTGGCCAGGCCTCAAGCACGATGTCGAGGAAAAGCGCGGCTTCCTGCATATGGGCGGGCAAGGCGGCTCGAATGTCCTCGGACAACGCGGAGAGATCGACGACCTCTTCGGTCGCAAGGTCGTCGATTAGCCGGGCGAGATCATCGGCCAGCGACAGCGCGCCACCGACGCCCATGGACCGGCCCGCGGCGTCTTCGCGCTGTAGAATCAGGCGCGCCAATTCAAACCGCCGGCGCGCGCTGGACACCGCCTCGGGCGCGGCCTCGGCGAGCTCGCCCGGCTCAAAGGGCGGGTCATCGGCGTCAACATCGCCGATGGGACGGATCATGGGAAGCAGCACCGCCCCGGGATCGCGCCGGGCGAAGGCTTCGGCGAGCGCGCGTCCGGCCCGGCGCGTGGGCGCCAGCACGGTGACCGCCGCCAAGTCCTGGGGGTCGGGGAAAGCTGCGGCGAGACCGCTCGCCAACGCGTCCACGAAGCTGGCCGCCGGCGCGATGGTGTAGACCCGCGGACCGGAGCGGGAGAACAGCGTGTCCGCGCTCACCTTTGGGCCTCCAAATGCTGTTCGGCGAGATCACGGGAGGCCGGGTCACCGACGTGCATCCAAAAGGCGTCCATCACCTGGGCAAAGACCCGGCCCTTGGACAGGGCCTCGTCCCACAGCCGGTTGGTGGAAAACGGCTCGACCTTTCGGCCCTTAAGGACACGCGGATGCATCACCTGCACGCCGGCATAGCCAAAAGGCGTTGCGGGCGCGTCGCCGCGCCTGCGAATGCGGCCGTCAGGCTCCAGAAAGAAATCCCCGGCGCCGTCAAAGCCCAGCTGATGATCCAGCGACGACAGCATCAGCAGGAAATCCATACGCTCAGGATCGAAAGCGTGCGCTAACTTGTCCAGCTCCGGGGTCGCGCCATCTATCCACAGCGCGTCAATGTTTGCGACAAAGATCGGCTCTTCGCCGAGTAACGGCGCCGCCTTCACCAAGCCGCCGCCGGTTTCAAGCAGCGCTTCGCGCTCGTCCGAGATCAGGATTTCGGGCGCCGTCCGGCGTTTCAGCAGCGCTTCCAGCTCGTCGGCGAAATGGTGGATATTGACCACCGCCTGCTCGACGCCTGCGGCGGCGAGCTTGTCCAGCGTCCAGTCGATCAGCGCCGTGCCGCCGACCTCCACCATCGCCTTGCAGCGATCATTCGTGAGCGGTTGCATACGCGTGCCGCGGCCTGCGGCCATGACCATGGCGCGTGTGATCGTCACTGATCCGCCTCCGCAAAGACATGGGGCGCGATCTCCCGGACGGCTGCGCGCACCGGGCTCAGGGCGGGATGGCTGATATCGCGCACGAAATGGCGCGCGACCCGCGGCAGCAGGCCGAGATAGCGCTGCTTGCCGTCCCGGCGCGCCAAACGCACGAAAATACCCAGGATTTTGGCGTTCCGCTGGGCGGCGAGCACGGCGGCGGCGGCGTTGAACGCCTCGCGATCGGCTAATCCGGCGGCGTCAAAGAAGCGATCGCTTACTGGCGCCACGACAGCTTCGGAGACATCGCGCCGCGCGTCTTCCAGCAATGAGATGAGGTCATAGGCGGGGTGGCCGAACAGGGCGTCCTGAAAGTCCAGCAGACCTACGCGTGCTTCCGCCGTCCGGTCCGGCAGCCAGATCAGGTTTTCGGCGTGATAGTCGCGCAGCACCAGGCCAGGCGCATGCGCCTCCAGCACCGGCAGCACCGCGCGCCAGGCTTTCAGCCACTCTTCGCGCGCCGCGTCGCTCGGGGCGTCGCCCCGCTCGGGCGCGTACCAGTCCAGAAACAGCTCGGTCTCGGTGAGAAGGGCGGTTTCGTCATAGTCCTGCACGCGCCACCGGGCGCCAAAGGCCTCGGGCTCGGCGTCAAAGCTCGAGCGATAGATCGCGCCGAGCGTCTCGGCGGCGGCGGTGTAGAGGGTGACCTCGTCCTGCTGGTCCGGAATGATCCTGGCGTAAAGATCATCACCGAGATCTTCCAGGATCAAGAAACCCGCATCCAGATCGGCTTCGAAGATGCGCGGCGCGGAGAAGCCGCGGGCGGTGAGCGCGTTCGCTAGGGTCGCAAACGCCGCCGTGTTCGGGCCCGCCAGGCGCGCTAGGGCGTTGTATCCCAACGCCGCGCGCTCTTCCGGTGTGGCGTCAGGAGGGCAGGCCGGCGCTTCCGCGCCTGCCGGTGCGTCCATCAAGATGGCCTCGCCCTTCTCCCCCGCCAGGCGGAAATAGGACCGCGTGGAGGCGTCGCCGGGGAAGGGCGTGACGACAGCCGTCCCCCAGCCCACAGCGGAGAGGAAGTCTCGGCGCTGGTGCGCACGGACTTGATCAGAGCCTGTCAACGCGACCCTCCCAGCGTCCATGGCCGCGAAGCTCCGCGTCGCGCGCGCCTTTGCCTGTTTCAATCAAGGTGAGGTCCAGGCGGTCTGCGGGCGCGAACGACGGCGCCCGGTCCGGCCACTCAATTAGCGCCATGCCATGCTCCAAAGCCTCATCCAGACCCAGCTCGTCAAGCTCGTCCTCGTCTTCCAGCCGATAAAGGTCGGCATGGGCGAGCAGGCGGCCGTCCCGGGTCTCATAGCTTTGAACCAGCGTGTAAGTGGGGCTGGGTGCATCGGCTTCGCCGGTCAGCGCCTCGATCACGGCGCGGGCGAGGGTGGTTTTGCCCGCGCCCAGATCGCCGTGAAGCCGCACCACATCCCCGGTCTCCAAAAGCTGCGCCAGGCGCGCGCCCAGGGCGGCGGTGGCGGCTTCATCAGGCAGGGTCAGCGTTCGGGCGGGCATGTCTTGAGCTGTAGGACGCGCCGCGCCTGCGGGCAAGGCGGGCTGGGCGCTTGACTTGGCGGGGTTCAGGCGGCGTGTATTTGACCACGTTCATAGAGTTTAGGAGCGCGCACCGCCCGTGTCTCACACCTTGATCATCGGCGCCGGCCAGGCCGGGCTTTCCGCAGCCGCCGAGCTGCGCAAACGCAAATATGAGGGTGAGATCACCCTGATCGGCGATGAGCCCTCTGCGCCTTACCAGCGCCCGCCTTTGTCCAAAGCCTATCTGACCGGGGAAACCCCGATCGACCGGCTCTGGCTGAAGCCGGACGCCTGGTATGAAAAAGCCGATGTGACGGTGCGCACCGGCGAGCGGGTCACCGCCATCGACCGGTCGGCGAGCGAAGTCATTACGGGCGAGGGCGACCGCCTGGGTTATGACCAGCTGATCCTCGCCACCGGCGGTCAAGCGCGGCGCATTCCGCTGCCGGGGGCGGATCTGCCGGGTGTTTTCGTGCTGCGCAATCTGGCGGAAGCGGACGCCTTGTCCGACGCGCTGAGCACTGCGAAACGCCTTGTGATCATCGGTGCGGGCTATATCGGCTTGGAAGTCGCGGCTTCAGCGCGCAAGCGCGGGCTGGAGGTGACGGTGCTGGAAGCCGCCGACCGGCCCATGGCGCGCACGGCGAGCGCGCTTTTGTCCGGCTGGTTCGGGGCGATCCATCGCGGCTATGGCGTTGATTTGCGAGTCAGCGCGCCAGTGAGCGCGATCACCGGAAAGACGCGGGCGGACGGCGTCGAACTGGCCGATGGCGAGGTCATTGAGGCCGATCTGGTGCTGGTGGCGGCGGGCCTTGCGCCGTCGACCCAGCTGGCCGAGGCGGCCGGCATCGCTTGCCAGGACGGCATTCTGGTCGACGCTAACGCTCGGACGGATGATCCGCGCATCTACGCCATCGGCGACGTGGCGCGGTTTGATCTGCCCCGCTATGGCCGCAGCGTCCGGCTGGAAAGCGTTCAAAACGCCATCGAGCAGGGCAAGGCGGCGGCCGCCTCGATCTGCGGTGAGCCCTTTGACTATGATCCGGTCCCTTGGTTTTGGTCGGATCAATACGAGCTGAAGCTGCAGATCGCCGGCCTGATCGAAGGCGCGGATCAAATGGTCCGGCGCGGCGATCCCGAGGAAGGCAAGTTCGCGCTGTTTCACTTGAAAGACGGGCGGTTGATCGCCTGTGAAGCGGTCAATAGCGCGCCGGAATACATGGCCGCTCAGCGCCTGATCGCGATGGGTGCGCGCCCCGATCCGGAGCGGTTGCGGGACAGCAGTGTGGCGATGCGCGATTTCCTGTCCTAAATACAGGCGCAACCGGGCGCGTCCGCGCCTTTGATCTCCACTTTGTTCAAGGACCACAAACGGCCCATGGCGAAAATCACCTATATCGAGCATGACGGCGCCGAGCATACGGTTGACGTTGAAAACGGCATCACCGTGATGGAAGGGGCGATCCGCAATCTGGTGCCCGGCATCGACGCGGACTGTGGCGGCGCTTGTGCGTGTGCGACCTGCCACGTCTATGTGGACGCCGCCTTTACCGATAAGACCGGCGAGCGAAGCTCCATGGAAGATTCCATGCTCGATTTCGCCTCCGATGTCCGCGACAACTCCCGGCTTTCTTGCCAGATCAAAGTCACTGACGATCTGGACGGCCTCATCGTTCGCCTTCCCGAACATCAAGGCTGATCCACGACGCGTCGCGCCAGCCTGCCCCGTCCTTGTTTCCTGCGCCCTTGGAGCCGGAAGGGGCTTGGTCTGCGCATGAAAACGGAAGGCTCGCGGTTTTGAGTCTTTAGGTCCCAAACCCATCTGGTAAAACCGCGTCGCCCTCCAGCTCGACGGGCCCGGCCAGGTGTACGTGGTCGTCCTCAGCCCAACGCACCGGCAGGACGCCGCCATCAGCTTCGATCAGCGCTTCGCGCTGCGTAAGGCCGCGCCGGTGCGCGGCCACCAGGGCCGCCGCCGCGCCTGTTCCGCAGGCCAGAGTCAGGCCCGCGCCGCGTTCGAACACTTTCAGCCGGATGTCCTTGAGGCCGCGGATTTGCGCAAAACCGGCATTCACCCGCTCGGGAAAAAGAGGGTCATGCTCAACGCGCGGGCCGATCGCGTCGAGCGGCAGGGCCTCGACATCATCAACGAAGAAGACGGCGTGGGGATTGCCCATGGAGACGGCGCCCGGACCCTCAAGCCGGCAGCCATCGGGCAGGTCGACGCCGTAGTCGAGCCTGAGGGTGTCCATTTTTCGAGCTAACGGAATCTCGCGCCAATCCAGGCGTGCGGGACCCAGATCGACTTCGGCCATATCTCCCGCCAGGCGCCGGGCCGCCATCGGACCGCCCAGGCTCTTCAGGGTCAGCGTGTCGCCGCGCGCCTCTTGAAACATCAGCCACGCCGCCGCGCGGGTGCCGTTGCCGCAAGCGCCAACCTCGCCGCCATCGCTATTCCAGACGCGCAGGCGCGCATCGGCGCCGGCTTCGGTTTCAAGGGCTAAAAGCTGATCAAAAGGATAGGCCTTCGCCAGGGCGATGACCTGGGCGTCAGACGGAGAGAGCTGCGCCTTGCGTCCGCGCGCGTCGATCAGCACGAAGGCGTTGCCCGCCCCATTCATCCGATAGGCTTTCATGGCGCCTATGTAGTCGCCCGCCTGGCCAGGTGCAAAGTTTACAGGCTCGTAATGCGATCTTCTTTGACGCACTGGTGCGCTCGGGCTTTTATGCGCGCAATTCATTCTCAGGGGAGATAAATCATGCGCCGCAATGGCCTTGCCTGCACAGCCGCCCTCGCCGCCTTGGCGATGGCCGCCTGCTCGCCCACCAGCGAGCCTGAAGGAGACACCGACGCGATGACTGACGCCGCAACGGCGGAATCCGAAACCGCCGCGGCCGAGCTGCCGGGCGCTGCGCTGAACGCGGCGATCCAGGCGGAGACCGAAACGCTGGAATGGCTGGAAGAAGTCGAGGGCGAAGAAGCCCTGGCCTTCGCCACCTCCATGAATGAGGTCAGCCTCGCCCGCTTGCAGGCCGATGCTCGCTATCAGGGTCTCTATGACAGCGCCCTGGAAGTGCTGCAGAGCGCGGACCGCATCCCCTATGTGGGCGTGCGTGGCGGCGAGCTGTGGAATTTCTGGCGCGATGCTGAAAACACCCATGGCCTCTGGCGCAAAACCTCCGTGGAAAGCTACGCCACCGATAATCCGGATTGGGATGTCGTGCTCGACCTGGACGCCCTGGCGGAGGAAGAAGACAAGAATTGGGTCTGGCGCGGCTCGTCCTGCCTGGCGCCGGAGTATCGCCACTGCATCCTGACCCTGTCCGATGGCGGCTCTGACGCCGCAGTGCGCCGGGAATGGGACATGGAGACCCGCGCCTTCGTCGATGGCGGCTTCGAGATCGAAGAGACCAAAGGCGCCACCGCCTGGATCGACGAAAACACCCTGCTGGTCGCCACCGCCCTGGATGAAGCTGAAGCCACCACGTCGGGCTATCCCTTCGTGGTCAAGCGCTGGGAGCGCGGCACGGCGATCGAAGACGCCACCCCGGTTCTGACCGGCGCGGCGGACAATGTCGGCGTCTGGCCGGCCCGCTTCGAAGATGCGGACGGCACCGCCTATATGGCCGCCGTTCAGTCCGAGAGCTTTTTCGAGCAGGTCTATTGGTATCTGCCGGACGGCGCGACCGGTGAGCCGGTGCAGTTCCCGCTGCCGCGCCGCGTGTCGCCCTACAGCCTGTTCTCTGATCAGCTGGTGTTCGCTGTGGGCCAGGATTGGACCCCGGTTGAAGGCGGTGCGACCTATCCGGCCGGCGCTGTCCTGTCCTACTCCATGAGCGAATTCGCCGCTTCCGGCGAACTGCCGCAGATCCACGAGGTCTTCGTGCCCAACGACCGCCAGTCGGTGGGTTCTGTCGCCGCCACGGCGGACAATCTCCTGGTGGTGATCAACGACAATGTGGTGGGTACGCTCAACGCGTTCCAATTCGGTGAGGGGGGCTGGACCAGCCAGCCGATCGACGCGCCGGAGAACGCCTCCATCTCCATCGTCACCGCCGATGATCAGGGCGATCTGGCTTATGTGAATGTGGAAGGTTTCCTGACGCCGGAAACGCTCTACCGCCTGACGCCTGAGCTGAGCCTTGAGCCGGCCAAGTCCGCCCCGTCCTGGTTCGACACTGAGGGCCTCGTGGTCGAGCAGCGCCAGGCGACCTCGACCGACGGCACCCAGGTGCCCTACTTCATCGTGCGCGCCGAGGGCGCCAGCGAGGCGGGTCCGACCCTTTTGTATGCCTATGGCGGTTTCCAGGTCTCCCTGACGCCGAATTATTCCGGCACGCTGGGCCGCATGTGGCTGGAGCAGGGCGGCACCTATGTGCTCGCCAATATCCGCGGCGGCGGCGAGTTCGGCCCGGCCTGGCACCAGGCGGGCCTGCGCACCGAGCGCCAGCGCATCTATGACGACCTGATTGCGGTGGCCGAAGCGTTGATCGAAGACGGCGTGACCACGCCGGGCCAGCTCGGCGTTGAAGGCGGCTCCAATGGCGGCCTCTTGACCGGTGTGATGTACACCCAGCGCCCCGACCTGTTCGGCGCGGTGATCAGCCAGGTGCCGCTGTTGGACATGATGCGCTTCCACCTGCTGCTGGCCGGCGCCAGCTGGCAGGATGAGTACGGCTTCCCGGACGAGAATGAAGACGAGCGCGCCTTCCTGCGCTCGATCTCACCGGTCCACAATGTGGCGACCGGCGGGGATTATCCGCCGCTCTTCCTTTTGACCTCGACCAAGGATGACCGCGTCCATCCGGGCCATGCCCGTAAGATGGCTTACCTGCTCAACGAGCTGGGTGAAGAGGTTCTCTATTATGAAAACATGGAAGGCGGCCACTCCGCCGCCGCCAATCTGGAAGAGACCGCCAAGCGCCTGTCGCTGGAGTTCACCTTCCTGATGCAGGAATTGATGGACGAGTAAGCCGCTCCATCGCACCAGTTGAGAGCCCCGGATCGGCGACGGTCCGGGGCTTTTTCTGTTTTTGGGATAGTGCGTCCTTCGAGACGCTCGCCAAGGGCTCGCTCCTCAGGATGAGGCGTGAGCGGCGCTTTATGAAAGCCTCATCCTGAGGAGCGGGCGCAAGCCCGCGTCTCGAAGGACCTTCCGAACGCAGCTCCGCGCTTTCTCCATACACTCTCGTCATCCTGAACTTGATTCAGGACCCAGCGACTGCAGAACGGCGGGTCGCGATGCTTGGCATCCCGAGCGCGCAGCTCTCGCAAGGGCGAACGCCCGCCCGCAGCGTGAGCGAGGACCGACTGCACGGACGTGCAGGAGGACAGGAAAGACTGGGTCCCAAATCAAGTTTGGGATGACGATGGAGGGGATCCACAGCCCGACCCCCCTGCCCAGCGGGGTGCGAATGGCTTAGGTTCGCGGGTGATGAGACCGAACTCCCTGCCCGCCTCGCTTGACGGCCTGCGCCTGCGCGCGGAATTGGCCGCCGCCACGCGCGTGGGCTGGGACAAGCCGGCCGCCCGGCAAGCCGCGCTGACCAAGCTGAAATCCTATCTCGCCCGGGCGCGCACCCACGCCGAATCCAAGCTGGACGGCGCTGGAGGAGGGCTGGAGGCGGCGCGCGCCCTGTCCGCCGCGATGACGGCGGCCATGCGGGCGACCTATGACTCGATCGCTCACGACCTGCATCCCGACGGGGCCCGGGCGCCGGGCGTCGTGCTGTGTGCGCTGGGCGGTTTCGGCGCCGGTGAACTGGCGCCCCATTCCGATGTCGACCTGGTTTTCCTGGTCCAGGATCCGACCCCGGATTACGCCCCGGTTCTGATCGAGCGCATGCTGTATGCCCTCTGGGACGCCGGCGTGACGGTCGGGGGCGGCGCGGTGCGCACGCTCGATGAAGCCATGGCCTTGGTGAAAACCGATATCGCTGAGCGGACTGCCCTGCTGGATCTGCGCCCGGTGTCTGGCGATGAGAGCTTGGTGCGCCGCCTTCAAGCGCGCTTTGATCAGAGCCAGCTGGGTGTTCACGCTCGATCCTTCGCCAGCGCCAAGCTGGCGGAACGCGACGCCCGCGTCGATAGGCAGGGCGATAGCCGCTATGCGGTCGAGCCACATGTGAAGGATGGCAAGGGTGGGTTGCGCGATCTGCAGACCCTGCGCTGGCTGGCGCTGATCCTGTATGGCGCGGACGCGATGGAGCGCTGGGTCGGTGCGGACCTGTTCCAGGTCGAGGATGTCGACCGCTATCTCTCGGCGGCGGACTTTTTCTGGACGGTGCGCTTTCATATGCACGCCCTGTCCGACACCAAGGATGATCGGCTCACTTTTGATGTGCAGCCGGAAATCGCCACGCGCATGGGCTTTGAGGATGGCGAGGATCAGCTCGCCGTCGAAGCTTTCATGCGGGCCTATTTCTTGCGCTCCATCGATGTCGGCGCGCTGACCCGCCTGGTCTGCGCCAAACTGGAAGCGGATGAGCTGAAGGACCCGCCCACGGCGATGGGCCGATTCCTGCCGTCCGACGGCCAGGTGCGCGATGATGACTTGGCCGAAACGGGCTTCAGCATGAATGCCGGCCGGCTCGATTTCTCCGATCCGGCGGCGATTGAGACCGATCCGGTGCTGATGTTGCGCCTGTTTGAGATCGCCGCCGCGCGCCATATCGACCTGCACCCCGGCGCTGTGGCGGCGGTGAGCCGCCATTTGCGCCTGGTGGACGACACTTTCCGCACCGATCCGCGTGCGCGCCGCAGCTTTTTCGCCGTATTGCTGGACGGCGATGATCCGCGGATCATTCTCCGGGCGATGACCGAGGCGGGCTTGTTGGGGGCTTATATCCCCGAGTTTGGCAATATCGTCGCGCGCACCCAGTTCAACATGTATCATCGCTTCACGGTTGATGAGCACACACTTAACGCACTGGGATTGCTGAGAGAAATCGAGCAAGGCAAGCATGCGGCCGAGCACCCGTTGGTCACCAGCTTTTTGTCAGAAATCAATCATCGCCGCGCGCTTCACCTGGCGGTGCTGCTGCACGACACTGGCAAAGGCAAGGGCGATCAGTGCCTGGAGGGCGCCGAGAACGCCCGGATCGCCTGTCCGCGCCTCGGGCTGGATGAGGACGAGACCGAGCTGGTCGCCTGGCTGATCGAGCATCATCTGGACATGAGCGACACCGCCCAGCGCCGCGACATTTCCGATCCGCGCACCGTGCTCGATTTCGCCGAGACCGTGGGCTCTCTGGAGCGCTTGCGCCTCCTCTCCTTCCTCACCGTGGTGGACATACGCGCCGTCGGTCCTGGCGTCTGGAATGGCTGGAAAGCCCAGCTTTTGCGTGACCTTTACACCGCCACGGCCTCCGCGCTGGCGCAGACGGGTCCAATGGATGAGGCAGGCGCCCGGGCGCGGCTTGTGGAGCGGGCCGAGGCGGCCAAGGCGCGCTTCCTGTCCGCCGCAGAGCGATTGGGCCCCGAGCTCACTGACCGCTGGGCCGATAGCCTGGACGCCACCTATTGGCTGGCGTTTAACGAAACCGACCGCCTGCGCCACGCCGCTTTAGCGCGCACCGCGATGCGGGAGGGCCGTGCGGTCATCTCCGGCGTGCGGGTCGACCGCCGCCGCTCCGCGACGGAAATCATGGTGCTGGCGCCCGACCGCCATGGCTTGTTCGCCGACATCGCCGGCGCCATCGCCAGCGAAGGCGCCAATGTCGTGGGCGCTCAGGTGACAACGACATCCGATGGCCGCGCCTTCGACGTCTTCTTCGTTCAGGAGCCGGGCGGACGGCCCTATGGTTGGTCGGACGCCTTGGCTCGAGATCGCCTCAAAGCGGCCGTGGAACGGGCGGCTTCCGGCGACACAGAGACGAGCATGGCCTTTTCTATCCCCATCGTGCGCCGGCGCGAGGCCGCCTTCGCCATTGCGCCCTATGTGAAGTTCGACGCCGACGCCGCCGACCAGGCCCTGGTCATCGAAGCGTCAGGCCGTGACCGGCCGGGCCTGCTGCACGATTTGGCGCGTACGATTGCGGAGCAGGACCTGTCCTTGGTGGCCGCGCGGATTGACGGCTATGGCGAACGCGCGGTGGATACGTTTTATGTCACTGAAATCGGAGTCAAACCGACAAACACGGCCCGCCTCGCCCGCGTCGAGGCGGCCTTGATGGCGGTCCTCAACGAAGCCGAAGACGCCGCCTCGCGCGGACGAAAGACCAGCGGCTTGGCGCACGCGCCCATGAGCGTCGGGCGGTAGATGACCTCCTGATTGAATTTCATCTATTAATCTCTTTACAGGAGATTTAATTTGACCCAAAAATTGTGTCGCGTCGTTGTGGGCGCGTCGATGAACAGGAGTTTTGAGAATGACTATAGGCAGAGTTTTATTGCCGATTGTCGGGTCAGTATTTCTAGCGTCTAACGCGATTGCGCAACCCCCCCGATCCTCCTCCGTGGCCTGAGGAACGTGATCAGCCGCCGATTCCAGAAGCGGAAGAACCAGAGCCTGACACTGTTTTTGATCTGACCTTCGGGGAGTTCATCTGCTTCGCATTTTATGTGGGTCAAGAGCCTGGCTTTGTTGACCGAGTGTGCGGAACAAATCTCACCGGAGACTACCCAGACAACTCAAACGGATAGTTTTTCAACAGAATAATTCGCAAGCGCTGCCTATGCAGCGTGAACTTTGCCTTTCGGCGCCGCAGCTGCGGCGCCTTTTTCTTTTCCAGACGCCTACGGAAGGATAGGCTCTGACGCCTTCGGGCGTGGATCGAGATTTGAATGCGACTACTGCGAAATCTTGGAGTGGTGAGCGGCTTTACGCTGCTGTCGCGCCTTCTAGGGTTTTTGCGGGAAATCCTGACGGCCAATTACCTTGGAGCCGGGTCGGTCGCTGACACCTTTTTCCAAGCACTGACGATCCCAAATACATTCCGTCGCGTTCTTGCCGAAGGCGCATTCAATTCGGCCTTCGTACCTCTGTACGCCAAGGAGCTGGAAGGCGATGAAAAGAAGCAAGCCGATGAATTTGCATCTGATGCGTTATCGGTCTTGTTCACATTCACCTTGGCGGTCGTGCTTCTGTTTCAAGTGGCTGCGCCATGGCTGGCCTATGCCTTCTTTCCCGGAAAGATAAGCGACCCGGACGGCCTCGCCTTTGGTGCGATGCTGCTGCAGATCACGATGCCTTACCTGCTCGCGATGTCTGTGACAGCGTTGATTGGCGGGGTGCTCAATACACGAGGCGCTTTCGCAGCGGCGGCCTTTGCCCCGGTCCTGTTCAACTTGGTCCTCATTGTGATCCTCGCGCTCGACTTTGCTGAGGGCGAGCAGCTCGCTATTTGGCTGTCGATTGGCGTGACGGCTTCAGGGCTGCTCCAAGCGATTCTGCTCTGGATGACCGCCCGATCCAGTCAGGTGAAAATCCGGCTGAAACCTCCACGGCTAACCCCGAAAGTGAAGCGGCTGATTGTTCTGGGAGTGCCAGGAGCCATTGCTGCTGGCGCGACACAGATCAATGTTCTGGTCACCTCCTCAATCGCCATGTTCGAGGTCGGCGCTCGCTCATACCTGAATTATGCCGAGCGCCTTTATCAGCTTCCGCTGGGCGTAATTGGAATCGCAATGGGTGTCGCGCTCCTGCCTACCCTCGCCCGGCGAATCCGAGCGGGAGATGAGGACAGCGCGCACTCTACAATGAACCGGGCTCTGGAGCTTTCTCTGGCTCTGACGCTTCCGGCGGCTATCGCCTTTTTCGTGATCCCGGAATTCCTGGTCCAGGGTGTCTATGAAAGGGGTGCCTTTGATGCGCAGAGCTCGTCAAACACCGCTATCGCTCTTGCGGCATATGGCGTGGGGTTGCCGGCATTCGTGCTGATCAAGGTTCTGGCGCCCGGCTTTTTTGCGCGGGAAAATACCAAAACCCCGATGCGGATTGCTTTGGCTTCTGTGTCGTTGAACCTGGTGCTTGCACTCGGGTTGTTCTTCGGCGGGCTGGGTTTCTTGGGCCTTGCTTTGGCCACCTCTGCTGCAGGCTGGTTGAACGCGACACTCTTGGCGTTTCTGCTTCTGCGTCGGGGCTATTTCAAGCCGGATGCACGACTGCTGGGCAGGATGGCCCGGCTTGCGCTGGCTGCGGGCGGGATGGGCGTCATCGTTTTCCTGTTGGTTTCCCATCAGGCTAGTTGGGGCGGCTGGATTAGTACGAGGATTGGAACCAGCTTTGGCGATGCGCTGGAGCTGCTGGTTGTGGTCGGGGCGGGCGCCGCCAGCTACGCGGCGGCGTGTCTGGCGACCGGTGCGCTCCGGTTCTCAGAGGTCACCGCGGCGCTTCGCCCCGTCCCGCGCGATGCGCGGAGTGCGACCTCCTTTGATTCCGAAATCTAAACCCGCTTGAGCGCGGGCGTTCGCCCGGCTATCACCGCGGACCGATCAACCTCCAACTATTGGACGCGACCATGAGCGAGACCCCGACCGATTACACCGGTCCGACGCGCATTTTGTCTGGCATGCAGCCCACGGGCGGCCTGCACCTCGGCAATTATCTGGGCGCTCTGAAAGGGTGGGTCGCGCTGCAGAACTCCGGAACGGAGTGCTTTTACTGCGTGGTCGACATGCATGCGATCACCGTCGCCGGCGATCCTGGGGAACTGCCCAAGCGCGTGCGCGCGGCGGCGGCCGCCTATATGGCCGCGGGCGTCGACCCGGAAAAGTCCTCGATCTTCGCCCAGTCTTCGGTGCCCGCCCATGCCGAGCTCGCTTGGATTTTCCAGTGCGTGGCGCGCTTGGGATGGCTCGAGCGGATGACGCAGTTCAAGGACAAGGCCGGCAAAGACGCCGAGCGCGCCAGCGTGGGCCTGTTCACCTATCCGGTGCTGCAAGCCGCCGATATTCTGGTCTACAAGGCGACCCACGTGCCGGTGGGCGAGGACCAGAAACAGCACCTGGAATTGTCCCGCGACATCGCCGCGCGCTTCAACCGTGATTTCGGCCGGGGCGAAGCGGTTTTCCCGTTGCCCGAACCGGTGATCCAGGACCACGGCGCGCGCATCATGAGCCTCAAGGATGGTACGGCGAAAATGTCCAAATCCGATCCCAGCGACAATTCGCGGATCAATCTGGACGACGACGCCGACACCATCGCGCGCAAGATCAAAAAGGCGAAGACCGATCCCGAACCGCTGCCGGAAACCGAAGCGGGGCTGGCCGAGCGGCCGGAGGCGCGCAATCTGGTCGGCATTTACGCCGCCCTGACCGGGACCACCGCGCAGGAGGTTCTGAACGACTTCGCTGGCCAGGGCTTTGGCGCGTTCAAGCCGAAGCTCGCCGACGCCGCGGTGGAATTCATCGCGCCGATCTCGGGCGAATATGCCCGCCTGATCGCCGACCGGGCCGAAATCGACCGCATCCTTAGCGCGGGTGCTGAAAAGGCCAGGGCTGCGGCCGAGCCGGTGATCAAGGAAGCGCGCAAGCTGGTGGGGTATTGGCGGGGTTAGGGCTCGACTCTCACCCAGGTGAGCGCACTCGTATAGCCGCCCTGAAACACTTCGCCGGTGATCGCATCCTCGCCGTCCAGCGCGCCTTCAAAGCGCAGCGCGCCCAGGGGCGTGGCGAAGCCGATGCGCGGGCCGTCCAGGCGCACTTGTGAGAAAGCGATCACGGCCCCGCCCTGATCGGGCGAGCTGAGGGAGACTACGGGCTGCGGCCCGGACAGATCCACCGTCAGGTCCAGCGGGCGCGGATCGACCGAGGTGGTCAGCACGGCGCGCCACTCGCCCTGCAAACGCGGGTCGGGCGCGTCTGCGGGCTCTCCGGCATTGTTCAGGCTCGCCACCGGTGCGTCATTGGCCCGGTTTCCGCCCGGGCTGCACGCGGCGATAAGGGCGACAAGCACCAGGATCAGGATATGGAGCAGCAGGCGCATGGCGGTCTCGTTCAGCGGCGGTCCGCCTGGATATAGGGCTGCGATGTCCAATACGCGAGATGCTGGACGTTTGCGCTCGCAACGCCTACCTAGACCCTCATGAGCGAGACAGAGAACACCGCCGCGAACACCGATGCGCCCAAGACTGAGTCTGGCGGCGTTGATCCCAAGCTGCTGGAAATCCTGGTCTGCCCGGTCACGCGCGAGCCGCTGACCTATGACCGGGAGGCCGGCGAGCTGATCTCCAAGGCGGCGGGCCTCGCCTACCCGATCCGGGAAGGCGTGCCGATCATGCTGCCGGAAGAAGCCCGCGAGCTCGGCGACTAGGCCATGAGCGCTGTATGGCCGACCAAGCTGGCGTTCAAACGCGGCGAAAAGCGTCTCGACATCGCGTTTGAGGACGGTGAGGCCTTCTCCATCCCCTTCGAGCTATTGCGTGTCGAAAGCCCGTCCGCAGAGGTGCAGGGCCACCACGCCAGCCAGAAACAGCTGGTGCGCGGCAAGGCGAACGTCACGATCAACGAGGCCGAACCCGTCGGCCGCTACGCCGTGCGTCTGATCTTCGACGACGGGCACAGCTCCGGCATCTTCTCGTGGGATTATCTCTACGAGCTAGGCGAAAACGCCGACGCGATGATGGCGGAGTATGCCGCCCGTCTCGAGCAAGCGGGTCTGTCGCGCTAGGCGCGGATGAATTTTTTCCGCTTCGGCGTTGCGCGAGGCTTGGCCGGGGGCTCGGCCGGTTCGCGTTCGGCTTCCATTTTCAGGCGCGCCGCGCGCAGGCGCTCGGTCTTGGACTGCCGGGCATCGGCCTCGGCGTCAATGATTTCGCGCGCCGCAGCGTCGGTGCGCGCGGCTTTGTCCTGGGGCTTCAAAGGTTTGAAGACGGACTTTTTGCTTTCAGTCGGCATCACTTAACCCTTGTATTAAAAAGCACGTAAAGGAATATGGAGCGGCGAGGCGGCGCTTCGCCGCCTCGCCATCCCAAGTCTTACGCCAGTTCAAGCGCCGTTGCGGATTGACGGCCGTCGCGGCCGGACTCAATCTCGAACGTCACTTTTTGATTGTCGGCCAGTTCGGTCAGGCCGGCGGCCTGCACGGCGGTGACGTGCACGAAAACATCGCGGTCTCCGTTATCCGGCTGAATAAACCCAAAACCTTTGGTGGGGTTGAACCATTTCACGGTGCCAGTGGCCATATCCGTGGTCTCCTTAAAATACGCCACCCGCAGGATGCGGTGGCTCCGGCTCTGTCAGTCTGGTCGAGAAACTGAGAGCCGAATTTCGGAGACAGTAGGTCGAGGTCGAATAACGATAGCCCGAACCTTATGCCACACTTCTTGAGAGAAGGGAAATTTTATTCCACTTTATTCAGTATTTTTTACATATCTTCATAAAAAAGGCGCCGCGGATGCATCCCGTTCACATGGCCCATGAAGGGCGGGTGGATCTGATAGCCCAGCAGCGAGGGCAGAGGGTCGGCGAGCATCGCCACCGTCTCCGGCGGCACGGCGAGGCTCATATTCTCCTGGGTGCGCAGCCAGGGCGCGCAGTATTGCGCGGTGACCGCCAGGCGGAATGTGTCCTCGGTGAGATTTGCGCCGCCGGCATGCCAGAGCGCGCCGTTAAAGACGATGGCGTCGCCGGCATCCATCACCGCCTGAGCGGCCGGGTCGGCGTCGATCGGCTCGCGGTCATTGGGCCATATATGGCTGCCGGGCCAGACCTTGGTGGCCCCGTTTTCGGGGGTGAAGGGGTCGAGCGCCCAGATCACCGACAGGCCTTGCACCGGCCCCGGGCGCGGCGCGTTGTAGAAGCCGTCGTCATAATGGGGGATCTGCTGGTCTTCGCCGGGGCGGATATTGATCGCCAGAAAGGCGGACAGCAGCGGTTCAGGATGGAGGCGCGCCTTCAAGAAGCCGAGGATTTGCGGGTGCGCCGCCAGAATGTCGAGCTGGCGCGACTTGGCCAGCAAGGCATAGGCGCGTTGGGTCTTAAACCCCTCAAAGCTGTTGCGCCCCGTGGGTCCTAAAAGGTCCCGGGTCGCCGCCTCGATTTGGTTGAGCCGGTCGGGATCGAGCAGCCCTTTGAGGACGACATATCCGTCACGGTCAAAGGCTTCGAGGTCGGCCTGACGCGGCTCAACGCCGTCCAGATCTTGTTTCTTGTAGGTGCCGGCGATGTCGCCGCTCAGCGCGTCCTGATTTTCCAGCACAAGGGCTTCATCTCGGGCCATCATGTCCTCCTAAACCTTCGCGCCCAGCGCGTGGGCGATATGACGCCAGGCCGAAGCGGCCAAGGCTGTCCTGTCGGGTTGGTCGCTTCCCGCCAGGGCGACGGTGAGGCATTGGCGCACCCCGCCCAGCACGAAGGCGCCGGCCAGCATCGGATCCATGTCCCGATCGAGCTCGCCGCTGGCTTGGCCTTGGGCGATATTGCGCGCGCCCAGATCGATCATCGCGGCCATGCAGCTGGCCTCCGCGTTGACCACGTCCGGCGAGCGGCCCAGCGGTCCAAGCAGGGTGCGGGCGAAGGGCTCATCCTGGAAGAAGTCGACCAGCGCGTGCGTGCGCGCGCGCTCCCGCGCTGACCAGTCTTCGCCGTCAAAGCGGGCGTTCACGGTGTCTGTGTAGCGCGCGTAGAAATCTTCGACCACGGCGGCGATTAAGCCCGCCTTCGAGCCGAAATGATGATAGGCGAGGCCCACCGAAACCCCGGCGCGCTTAGCGATCGCGGCCATCTCCGCATCACCCTCGCTCGCCATCAGCTCGGCTTGGGCCGCCGCGATCAGCGCCCTGCGGGTCTTGCCGCCCCGGCGCTGGGAGATGGCCGCCTTGGGGGGCGGGGATTTCGCGGTCGTTGTGCTCATTTTTCCTAACTTCCAAGCCTTTTGGACTGTCATCTCTCGCTCGCGCTGCGGGCGACCGCCCGTCCCTGCGGTTGCCGGGGGTCGCTTTGCGCGCTGGTTGGGCGCCCCGACCGGTTTCTCGTCGTTTCTCTCAGCGGCTCGCACCCTGACTTGTTTTCCAAGAGCCTGACCTAGCCGCGACGCGTGTCGACCCGGTTTTCGGAGCGGAAACCCCTATCGCGAGCTGATTTCCAGCATCCTGTCTCACACAATTGAACTGAATTCAATTCAATTATGGGGACTGGAGCGGCTTTCGAGCCCAGACACTGCGAGGATAGACCAAGGACGAGGGATCTTTGGGTCAGCCAGATCCAGGGGGACGGGCGCGTCAGGGCCTGAGTGGATAGGCGCACCGCCTATCCGGACGCCAGGCCTCATGCGGGCGATCCTCGGCGCACCCTCATCTCGACATCATTTGGCTTGTTGGGCCGAGAATTTGGGGTGCTTGCAGTTGTGGGATAGACGCCCTCGATCACTGTGCAGCGCGGAAAGCGGACCTACTCCGCCGGAACCATCCGCTCGTCCGGCGTTTCCCAGTTCACGAAGTCGCGGTGATGGACCACCTGGCCGTCCTGCATCGTCAGGATGGTCACCTGCGGCGAGCGCCACTGGAAGAGCTCGCCGTCCGTGTCGGTCGGGTAGCGGGCGTTGACCCAGCCGGTGAAGACGACGCGGTTATTGCTTTCAAAGACCTGGTCCCACTCGAAATTCAGCGCCAGCGGATTGTACTCGTCCTTGAAATCCTGAAGCAGCGCAATGACCGCGTCTTCACCGGTCAGCGTGTGCGGCCCCGTCTCCTCGCCCTGGACATAGGTTTCATCGCTGAACACCGTCTCTTCGTTCAGCCAGTTGCGCATGGTGTCCAGGTCCAGCGCGGAATAGGCCGCCATATAGGCCTGCGCGGTCTCCAAGGCGCTGGTGTCGGCGGGCTCGGTCTGAGTGGCGAGGCTGAGCGCTGCGGCGCTGGCGAGCATGATCATGGCAAAGTCCCTATCTAGACTGGGACGAGCGTGCCGATCTCGCGGCGCCGCTTGCAAATGAATTGTCTGACAGGTAAACCGCCCGGCCTCACGATCGCTCCGGTCCAATCCCGGCCGCTCGCAACGACAAAGGTTTCACATGAAAGCCCAATCCCAACGCCAGCTGCGCGCTGGCGAACTCGTCCGACGTGCGGTGGCGGACATCATCCGCGAAGGCCATTTGCGCGACGCCGCGCTGTCGACCGCCTCGGTCACGGTGTCTGAAGCGCGCATGAGCCCGGACCTGCGCCACGCTACGGTCTTCGTCTCTGCACTGGGTCAAAGCGACCCGGAAGCGGTGGCGGCAGCCCTTAACCGCGCGTCTGGTTTCCTGCAAAAGGAGCTGGGCCGCCAGATCGACCTGAAATTCACGCCGAAGCTGAAATTTCTCGCCGACGACCGGTTTGATGAAGCCACCCATATCGATGAAGTGCTCGACCGCCCCGGCGTGAAGCGCGACCTCGATGACGAGGACGCGTAATGGGCCGTCGTAAAAAGGGCGATCCCATCCATGGCTGGCTGGTCCTGGACAAGCCGCTGGAGATGACCTCCACCCAGGCGGTGGGCAAATGCCGCTGGCTCTATAACGCCAAGAAAGCCGGACATGCCGGCACGCTGGACCCGCTGGCCTCGGGCGTCCTGCCAATCGCCTTTGGTGAAGCGACCAAGACGGTGCCCTTCGCCCAGGAGGCGGGCAAAACCTATCGCTTCACGATCCGCTGGGGCAGTTCGACCACCACCCAGGACGCGGAAGGCGATGTGGTGGCGGAAAGCGATGTCCGCCCGAGCGTTGAAGAGATTAAAGCCGCGCTGCCGCAATTCATCGGCGATATCGAGCAGATCCCGCCGAAATACTCCGCCATCAAGGTCGATGGCGAGCGCGCCTATGATCTCGCGCGCGCCGGCGAAGACGTCGAGCTGGAGGCGCGTCCCGTGCGCATTGATGCGCTGAGCGTTCTGGACGTGCCGTCGCCGGATCTCTGCGTGCTGGAAATGCGCTGCGGCAAGGGCGCTTATGTCCGCTCGGTGGCGCGCGATCTGGCGCATGCTCTGGGTACGGAAGGCCATGTGGCGGCGCTGCGCCGGACGCAGGTGGGGCCGTTCAGCCTGGAGGATGCCATTTCGCTAGACGCGCTTGAAGATTTGGTCCATAAGGCCCGCGCGCTGGAAGCCCTTCTCCCGGTCGAGACCGCGCTGGACGACATCCCGGCCCTGGCCGTGACCGATGGAGAGGCATTTCAGCTGAGGCAAGGACGGTCGATCGTACTGCCTCCCCGGCAAGCTTCAAAGCTTCGCGACCTTCGCCAGCCCCGTATGATCGGGGACAAGGACTATTCGAAGGCCGTGCTCGCGATGGGCGATGACCGGGCTGTGGCGATCGGCGAAGCTCGGGCCGGCAAATTCTCGCCGGTTCGCGTTTTTCAATGGGATTAGGAGCCCGAAGACGATGTCGATTACGGCTGAACGCAAAGCCGAACTGATCAAAGAGCACGCCCGCGGTAACGCGGACACCGGCTCTCCGGAAGTTCAAATCGCCGTGCTCACCGAGCGGATCGTGAATCTGACCGAGCACTTCAAGAGCCACAAGAAAGACAACCACTCCCGCCGGGGCCTTCTCAAGATGGTCTCCCAGCGCCGTCGTCTCCTTGACTATCTCAAGGCTAAAGACGAGAGCCGCTATAAGGACGTGGTCCAAAAACTGGGTCTTCGCCGCTAAGCGGGACCCCAAGACAAACGCCGGCCGCCACGGGGCGCGCCGGCGTTTTGCTTATCTGGCGACCGCAATCCGGCGGCGCTGAACGAAAGACGAATGAAAGACATGTTCGATATTCAAACCGAAACAATTGAATGGGCCGGCCGCACGCTGACCCTGGAAACCGGCCGCATGGCGCGCCAAGCCAATGGCGCGGTGCTCGCCACCTATGGCGAAACCACCGTCCTCGCGACGGCGGTCGCAATGAAAGAGGTCAAGCCGGGGATGGACTTCTTCCCCCTGACCGTGAACTACCAAGAGAAATACTTCGCCGCCGGCAAAATCCCGGGCGGCTATTTCAAGCGTGAAGGTCGTCCGACGGACAAAGAGACGCTGACCTCGCGCCTGATCGACCGTCCGATCCGCCCGCTCTTCCCGAAGGGCTTTAAGAACGACACCCAGGTCATGATCACCGTGCTGAGCCACGACCTGGAAAACGATCCCGACATTGTCGGCATGG
>CAZAGE010000020.1:0-51489 GCA_964484345.1 uncultured Oceanicaulis sp. | reverse complement strand
CAGGCCCATGCCGACATGCCCGAAGGCACCTATGAGCGCGAGATGAGCAAGGAGGGGTTTTTCGGCCCGGCCGCCTTCCTGCACCATAAACGCCCGCCGACGGGTTGGACGGATTTCGAGGGGCCGCTGCAGCCGCGCGCCTTTGATCTGACCAAGCTGAATATCGCGGAAACCTCGCCCTGGGGCTCGGCCTCCGTGCTGTATAACGCCGCCACCGACATCCGCTTCTGGAAGCTGGACCGGCCGATGGAGAGCCTCGCGCGCAATGGCGACGGCGATCAGCTGCTCTTCATCCACGGCGGCGCGGGGTCGCTCTTCTCCGACTTTGGCCATCTGACCTATGAGGCGGGCGATTATATCGTCCTGCCGCGCGGCACGATGTGGCGTCTATCGCCGACGTCAGAGACGGCCGTGCTGATGATTGAAGCGACCAACACCCACTACACCCTGCCGGACAAAGGCCTGGTCGGCCCGCACGCCGTGTTCGACCCCGCCATGCTGGACGTGCCGGCGATGGACGACGCGTTCCGCGCCCAGCAGGCCGATGAAGACCATGAGTGGACGGTCGAGGTGAAAAAGCGCGGCCAGGTTTCCCGCATCACCTATCCCTTCAATCCGCTCGACGCCGTGGGCTGGCATGGCGAGCTGCATCCGGTGCGGATTAATGTGAAGCATATCCGCCCACTGATGAGCCATCGCTATCACCTGCCGCCGAGCGCCCACACCACCTTCCTGTCGGACAGATTTGTCGTCTGCACCTTCGCCCCGCGCCCGTTCGAGACCGATCCGGGCGCGCTTAAGGTGCCGTTTTTCCACAATAATGACGATTATGACGAGGTGCTGTTCTACCACGCCGGCGACTTTTTCAGCCGGGACAATATCGATGCCGGGATGATGACCTTCCATCCCTCCGGCTTCACCCACGGCCCGCACCCCAAGGCGCTCAACAATATGTTGGAGCAGAAAAAGCCGGCCACCGACGAATACGCCGTCATGATCGACACCCGCGACCCGCTCGAGGTGGGCGAGGGCGCAGCGAGCGTTGAAAACGCCGACTATGTGGACAGCTGGAAGCCGAAGGCGGCGGAGTGATCCGTGCGATCCTTTCGGAACCGGAAACAGATCACCGATAAAGGCCGATACGTCCTCTTTCCCTTTGGAGTGGCGCCGCCGATTGGCTTTGTTTTCGAAGACTTCGCCGGATTGAAGCAGGCCGATCAATACTACTGGTACGTGACTTCGGTCTGCCTCGTCATCCTCGCCGTTCTCGGTTCCCTGGCCCGCGACGGCGCCTTATCTATCATTCAGTTTCTTGCGATTGCCCTGGTTGTCTGGGCGATCCAAATCCTTGTCGTTGCGCTAGTGATGCCAGGGCGGCGCTTTTACCAGACGCGCCTGCATGGATCGCTTCTCAGCAAGATTAACCCGCGCACCGGCGCGCCCGTCACTCCCCCCTCGGAGACTTGAAAATGAAACTCGCCACCTTGAAAAACAACACCCGTGACGGCCGCCTGGTGGTGGTCTCTAAGGACCTTAACTGGTGCGCCGACGCCGCCCACATCGCCCCGACGATGCAGGCGGCGCTCGATGACTGGGCCGAGGCCGAGCCCAAGCTTCGCACGCTGGCCGAGGAGCTTGAGCGCGAGACCATCCCGCGCGAGCGTTTCCATGAGCGCGAGGCGCTCTCGCCGTTGCCGCGGGCGTTCCAGTGGGCGGATGGCTCGGCTTACGTCAATCACGTGGAACTGGTCCGCCGCGCGAGAGGGGCGGAATTGCCGGACAGCTTCTGGACCGATCCGCTGATGTATCAGGGCGGTTCTGACAAATTCCTCGCCCCCCGCGAAGACATTCCGCTGGGCGACGATAGCTGGGGCTGTGACTTTGAGGGCGAAGTCGCGGTGATCACCGGCGATGGTCCCGCCGGTCTGTCGCCGGAGGCCGCGGGCCGGGAAATCCGCCTGATCATGCTGGTCAACGATGTCAGCCTGCGTGGGCTGATCCCGGGCGAGCTGGCCAAAGGGTTTGGCTTTTTCCAGTCCAAGCCGCCGACCGCGTTTTCGCCGGTCGCCGTGACGCCCGACGAGCTAGGCGACAAGTGGAAGGACAACAAGGTCCACCTGCCGCTGCATAGCTGGCTGAATGGCGAGAAATTCGGCGAGCCGGAATGCGCCGTCGACATGACGTTCGACTTCTCCCAGCTGGTCGCCCACGCCGCCAAGACCCGCCCGCTCTCCGCCGGCACCATCGTGGGCTCGGGCACTATTTCCAACAAGCTGGACAATGGCCCGGGCAAGCCGGTCGCGGAAGGCGGCAAGGGCTATTCCTGCATCGCTGAGATCCGCATGATCGAAACCATCTATGACGGCGCGCCGAAAACCCGCTTCATGACGCCGGGTGATGTGGTCCGCATCGAAATGCTCGACGCCGACGGCAAATCCATCTTCGGCGCGATCGAGCAGACGGTGGTGCGTTACGAGGGGTAGATCGCCCTGGATGCGGCGGATGGCCGTATTGCGTTTCACCGCCTCGCAGCCTTTGCTAAGCAGAGGCGACGAGGAGGTGTTGGCATGGCGTCCTTCTACGAGACGTTTTGGAGCCATCAGCGCTATGCGCTGGTCGGCCATTCCGCCGACAAACCCTTTCCCAAGCTGACCTATCGCTATCTCAAAGAGCGCGGCGCCACGGTTTATCCGGTCGATCCCAGCGCGACTGAGATCGAAGGCGATGCGGCCTATTCCGATCTCGCTGCGCTGCCCGAGCCGGTCGAGGCGGTGATCATCGAGACGCCCAAAGAGGAGACGGCGGGCTGGGTCAGCCAGGCTGCTGACGCCGGCGTTAAAGACGTCTGGATCCATCAGGGCGCCGATACGCCTGAAGCGCTCGCCATCGGTGACGCGCGCGATTTGGCGCTGCGTCACGGCACATGTGCGGTGATGTATGTCACCGAAGGCTTCGCCCAGGGCCATGGCATCCACCGGGCGTTGTGGAAAGCGCTTGGCAAATACTGACGCTCGACCGGCTTAATTCACCCCGCCGCGCGGTTTGAGCCCATAACGTTCGCCGTCAAAACCGGTGAACAGCTTAGACGCGTCGGGGTGACCGACCGCGCCGTTATGGGCGTCGGGCAGCAGGTTTTGTTCGGAGACATAGGCCTCGTAGAAATTCTGCTCGTTTTCCGCGAGCAGGTGGTAGAAGGGCTGGTCCTTGTGCGGACGGATTTCTTCGGGAATCGACAGCCACCATTCCTCAGTGTTCGCAAACTCCGGATCGACGTCGAAAATCACGCCCCGGAACGGAAACAGACGGTGGCGGACAACATCACCGATCATGAATTTGGCCTGACGCATGGCCGCCCCTCTGCAGTCTCTAGTCTCCCCTAGGTAGCTGAATATCGGGGCGGGTCCAGAGGCGAGATCAGAGGCGCCATCAGAGGCGTCCGAGCGGTGTTAGGGTATGGGCTGAGCGAAGGCGGCGCGATCATATGTCCAAGGCGCGCCTCGGCCTGTGATGATCGTTCCGCCTTCGCTCAGGGTGTGGCGCCGGCGACGCCGCCTATCGCCAACGAAAGCTGATGAAGAAGCAGCCGAACGCCCCCATGAAGAACATCAGAGCGGGCACTTTGAACCAGCGAAGCGGTGAGCGTTCGACCACCAGTTCTCCGCCTTCCAACTCATAATGCCGGCGTCCGCCATCGACTGTTTCCACAAAGCCGTGCGGGATACGGTCGCGTAGTCGTCGAATGTCGAGGTCCGCCCGGGTCAGCATTTCAGCATGGCGCGCGCGCAGCGCGGCCTGCTCGTCATTGTCGGTGTCCGGATTAGGGCGGAAGGAATGAGAGAGCACCCGATAGACGCTGCTATCTTCGCCGGGCGCAATGACGCCCGGTGATTGGTAGACATATTCGGTGTATCGGGTGTCGTCGGCCAAAAGCAGCAGACCTGCGCAGGCGCCCCCCAATACCAGGCCGACCAAGCCCGCTGTCAGCCAGGCGCGTGACGCGCGCTGCGTCCGGGCTTTGTGGCCGGCTAAAGCGGAGCGGACCGCGGTCACATCCGAAAGCGCCGCAAGCGCCGCGTCGTCCAGCTGGCTTGCTACTGTATCAGCGTCAAAGCCAAACGCATCGGCCAGTCGTAGGAACACCTCCTGGGATGGCGCCGATTTGCCAAGCTCAAGTTTGGACAAATAAGACTGTTCAATCCCGGCTTACGCCGCCGCTTCAGGCTGGGTCCAGCCTTTCGCCTCGCGCTGGGTTCTCAGGAAGGCGCCAAATGTGGTCACGGGTTTCATCACAGGCTGGGGTCCTCGATTGGCGGCCGCCGCCCTCGACGGCCTTTTGGAGGGGGCAGTCTTGATAAGGCGGGGCCTGCCTTGAAGGTGAATATATCCGACTATTGCATGACTTTCAGAGCGTTCGGCGAGTAAATCCGCCCTCGCGGCGACTTCAAGGTCGAGCTGAGCGCGCAACGCGGTCATCCCTGGGGCGGGTGGAGCCAGCGCCCGGGCGTGCTTTGATCGGACAAATTCTGCCGCTGGCGAGCTTTCGTTAACGCTGTCTCGTGCTATTCTGCTCGCGACGTAAGACAAGGTCGCTCGCTGTTGTGGCGAAGCAGACGCGCGGTTGCATCGCGCGCCTTTGCTTGAAATGGGCGGCAGGGGATAGACAAATGGACAAGGACGCAGCCGGCGAACCGCCGGCGCGACCGCGCCCAAGCAGGTCCCGTCGCCGCGGAGGCGGCGGCGCTGAGCCTGTATTCGGCGCAATCGATCTGGGCACGAATAATTGCCGCATGCTGATGGCGCGCCGCGCCGGCCGGAGTTTCCGTGTGGTGGACGCTTACTCGCGGATCGTGCGCCTCGGCGAGGGCATGACGCATTCCGGCGCGTTGTCCGAGCCGGCGATGGACCGGGCCATTGAAGCCTTGAAGGTCTGCTCCGACCGCCTCGCCAAGCGCAGAGCCTCGAAAATCCGCGCCATCGCCACGGAAGCGTGCCGCGCGGCGCATAATGGCGAGGAATTTCTCAGCCGCGCCCGCGAAGCGACCGGTTTGCCGCTGGAGTTGATCACCTCGGAGGAAGAGGCGCGCCTGGCGGTGCAGGGCAGCCTGGATCTCTTAGACGAGGGTAAGGACGCCGCTCTGGTCATCGATATCGGCGGCGGCTCGACCGAGCTATGCTGGGTCGATCTCGAGGAGTGGCGCAATCGCGGCGGCTTCGCCACCGGCGGCCGGCCGCCCATGCGCGCCTGGTCGTCCATGCCGCTAGGCGTGGTCACCCTGTCGGAACGCTTTCCCGAACCCGTGGCCGCCGGCGCGCGCGCAGATTGGTATGCCGAGATGAAAGCTTGTGCTGCGGAGGCGTTAAGGCCGCCACGCGCCGCCAAGCGCATGCGGCCGATCTTTTCAGACGGGCGGGCGCATCTGGTGGGCACCTCGGGCACGGTGACTTCGGTCGCGGGCGTGCACCTCAATCTGACCCGCTATGTCCGCGACAAGGTGGACGGCCTCTGGATGACCACGACGGAGGCGCGCGCCGCCTGCTCCCGTCTCGCCGCCCATGACGCCAAGGGCCGCGCCAAGGAAGGCTGTATCGGCGAAGACCGCGCCGATCTGGTGCTGGCGGGTTGCGCCATCTATGAGGCGGTCATGGACGCCTGGCCTGCAGAGCAGGTGCGCATCGGGGATCGCGGTTTGCGCGAAGGCATGCTGTTAAACCTCATGCGCAAGAAGCGTCGCCGCGGCCGACGCCGGGGCAAGGGCGCGAAAGGCGAGGGTCAAGCATGAGTGATGATGATGAGGAAGAGCCGCGGCGCCGCCGCCGCTCGGGCCCGGTCACCAAGGGCGGCGACGCCCGCTCGGCCAAGCAGTTCCACACCAAGGTGAAGACCGCACGCGGGCGCAAATACTCCTCCAAGCTTTGGTTGGAGCGCCAGCTCAACGATCCCTATGTGGCGCTGGCCAAGCGCGAAGGCTATCGCAGCCGCGCCGCCTACAAGCTCATCGAGCTCGATGACAAATTCGGCTTGATCAAACCGGGCATGCGGGTGGTCGATTTGGGCTCAGCGCCGGGCGGCTGGGCGCAAGTGGCGCTCAAGCGCGGGGCCAGCCATGTCGCGGGGATCGATTTGCTGGAGATCGAGCCGATTCCCGGCGCGACCTTGCTGGAGCTCGACTTCACCGAAGAGGGCGCTGAGCAGACCCTCAAAGAGGCGCTCGGCGGCGAAGCGGATCTGGTCATTTCCGACCTGGCGCCGTGGACCACGGGGCATAAGTCGACGGACCATCTGCGTATCGTCGCGCTGGTCGAGGCCGCGGCCCATTTCGCGGTGGACGTCTTGCGCCCTGGCGGGGGTTTTGTCGCGAAAGTCTTCCAAGGCGGAGCGACCGGCGACTTGCTCGATCTCTTAAAGGCGAACTTTAAAACCGTGCGCCATTTCAAGCCGCCGGCCAGCCGCTCTGGAAGCGCGGAGACCTTTGTGATTGCACAAGGGTTTCGGGGCGCGGCGGACGACGCGTCTGATTAACCAAGGCTTATCCGCCTCTTGACCAAAGTGTGAACGCTGTTCACTCTTGACGTTCAAGAAGCGGAGGCGAGCTTGACCCAGCGCTATCCCAGCCGACCCATTCAGCCGTTCAAAGCGGTGAAGGCTTTCTTTGATCTGGTCGGGGATCGGGACGACACGCGCTATGTCTTCGCCTTCTTCGATGCGGTCAACGGGCGCTCGAACGAGGCTTATTACGACCAGTTCTTCGAAAGCGAATATGGCTGTGCCTTCCTCGCCGACCCTGAGGCGCTGGGCCGGGTCCTGACCGATCGGGCGACGTTGGAAAGCTATGGGCCAGGCACCTTCGCGGCGGCTTATCTTCACTATCTCGACAGCGAAGGTTTAAGCCCGCTCGGCGTGCACGAGGCTGCGATTGATGTCGATCCCGAGCGCATGGCGCGGCTCAAGGAGACCTGGCCGCAGCTTTACTGGCTGCAATATCACGGCTCGCTGACCCATGATCTCTATCATGTGCTGACCGGCTATGGCCGCGACCCGCTGGGCGAAGCGCTGCTCTTGGTGTTTTCCGGCCTGCATACCGGAAGCCGCGGTGCGCGCCTTTTAGGCGCGATGGCGGGGCTGCGCATCCGCTCTGAGATTCCGTCCTGGCCGGTGGGCAAGATGATGAAAGAGGCTGTGCGTCTGGCCCGTCAGGCCGAGCATTTCCCGACGGCGGATTTGGCTTCGCTGCTGCCGCTGCCATTGGAAGAGGCCCGCGCCAAGGTCAAGATCGGCAAACCTGCGCTTTACCAGGCGACCCGAGAGGCCTGGACCGGCCCGGAACCGGTGACGGCGAAAGCGGCTTAAGCTGCGCGCGGCGGCGTGACCGCGCCTAGGGCGTCCAGCAAAGCGTCGATATTGACCGGTTTGGCGAGGAAGGCCGCCACATTCAGCGCTTCAGCGTCTCTGCGTGTTTGGGGCGTGACATCGGCGCTCAAGACAAAGGTTGGCGGAGAGGGCTTTATCGCCGCCTGGATTTGTTTGAGCGCCTCCAGCCCGTTCAGCTCCGGCATATGAATGTCCAAGAGCATGACGTCTGGCGGGCTCTGCAAAGCCATTGAAACGGCTTCACGGCCATCTTTGGCGTGTAAAACTCGATAACCGGATGCGCCAAGCGCTTCTTCGAGGAGCAGCGCATTCACAGTGTTGTCTTCGGCGACGAGCACTGTGGCGCCGGTCTCCTCGTTCTTCGCCTTGGCATCCTCAGCGCCCTGGGCGGTCGCGACGGGAAGCGGCCATTCAAACCAGAAGGTGGCGCCGCCGCCGGGCGTATCTTCGACATCTATCTTTCCGCCCGCCAGGTGCACAAGATCCCTGCAGATCGCCAATCCCAGTCCGGCCCCGTCTTGTTTGCGCGTGCTGGAGGCGTCGATCTGGGTGAAGCGTTCGAAGATCGCCGCTTTTTTCTCATCCGGCACGCCGGGACCAGTGTCGGTCACGGAAAAGCGGATCATGTCTCCCTTTGCTGGTTCTGCGCGCAGCGTCACCTGGCCTTCGTCGGTGAACTTCACGGCGTTTCCAAGCAGGTTGATGAGCACCTGCTTGATCCGCGCGGCGTCGCCCTCGACAAATCGGGGAAGGGTGTCGCTGGCTTCAGAGACCACTAACAATCCCTTGGAGGCCGCCTGGGCGGCGACGGCGCTGCGGGCGTTGGAGGTCAGCTCGTCAAGACTGAAGGACTCGTTGAACAGGGTGAGTTGCCCCGCCTCGATCCGAGACAGATCAAGGACGTCATCAATCAGGCTCACCAAAGCGCCGCCCGATTCACTCAAGGTTCGAAGATAGAAAGACTGGCGCTCATCCAGAGACGTGCGTTCAAGCAGCTGCGCCATGCCCAGAACGCCGTTCAAAGGCGTGCGGATTTCATGGCTCATATTGGCGAGGAAGCGCGACTTGGCTTCATTGGCGCTTTCTGCGGCGGCCCGGCTTAACTCCAGGCGCTCGGCATACTCACGCTCTTCAGTGACGTCTTGAAAGGTGCCGGTTAGCTGCTTTAGCACGCCGTTTTCGATGATTGGCCGTCCCGCGGCCCGGACGAAGATGCGCTTGCCGGTATATGTGATTAGCGGCAATACCAAATCCCAGGAGCTTTGGTTGGCGATCGCGTCATCAACCGCGGCGCCGATAGTCTCTGCGGCCTCACCATCATAGAAGTTGACGCCCTGGTCCACGGTCGGCTCGTAATCGTCGGGCACCTCATGGATGCGCCGGGTGGTTTCATCCCAAAATAAATCGCCGCTAATGATATCGAGCGCCCAGCCCCCAATTCCCGCGATGTCCGCGACCAAGCGTAGGCGCTCATTTGAGGCTTCAAGAGAGGCCTTCAGAGCTCCCGAGTCTGTGATGTCTTCAGCAGTAAAGTAAATCAGCCCGTCCGCGCCCCGGTCCGAGCGCCAGTTGAGATGACGGTATTCGCCGCTTGCGGTCCGGTAGCGGTTTTCAAAGCCGTCCACCGGCTCGCCGCCTGACAACGTGCTAAGCGCTGCAACTGTCGCTTCCAGATCATCAGGGTGGACGAATTGGAGGAATTCTTCACCCTCCAAGTCCGCGACAGTTTTGCCGAGAAAGTGTTCCCAGGCTTGACTGACGCGTACGAAACGCCCGTCGGTCGTCGCGACGCCGACCAAGGCCGGGGTGCTCTTGAGCAGCATGTCCAGGGAAGGATCAGAAGTCATTGGGTCCGCCTAGATGCGTGCGAGAAGAATAAGCCTATTAATCCTCATTACAGCAGATTCATCCAGACTGCTTTCCAAATCCTTCCGCAGCTGCGCGCCGCGCGGCGCCTGCAACGTGCGGCGCCCCTTGCTCTTAAGCCAAAACCTGTTAAGTCGGCCCCGCAAGAGATAAGGAGGCCTCCCCATGCAGATTCGCGAGGGGCTTACCTTTGACGACGTGCTCTTGCAGCCCGGCTCGTCTGAGGTCTTGCCCGCCGACGCCGCGGTGACATCACGGCTGACGCCGTCGATTTCCCTGAACATTCCGATCCTGTCGGCGGCCATGGATACGGTCACCGAAGCCCGGCTCGCCATCGCCATGGCGCAAGCGGGCGGCATGGGCGTGATCCACCGCAATTTGGAGATTGAGGAGCAGGCCGAGGAGGTCCGCAGGGTCAAGCGCTATGAGAGCGGCATGGTGGTCAACCCAGTGACCATACCTCCGACCGCGACCCTGGCCGATCTCCAGGCGCTGATGGACCATCACAAAATCTCCGGCATTCCGGTGGTGGAAGGCGCCGGCGGCCCCAACGGCGTGCTGGTGGGCATCATCACCAATCGCGATGTGCGCTTCGCGGAGGATCTGACCCAGCCGGTCGCCAGCCTGATGACCAAGGATAATCTGGTCACGGTCCAGCCGGGCGTCACGCGGGCGGAAGCGCGCCGCTTGCTGCACCAGCACCGCATCGAGCGCTTGCTGGTGGTCGATGAGGGCGGCCATTGCGTCGGCTTGATGACCGTCAAGGACATGATGAAGGCGGAGGCTTATCCCGACGCCGCCAAGGACGAGCACGGCCGCTTGCGCGTCGCCGCCGCGACCACGGTCGGGGATAAAGGCTATGAGCGCGCCGAAGCGCTGATGGACGCCGGCGTGGACGTGGTGGTGATCGACACGGCCCACGGCATGAGCGCCAGCGTCATCGCCCAGGTCGAGCGCATCAAGAAAGCCTCCAACCGCACCCAGGTCGTGGCGGGCAATGTCGCCACCTATGACGGCGCCCGCAAGCTGTTCGATGTCGGCGCGGACACCGTGAAGGTCGGCATCGGGCCGGGCTCGATTTGCACGACCCGCATCGTCGCCGGCGTCGGCGTGCCACAGCTGACCGCCATTATGGAAAGCGCGCGGGCCAAAGAGGGCTTTGACGGCTGCGTCATCGCCGACGGCGGCATTAAATATTCCGGCGATATGGCCAAAGCCATCGCTGCGGGCGCGGACTTTGTGATGATGGGCTCCATGCTCGCCGGCACGGAAGAAAGCCCCGGCGAGACCTTCTTGTTCAAGGGCCGATCCTACAAGGCCTATCGCGGCATGGGCAGCGTCGGCGCCATGGCGCGCGGCTCGGCTGATCGCTATTTCCAGGCGGAAGTGAGCGACCGCATGAAGCTGGTGCCCGAGGGCATTGAAGGCCAGGTGCCCTATAAGGGCCCGGTCGGCCCGATCCTGCACCAGATGGTCGGCGGTTTGCGCGCGGCCATGGGCTATACCGGCGCCAAGACGGTTGCGGAGTTTCAGGACAAGGCGGAGTTTGTGCGCATCACCAATGCGGGCTTGAAGGAAAGCCACGTCCACGACGTCTCGATCACCCGCGAAGCGCCGAACTACCCGACGCCGAGCTAGGATGAGTAGACCTGACGCGCCGTCTCGCCCAGCTGGGCCATGACGGCGCGATAGGGGCCTGGCCCGGAGCTGACGCGCCCTGCGCCGGCGCCGGCCAGCGCGGTTGCGCCGGTGGTAGGATCAAGCGTGTAAGCGTTCACGGGCGCAGGGCAGGCGGCGCAAAACTTCGCCAGCAGGTCCAGATCGGCCAGGCCCGGCACAAAGATGCCGTCCGCGCCCGACGCCACATAGGACTGCGCCCGGGCGATCGCCTCATCGAGCAGGGCGGCATGCTGGACCGCATCGCTGACCAGGAAGGCGTCCAGGCGTGCGTTGATGAAAATCGGCGATGCATCGCGCGCGGCTGCAACGCGCGCAGTCGCGATGTCCAGGGGTAAAGGCTGGGCTTCATCGGGGCGGCGATCTTCCAGATTGATGCCGACAATGCCGGTCTGCGACGCCGTCGCGACGTTCCGGGCGACCTCATCTGGCTTCGTGGCGTAGCCGCCTTCAAAATCGAGCGAGACCGGCAGGTCGACCGCAGCCACTATGCGCTCTGCGTTGGCCAGCGCCAGGTCCATCGGAAGGCTCTCGGCATCGGTGAACCCGTTCGCCGCGGCGCTGGACCAGCTGGCCGTCGCGATGGCGGGTGCGCCGGCGTCGGCCACCGCTTTGGCTGAGCCGACATCCCAGATATTGACCAGAACCAAAGGATCACCTTTTTTGTGCAGCGCTTTAAAAGTGTTGATTTTTTCAGCCCGAATCATGCGGTCTTTTCCTTCATTTGCCGCTCTAGCGCGATCAGCGCGCGCTTTCGATGAAGCCCGCCGCCATAGCCGGTCAGCGCGCCATCCGCACCGATCACGCGATGGCAGGGGATGACGATGGCGATCTGGTTCTGACCATTGGCGCGGGCGACGGCCCGGCTGGCCGTGGGCCGGCCCAGTGCGGCGGCCAGCGCGCCATAGCTGCGGGTTTCGCCGGCCGGGATCTTGCGCAAGATCGCCCAGACATTTTTGGCGAACGCGCCGCCGTGCAAGGTGAGGGGCGTTTCAAAGACCACGGGCTCGCCCGCAAAATAGCGCTGAAGCTCCGCCTCAATCTGATCATGCGCGGTGAATCGGCCGCAGCCCAGACCGCCCGGCGTGTCCTTGGCGAGGCGTTTCAGTTCGGTCGCCAGAGCTTTGCGATCGAGAAACTCCAACAGGTGCAGGCTGCGAGCGTCGCATACGGCGACCATCGGGCCAAGCGGCGTGTCAATCGGTGCGGCGCGCAGCAACGCATCCTCCCGGAAGGCGCCGGGCGCAAGCCCCATAAGTCTCGCCATTGCGGCGCGGAAGCCGCTTGCCGACTCATAATTGGCGGTGAGCTGCGCCTCGATCACGCTGTCTCCGTCGCCCAGGGCGGTGAAGCCTTCCTGCAGCCGCCGCAGACGGGCGAGCTCTAAAAAGGTCACGCCCAGCTGACGTTTGAACGCCCGGCGCACGGTGGAGGGATCATGGCCCAGCGCCACAAGATCGCCTTCGCTCCAGCGCTTGGCCGGATCTGCGTTGAGCGCCGCGACAAGATCGGCGACCAGCTTCTCCATGCCGTGCTGCAACGGCTTGCAGCGCTTGCACGGGCGGAAGCCCGCTTCTAAGCAGGCCGCAGCGGTGTCGTGAAACCGACAATTCTCCGGCTTGGGTTTGCGCGCCGGGCAGCTGAGCCGGCAGAAAACCCCCGTGCTCGTCACGGCCACAAAAGCCCGCCCGTCATAGGCCGGATCGCGGTTGAGGAGGGCTTGGTAGAGCGTGTCGTCGGAGGGGCGTTGAAAGAGCATGGCGCATGTCTAGCAGAGTTGATCTCGGCCCAGCGCCTCATTTCGGGCATTTATTGTTTTAAGGAGTACGGACATGCGTGACGGCGGACGGGTTGCAGCGGCGATCGAGGTGTTGGACGCCGTTTTGACGCGGCATCAACCGGTCAAAGACGCCCTGCGCGACTGGGGCAAGGCGCATCGTTTCGCAGGCTCCGGCGACCGGGCGTGGATTTCCGGGCTTGTGCTGGACGCGCTGCGCCGCCGGGCCTCGATCCGAGACGCCATGGGGGATGACACGCCGCGCGCGCTGGCGCTGGGCGCGCTGGGTTTCGCCTGGGGTCTTTCCGGCGAAGAGATCGCTGAGATGTTCGAGGGCGATGAGCACGCGCCGGACGCGCCCACGGCGGCGGAGCGCGGCGGGCTGCTGCAGACCCGCGATGATGCGCCGCTCAACGTCGCCGCTGACATTCCCGACTGGCTGGAGACAAGCTTTTCGCGCGCTTATGGCGCAGACGCCGCGGCCGAAGGCCAGGCCATGGCGGGCCGTGCGCCGGTGGACTTGCGCGTCAATGCGCTCAAGTCCGACGCCGAACGCGCCTTTAACGCCGTGTCCGCCAAGCTGAAGAGCGTCGAGCGTAGCGATCTGGCGCTGGACGGCCTGCGTATCCCGGAAACCGATCCTCGGGCCAAAGCGCCGGGGGCGGACGCCATCCCCGCCTACGGCAAGGGATGGGTCGAGGTGCAGGATATCGGCTCCCAGCTCGCCGCGCTCGCCGCTGGCGAGATCGTCGGCGGCCAGGTCCTCGATTATTGCGCCGGGGCTGGGGGTAAGACGCTCGCCCTGTCCGCCCTGATGGAAAATACCGGCCAGCTTTACGCCTGGGATTATGACGGCCGGCGCCTGAAAGCGATCTGGCCGCGCCTCAAGCGCGCGGGCGCGCGCAATGTCCAGGTCCGTGACGGCAAGGAAGCGGAGACGCTGGGCGATCTGGAAGGCAAGCTGGACTGCGTCTTCATTGACGCGCCCTGTTCCGGTTCCGGCACCTGGCGGCGGCGTCCCGACAGCAAATGGCGCTTACGATCGGAAGCGCTCAAGCGCCGCCAGTCGGAACAGGACGACGTGCTGTCCAAAGCCTGGCGCTTCGTGAAGCCGGGCGGGCGGCTGGTCTATGTGACCTGCTCGGTCCTGCCGGAAGAAAACGAAGATCGCGTCGCAGCCTTTCTGGACGGTCGGGAGGACTTCACCCCTGTGCCGGCCAGCCAGGCCATGGCGGCGTCAGGGCGGCTGGCCGACGGCGCCCAGGACCGCCTCGCCAAGCTGGAGGGCCGCTTCGGCGCGATCCAGCTGACGCCGCGCCGCACGGGCACGGATGGCTTTTACGTCTGCGTGCTGGAGCGCAAGCCAGCGCCTTAGCGCTCGTTCTCAACCCGCCAGAACTCGAGGGCGCCGGGCGGCAAGCTTGCGAGCACGGCGTCGAGGGCTTGCACATCAATATGATTGCGCAGCGTCCGGGCTGTGTCGGCGATGGCGGACGGCGGCGAAAAATTATGGGCCTTGCGCAGGCTGCGGACCTCTTCGGTCATTTCCGCGCGGCTTGAGAAGGCGACGGGCGGAGTGTGGGTGTCCCAGTCCGCCACAAAGATCGCACGCAAAACCGCGGGCAGAACATTGGCGAAACGGAGCCCGTCTTCGACCGTCAGACGGCGGCGGAAGGCCAGCAGCACCGCCTGCACGGTCGTATAGGTCTGGTGTCGGGTGGTGTGCTCCAGGGCGTCACGGGCCTCGTCCAAAAAGCGGTCGAACGCCTCGCCGGCGTGCAGATAGTCGTGCGGCATCGGCATCAGGCATTCCTCCTCGTCTTGGCCCTTGGCGGGCGCGCGTCACCGCCGTGTTCGTCCGCCTTTATGACATTGGTGCAGATCAGGCCGCTTCTCGCCACAGACGCAGGCGCCGATTGCCGCCCGCCATGGGGTCCCGCCCCCGCGCGAAAGTGGGGTGTATCGCCAACCCTACCTCGTCAACCGGGCGGCTGTCTTACGGAGCGTCTTCGACGGTGGCGGTCTCCGCCCGGGAGCTGTCGACACCTCTAAGGATCAGCCACAGCGCTAGCGCCATTTCGTTGATGGCGATGGGGATGGATAAGGCCGTGTCCGTCGTTCCATGCGCCTCGATCACCCCGAACACAACGAGGCCGAGCGATACCATCAGCAGCACGCCGCCGATCAGCCCCCAAAGCGATAGCCAAGCCGGAACGATCCGAAAGCGGAAGAGGGTCGGGTAAAGAATGAGCGTGCTAAGGCTGAACACGATTAACACCGCCAGAAACGTCCAGTGGTGCGCGTTCATGAGCAGCGGCATTGAAGAGGCCGCTGTCTCTGGATCCAGCGTCGTGAGAGAGATCAGACTGACAGCGGCGATCATGCCGAGACATCCTTCGATCGCCCGGATGCTGACATAGCCGGCGGCGGCGCCGGCGGCGTGACGGGTCAGGATCGGATATAGAGCGACCGCAATCCCGGCGCTGGCCAGGGCGTTGATCATCTCGAAGACCGTCGCCAGCCGAAGCGGCAGGCTTCCCGCCAGGACCGCGGCAAGGCTGTGCTCGGCTTGAAGAAGGGGCTCTAAGAACGCTTGCGCCGCCACGGTCGCCGCTGTTGCGGTGATGAATAAGACCCCGGCGAGGATGGCCGCCGACCTTACCGGGTTTGACATCGCGCATGCTCCTGACTTTGCACCATTGTCAGATTTCGAGTTTGGATTTGTCGCGTGATCTGGAATGTTTTGAAAATGAACGCCGCGCCTTTCTCCCACAAGGCATAGGTTCTTCTGAAGCCATCATTCATTTTCAATTGTATTGATTTAGCTTTTTGTGGCGACAGGCTTTCTTCACTTAAGGGTGGGAGTCGAGACCGGCGTTGCGAAAAAAGTCGCTGGACAGCGCCAGCCCTCTGGCGAGGCTGCGCGACCTGCGCTAAAGCGCGTCCATGACAGACCTCAGCACCCATCACGAACGCGTCTTGGTGATCGACTTTGGCAGTCAGGTCACCCAGCTCATTGCCCGCCGCCTGCGCGAAAGCGGGGTTTATTGCGAAGTCCATCCGTTCAACCGGGTCGATGACGCCTTCCTCGAGAGTTTTGCGCCCAAGGCGATCATCCTGTCGGGTGGTCCCAACAGCGTGCACGGGGAGGGGACGCCCCGCGCGGCTCAGCGGGTGTTCGAGATGGACATTCCGGTTCTGGGCATTTGCTATGGCGAGCAGACCATGTGCGCCCAGCTGGGCGGCAGCGTGGAGGCGGCCGAAGAGCGCGAGTTCGGCCGCGCCGATATCGAGATCACCGCGGAGAGCCCGCTGTTTGAAGGCATTGGCGGCGTCGGCCACCAGGAACGCGTCTGGATGAGCCATGGCGACCGCGTCGACGCGATCCCGACCGGCTTCCACCCGATTGCGGCCAGCGAAAACGCCCCCTTCGCCGCCATTGCGGACGAGGCCCGGCGCTTTTACGGCGTGCAATTTCACCCCGAAGTGGTCAACACGCCGCGCGGCGCCCAGATGCTGCGCAACTTCACCCACAAGATCGCGGGTCTTCACGGCGACTGGACCATGGCGGCGTTTAAGGACGAGGCGATCGCCAAGATCCGTGAACAGGTCGGCTCCGGCCGTGTGATCTGCGGTCTGTCCGGCGGCGTCGATAGCTCGGTGGCCGCGGTGCTGATCCATGAAGCGATCGGCGATCAGCTGGTCTGCGTGTTCGTGGATACCGGCCTGATGCGCGCGGGCGAGGCCGATCAGGTCGTCTCGCTGTTTCGCGAGCACTACAACATCCCGCTGGTCGCCGCTGATGAAGAAGACCGCTTCCTCACCGCGCTCGCCGGGGAAAGCGATCCGGAAAAGAAGCGCAAAACCATCGGCAAGCTGTTCATCGATGTGTTTGAGGAAAAGGCGAAGGCCGCCGGCGGCGCGGACTTCCTCGCCCAGGGCACGCTCTATCCCGACGTCATTGAAAGCGTCAGCTTTGACGGCGGGCCTTCGGTGACCATTAAATCCCACCACAATGTCGGCGGCTTGCCCGAGCGCATGAATATGAAGCTCGTCGAGCCGCTGCGCGAACTCTTTAAGGACGAGGTGAGGGCGCTGGGCCGCGAGTTGGGCCTGCCCGACAGCTTTATCGGCCGCCACCCCTTCCCGGGGCCGGGCCTCGCGATCCGCATTCCCGGCGAAGTCAGCAAGGACAAAGCCGACATCCTGCGCAAGGCCGACGCCATCTATATCGAAGAGATCCGCAAGGCCGGCCTCTACGACTCGATCTGGCAAGCCTTCGCCGTGCTGCTTCCCGTGCAAACGGTGGGCGTGATGGGCGATGCGCGCACTTATGACAATGTGCTGGCCCTGCGCGCGGTGACCTCCACCGACGGCATGACGGCGGACTATTTCCCCTTCGACCACGACTTCCTCGGCCGCGTCGCCACCCGCATCATCAATGAAGTGCGCGGCGTCAACCGCGTCGTCTATGACGTAACCAGCAAGCCGCCGGGCACGATTGAGTGGGAGTAGGGTCGAGAAGGAAACCCGCGACCATGCTTCGACACTCCGCTGGCTGGCTCTCGTTTGTCTTGATGCCTGTCTTCGTGGCCCTGGCCGCAATGGTGCTGTGGAGTGGCCCGGCGGGCGCTGCGGATGATCTCAGCGACGAAATCGGCCGCTTCCTCGCGGACCAGCGTCAGGCGCACAATCTTGTCGGATATTCCGCCGTCGTGCTGCGCGATGGCGAGCGGCTTCACGCCAGCACGGCCGGCGACGCTAATATCGAGCACCGAGTTGCCGTCGAGCCGGACACGGTCTTCCAAGTCTTCTCGGTCGCCAAGCTGTTCGCGAACGTCACGGTGATGCAGCTGGTTGAAGCCGGTGAGGTCGAGCTGGATGCGCCGATCAGCCAATACCTGAGCGGTCTGCCCGAGGCTTGGCGATCTATTCCGATCCGCGCGCTAATGGCCCATTCTTCCGGGCTGCCGGAGTATTATCGCTGGCCCGAGCCCACGCCGCCGACGGCGGAGGCTGCGATTGACGCGGTTCGCGACAGCCCATTCGTGTTCGAGACGGGCAGCGCGACGCGGTATAATCAGACCAATTACCTTCTGCTGAAAGCGCTGATCGAAGCGGTCGCCGACGAGGATTTCGTCTCGGTCATGCAAAGCCGAATGATCGCGCCGGCTCAGCTTGAGCACACGGTGTATGCTGGCGAGTTCGCGGTCGTGCCGGGGCGGGCAACGATGTACCGCGCAGGCCCGGACGGCGTTCTGCGCAATATCTTCATCGACCAGCCCGACTACATGGCCGCCAGCACGGGCCTCAACAGCACCGCGCCAGACCTGGCGCGCTGGTTCCAGGCCCTGCTTGCGGGCGGGCTCGTTTCGGAGGCGACGCTGGACCAGATGTGGTCGCCGGTCGAGCTGCGCGATGGCCGGACCGCAAACTTCGCCCAGGGCTGGGAGTATGCCGTGAGCGACGGCATGACGGTTTTCGGACATGGCGGCGGCAACCGCGCGGATGTGCGCCACTTCATCCAGGATGGGCGCAGCGTCACCGTGGTCTTGCTGACCAATGGCGGCGAAGCTGATGTGTGGCCCGGATCGATCTCTTATGGTGTGGCGCGGATTGTGTTTGCATCCCTTGGCGCCGACTGAGACCGTCGGCCCGGCGCCGATCGCCTATGTGAGGGAATCTCGATGATGAGCTCGACCCAAGACCGCCTGGAAAAACTGGAAATGCTCGCCGCCGAGCAGGAGCGAATGCTCGACGAGCTCTCCGAGGTGTTGGCGCATCAGCAAAAGCTGATCGAAAAGCTGCAATCGCGCCTGTCCGCCTCCGATGACCGGATCGCAGACCTGGAAGCGGGGCTGCCGGCACCGGCCAATGAGAAGCCGCCGCATTATTAAGCCGATTTAAGCGGTCGGGCTTTGAGCCTTCCGATACATGTTGTGCAAGTAATGTCGCGCTGCGCGCCGGCTGGGCGCGCGCGGAGCTATTTGGGGCGCGCTGGAATGAACCCTGTTTTTTACGCCCGGATCGCCGGCTTGGCTTATCTGGTCATCTTCGTGCTGGCGATCGGCGCGAATTTCGGCGTGCTTGGAAATCTGGTCGTGTCCGGTGACGCCCAAGCGACGCTGGCGAACATCCAGGCCGCCGAGACGGCGTTCCGCATCGCCATCGCGGCCATGTTTGTCGTGCTGTTCGCCGACCTGGTGGTGGCTTGGGCTTTCTATGTGATGTTTTCACCGCTGGCGTCGGCGCTGACAGGGCTCACCATGCTGTTTCGCGTGGCCTACACCATCGCCCATATCCCGATGATCCTGAACCTGCTTTACGCCCTGCGCGCCGCGACGTCAGAGGCATCGGTCACGGCCGATCCCGCCATCGCCGCCTATAACTTCATCCTGGCTCATGATGTCGGCTTCTCTTACACGCTGCTCTTCTTTGGCGTGCACCTCGTCCTGCTCGGCGTGTTGGCGGTGAAGACGCGGGGGCTGCCGGTGATCATCGCCGGCCTCGTCGGGCTCGCGGGCCTTGGCTATCTGCTCGACGGCTTCGGCCGCCTCTTGCTGCCGGACGTTTATGCCGCCGTTCCAATGCTGGGCTTCATCATCATGATCGCTCCCGCGCTGTTGGGTGAGGGATTGTTGACCCTTTATCTCCTGATCCGGGGTGTGGATGCGCGTCGCTGGGCGCCAGCTGAAGCGTCTTCACCGTCCTGACACCTGTCACGCCTGCCCGCATGACAGGTCTCCATCGTCTTGTGCAGAAATTTCCGCCACCCTTGCATCCAATGCCCGCGTTGGCGGCGACATAGGCGTGACGCGGTGCTCAAGCCGAGCGCTGCATGGATAAAAGGACGATCACGATGGATAGCTTTTCCAATCTCTTCGATAATTACTGGTGGCTGTTGTTTCCGTTCTTCTTTTTCGTCGCTGCAGGCTGGAGCAGCTATATGCGGTATAAGCGCACCCAGGCGAAAATCGAGCTTTTAAAAGCCTATGCCGCTGCGGGCACGGAGCCGCCAGCCGAGCTCTTGGCGTCTTTAGACGGGGCGGACCACGGCGTCTCCGGTGATGACGCCGACGAAGAGGATGGCCGCGGCACGACCACCTTCCTGGTCATCTTGTTTGGCGGTCTGGCGGCGATCTTCGGGGTTGTCGGCTATTTGGGCGTGTTCGGCATGGAAGGACCGGAAGCCTATTTCGTGTCGGCCATTCTCGCAGTGCTGGCCTTCGCCTTCCTGTTTTCCGGCATCGCCAGCGGTCGCCGCCGCTGAGACTTGCCAGAGCTTGATCGGGGGGCCGGTGTGCGAAGCGATGCAGACTGGGTGCGCGCCGCGCAAAACGGGCAGGTGCGCGCCTTCTCCGCCTTGATGACGCGTCATCAAGGGGTTGTGCGCAGCTTCGCCCGGCGCGTCAGCGCAGATCCCGGCGAGGCCGACGACATCGCTCAGGAAGCCTTTGTGTTTGCGTGGGCGAACCTCTCCAAGCTGAAGGATCCGGCGAAGTTTCGAAGTTGGGTCTTGGGCGCGGTGTGGCGCAAAGCTCAAACCCGCGCGCGCAGCCGGGCCCGCCGCCGCGCCCGCGACGGCGCCTGGCTCGATGGCCGGCCGCAATCCAGTGAGGCGATCGGCGACGCGGCTCTGACTGCTGTGCAATTGTTTGAGAGCCTGTCCCTTGAGCAGCGTGCGGCGCTGGCGCTCTGTCACGGCGAAGGCTGGTCGCAGAGCGAGGCGGCGGATATTCTGGGTCAGCCGCTCGGGACCGTGAAATCCAACGTCGCCCGCGCCAAGGCAAAGCTGCGGACCCTATTGGGAGGTGAGGATGAGTGATCTTGATAAAGCCCTTGCCGACGTGTGGGGCGCCACATCGGTGGAGGATGAGCCCGCCGCGTTCAACGCCGCGGTGCTGGAACGCATCGCACGCCGCCGGGCCTTGCATGAGCTGGGTTTTGCGGCGCTGATCGCGGTCGCGGTCTGGGCGATCGCTTCAGCCTTGGGCCCCGCCGTCGCCGGTTTTGCGGCGCCGCTGGCGCAAATGATCAACACCACGCCAGTCGTGACCGTGATTGTCCTGGTGGGCGCGGGCTTGGGCCTGATTGCGGTGATGCGCGGCCGGTTCAAAGTTGAGCCTGGATTTTGGAGCCTGGGGCTTCGTCGATAAGCCCCTAGGCGGCGCTGGTTTCCAGCGCGGTCTTCACCTTTGGCATGATGCGGCGGCTCACCGGCGCTTCTGCGCCGCCGGCCAGCATCAGACGGCCGCCGCCGCTCGCGTCACGTTCCAGGCTCTCCACAAAAGCCGTATTGACGATGCAGGAGCGGTGAACCCGCAGGAAAGAAGCGGGCAGGACGTTTTCCAGCTCCGCCAGCGTGGCGTTGTGAAGCGCGGTGCGGCCGGATTTGAAGCGCAGCTCGACATAATCGCCAGCCCCGTTGAGCGAAAGGATTTCATCGGTCGAGACGAAGTCCGTGCGTCCGCCGCTGATCAGTTTGAGCTGGGCCGGGGCGCTGGCCTGGCGGGCCTGGGCGAGGGCGGCGTCCAGCCGGTTGGCCCGTTCCGCTTCCTGTATCCGCTCGCGGCGTTCAGCGATCAGGGCCAGGGCCTGGCGCACGAAGAGGGCGAACAGGAAGGCGCCGCTGATCCAGTAAAGATGGATGTCCAGGAAAACATGACCGGTCAGCGGGATCATCGCGACCGTCGCGATCAATCCGACGACATAGGTCATCGCCCCAGGTTTCTGACGGTAGGTCCAATAGGCGCAGCCGAGTGCGGCGAGGCTGAAGGCGGTTACCAGGGCGAAGCCCGTCTTGCCGTCAAAACCGTGCGTCAGGACCGTGGGCAGGGCGATTAGCGCGGCGCCGCCTGCGGCGCCCATCCAGCGCCGGGCGAAGCTCCAGCCGGAAAAGCGCTGCAGCACATGGGCGAGAAACGCCGTGCCGGCCGCCCACCCAAACCCGGTGATCGCGATCAGCCGCCAAGCGTGCATCGGATAGGGATAGGCATAGAGGCCTCGCGCGGTCTCGCTGAGCAGCATCAGGCCCAAAAAGAGCGACAGCGCGGACAGGATGGCGGGCCCCTCCCGGTCTTCACTGCGCATCGCCATCACACCGAACACCAGGGCGGCGAGGGCGAAGACGCTGACCATCATCAAAGAGGGCCAGTAGGCCTGCAAAATGCGCGCAGTCGGCAGCTGATAGGGGCCAAGCCCCAGCATGTGCATCGGCGCCGTCAGCTCAAGCAGGCCGTGATGGCTGGAGATCTGAACCGCCAAGCGGTTTTCACCTTCTCGCAACAAGGCTTGCGGAGCGTAGATCACCGCATCCATCCGACCCGGAATTTCTTCGGACGGGTCCACCGACGGCGCGCCGTTTGATCCAATGAATTCGCCATTCAGGTAGAAGCGGCTGGCGGCGATGCCTGAAATAAAAATCCCCTTGGGTCCCGGCTCGGAGAGGTAGGCCGGGGTCAAGGTGAACCGGGTTTCAAACCACAAAGCCCGGCCTTGGGGGTCCATCTCCCAATATCCCATCGTTTGACAGCTTTGTGCGGTGAAGTCCGGCGGCGTCATCTCTCCGGCGACGGCCGGGCAAACGCGCACCGGTGCAGACGTCGCACGCACGAATCTTTGGCCGTGAGATGCGCCCGTCACGGTGATCAAGAGCAGGGCGATGAGGATTAACCGAAGCATGGGCGCACCCTAGCGCGCGGACGCGGGCGCGTCCCGCCGCTCACCGATCAGCACCTGCCGTTCACCGATCATAGGGTGAAACCTGCCGCGCAGGACGCAAAGGTGGGGGTGTTGAAACGCGGCCGGTCAGGGCCGAACACGAAAGGACATCTCCCCATGCGCCGCATCTTGCTTGCCGCCATCGCCTCTTTGCTGCCCATCAGCGCGGGCCTGGCCGAGGAGCCGATCCGTTTTGAAGCCCAATCCGGTGATAGCGTCTCTGCTTTGAGGGGGAGTTTCGAGGTCCCGGAGAACCGGACCGATCCCGACAGCCGGATGATCACGATCGGCTATGTGCGCTTTCCCGCCCTGGACGGCGCGGACGGCCCGCCCATCGTCTATCTCGCTGGCGGTCCTGGCGGATCGGGCACAGGCACGGCGCGAGGGCGGCGCTTTGAGCTGTTCCAGCAAATGCGCGCCCATGGCGATGTGATCGCGTTCGACCAGCGCGGCACAGGGCTGTCCAGCAACGATCTGCCGCGATGCGAATCCAGCATCTACGTGCCGGAGACCGAAGCGGTCAGCGATGCGGAATATGCTCAGGCTTATCGCGCCGCGATCACGGAATGCGGCGGGTATTGGCGCGATCAGGGCGTCGACATCGCCGGCTACACCACCGCTGAGAGCGTGGAAGATATCTCGGCTCTACGCGCCCATTTGGGCGCGGAGCAGGTCAGCCTGTGGGGCATCAGCTATGGCAGTCATCTGGCGATGGCCGCCTTGAACGCCATCCCGGACGAGATCGACCGGGTGGTGATCGCGAGTGCGGAAGGTCTCGACCAGACCGTCAAGCTGCCCGACCAAACCAACGCCTATTTCGACCGCCTCCAAGCGGCCGTGAATACGCAGGAGGCGGCTCGCGAGGCTTATCCGGACATTGAGGCGATGATCCGGCGGGTGCAGGCGCGGCTGCATGCCGAGCCCATGCTGATCGACGTGCCCCAGCGGGACGGCTCGACCTTGCCTTTGCTTCTACAGCGCCGGCATGCCCAGCAAATGACGTCGGGCCTGATCTCAGATCCGGAAAGCGCCGTATGGCTGCTCGCGGCTTATGCTTCGCTGGACCGGGGCGAGACCGAGATCGCCGCCCAGATTTTCGCGCGCTTCCAGCGCTTTGGCGCTCCCATCACCCTGCGGCCCATGTCTACCGCGATGGATCTGGCGTCCGGCGTCTCGGACGCGCGCCTGGCGCTGTACCGGGCGCAGGAAGCCGAGGGTCTGGCCGGAGGCTACTTAAACTTCCCTATGCCTCAGGCGCTGGGTGTGTGGCCGGACCATGATCTGGGCACGGCGTTCCGCGAAGGGCCCTATGGCGACACGCCGGTTCTGCTCCTGTCGGGCACGCTGGATGGCCGCACCTATGTGGAGAGCCAAGCCGAAGCGCTGGCGGGGATGAGCGAGGTGACCACCGTCATCGTGCGCAATTCCGGCCATAACCTCTTCATGGAAAATGATGAGGTGCACGCGGTCATCCATCGCTTCATGCGCGGCGAGCCGGTCGGGACCGGGGAGATCCTCGCCGAGCTTCCCGATTTCATGGAAATGCCCTTCTAGGCGCTATTGCAGATAGTGCAGACGAATCGTGGCTTCGCCGCGGGCGCTGGCCGCCTCGGCGAAGCCCGGCTCGTCATACCAGCGCTCCATGCCGGTGCCGCCATAACCTTCGGTGGGATAGTCGCCGTGCATGGACAAATCATAATCGCCATCGGCGGCGCGCTTTTAGCGGCGGTGGATCAGCATTCTGGGTTGGCGGAGGCGATGGCGATCTGGAATGCAGATTTCGTCGCCGCGCTGGCCACTGTGTTTCAGGCGGAGACGTCCGCCGACACGACAGCCGTCCGGCAGGTCGCCGTCGGGGTCGCTGCGATATATGCCAATGTGGAGCTGTTAGCGGGCATTGACCCCGAGGGAGAGATCCGGCGGGAGAGCCTTGGCGCGGCGCTGCGGCTTGCGGCGACGCTGGTCGGATTGAACGGTTAGGCGCTTACTCGTTCTCGTCTTCGCCGGGCGGCGCCATAGGATCGACCTTGCGGCTGGGCGGCCACATCACCGCCACCCCCATTTGAGCGCTGGCGAAGGTGGAGGAGATGAAAAAGGCGAGCAGCAAGCGCACGCCGATACCCTCGGCCGTACCTTCGGTCAGGCTGCGCAAGCTGGCGATGTCGGCCACCAGGATGAGGGCTGTAAACGCCACCCCGATGGCGAAGCCGATCAGGCCGTGCCGGATGAGAAAGCGGATAAGGTCGGGCATAAACGGCCTCGCGTCGTTGCTTTCACCTTACACCTAGCGCGAAATCTGGCGAGGCAAATGAGGCTCGCCCTTTTGATCCGAGTCTTCTAATGCTTAGCCTCAACCAAGGGCGCAGGGGGCCGCGATGGGCGTACTGATACTCGGTTTGGCGATCTTTCTCGGCGTGCATGCAAGCCGGATCATCGGCCTGCGCGCGGTGATGATCCGCGCTATCGGCGAACCACTTTACGCCGCCTTTTATTCCATCGTCTCTGCCATCGGCCTGGCGCTGATCGTTTATGGTCACATCCTCGCCCATCCGTCTGCGAATGTCTGGAACCCGCCGGAATGGTCGCGCATGGTCGCGCTGGTCGCGATCCCGCTGGCCATGATCTTGTTGGTGGCGACCTATCTGCCCAGCCATATCCGCTCTTTGACACGTCACCCGATGACGCTCGCGGTCGCGCTGTGGTCGGGCAGTCATTTGCTGGCTAATGGCGAAGTGGCCTCTATGGCGCTGTTCGGCGGCTTCTTCGTCTGGTCGGTGATCTTGCTGATCGATCTTTACGCGCGCGGCGGCGCGTTTGATCGTCCAGGCAGCTGGTGGGCCGATTTGGTCGCAATTATTGTCGGTTTGGGTGCGGCGACGCTGCTCGCACTCTTCCACATGCAGTTTTTTGGGGTTGCGGTGATCGGCTTTGCATCCGAAACCACACCCCCTGGCATCTAGATAGCAACGGTCCAATGAATGGGCCGGTTGCTGGAGGTCAAACATGGAAATGCTAATCCCGCTCGCCCCGTTCTTGATGGCCGTGTTCATCGTCGGGATCGTGTTCTTCTTCAACTCCAAGAACCGCGCGGCGGTCCTTGAGACGGTGCGCGAAGCGTCGCGCAATGGTCAGCAGCTCGATCCGGACACGATCAAGGCGCTGGGCATGCCGCAAAAGCCCAACCGCAACGGCGATTTGAAAGCCGGCGCCATTCTGATTGCGGTCGCAGCCGGTTTCATTACGCTCGGTTGGGCGATCAGCACTGTAGATTCCGGCGACGCCGCTGAAGCCTTCCCGATTATGGTCGCCGTGGCGTCCTTCCCGGGCTTTATCGGAATCGTGCTGTTGGCGTTTGGCCTGTTTAAGAAGAAAGACGACGCGGACGCTTAAGGCACCGTGATCGGGCGGGAGTACGGGCATGACGCCCAGTGATGCAGAACTGATCGCGCTGGTGATGGCCGGCCAGGACCAGCGGGCCTTCTCCGCCCTGGTCGGCCGTCACCAGCAGGCGGTTCGCGGATTGCTGATGCGCCTGTGCCGTAATCACGCCCTCGCCGACGATATCGCCCAGGACACCTTCGTGAAGGCGTATGAGAAGATATCAACCTTTTCAGGATCTGGGTCCTTCAAAGCCTGGCTTTGCAAGATCGCCTATACCCAGTTCCTGATGAGCGCGCGCAAACGCAAAGCCGCCGACAAGGCGTTGGAGCGTTTGCAGGCCGAACCGGCGGAGACCGCCGTCAATCCCGGCGCTCCCGGCGCCAAGGTGGATCTCGATCGGGCCCTGGCGACGCTGGGGGAAGAAGAACGCACCTGTGTGGTGATGTGCTATGCAGGCGGGATGTCCCACTCTGAAGCCGCGGACGCGGTCGGGCTTCCCCTCGGCACTGTGAAGAGCCATGTTAATAGAGGACGCGCCAAGCTGAAGGCGTGGTTTGAGAAGAAGGAGCAGGCGGCATGACTGACGACAACGCCCATATCGCCGACGAGCCGATGGACGGGAATGATCCGTTCGAGGCCGAGCTCCAGGCCATGTTCGATGAAGCGACCCCGGCTGAAGACCCGCTCTTTACGAGCCAAGTCATGGGGGCGCTGGGAAAGCCGGACCGCACGCGTTTGCTGGCCCTCGGCGGCGCAGGCGCGACCGGCTCGGCCGTCGCGGGCACCCAACTTGAAACCATCATCTCCGGCCCCTTGTCCCAGATGAGCGGCGTGGCGGGTCAGGCTGCGAGTTTTATGGGGCCCGAAGCGATCGTATCGGGCTTGTTCGCGGTGCTCGCGCTGGGTGTCGTCTGGATTGTCCCTAAGGGGCGTCTGGCGATCTAGAACCGCAGCGCATCCGATTTGTGCACCTGCGAAAATTGAATACTGTGCGGGCCTGACGTTACCGGAAGGGCCCGTTTTCATGTCTGCCCAGACCCAATCTCAAAAACGCATCACGCCGCCGGACATCCGCGCGCGCAAGGATGGCGAGCCTTTGGTTTGCCTGACCGCCTATGACGCACCGATGGCCAAGCTGCTCGATCCGCATTGCGATCTGCTTCTGGTGGGCGATTCGGTCGGCATGGTCGTTCATGGCCTGCCCAATACCATCGGCGTGACGCTCGACATGATGATTCTGCATGGCCAGGCCGTGATGCGTGGCTCGAACCGGGCGTTGGTCTGCGTGGACATGCCATTTTCCTCCTATGAGCGGTCCAAAGAACAGGCGTTCGACAACGCCGCGCGCGTGCTGCAGGAAACCGGCTGTCAGGCGGTGAAGGTGGAAAGCGGCGTCTATGTCGCCGAGACCATCCGCTATCTCGCGGAACGCGCCATCCCGGTGGTGGGCCATGTCGGCCTTCGCCCGCAAGCCGCGCTGGCGGAGGGCGGGTTCAAGGCCAAAGGCCGCGACGACGCCTCGCGCAACAAAGTGATCGAAGAGGCCATCGCGACCGATGAAGCGGGCGCCTTCGCCATCGTCATTGAGGGTGTGGCCGAAGATCTCGCCGAGGAGATCACGCAGCGGGTGAAAGCGCCGACCATCGGCATCGGCGCCTCGGCCAGCTGCGACGGGCAAATCCTGGTCACCCAGGACATGATGGGTCTGTTCGATTGGACCCCGCGTTTCGTGAAGCGCTATGCGGATCTGAAGTCTGAGATGGAGGCTGGCGTAAAGGCCTATGCCGACGAGGTTCGCACCCGCGCCTTCCCGGGCCCAGACCAGGTCTACAAGGCGCGCAAAGCCTGATACGGCGCCGGTCTGTTGCCCGGCGATCAAGGCGCGGCTAGGGTCCGGCGCAATATCTGGTTTTTTAATGGCGGAGCGCGACATTGGTCGACGTTTTCGACGAAGTCGAAGAAGAATTACGGCGCGAGCGATATCAGTCGCTCTTGCGCCAGTGGGGCCCGTGGGTTGGCGGCGGCGCTGCGGCGATTGTGATCGGCGTGGCGGGCTATCAGTTCTGGGATTGGCGCAGCACGAGCGCGGCTGAAGCGGCGTCTGATCAATTCATCGCTGCAGCCCAGCTGTTTGAAGAGGGCGATCTGAGCGGCGCTGACGCGGCGTTTGCTGAGATGGCGGAAAGCGGTCCGCGCGGATATGCGACGCTGTCGCTGATGCGCCAAGGCGAGATCGCCATCGCGGAGAACCGCCCCGACGATGCGGCGCGCTTTTTCGAGCAGGCGGCGGCCCGCTCGCCGGAACCGCTTACTCGTCAGTTGGCTCAGTACAAGGCCGGGCTCGCCCTGTTCGACACGCTGTCCTACGACGATTTGAGCGTGCGCTTGACCCCGTTGACCGAGGGCGACGCCCTGTTCGGCGCCTTGGCGCGCGAACTGATGGCCGCCGCCGCCATGCGCGACGAGCGCTGGGAAGAGGCGCGGGCGGAGTATGAGCTTCTGGCGATCTCGCTGGATGCGCCGCCGGGCGTCTCGCGGCGGGCTGGCGAGGCGCTGGTCTTTATCCGCCAGAACGCGCCGCAAGTCGCCGAGCCGGTTACGGACGCGCCCGCCGAACCGGCGCCTGCAGAGCCGTCTGAGGATGCTGAGGGCGCTTCCGAGGCTCCGGCGAATGACACCGAGGAGGGCGGCCAGTGAGCGCTCAACGTTCAACTTTTCTGATGGCGCTTGCGGCCAGCTTTGTGCTGGCCGGCTGCGGCGCCGGCGAACGGATCGCCAATCTCAATCCGTTCGATCGGGAAACCGATGATCCGGATGCGCCGGCGCAATCGGAGCGCATCTCGGTTCTGGAACTGGAAGATCGGCTGAGCGTCAATGACGACGCGGGAGCCATCGTTCTGCCGCGCGCCTATGTGAACACCGCCTGGCCCCAGGCTGACGGGTATCCGACTCACGCGATGCAGCACACCGAAGCCAGCGGCGGCATTGACCGCGTCTGGCGTACACGTGTGGGCGAGGGGTCGAATAATGACCGCCGCATCAACGCCCGCCCGGTGATCGCGGACGGCGTCGTCTACACCATTGATGCAGAAGGCCGCGTGTCCGCCCATGCGCTGTCCGATGGTGATGAGATTTGGGCGACCCGCCTGCGTGGTGTGGAGTTTGAAGCCAGAAATGACAGCTTCATTCCCTTCATCGGTCGCGGGGACCGGGTTCTAACTTTCGGCGGCGCCGTCGCCTGGGACAATGGACGGATTTTCGCTCACTCCGGGGGCAAATTCATCGTCGCGCTGGACGCCGAAACCGGCGAGGAAATCTGGCGCCAAACAGCGCTGACGCCCTTCCATACCGCGCCCACGATCGCCGATGGCCGGGTCTTTTTGGGCACCGACGACAACGAGCTCATCGCCCTCGACGCCCAGGACGGCGAGGTGCTGTGGACCTACCGCTCGATCGCGGAAACCGCCCGCCTCATAACGGCGCCGAGCCCGGCCGTGTTGGGTGAAACGGTGCTTGCGCCCTTCACCTCCGGTGAAATCGTTGCTCTCCGCGCTCAGAACGGGACGGTTTTGTGGTCAGACAGCCTGACGCGGACCGGCGGTCTGACGCCGCTGTCCTCGATCAACGATATCGCCGCCAGCCCGGTCATTTTGGGTGATCGCGCGTATGCGCTCAGCCATTCCGGCATCATGGCGGCGTTTGACCTGCGTTCCGGCGAACAGGTTTGGACGTTGCCTGCAGGCGGCCTGCATGCGCCGGCTCTGGTTGGGAACTACCTCTTCCTGGTGACTGTCGACGCCCAAGTGGCCGCGATCCAGCGCGATACGGGCGCGGTGCGCTGGATCACGCAATTGCCGGCCTTTAAAAATGAGCGCCGTCGCCGCGACCGGGTCAGCTGGGCGGGGCCGGTTATGGCTGGTGGCCGGCTGGTTTTGGCGAGCTCTGAAGGCGAGCTGGTCTTCCTGGACCCAACGACCGGCGACCGGATCGGTGACCGTGATCTGGGCGACCCCGTCTTCATCGCGCCGGTGATCGCGGAGGAGACCGTGGTGATCCTCACTGACGAGGGACGCTTGATTGCGCTGCGCTAAAGGCGCACTTAAGGCGATCTCAGTTTAAAAACCCCGCTGCGGCGTACGCGGCGGGGTCTTCGTCGTCTGGAGCCGCCCTCGTGTCTCGCCTGCCTGCCCTCGCCATCGTCGGACGGCCCAATGTGGGCAAATCGACCCTGTTTAATCGCCTGGCCGGCAAGCCGTTGGCGATTGTCGACGACCGTCCCGGCGTCACGCGCGACCGCCGCCAGGCCCGCGGCCGGATCGGCGACCTGAACCTACGCCTGATCGACACCGCCGGCTATGAGGATGAAAAGGCCGGGATCGAAGCGCGCATGCGCGCTCAGACCGAAGCCGCGTTGGACGAGGCTGATGTCTGCGTCTTCCTGATCGATGGCCGCGAAGGCGTCACCGCCATGGACCAGCGCTTTGCTGAAATCCTACGCAAGTCCGACAAGCCGGTCCTTCTGGCGGTCAATAAGTGCGAAGGCTCAAAAGGCGAGGGCGGGGTCACTGACGCCTGGGCGCTGGGCCTGGGCGATCCGATCCCGGTCTCGGCGGCCCATGGCGAGGGTATGGGCGATCTTTACGCCGCGCTGATCTCCACGCTGGAGACCGAAGTCGACGACGAGGAGGTCGACCTCGAGCAAGACTATGATCCCGACGATCACAAGGCGCCGCTGCGCATCGCGGTCGTCGGCCGTCCCAACGCCGGCAAGTCCACGCTGGTCAATGCCATGATCGGCCAGGAACGTCTGATCACCGGGCCGGAGGCGGGCCTGACGCGCGACGCCATTGCCGTCGAATGGGAGTGGGAAGGCCGCAAGGTGCGCCTCCACGACACCGCCGGATTGCGCAAACGCGGCAAGGTCGATGACCGGCTTGAACGGATGAGCGCGGCTGACACGCTGCGCGCCATCAAGTTCGCCGAGGTCGTCCTGCTGCTCACCGAAGCCGACGCGCCGTTCGAGAAACAGGACCTCTCCATCGCTGACCGCGTGGTTCAGGAAGGCCGGGGCTTGATCGTCCTGGTGTCCAAATGGGACCTGGTCGAGGACAAGCAGGCCAAAATGGCCGAACTGCGCGAGAAGTTCGAACGTCTGCTGCCGCAAGTAAAAGGCGCGCCGCTGATTGCGGTGTCAGGGGTCACCGGGCGCGGGCTGGATCGCATCATGCCGGCGGTCGCCGGTTTGCATCGCAACTGGTGCGCCAAGGTGAAGACGCGCGATCTTAATGATTGGCTCGCCGAGATGACCCAGCGCCACCCGCCGCCGGCCGTCGACGGCAAGCGGGTCAAGCCGCGCTATTTGAGCCAAACCAAAGCCCGCCCGCCGACCTTCGTGTTGATGGCGAGCCGCGCCGCGCATCTGCCGGAAAGCTATAAGCGCTATCTGGTCAACGGGCTGCGCGAAGCGTTCGAATTGCCCGGCGTGCCCATCCGTTTGATCGTGAAGGGCCAGAAAAACCCTTACGCGAAAGGCTAGGACGTCAGTCTTGGATGGGGCGCTTTCCCTCCCCCTTGTGGGGAGGGTGGGCCAGGCGAAGCCTGGAACGGGTGGGGGTGAAGCCTCAACGCGCGCGCGAGCGCTTGATGATCTCCGCCCCACCCGTCGGCTGCACCGACACCCTCCCCATCAAGGGGAGGGAATTGGAGCGATGAGCGCCTACTCGATGAAATCTCTGACATCGATGGCCAGCTGTTCGATGCTCGGCTGGTGCAGATACATCATGTGACCGGCCGGATAATAGGTCAGGGTGATGCGGTCCTGATCATAATAGCCGGGGCGATTGAAGGTCATCTCGGTGGCGAAAAAGGGCGTGGCGAGATCATAGATCCCGTTGGTCGCCAGAACCCGCAGATCGCGGTTTTGGCGCATCGCCCGCTCCAGCCAGGGCGAAACGTTGACGTAGGAATTTTCGCCGCCCGCCGGGCCCGCATCCCAATTCCATTCCCGCACGCCGCCCAGCGTGGTGTAGGGATCGGTGATCTCCACGCCCAGATCGCGGGTGAAATAGTCCAGCATGGAGGCGGTGTAGCCGCCATCAATGCCGTAGCCGGACGGATCGCCTTCGGGACGGTCAGAGATGCCGGTGGGTTCAACGCCGGTGAAGCGGCTGTCAAACCGTCCCACGGAAAGCCCGCGATCGCGCAGGATTTCGGTGCGGAATTGCGACAGCGTCACCCGGAAATCGGAGCGGTCCAGATAGAGCTCTGACAAGCCCGTCAGCTCGGAATAGCGCCTAATGATCGCGGCGCGATCGGCGTCTGGCAGAGTATGACCGCGCACCAGGGCCGGCAGCAACTCGTCGACCGCGAAGTCGCGCGAATCCTGCAGGAAGGCGTCGTAGTCGTTGTTCCAGGCCGAGCGGTCGACCGTCTCGTGATACCAGCCGGTGGCGGCATAGCCGGGGAACAGGCCGATAAAGCCGATATCATTGCCCGGCGCGGTGTGGTCGAGGCTGAAGTCGAGAACCACGGAGACCAGCACGACGCCATTGATCGAGACGTCATTCCAGCCGGCTTCCAGCTGGCGCATCAGCGCGCCGATGCGGGTGGTGCCATAGCTTTCGCCAATCAGATATTTCGGCGAGTTCCAGCGGCGGTTCTCGGCCAACCAGCGGCGAATGAATTCCGCGATCGAGGCGGCGTCTTCATCCACGCCCCAAAACACTTCGGTCGGATCGGTCTCGCCCAGGGCGCGCGACCAGCCGGTGCCGACCGGATCGATGAAGACCATGTCGGCTTCGTCAATCAGGCTTTCGGGGTTTTCGCGAATATCAAAGGGGGCGGCGCCGTCGTCTTCGGCGTTGGACGGGAGCACGACCCGCTTGGGGCCGAACACGCCCATATGCAGCCACAACGAGGCTGAGCCCGGACCGCCATTGAAGATGAAGGCCACCGGCCGCGTGGTGGGATCTTCCACGCCTTCGCGCAGATAGGTGGTGGAGAAGATGGAGGCGGTGGGCGTGCCTTCATCGTCGCGCAGGAAGGTCTCCCCCGCGATCACGCGATAGCGAATACGCTCACCATCGGCGGTGATTTGCGAGCGCGTCTCCCAGGTGCGCGGCTCAGGCGTTTCATGGTCGTCGGCCAGGCCGGCGGACGCCACAAGGCCCGCCGCAGCCAGGGCGGTGAAGACAGTGCGAAGCATGTGGATCTCCCCAAGGGTTTGTTATGCGGCGGCATAACAGCCGTGCGCGCCCCGAGGGTCAATGGTGTGCGGTGGCGAAGGCTTTAAACCCGGCCCTTGAACGCCGCCATAAAGGAACTGGCGACCAAAGCGATGATGATGCGCGCGAGCACGGCGAAGAAGAGGAAGAGGATTTGCTCTTCGCCGACAAAGATACGCAGCCAGTTATTATACTGGTCGGGCAGGGCGGTATGGGTGACGGCGTCTTCGACAAGCTCCGCCCCGTCCAGCAGCCAGTTCAGCGAGGTCGGCGAGACCAGCGCCAGTCCAATCAGCATGGCGTAGGACAACAGGAAGGCGAGAAAAATGGTGAAGGTCGCCGTCGTCGTCCGGGCGAAAATGCTACCCATGAAAAGTCCCCTCTAAGCACTCATTCTGCGCAGTCCCCAAACTGCGAGTATCACACGCTATCAGGCTTTTTTGTGTCTGTCCGGGCTTTACTCGATCCGCGTGACCCGCGCGAGCGAGCGGTCCGGCGTCCAATCATTGGTCAACATCGCCTGGCCGATGCGCAGATCCACCCAAGGGGCGCAGACCTCATATTCGCTCTCATATGGAATGCGAACGAGCATGCATAAGGACCGGCCGTCAAAGCTCCAGCTGCCGCGCGCGCCGCGGCTGTCCTCATAACGGCCATTGGACCGGAACTGCGCCGTAAAGCGCCCCTCGGCGGTGTCCACCGCATAGGCGCGGTTCTCCGGCCCCAACGCCTGCGCCGACGCCTCGCCGCCGCCGAACACCAGCAGCGCCATCGCAAAAACCAGACTGAACCAGGCAGACGCGCGCATGGCCATTCCTCCGTCAGAACACTCCGAACGCCCCGGCGCAAGAAGCAGGCCAGCTGTTTGCGTCTGTTTACGACGTCGTGCATGCGGGTCAGGCGGCGTGGTTTGCGGCTAGACGGGCAGGCTGACCCGCGCTCTCAAGCCGCCAAGCGGCGAGTCCTCCAGCCGTACTTCGCCGCCATGGCCGCGCACCGTGTCACGTGCGATGGCCAAGCCCAGGCCGACACCAGTCCGGTTCGCGTTGCGAGCCTCATCGAGACGGGAGAAGGGCTTGAAGGCTTCCTCGCGATCCTCGGGCGCGATGCCGGGACCATTATCGTCGATCATAATTTCGGCGCGCTGGCCTGAGCGACGCAAGGTGAGCGTCACCTCTTCAGCATGTGCCGCAGCGTTGGACACCAGGTTGGAGAAGGCCCGTTTGAGCGCGCCTTCGCGGCCCTGGATCACCAGGCCTTCTTCAAGGTCGAGCTGAAGGTCGACGCCCTGGCGCGCCGCATTGTCGCCGAGGGTTTCGCACAGAACTGTCAGGTCGATCGGGCCTTGCTCTTCTCCGGCCTGGCCACGGGCGAAGGCGAGATACTCCTCCAGCGCGTTCTCCATCTCCGCGAGGTCGCGTTGCGCGGCTTTTCGCTCCTCGCTATCGGGCATTAAGGCCAGTTGCAGGCGCAGGCGGGTGAGGGGCGTGCGCAAATCATGGCTGACGCCGGCGAGCAATTGCGTGCGCTGTTCGAGCTGTTTTCTGAGCCGGGCGCGCATGTCCAGAAAGGCGTGAGCGGCTTGGCGCACCTCCCGGGCTCCGGCCGGTTTGAATCGCTCTGCATCCTGGCCGCGGCCAAAGGCGTCGGCGGCTTCGGCGAGCTGGCGGATCGGTTTGACCTGATTGCGGATGAAGATCACCGCCACGGCGGTGAGCAGCGCACTCGCGCCGAACAGCCAGAGCACGAAGATATGACCGGTGGTCGCGAACACGCGATCGCGCACTGCGATGAAGCGCAGAACACCGCCATCGACCTGAACGCGGATGTCGACATATTCGGGATACCGCGTGGTGTCGAACCAGAAATCCTGGTCCAGTCGGGCGGTTAACGAGCGGCGCAAGGTGCGGTCCAGCACCCGGAAAAAGGCCGAGCGCCGGCTGGTCGGCAAGAGATCATCTTCGCGGAGATCTACGCTCAGCCCGGTCGTGTCGAAGACGGCCTGGGCGGTGGCGTCGAACTCCGCGCCGCCGCCACGCTGATACAGACTGACCACCATGGCGATATCGCCGGCCACGCTCTCGGACAGGCGCGCCGTGGTGGTTTGCCAGTGCTGTTCAAAGAACGCCCAGGTGACCGCGGCTTGCATCAGAGCGACTGGCAATACGATGATCAGCAGCGAGCGCTGGAACAGCCCTTTGGGCAGGAAGCGTTTGATGCCGAGATTCATAACTTAGACCGATGGCCGGCGAAATTCAGGCTGAGCGATCAGCTTATAGCCTTCCCCGCGCACGGTTTGGATGTGCAGCGGCGCTTTGGGGTCGGCTTCGATCTTGCGGCGCAGTCGGGTGATCTGGACGTCCACCGCCCGTTCGCCGGCTTCTCCGCCCGCGCGTTCCGCCAGAGCGGCGCGCGAGACGGTCTCCCCGGGCTGGGCGGCGAGGGCGGACAATAGCGCGGCCTCCCCGCCGGTCAGGCGCACCGGGGCGCCGTCGCGATCAAGCTGGGCGGCGATCAGATCAAAACGCCAGTCGCCAAAGCGCACCGCCTCCGGCCCGCGCATTTGCGGCAAGCTGCGGCGCAAGATGGCTTGCACACGCAGGATCAACTCCTCGGGCTCGAAGGGTTTGGCGAGATAATCGTCCGCGCCCAGCGATAGGCCCTTGATGCGGTCGGCCGGCTCACCGCGCGCGGTGAGCAGCAGGATGGGCGTCTGGCCGCTCTCGCGCAGCTTGGAGGTGACTTCAAAGCCGTCCAGACCCGGCATCATCACATCCAGGATGACCAGGTCGAACTGCATCTGTTCGGCCAGCGCCAAGGCCCCGGCGCCATCCGGCGCCGTGCTGACCCGCAAATCGCGCTCGCGCAGGAAGCGGGCGAGCAGATCGCGGATGCGGTCGTCGTCGTCGACGACCAGGATATGGTGCGAGCGTTCAGCCATGGGCGTGATTTTTCCCCGCTTTAGCAGGGCGCTGCAATGCCTGAACGCTTTTTCGCCGCCTACTGGGCGTCGATGATCTCGCCGGTGCGGGTCTCGCTGGGCAAGCAAAGGCTCACGAAGACCGGGGCGATCTCATCGGGATGAGGCAGGCTCATCGGGTCTTCGCCAGGGGCGGCCTTGGCGCGCATGCGGGTGCGCACCGTGCCCGGATTGACCAGATTGGCGCGCACCGTGCTGTCGGCCAATTCTTCCGCCCAGGCTTGGACAAGATTGTCGAGCCCGGCCTTGGAGGCGCCATAGGCCGCCCAGAACGCTTTCGCCCGGCGGCTTCCGACGCCGGAGGTGGTGAACACGGCCCGGCCCGCGTCGGAGGCTTTCAACAGCGGCTCGAACGCGCGGATGAAGCGGGCTGGCGCGATCAGGTTCACCGACAGGACTTCATTCCAGACTTTCGAGGTCAGCTGTGCGGTCGGCGTGATGATGCCCAGCACGCCGGCGTTGACCACCAGCGCATCCAGCTTGCCCCAGCGTTCGGCGACAATCTCGGACAGCTTTTCGATCCCGTCGGGGGTTTGCAGATCCATCGGCACGATGGTGCAGGCGCCGCCCATTTTTCGGATCTCATCGTCGAGGTCTTCAAGCCCGCCTTGGGTGCGCGCCACGGCGATGACATGGGCGCCTTCGGCGGCGAGTTTTTTGCAAATGGCGTAGCCCAGGCCGCGCGAAGCGCCGGTTACAAGCGCTACGCGGCCGGTCATCGGCGAAGTTTCTGTCATGCGTCTACCAGAAGTGAGAGCTGTTGATCCTTGTTCGAGCGCGCACGATCGCGGTCGACAAGTCGGGTGGGATAATCGCCGGTGAAATAATGGTCGGCGAGTTGCGGATCGTCGGGGTTGCGCATTTCATTGCGCACCGCCCAGTAAAGGCCATCCACGGACAAAAAGCCCAAGCTGTCAGTGCCCAGCATGGAGGCCATCTTTTCCGGTTCATGGCTGGCGGCCATCAATTCTTCGCGCATCGGCATATCGATGCCGTAGAAGTCAGGATGGGTGATCGGCGGACAGGCGGAGCGGAAATGCACTTCCGTGGCGCCGGCTTCACGCACCATTTTGACGATCTTCTTCGAGGTCGTGCCGCGCACGACGCTGTCGTCGACGAGCAGCACTTTTTTGCCGCGCAGAGCCGCTGGATTGGCCGCGTGCTTGCGGCGAACGCCAAGATCGCGCTTGGCCTGAGTGGGCTGAATGAAGGTGCGGCCGACAAAGTGAGACCGGATGATGCCTAGGTCGAACGGCTTGCCGATCTCCTCGGCATAGCCAAGGGCCGCCGCCATGCCGGAATCGGGCACCGGCACCACCACATCGATATCGGCCGGTGTTTCCTGGGCCAGGCGCTGGCCCATACGCTTGCGCGCTTCATAAACGGAAATGCCATCGATGATGGAATCGGGGCGCGCGAAATAGATGTATTCAAAGGCGCATGTGCGTGCGGGCCGTTCCGGGGCGAATTGCTTGGACACGATCCCGTCGTCCGACACGATGACCACCTCGCCAGGCTGCACTTCGCGGACGAATTCCGCACCGATCATGTCCAGCGCACAGGTTTCCGACGCGAAAATGATCGCCTCGTCCAGCTTGCCCATCACCAGCGGCCGAATGCCCAGCGGATCGCGCGCGCCGATCAGCTGGTCATTTGTCATCGCCACCAGGGCGAAGGCGCCTTGAACCTGGCCCAGCGCCGCGATGATGCGGTTGACCGCCTTGGCTTTCTTCGACCGCGCGGCGAGTTGCAGGATCACCTCAGTGTCGGAGGTGGATTGGAAGATCGCGCCGCCATGGACCAGCTCTTCGCGCAAGGCGCGTGCATTGGTCAGATTGCCGTTATGGGCCAGCGCCACGCCGCCGCCACGGACATCGGCGTAAAGCGGTTGAACATTGCGCAGCACCGGCGCGCCGGAGGTGGAATAGCGCACATGGCCGATCGCCATGGATCCGGTCAGGGATTTCATCCGATCAGGATCGGTGAAATGCTCACCCACCAGGCCCAGATGGCGTTCGGAGTGGAAGCGCCCCTCGTTGTAGCTGGTGATCCCGCAGGCTTCCTGCCCACGGTGCTGCAGCGCGTGCAGACCGAAGGCGACGAGCACGGAGGCTTCGTCAGCCCCGCGCACCCCGAACACGCCGCATTCTTCCTGCGGGCGGTCGGTCATGGGATCGTAGGTGAGAGTCATCGCACTCATTGGCCTTCATCCTCATTGATGCGCTCAAGTTCGCGCGCGATCGGGTCATCGGGCTGGCTCGCCACCCAGCTTCCGTCAGGGGCGAGAGTTTGAAGAAGTTGGGCGCTGGCTTCCGCCAGCGGATAGATGCGCGCGCCCGTCAGCCAGGCCGGATTGGCGCCCGGCATGGTGTTTTTCACGACCAGCACCAGCAGGCCAAGCAGGACCAGGCCGCGCACCAGGCCGAACACAAAGCCCAGCGTGCGGTCGATCACGGTGACGTCTTCACCGCTTTTCACGTTCTTTTGGAGCGAGCTGGTGACGAAGCTGACCGCCAGATAGACCAGCAGGAAGACGGCCGCCATGGCGACCAGGTTCGCGATCAGGCCGGACCCGACGATCTCAATCAGCAGGCCGGCGAAGACCGGGCGCGTCCACAGCGCCGCCAAAGCGGCCGCAACAAAGGCGGTGACGGTGAGCGCCTCGCGCACAAAGCCGCGCATCAACGCCATGACGCCGGAGATGAAAAGAACGCCCAGCGCGAAGAGGTCAAATCCGATCAAGCCTTGATCCATTCCGTGATCCCTTCGCCGCTCCGCCTTCAGGCGGCGTCTTGACCCAATCGGCGCACCAGCGCCTGAACCGTGTCGACCGCCGTTATATCCATCCCAGCCAGCTCAGCCCCGCCCGGTGTCAGCGCTTTGGTGAAGCCGAGCTTCTTGGCTTCCTTCAATCGCGCATCCGCCCGGCCAACCGGGCGCACATCACCCGACAGCGATATTTCGCCAAAGGCGGCGCAATCGCTGGGCAAGGCTGTGTCGAGATAGGAAGAGATCAACGCCGCCGCCACCGCTAAATCTGCTGCAGGCTCGGCGATTTTGAGACCGCCAGCGACGTTCAAATAGACGTCGCGCCCCCCAAAGCCAAGACCGCAGCGTGCTTCCAGAACGGCGAGCACCATGGCCAGGCGACCATTATCCCAGCCCACAACCGCGCGGCGCGGCGTGCCGAAGGCGGCCGGCGCCACTAAAGCCTGGATTTCGGTGAGCACCGGACGCGTGCCTTCCATGCCCGCGAACACCGCGGCGCCCGAGGCGTGCTCGCCTCGGCCGTCGAGGAAAAGCGCTGATGGATTAGCCACTTCCTGCAGGCCGGCGTCGGCCATTTCAAACACGCCGATCTCATCGGTCGGGCCGAAGCGGTTCTTCACGGCGCGCAGAATGCGGAATTGGTGGGAGCGCTCACCCTCAAAATAGAGCACCGCGTCGACCATGTGCTCGACAACCCGCGGGCCGGCGATTTGGCCGTCCTTGGTGACGTGGCCGACGAGGATCACGGCGGTATTTCTCTTTTTCGCAAACCGCACCAATTCCTGGGCGCAGGCGCGGACCTGGGCCACGGTGCCGGGCGCCGCGGCCAGCTGGTCCGACCATAGCGTCTGCACCGAATCGATCACCGCGATGTCGGGATTTTCTTTCTTAAGGCCGTCGAGAATAACCTCCAGAGAGGTTTCCGCCGCCAGAGCCACCGGCGCATCAGCAAGGCCCAGGCGCCGCGCGCGGCGCCGGACCTGGTCGGCGGCTTCTTCGCCGGAGACGTAAACCGCCTTAGCGCCCGCCAGCGCAAGCCGAGCGACCGCCTGCAGCAGCAGCGTGGATTTGCCAATCCCGGGATCGCCGCCCACCAGGACCGCCGAGCCCGGCACCAGCCCGCCGCCGGCGACTCGGTCCAGCTCGGCCAAGCCGGTTTCAAAGCGGCTGGGGTCCTCGGTCTCGCTGCCGAGATCCACCAGCTCCAGCTTGGAGCGGCGGCCCGAGCGCGCCGGCGCCGCTTTTGAGCCGCCGCCCAAGGGCGCGGACGCGCCGGATTCCTCCACCAGCGTGTTCCATGATCCGCAATCAGAACACTGCCCCGCCCACTTGGCGTGGACGGCGCCGCAAGACTGGCAAACGAAAACGGTGGCGGATTTGGGCACGCAGACGACTCCCTTAGGTGCAGACTGTCATATCATAAGTGCGCGGTGATTCGCTTCGGTTGGACGGTGCAGATCACGCGCCGCGACTGCGTCTCAAGCGTCTACAGGAGCAAGCGATGCTGTCCTTCTTTCTTGTTTTCATACGTCTGGGCCGGGCCATCGTGCGCTGTTGGGTCCAGCCGGCGTTTCGCGGCACGCTGATCCTCGCCGGCATAACCGCGCTGTCCGGAACGCTGTTCTACCGCGGCGTGGAGGGGTGGAGCTGGGTGGATGCGGCGTATTTCAGCGTCATCACCCTGTCCACGGTCGGTTATGGCGATCTGCACCCGCTGACCAACGCCGGGAAGATTTTCACCATGGGCTATGTGTTGGTGGGCATCGGCGTGTTCGTGGCTCTAGTGACTCAAATCGCCGAGGCGCTGCTGAAAACGCCTGAGGCGGACTAGGCCGCCACCCGCGCCACGCCCGGGCCAATGCCGGTGAGCAATTCATAGGGCAGGGTCGCCGCCTCGGCCGCGAGGGCGTCGAGGTCAGGGCCGAGGAATTCAGCCGCCGCCCCGGCGCGTGCGGCGTCTTCTGCGTCTGTGACGTCGAGCACCACCAAGTCCATGGAGACCCGGCCCAGGATGGGCGCTTTGATCCCGCCCACGCGGGCCCAGCCCGTGTTGGAAAGCGCCCGCGGCAGGCCGTCGGCATAACCCGCGGCCGCCGTCGCGGCGAGCAGAGGGCGCTCGGCGATGAAGGTGGAGCCATATCCCACCGTATCGCCCGGCTGCAGCGCATGGAGCTGCAGGATCGGCGCCTCCAGGCGCGCGGCCGGCGTCAGGCCGTGCGCTTGACCGGGCCGGGCGGTGGCGCCGGCGAGCCCGATGCCGGGGCGGCCGAGGTCGAAATGGAAGTCCTGACCCAGATAAACGCCGCCCGTGTTGGAAAGGCTGCGCTTCGCCGTCGGGAAATGCGCCGCGATCGCCCGAAAACGCCCAAGTTGCTGTGCGTTCATCGGGTGCGAGGATTCCTCGGAGCAGGCGAGATGGCTCATCACCAGGCCGGGTTGGAGACCGCTCACGGCCAGCGCCGCCGCGTCCTCAGCGCTGACGCCCAGCCGGTTCATCCCGGTGTCGACATGCAAGGCGAAGCCGGCGTCCGATCCAGCCGCGCGAAACGCAGCGACTTGTTCCGGGCTGTTGAGGACGGGGCGGAGCTGCGCCTTTGAAAAGGCGTCTGCGCTGACCGGCTCAAAGCCGTTCAGCACCCAGATAACCGCGTCGCCGCCCAGGGCTGCGCGCAGGGCGCCCCCTTCATCCGGCGTCGCGACGAAGAATTCTTTGCAGCCCTCGCGGGCGAGGCGCTGGGCGAGATCCGCTGCGCCCAGGCCATAGGCGTTCGCCTTGACGACAGCCGCCATGGCGCTGCTCGGCGCCAAGCTCTGAAGGTGCCGGTAATTGGCGGCGACGGCGTTCAGATCAACGATCAGGCGCGCGGCGCGGGTGGGGGCGGGCGAAGGGCTCATAGCCCCATTATCGCTAGCACGCGCCTGCGCGTCTGCCCCTGGTCTGCGGTCTGGCTGTCTTAGTTGAAGCCGCTACCGCGATCATAGCTGTCCAGATCGGAGAATTTGGTGCGCTCAGGATCAAACGCGACCTTCACCGAGCCGATCGGGCCGTGACGCTGCTTGCCGATGATCACGTCCGCCTGATTGCGGATTTCCCGCATCTCGTCTTCCCAGGCCAGATGCTGCTCGGTGCCTTCCTTCGGCTCCATGCGCTCGTGATAATAGCTTTCCCGGTAGACAAACATCACCACGTCGGCGTCCTGCTCGATCGAGCCGGATTCCCGCAGGTCGGAGAGCTGGGGCTTTTTATCGTCCCTGTTCTCAACCTGACGCGACAGCTGGGATAGGGCGATGACCGGCACGTTGAGCTCTTTGGCCAGCGCCTTGAGCGATTGGGTCACCTCGGAGATTTCCTGCACCCGGTTATCCGTGCGCGACGAGCCGGTGACCAGCTGAAGATAGTCCACCACCACGCAATCGAGCCCGTAACGGCGCTTCAAACGGCGCGCACGGGCGGTCAGCGCCCCGATCGAGAGACCACCGGTGTCATCGATATAGAGCGGGATCTCGTTGATCTCGTGGACCGCGTCGCGGATGTCTTCAAACTGCGCCGCGTCGATCTTGCCCTGGCGGATGTGATAGCTGGAGATGCCCGAATAGTCCGCGATCAGACGCGTGGCGAGCTGCTCGCTGGACATCTCCAAAGAGAAGAAGGCCACCACGCCGCCATCGAGCGTTTTGCGAGAGCCGTCGACAGCTTCTTCCGCCTGGTAGGCGCGCGCGACGGCGAAGGCGATATTGGTGGCGAGCGAGGTTTTGCCCATGGACGGGCGGCCGGCCAGAATGATCAGGTCGGAGCGGTGCAGCCCGCCCAGCTTGGCGTCGAGGCTTTTCAACCCTGTGGAGATGCCCGACAGCCCGCCGCCGCGCTGGTAAGCGGCGCTGGCCATCTTCATGGATTCTTCCAGCGCCTCGTGGAAGGGGCGCAGGGATTTTTGCGTACCGCCGGTCTCCGCCAGGGCGAACAGGCCGCGCTCGGCCTCTTCCAACACGCTGGTGGCGGGAATGTCGTCGACGCTGTCTTCGGCGGTGTGGGCGACGTCCTGGCCAAAGCGGATCAATTCGCGGCGCAGGGCGAGGTCGTAAATGAGCTTGCCGTATTCCACCGCGCTCGCGCCGTCGGGCGCTTCGCGCATCAGATCGGCCAGATAAACCGGTCCGCCGATCTCCGCCATGCCGGGATCGCGCTCGAACCGGCTGCGCAGCACCACCGCGTCGGCGAGGGAGCCCGCGATGATCAGCTGGCTGGCGCTTTCAAAAATGCGCGCGTGCAGCGGATCGTAGAAATGATCGGGTTTGAGAAAATCGCCGACGCGCTGATACACGTCGTTATCGTATAAGAGCGCGCCCAGAATGGCCTGCTCGGCTTCGATATTATGGGGCGGGGCGGCGCTTTCCGCAGCGCTTTGCTCGCCAAAAGGGGCGTCGGATTGGGTCAGTTCGGCGGTCATGGCACTCTAGCTAGCCGAATTTTCAGCGAAGAACAGGGCGCTCAGGCAGATCGAGAGTATCCACAGATTCTGTGGAAGACTCATAATTCGGGTTTGGTCTCACCCGCCAAGCCGCTGTCACATAGATGAATGAATAGACTTAGCGAATCATCGCTGTGGATAACGTCATGTTTCTCGCGTGCGTGATGATTACGCGCCGCCCTGCCGCGGGGCTCCGCCAGCCATCCCGCAAAACGCTGTAGTCCGCTTTGAACCAAACAGAGCGCCCGCGGCACTTACCTGTCTGAAAGGAGACGGCGCATGAGCGCTTCGCTGGACCGCAGCCTGGACAGTTATCTCGCCGCCGCCGCGCGAGCAGGTGACCGCCAGGCGCGTGAGGCGCTGGTGCGGCGCTGGGATTCCAAGCTCGCCGGGCTGGCCTGGCGGCTCTTGGGCGAACGCAGCGCGGTCGAAGACGCGGTTCAAGACGCCTGGATCGACATCCTGAAAGGCTTGCCGCGCCTGAAGGCGAGTGAAGCCTTTCCAGCCTTCGCGTTTCGCATCGTCCAGCGCCGCTGTGCGCGCGTGATACGCACCCGTCAGGGTGAGCGGCGCTTGATCGACGGACTGGCCGCCGAACCGGAACCGGAGGCCCAGGATCTCGAGCGCGAGGCGGATGGCGAGCGCGTCAGACGCGCGCTTACACGGCTGCCGGGACCCCAGCAAGCGGCCCTATGGCTGTTTCACCTTGAAGAGATGAGCGTGACGGAGATCGCCGTCGTGCTCGACGTTCCTGCGGGCACGGTGAAGACCCGCTTGATGCATGGCCGGCGCAAGCTGGCGGAGGTTTTGGAAGGAGGCGTTGATGAGTGATCTCGACAAAATGATCGCGCAGAGCCTGCGCGACACCGACCCGGACCTGGCGGAGCTGAGCACCGAGCCAGGCTATTTCAAACAGGCCTTCAGCCTGTTCACCGGCCGGATGGCCTGGGTGCACTGGATCATGATGATCGCCCAGTCGGCATTGTTCGTGGTCGGGCTCTGGTGCGCCCTTAATTTCTTTCAGGCCGAGCAAGTGCTGGATGCGCTGCGATGGGGGCTGCCGGGCGCGGTCGCGCTGGTCTTCTCTCTCACGATCAAGTCCATGCTAGTGCCGCAAATGGAGACCAACCGCTTGCTCATGGAGATCAAGCGGCTGGAATTGCGCATTGAGCGCCTGCGCGAGGAAAAAGAGACGGTCTGAGCCTGGTTTCAGGTCTGAAACGAAAACGGGCGGCCCATCGCTGGGCCGCCCGAACTCTCAAGACCTCAGCCGAAGACTTAGTCTTCTGGGGTCTCTTCGGCTTCAGCGGACGCTTCAGGCGCTTCACGCCCTTCGCCGTCATCTTCGCCTTCAACACCGGCTTCGAAGAGCTCGGCGGCCTGGGCTTCAGCCAGGGCGCGGTCTTCGTCGGCGGCGGACTGGATGACGTCTTCGCCAGCGGCCTGACGCTCAGCCTCGTCCTCGGTGCGGGCCACGTTGACGGTGACCATCACGTCGACTTCAGCATGCAGCTTCAGACGCACTTCGTGCAGGCCCAGCGTTTTGATCGGATCATTAAGATCGACCATGCCGCGGGTGACATGGAAGCTGTCCGTGGAGGCGGCTTCGGCGATGTCGCGAGTGGACACCGAACCGTAGAGCTGGCCGGTTTCGGACGCCTGACGGATCAGGATGAAGCTGGCGCCGTCGAGGTGTGCGCCTTCACCGCGCGCCTTTTCAGCCCGCTCGGCGTTGAGCTTTTCAAGCGCTTCGCGCTCGCGCTCAAAGCGCTCCAGATTGGCTTTGGTGGCGCGCAGCGCTTTTTCCTGCGGCAGCAGGAAGTTGCGCGCATAGCCCGGCTTCACATCGACGACGTCGCCGATAGCGCCCAGCTTTTCGACACGTTCAAGAAGAACGACTTGCATGGCGTTTCTCCTTAATCGACTGCGTAAGGCAGCAGGGCCAAAACACGCGCGCGTTTGATGGCGCGGGACAGCTCGCGCTGCTTCTTCGCCGACACGGCGGTGATGCGCGAGGGCACGATCTTGCCGCGCTCGGACATGTAGCGCTGAAGCAGCTTGATGTCCTTGTAATCGATCTTCGGCGCGTTTTCGCCGGAGAACGGGCAAACCTTGCGGCGGCGCTGAAACGCGCGGCGGGCAGGGATGTTCGAGATAGAAAGGTCAGACATAGCTTTCGATCCTCCTAGCGGCGCTCACGGCGCTTGCGATCATCACCCTTGCGCAGAATGGCGCTGGGCTCTTCGGTCAGGTCATCCACCTTCACCGTCATGTGGCGCATGACGTCGTCGGCGTATTTCTGTTTGAAGTCGATCGCGTCCAGGACGTCATTGTCGGCTTCCATGTCCAGGTAGCCGTAATGACCCTTGCGGTTCTTGTTGACCCGGTAGGCGAGGGTGCGAAGACCCCAATACTCGGTCTTGTGGACCTTGCCGCCCTTTTCCTCGATCAGAGCTTTGAGCTCTTCAATCGAAGACTCCATCTGCGCCGGAGATACGTCCGGACGCGTGATGAAGACATGTTCGTACTTATTCATCAGACGTTTCGTCCCTTCTGAATGAAGGCTGCGGCGGTCTGGAGCGAAGGGCCGTTCCATTCCGTCGGTTCCCCTAATCCCCGTATCTCAAACCAACGAGAAACGGGCCGCGATCAGGGGACCGCAGCCGGTGAAGCGCTGGCATATAGGGGAAACGGGGGATGGAGGCAAGCAAAGGAAGGGCATTTGTGCCGCCGCGTGGTGTTGCCAGCCCTGGTTTGACGTTGGACTGTCTAACACTGCGCTGATTGGAGCTCTGATATGGCCGCCGCCCACACCGTCACCAACTGGACCCCGGATCGCCTGCCGCCTCTGGAGGGGCGCAGCTATATCATCACCGGGGGCAATTCCGGGATCGGTCTGGAAGCGGCGATCATGCTGGCGCGGGCCGGGGCCTCTGTGACGCTGGCTTGCCGCAACCCGGACAAGGCGGCGGCCGCAGCCCAGCGCATTCTCTCGGAGACCGGCGCGGAGCCTGGCGTGGTGATCCTCGATCTCGCCAGCATGGCTTCAATTCGCCGTGCGGCCGAAGAGGTGCGGACGAGCCACTCGAAAATCGACGGCTTGATCAACAATGCCGGCATCATGCAGACGCCAGAGCTGAAGACCGAGGACGGGTTCGAGCTGCAGCTGGGCAGCAATCATCTGGGCCATTTCCTGTGGACCGGCCTGCTGCTCGATCGTGTGCAAGCGGCGTCGGGCCGGATCGTAACGGTGTCCAGCGTCGCGCATAAGTACGGCGAGATTCATCTCGACGACTTGATGCTGGAACAGGGATACTCCCCCACCATCGCCTATTGTCAGAGCAAGCTGGCCAATTTGATGTTCGCGCTCGAGCTGCAGCGCCGCCTGGCGGCCAAGGGCTCGCAAGCCAGCTCTATCGCGTGTCATCCGGGCTATTCGGGGACGGCGCTGCAATCCACCGGTCCGACGGGCTTCCTTAATTTTATCTACAAGATCACCAACGCGCTGCTGGCTCAGCCCGCTGAGAAGGGCGCCATCCCCACCGTACTCGCGGCCGCGGGCGAGGAAGCCCAGAGCGGCGGCTACTACGGCCCGACCGGCTGGCAGGATGCCGGGGGCCCGGTCGGTGACGCCTCGATCGCCGGCCGTGCGCTGAAGGAAGACGTGGCGGCTGCGCTGTGGGAGAAGAGTGAGGCGCTCGTCGGCCTTCGCTGGCCATCCTAAGGCGGATTAGTTCCAGCCGGGATAAAGGCGTTTTCCGGGGCTCTGGTTTAAGCCGTCACATCTGCGACTTAGGATGCGGCTGTGACGTTTACGGAGCGCCCCATGACCCACTGGCCGGACATTCCTTATCAGCGCTGGCGAGCCACCGGCGCCAGCATCCACATGTGGACCCAGATCGTCGGCAAGCTGCGCCTGGCGCTGTCGCCGTGGATCAACCACTCCTGGCATGCCACGCTTTATGTGAATGCGCGCGGCCTTACGACGGGTCTGATCCCGGGGTCGGACTGCGGCCACGAGGTGGTGTTCGACTTCATCGATCACAGGCTCGAGGTGCTCTCCACCCATGGCGAACGCACCGGTTTTAAGCTGGAGCCGATGAGCGTGGCGGAGTTTCACCGCCGCTTCCTGCTCGCCATCGAGCCCCATTGCGGGGCGGTGGAGATGCATGCCGCGCCCAATGAGGTGCCCGACGCCATTCCCTTCCAGGAACAGGTGGAGCCGGGGGCGTATGATCCCGCAGCTGCGCACGACTTCTTTCGCGCGCTGGCGAGTATTGCGCCGGTGTTTGAGAAATTCCGCTCCGGCTTCTTGGGCAAGTCCAGCCCTGTGCATCTCTTCTGGGGCAGTCTGGATCTGGCTGTCACGCGTTTCTCAGGCCGCACGGCTCCCCGCCATCCCGGTGGTTTCCCGTCCTTGCCGGACGATGTCACTCGCGAAGCCTATTCGCATGAGGTGAGTTCCGCCGGTTTTTGGGGCGGGGGCGGCGGCGTCGATGAGCCGGCGTTTTACGCCTACGCCTACCCGTCACCGGAGGCCTATAAAGACGCCAAGGTCGGCGCTGCGGCGGCCTATTGGCATGAGAAGCTGGGTGAGTTTGTCCTACCCTATGAGGCCGTGCGCACCGCACCCGACCCGGAAGCCGCGCTGCTGGAGTTTCTTGAGACAACCTACCAGGCGGCGGCGGACTTGGCGGATTGGGATCGTCCGGCGCTGGAGTGCCCGATGGGGGTGCCGCGGGTGCCCAGAGCGTTAGACTGAGCTCTGGGGCGAGCCACCGGCCTTGCCACTCCTTGCCCACCCGTCTAACACCTCGCGCCAAAATAGACATTGCAAGGGAGGACGCCGGATATGGCGCTTGCATTCACGTTCCCGGGCCAGGGCAGCCAGGCTGTCGGCATGGGCCAGGCGCTCAGCGCTGAATTCGCGGTCGCGCGCGCGGTCTTTGACGAGGTTGATGAGGCGCTGGGCCAGAAACTGTCCGCGCTGATGGCTGAGGGGCCGAGCGATGAGCTGACCCTGACCGAAAACGCGCAGCCGGCGATCATGGCCAATTCGATTGCGGTCATGCGGGTGCTTGAAGCTGAGTTCGGCGTCGACGTCACGGCTGCGAAATTCGTCGCGGGCCATTCGCTGGGCGAATACTCCGCGCTGTGTGCGGCGGGCTCGCTGCGCCTGGCGCGCACGGCCAAGCTGCTCAAGCTGCGCGGTCAGGCCATGCAAAAGGCGGTCGCTGCCGGTGAGGGCGCCATGGCGGCGCTGCTCGGAGCCGACCAGGCCCAGGCTGAAGCGGCTGTAGCGGCGGGCGCGAGCGAAGGCGTGGTCGCCATCGCCAATGACAACGCCCCGGGCCAAATCGTAATCTCTGGCGCCAAGGCCGCCGTCGACGCCGCCTTGGCGGCGGCGAAGGAGCAGGGCGTCCGCAAGGCGATGGCGCTGCCGGTCTCCGCACCCTTCCACTGCCCGCTGATGCAGCCGGCCGCCGACGCCATGGCCGAAGCGCTGGCCGAAGCAACCATCAGCGCACCCAAAGTTCCGGTCGTCACCAACGTCTCTGCTGAGGCGGTCAGCGATCCGGACGTCATCCGTGCTCAGCTGGTCGAGCAAGTCACCGGCAAGGTGCGCTGGCGCGAAAGCGTCGACTGGATGCATGGCCAGGGCGTCACCCGCTTTGCTGAGGCCGGGGCGAAAGTCCTTGTCACCATGCTTAAGCGGCATATCAAGGAAGCCGAAGGGATCGCTCTGACCGATCAAGCCTCGCTCGACGCCTTCGCCGCCACTCTTAAGGGATAAAAGACATGTTCGATCTTTCCGGAAAAAAAGCCCTCGTCACCGGCGCCACGGGCGGCCTTGGGTCTGAGATCGCCCGCGCACTGCATGCCGCCGGCGCCCATGTCGCCCTGTCCGGCACGCGGGTGGAAAAGCTGGAAGCGCTGGCATCCGAATTGGGTGAGCGCACGGCGATCACCCCGGCGAACCTGTCTGATTCCGACGCCGTCGACGCGCTGCCCAAGCAGGCGTCTGAAGCGCTCGATGGTCTCGACATCCTCATCTCCAACGCCGGCGTGACGCGCGATCAGCTGCTGATGCGGATGAAGGATGAAGACTGGGACACGGTCATCAAAGTCAATCTGGAAGCCCATTACCGCCTGTCCAAGGCCGTGCTGCGCGGGATGATGAAGCAGCGCTGGGGCCGCATCATCGGCATCACCTCGGTGGTCGGCGTCACCGGCAATCCGGGCCAGACCAATTACGCCGCCTCAAAGGCCGGTATGATCGGCTTCACCAAGGCGTTGGCTCAGGAAGTCGGCGCGCGCGGCGTGACGGCGAACTGCGTGGCGCCAGGCTTTATCGAATCGCCGATGACCGATGCGCTCAACGACGAACAGCGCTCGGCGATTCTCGGCCGGATCCCGGCCGGAAAGCTGGGTACTGGCGCTGATATCGCGGCGGCGTGCGTGTATTTGTCGAGTGAGGAAGCGGGCTATGTCACCGGCCAAACCTTGCACGTCAACGGCGGCATGGCGATGATCTAAGCGTTATCCGGGCTGCTGCCGCGGGCTTGTCAGCGCCGGGGGTGCTGGCGTAGCTGAATTTAGCGTGGTATCAGCCCGCCCAATCCTGACCTGGACCGTGTGACAGCGCGGATTTGGGAAAGGGCCTATCCAGCCTTACGGCGTTCACGAGCGAACGCTGACGAATATTGAAATAAAAAGGGTCCGACATGTCTGACGTTTTAGAGCGCGTGAAAAAGATCGTCGTTGAGCATCTCGATGTTGAAGACGAGAAAGTCACCGAGAAGGCTTCCTTCATCGATGATCTGGGCGCTGACTCCCTCGACAATGTCGAGCTGGTGATGGCGTTCGAAGAAGAGTTCGACATCGAAATCCCTGACGATGCGGCCGAGCACATCCAGACCGTGGGCGATGCGGTGAAGTTCATCTCCGAGAAGCAAGGCTAAGGCCGCTTCCATGACCAAGCGCCGCGTCGTCGTCACCGGGCTGGGGCTCGTAACCCCGCTCGGCTGCGGTGTGGACCATGTGTGGCGCCGGCTTTTGGCCGGCGACTCCGGTCTCGCCCGGATCGAGCATTTCGACGTCTCCGACATGGCCAGCCAGGTGGCGGGCATTCTCCCGCGCGTGGACGGCCGGAACGGCGGCGGCGCGGATGTGCCGGGATCGTTCGACCCCGACGCGGCTCTGCCGGCGCGCGAGCGCAAGCGGATCGACGAGTTCATCCTTTACGCCATCGCGGCGGCGGATGAAGCGTTGAGCCATTCCGGCTGGGAAGCCGCCGACGACGAGGCTAAGGAGCGCGCCGGCGTTCTGATCGGCTCGGGCATTGGCGGTCTTCAGACCATTTATGACGCCTCGGTCACGCTCCATGAGCGCGGCCCGCGCAAGCTCTCTCCCTTCGTGATTCCCGCCATGCTGATCAATCTGGCCTCCGGCCAGGTGTCGATCCGCCATGGGCTGAAGGGGCCGAACCATTCGGTCGTGACCGCCTGCTCCACCGGCGCCCACGCGATCGGGGACGCGGCCAAGCTGATCGCTTATGGCGATGCGGACATGATGGTCGCAGGCGGTGCGGAAAGCGCCATCACGCGTCTGGGCTATGGCGGCTTCGGCGCCGCGCGCGCCCTGTCGACCGGCTATAACGACAATCCCAAGGCCGCCTCGCGTCCGTGGGACAAGGGTCGTGACGGCTTTGTGATGGGTGAGGGCGCGGGCGTCGTCATCCTGGAAGAATACGAAGCGGCGAAATCGCGCGGCGCGACGATTTTCGGCGAAGTGGCCGGCTACGGCCTGTCCGGCGACGCCTTCCACATCACCTCGCCGGCTGAAGATGGCGACGGCGGTTTCCGCTCCATGTCGGCCGCGATCAAGAGCGCCGGCCTGACGCCTGCGGACATCGACTATGTCAACGCGCACGGCACCTCGACGCCCAAGGGTGACGAGATCGAGCTGGGCGCGGTCGAGCGCCTGTTCGGCGATGCGGCCAGCGATGTGGTGATGAGCTCCACCAAATCCTCGATCGGCCACCTCTTGGGGGCTGCGGGCGCGGTGGAAGCGATCTTCTCCATCCTGGCGATGCGCGACGGGATCTGCCCGCCGACGCTGAATCTCGACGATCCGTCGGTGGAGACCCCGATCAATCTTGCGCCCCATAAGGCGGTTGAGAAGAAGATCGACGCGGTCCTGTCCAACTCCTTCGGCTTTGGCGGAACGAACGCCTCGGTGGTGTTCAAGCGCGCCGG
>CAZAGE010000019.1:0-55384 GCA_964484345.1 uncultured Oceanicaulis sp. | reverse complement strand
GCCTTTATCGAGGCGGCGCTCGCTGACGCTTCCACGCTCAGCGTCGCCGCCTGATAAAGGCAAGCGGGCTTAGCCCTTCAGCACGTCCACCAGCGTCGTACCCAGGCGCGCCGGGCTGTCGGAGACGACGATGCCGGCCGATTTCATGGCCTCGATCTTGTCTTCAGCGCCGCCCTTGCCGCCGGACACGATGGCGCCGGCATGGCCCATGGTGCGGCCCGGAGGGGCGGTGCGGCCGGCGATAAAGCCGACCATCGGCTTTTTACGGCCCTTGGCGGCTTCATCCTTGAGGAATTGCGCGGCTTCTTCTTCGGCCGAACCGCCGATTTCGCCGATCATGATGATCGACTGGGTCTCATCGTCAGCCAGGAAGAGGTCTAGCATGTCAATGAATTCGGTGCCCTTCACCGGGTCGCCGCCAATGCCCACCGCGGTGGACTGACCCAGGCCCGCGTTTGAGGTCTGGAACACCGCTTCATAGGTCAGCGTGCCCGAACGCGAGACCACGCCCACCGAGCCTTTGGAGAAGATGGAGCCCGGCATAATGCCGATCTTGCACTGCTCCGGCGTCAGAACGCCCGGGCAGTTCGGGCCGAGCAGGCGGGACGTCGACTTGTCGAGGGCGGCCTTCACCTTGACCATATCCATGACCGGGATGCCTTCGGTGATGCAGGTGATCAGCTCAATGCCTGCGTCAATGGCTTCGATGATCGCAGCGCCCGCGCCGGCCGGCGGCACGTAGATCACGGAGGCGTTCGCGCCAGTCTTTTCCTTGCCCTCGGCCACCGAGGTGAAGATCGGAAGTTCCGCCGCGCCGTCCAGGCCGCTGGTCCAGGTCGTGCCGCCCTTTTTCGGGTGGATGCCGCCGACCATTTGGGTGCCGTAATAGGCGAGCGCCTGCTCGGTGTGGAAGGTGCCGGTCTTACCGGTCAGGCCCTGAACCAGGACCTTGGTGTTCTTGTCGACGAGAATGGACATGGATCAGCCTTCTTTGCTGGTGGTGTCTTCGAGGAAGGGATTGACCACGCGCACTGACCCATAGGTCTCTCCATGCGCGAGGGTGTCGGAGTAAACGGTTTTGCAGCCCAGCCGCTCCGCGGCGGCGAGAACGGCGGCGTCGGCGTAGGAGATGTCGTGCCGACGGGACTTGGCGATCGCGGCCTGAACCAGATCGGCGTCGATAGGCTGGCAGGGTTTGCGGCTCAGCGTCTCGACCCAGCGCGCCGCTTCATCTGCGCTCAAGGGCGGCTGACCCTTGCTTGTCGCGATATTATAGAATTCGGCGAGCACCTGGGCGGAGGTCGCGTAATCCTGTTCCAGAATAATCGCGCGCGCGGCGTCCCGCTTGGCGGGCGCGTCACCGCCCAAAGCCGCGTAGACCAGGATATTGGTGTCGATAAGGGCGTCAGGCGTCATGACCGCCCACGTGTTTTCTGGTGGCGTAACCATCGGCGCGCTGAGGCGCATAGCCACCCAGCTTGGCCTCGCTTTCGTCGATAAGGCGCAAAAGCTCTTCACGGGCGGCGTCCTTGCCCTTTTCCGCTTCAACCGTGTGCTCGAGAAACTCGCGGATCATCGCATTGACACTGGTGCGCTTCATCGCCGCGATGACGCGGGCGCGATCCAGCAAGTCTTCATCGATGGCGAGGGTGATATTCTTGGTCACCGTGATCGCGCTCCACATAATCCGTGGAACACATAAGATGTGTGGACCGGGCGAGCAAGCGCGTACGGGCGAAAACGCTAGAGCTTCATCCCGGTGTGAATCGCCGCGATGCCGCCAGATAGATTGGTCACTGACACGCGCGCAAATCCGGCCGTTTCCAACTCCGCGGCGAAGGCGGACTGGTGAGGGAATTTGCGGATCGACTCGACCAGATACTGATAGCTGTCGCGGTCTTGTGCGATCAGCTCGCCGATCTTGGGAATCGCGTTGAACGACCAGGCGTCATACAGTTTGGCGAGCGGCCGTGTGGTCGGCCGGGAGAACTCCAGACAGACAAAACGCCCGCCGGGCTTCAAGACCCGGTGCATGTCCTTGAGCGCCTTGTCGCGATTGGTGACATTGCGAATGCCGAACCCGATCGTGATGGAGTGCGCGCTTTGATCGTCAAAGGGCAGGTGCTCCGCATTCGCCGTCACCCAGCTGAGTCGGTCGCGGCCGCCGCGCTTCAGGCCCGAGCGCAGCATGGCTTCGTTGATGTCGGCCACGACCGCCTCGGCCTTATCGCCGCCGCGCCGCGCCTGAAGTGCGTCGGCGCGGTCCAGGAAGGCGCGCGCGATATCGCCGGTGCCGCCGGCGACATCAATCAGCCGCGCGTCGGGGCGCGGCGCCGCCTTGGTGACCGTGATGTCTTTCCAGACCCGATGAACGCCCAGGCTCATCAAATCATTCATCAAGTCATAGCGCCGCGCGCTTGAGTCGAAGACCTGGCGCACGAGGCCCTGCTTTTCGCCGCGGGCGACGTCTTTAAAGCCGAAGGAGACGGTGTCTTTGCTCATGGCGTGCAAACTAGGGCGAGCCTGGCCTTAGCGCCAGCGCCAGAGCTGCGGCGAAGTGGACGCCTTGCCGCGCCGGGTCACCGCCCGGTCGCCGGTCACATAGTCGAACAGCGCAAAGCCCGGCGCGTCCCGCCAGCTGTCTGCGCCGCCGCTGCCGTAATACGCCAGCATTACATGGTCGCCCTTCGGCGCGAAGGCGCTGATCCGGAAGGCGCAGGCCTCCGCCAGCGTCATCTGGCCCACAAGGCTGTCAGGGTCATCCATCGCCACCATCACTTTCAGGTCGGCGCGCGCTTGCGCCAGCCGGTCGGCGGCGCGGGCGAGGGCGGGCCAGCCGCCCTTCCAGACGCATTCCGCAATGAGACGCTGAGCCATCAGGCGGGCGCCATCGGCCGGATAGCTTCGCCACGCGATGTCATAGAGCGGATGCTCACCCGCCCGCACGCGCCGGGACGTCAGAAGGCTGGGCGTCCGCCAATGCGCGGCGACCACGTGGATGTCATCAATGTCCGATTGTTCGGTCAGCCAGGCGTCGACTCCGTCGCGCATAAGCCGCGCCAAATGGTCGGTCCAGGGATGATCGGCGATGGGGAAGAGACCCGGATGCTCTTGCGCGCCGCGAATCTCGGCCAGCGTATCAAGCACGCTTGCGGCGAGCATGCTCGCCGTCTCAACATGTTGAAGGCTCGCCCTGGCGGACCGCATTCCTTATCTCCAAGCCAAAGATCATCCCTCTGGAGCTACGGTGATGCCAGAATTGCCCGAAGTCGAGACCGTCCGGCGCGGTCTTGCGCCTGCGATGGAGCAGCGTCGCATTTTGAGCGCACGAGCCAACCGGCCGGATTTGCGCTTCCCCTTGCCCGATCGCTTCGCGGAGCGCTTGACCGGCTCGCAGGTGGACCGGATCGACCGGCGGGCGAAATATCTGCTGGTGAGGCTGGGCTCGGGCGAGACGCTGCTGATGCATCTGGGCATGTCGGGGCGGTTCTCGATCCAGGCCGATGATATCTCCCGCCAGCCCGGTGATTTTGTCTATGCGCCGGCCGCGGACCCCAAGCATGACCATGTCGTTTTCGAGCTCGAAGGCGGGGTGAGGGTCACCTATAACGACCCGCGCCGGTTCGGCTTCATGGTGATGTTTCCCACCCAAGACGAAAGCACGGTCTCATACCTTAAAGATCTCGGGCCGGAGCCGAACGGCAACGCCTTTTCCGGCGCCCGGCTATTAGAGCAGTTTGACGGCCGCAAGAGCCCGCTGAAGGCCGGGCTTTTAGACCAGAGCGTCGTGGCGGGGCTGGGAAATATTTATGTCTGCGAAGCGCTCTGGCGGGCTAAAATCTCGCCCAAACGCCTGTGCGCCAATCTGGGCGAAGCCCGGGCGGAGCGTTTGGCCGTCGCGGTGCGCGAGGTGATCCGCGAAGCGATCGAGGCGGGCGGCTCAACCTTGCGCGACTACGCCGGCGCTGACGGCGCGATGGGCTATTTCCAGCACCGCTTCGACGCCTATGGCCGGGAGGGCGAGGCCTGTCACCGTGGCGATGGCGGGATCATCAAGCGGATCGTCCAGTCGAACCGGTCGACCTTTTATTGCCCGGTCTGTCAGCGGTGACGCCTGACATAGCTCAAATATGAAAGTTTATACACATTTCCCGAATTGTTGTGTACATACAACATTTCTTCGCCTATATCCCATGCATCGGAGGGGTCTGGCGCCCTATGCCGGCCCGCGTTAGATGTAGATTGACAGGCGCATTATCAAGGCGCCAGCAACCTAGGGAATGCAGAATATGATCAAGACGTCGTTGAAATCAGCCGCCAAATTCCTTGGTGGTGCTTTTGTGGGCCTAGCGCTGGTTTCAGCCGCGTCCGCACAAACCGACTATGCGGCCATCGAAGCGGAACCGGGCCTCTGGACGATTTCGGACGAGGACTCGACCGTTTACATCTTCGGCACGGTTCACATCCTGCCGCCGGAGTTAAATTGGCAAAGCGCGGCGGTGACGGCCGCGCTGGCGGACGCCGAGATCGTTTACTTTGAGGCTGACGCGCTGTCCGCCGAAGCTCAGGCTGAGATGCAGGCTTTGATCCCGCAACTTGGATTGAACGCGTCGGGCGTCACGTTGAGCAGCATGATCAGCGACGAGGCCAAGGGCCATATTGCAACGATTGCCGGGCGTCTGGGGGCGGAGCCGGCGGTGTTGTCAGCGCAGATCGATCCGCTTCAACCTTGGTTGGCGAGTCTGACCCTGGCCGTGCTCCAAATCCAAATGGGCGGCTATGATCCGGCCTCTGGCGTTGAAGCTCAGCTCACGACGGCCGCACAAGAGGCAGGCAAGCAGTTCGGGTATTTCGAAACCGTTGAAGAGCAGCTGCGCTACTTCGCCGAAATGCCCATGGAAATCCAGCTCGCCGACTTTGAGATTGGCGTCCGGCAAATGGTCGAGGAGCCTGAAGCGCTGACCGAACTGGTCCAGGCTTGGGCCGCCGCTGACATGGCGGCCTTAGATCAGGTGTTCTCCGGCGATATGCAGGAAAGCTCGCCCGAACTGTACCAGCGTCTCTTGATCGATCGGAACATCAACTGGATCCCGCAGATCGAAGCGGCGCTCGCTGGTTCCGACGATGCGCTGGTCGCGGTCGGCGCCGGGCACTTGCCGGGCGAGCAGGGCGTGCTCGCCCTCCTGGAAGCTGAGGGTCACATCGTCACGCGCCAGTAGACAGTGGGCCGACGGACTGCACCATGGCCCGCGTCGGGGTGTCGACCCCGGCGCGGGCTTCGTGTATGCCCACGCGCGTTTGTCTGACCAGCGCCGCTTATGGCGCGCTGACGCTTTGAGGAGGGCCGGATGGCCTACAACACGATCCAGACCAAAACCGAGGGCCGCGTCGGCGTGATCACGCTGGACCGTCCGTCCGCTCTGAACGCCTTGTGCGATGAGCTTACCGCCGAGCTCACCGATGCGCTCGCGGGCTTTGAGCGGGACGAAGAAATTGGCTGCGTCGTCCTGACCGGTTCGGCGAAAGCCTTCGCCGCCGGCGCGGATATCAAAGAGCTTCAGGGCAAGGATTTCATCTCGCTCTACAAGCACGATCCGTTTGCGGAGACCTGGGAGAGCGTGGCCCGGTTCAGAAAGCCGATCATCGCCGCGGTGTCCGGCTATGCGCTGGGCGGCGGCTGTGAGATCGCCATGATGTGCGATTTCATCATTGCGACGGACACGGCCAAATTCGGTCAGCCGGAAATCAATCTGGGCGTCATGCCGGGCGCGGGCGGCACCCAGCGCCTGCCGCGCGCCGTGGGCAAGGCCAAGGCCATGGATATGTGCCTGACCGGCCGCATGATGCCGGCTGAGGAAGCTGAGCGTGCGGGCCTGGTGAGCCGTATCGTTCCGGTCGACGATCTCATGGGCGTCGCCATGGAGGCGGCCGAAACCATCGCTTCGAAATCCCTGCCGATCGCCATGATGACCAAAGAAGCGGTCAATATGGCGTTCGAGATGGGGCTCGCCGAAGGCGTGCGTTTTGAGCGCCGGGTCTTCCAGTCGCAATTTGCCACCGAAGACCAGACAGAGGGCATGGCGGCGTTCGCGGATAAGCGCGCGGCGCACTTCAAGCATCGCTGACCCGCTTTGCGCGGTTGACGCGGCGAGGCGTGGAAGCTATACGCCGCGCCTCATGTTTTTCCTGCGGTGGTGCGGAGCATCGCACGCCGCCACCTAGAAGTTCGGACGGTTCACATGGCGAACACTCGCTCGGCGAAAAAAATGGCGCGCAAGATTGAGCGCCGCACTGCGCTCAACAAGGCGCGCCGCACCCGGATGCGGACCTTTGTCAAACGGCTTCACGCGGCGGTCGAGGCCGGCGACGAAACCGAAGCGAAAACCGCGCTGCGCACCGCCGAGTCTGAGGTGATGAAAGCGGTCTCCGCCGGCATCATCCACAAGAATACCGGATCGCGCACGGTTTCGCGCCTGTCGGCCCGGGTCAAGTCGATGACGGCCAAGTAAAATTCAGTCCAATCGCGGACGGAAAAAAGAGAACGCCTGCGTGTCGATCGCAGGCGTTTTTTTTGTGCGTTGCGACAGAGCCAACCGCTAGAATTTCCAAGCGGGCAAGGGGTTGGGGTTGCCCCTGCGGCAGCCTGCCGCACTTCAGGGGGATGCTCATTTTAAGGGGCTAATCAAGCGTCAAAATCATCAAAAATTTTTTTCATCGCGCAAACACCGACGCCGTCTCAGGAATCAATCTGTCAAGCGCTGAATCGGGCTGAAACCGTGGTTAATGGAGTTGATTCGCTGCGCGCTCCGGCTAACCTGAAAAGACAGAGACGGCCATCCTAATACGGATCAAAGACGACTGCGGGCGGCGGTAATTTTACGCACGCTCGCACAGGGAAGCTGTGTCTCAAATTAGAAACCTGACCGTGGGCGCCACCACGGCTTTTCGAGATGGGTTGGGGTTGAAATGGGGAATATGCCTTTCGCGGCTGCAGCCCGCCATGAGGGTGAGGCCATGACCGGAGCTGATCACGTGGTCCAGATTTGGCGCAATGTGCGTGCGCGCCTTAGAGACGAGTGCGGACCCACGATCTATGCCGGTGAAATCGCCCGCCTGCGGGTGCTGGATATGAGCGAGGGGCGTGTTTGCGTCGTATGCCCCAACGCGTTCAGCCGGGCCTGGGTGGAAGACAATCTGGGCACGCGTCTGCGCGCGCTTTGGACTGCAGCGGATCCGGATGTCACCGAAATCATTGTCGCGACTGAGGCGGAGGCCAATCGGGCCGTTAAGACGCCTGCCGTGGCCAGTGCGAACGCGGGGAGCATGCGCGCAGAACCGCCGGTGACGGACACCGATCTTTCCGCCGCCCAGACTGAGTCCCGTGAAGCGCGCTTCACCTTCGACACCTTCATGGTGGGCTCGGCGAATATTATGGCGTCGACTGCGGCTAAGGCTGTCGCCAATTCCAGCGCGCCGCCGTTCAACCCGGTTTTCTTCCACGGCGATTATGGGGTCGGCAAAACCCATCTTCTCGCCGCGATCGCCCACGCGGTCGGCCTCGGCGAGTCCAAGCGCAAAGCCCTGTGGCTGACGGCTGAAGAATTTATCAATGGATTCCAATCCGCCCTGCGCGCCCGCGACGTGCGCCCGTTCAAGGATCTCGTCCGCGACTGTGACGTGCTGCTGATTGATGATGTCCACTTCATCGCCGGAAAGGCCGCAACCGAGCTGGAATTTCTCCAGACTGTCACCGCGCTGATCGCAGCCGATAAGCAGGTCGTGCTCGCCTCCCACTGCACGCCGTCCGAATTGCAGGTCGCCGACCGGCGGCTTCACGACATTTTGTCGGGCGGTTTCGTCTGCCCGTTGCAGGGCCCGGATCTGGATCTTCGCCGCAAGATCATCGACTGCAAGATCGCCCAGGCTCGGTCGCTCTGCCCGACGCTGGAAGTGTCTGAAACCGTTCGGGACTTCTTGGCGGCTCGAGTCACCAGTTCCGCCCGCGAACTGGAAGGCGTTTTGAACAATATCATCGTGCGCACGGCGCTGATGGACCGTCCCGTCACGATTGAAACCGTCGAGGAAGCGCTTGGCGAACTGCCGGTGAAGTCGGAAAAGCGCGTCACGGTGGATGACATCCAGAAAACGGTGGCGGTCTATTTCGACATCACGGTTGAGGATCTGCATTCCAAGCGCCGGACCAAAACGGTGGTGCGCCCGCGCCATATTGCGATGTATCTCGCCAAGACGCTGACCACGCGGTCCCTGCCGGATATCGGCCGCCGGTTTGGCGGGCGGGACCACTCCACGGTCATTCATGCCGTCAATAAAATAACCGATCAGCTCCCCTCTGACGCCGTCCTTTCCGAGGACATTGAGGCGCTCCGCCGTCGCTTGCGCGACTAACGAGTCCGGCCTCAAATAAAAACGACCGCAAGAGCCCCTTCTTGCGGTCGTTTCTTTTGGTTTATGGTGCGATCCCTGACATTCCCGGCGATTCTCTGATTCTCGAGATTTCGCCGCCCATCGGCAGAGGCGACAGATGAAGCTGACGATTGAGCGCGCCACGCTCTTGAAGGCCCTCGGACACGTGCAGGCCGTCGTGGAACGGCGCAACACGATTCCCATCCTCTCCAATGTGCTGATCCGGGCGAAGGACGGGTTCGCCCGCCTGACGGCGACCGATCTGGATATGGAGATCGTGGAAGAGGCGGAAGCGGAGGTCGCCCAGGAAGGCGACGTCACGGCGCCCGCTCACACGCTCTATGAGATTGCGCGCAAATTGCCAGAAGGCAGCCAAGTGACTTTGGAGCGGGGCGGAGATGATCCGCGCTTGACCCTGTCGGCGGGCCGGTCGCGCTTTAATCTGCCGGTGCTGCCGGCGGGCGACTTCCCGGTGATGCCGAGCGAGGACCTCGCGGTGAGCTTCTCGGCTCCGGCAAGCGAGCTGGCGCGGCTGATCGACAAAACTCGCTTCGCCGTCTCCACAGAAGAGACGCGCTATTATCTCAATGGCATCCATCTGCATGCCGCCGAGCGCGACGGCCGCCAGACGCTGCGCGCCGTGGCCACCGACGGCCACCGCCTGGCTTTGGCCGAAACCGATCTTCCCGACGGCGCTGGAGCCATGCCGGCGGTGATCGTGCCGCGCAAGCCGATCCAGGAATTGCGCCGCTTGCTCGAAGATCTCGACGGTGATGTCGAAGTTTCGGTGTCCGAAGGCAAGATACGCTTCCAGCTGGGCGCAGCCGTGCTCACCTCCAAGCTGATCGACGGCACCTTCCCGGACTATGAGCGGGTTATTCCGCGCGGCAATGACAAGATTTTGCGCATCGATCGCGCGCCGTTCGCCCAGGCGGTCGACCGGGTCGCAACCATCTCACAGGAAAAATCCCGCTCGGTGAAACTGGCGCTGTCCGACGGCCAGCTGGTCTTGACCGTGAATAATCCTGAAAGCGGGGCGGCCAGCGAAGAGCTGGTCGCGGATTATGGCTCGGATGAGATGGCGATCGGCTTTAACGCCCGCTATCTCCTCGACGTCGCGGGGCAGATTGAAGGGGACGAGGCGGTGTTCGAATTCGCCGATTCCGGTTCGCCGACCCGGGTGACGGATTCCGGCGATGCCGATGCGGAATACGTGCTGATGCCGCTGCGAGTGTGACGGACGCTGTTGCGACCCTCGATCCTGCGATGGCGCCGGGCGTCACGCGTCTGAAGCTCACCGGTTTTCGAAACTACGCCCGGCTCGACCTGTCGCTCGAGACGCGGCCTGTGGCGCTGTTTGGGGCGAATGGCGCGGGCAAGACCAATTTGGTTGAAGCGGTCAGCTTCTTGGGGCCTGGCCGCGGCGTGCGCGCCGCAGGCGCGGATGCGGTGCGGCGGCGGACGCCCGAGGGACCAGATCCCATCTGGGCGGTTTATGCCGAGGCCATGACCGTGGAAGGCCCGGTGAGCCTCGCCACCGGCTCCGATCCGGCTGAACCCAGCCGCCGGCGCACCAAGCTGGACGGCGCCGCCACCACTCAGACGGCGCTGGCGCGCCTGTTCCCGATGCTTTGGCTGACGCCGCGCGAAGATCGCCTGTGGGCGGGGCCGCGATCTGACCGCATGCGCTTTTTCGACCGGCTGGTTCTGGCGGGCTCGCCGGACCATGGCGCAGAAGCCAGCGGTTATGAAAAGGCCCAGCGCGAGCGCCAGCGCCTGCTCGACAAAGAAATGGACGGCGCGCGCATCGATCCAGGCTGGCTGACCGCGTTGGAGGCGGAGATGGCCGCGCGGGGCGCGGCGCTGGCCGCCGCCCGCGTCGACGCCCTGGCACGCTTGCAGGCTGAAATCGATGCGAGGCCGGATACAGCCTTCCCCAAAGCAAATCTGGCGCTGGAAGGCCTGTTGGAAGCCCGGCTCGCCGCCGGTGACGCCGCCGGTGATGTCGAGGAGTTTTTTGTCGACGCCCTCTTTGAAGCGCGCCGCCGAGACAGCGCCGCGGGTCGGTCTCTGACGGGTCCGCACCGTACGGAACTCACCGCTCGCCACCGCGCCAAGGACCAAGCCGCGGCCGATTGTTCCACAGGCGAACAAAAAGCGCTGGTCTTAGGACTCGCCTTGGCGCAGGGCGCGGCGATCGCGCGGGTTCGCGGCGCCGCGCCGGTCCTCATTCTGGATGAAGCCTGCGCCCACCTCGACGCCGCGCGCCGGGATGGCTTGGCGCAGGGCATTTTGGACTTGGGATCGCAGGCTTGGCTGACCGGCGTGGACTCCAACCTCTTCGATGCCTTTGGAGCCGCCATCCAGCGTGTCCATGTCGAAGACGGCCATGCCGAGCGTGTGCGCTAAACCTTCAATCGGAGCACACTCGCGAACTGGCGTCGCGGTTGATAGGGTAAGCGCGGCTGCCTCTGCGAAAAGGAAATATCGCCATGGTCGATTTGCGTTTGGTCCTGCTGGCGGGTGTCTTAGGCCTTGTCGCAGCGTGTTCGCCGGGAGCTGAGGACGCCGATACGGCGCCGGAAGCCACCGTCAGCGAAGCGGAACGCCTGCGCGCGTTGGCCGCCTTCGGCTTGGCGGAGCAAGGCCGGGTCACCTGGGACGCGCGCGTGGAAGATCAGGGCGTTTATCGCTTCACCGGCCTCACCCTGACCGACACGGAAGGCGTTTTGACCGTCGAAACGATGACCTTCGACAACCCTCGGGTGACGGATGAGGGTCCCGTCTTTGATGCGTTGGTCATGGATCAAGGCCAGATCACTTATCCTGACGGCGCGGCGCGCTTCGAACAGGTCGCTGTTAGCGACAGCGGGCCCGGCGTCGCCGAGGCGGTGGCCGCGTTCTTCCAAGGGCGCGAAGCCGTGGTGGATGACGCAGACCGCGCTGGCCAGCGTTTTGGAGAGATTTCAATCGCTGGGCTTGATGTCGAGGGCGTCGCAGAGGCGGGCGGTCCGCTTGAGCTGACTTTAGAGGCGCTGGTCGCCTCCGGCTATGATGGCGAAAGCCTGGACCGGTTCAGCCTGCTCAATCTCGCGCTGGATACTCAGAACGATGCCGGAGAGGACTTAAGCTTTCGATTGGAGCGGGTCGAAATCGACGGCTTCGCCGCGATGATGGTCGATTTGATGAGCGAGCGCCCGTTCAACGGCGCGCTCAATATCGGCGAGGCTTATGACCAATTCCGTGTGGCCGGGCTGACGCTCGACGCCGGCGGCATCCTGATTGATATGCCGGAGATGACCGGCGTCACCGAAGATCGCGGAGGTGAGACCGTCGCCGCGATCGTCTCCCTGCCTCGCCTGACACTAGGCGCTGATCCCAACGGCGGGGCGTCCGGCGCCGATTTGGCGGCGGGCTTCCGCCAGCTGGGCTATGACCAATTTGACCTCTCGCTTGCGTCCACGACCGTATATGATCCCGACGAGGACCGCGTGCGCACCGACGGGGAAAATGCGTTGGTGCTCCGTGACGGCTTTACCCTGCGCTTTGAGCAAGATGTCAGCGGCGTCGCGGCCTATGCGCAAGCGTATGCCGACTGGTTGGAGACCGAACCGGAGGACGCGTCCAGCCCGCCCGCTGACGTACTGTCCACGCTGCTGCTCAACCGCTTTGCTTTCTCGATCGAAGATCAGAGCCTGTTGGAGCGCGCCTTCACGGCCATGGCGGCGGAGCAGGGCGTGGATCCTGAAGCGATGCGCATGCAGGCGACCGCCTTGATCGCCCTGGGCGGCGCATTCGCCGGTGATTTCGCCGACGCCGCGCTGGTCCGTGATGTTCAAATGGCGCTTGTGGGCTTTGTCGGTTCTGGCGGCACGCTCGTGATCGAGCTCGAGCCCGTTGAACCCATTTCAGCCGCCGACCTGGCCGCGAACGGCGTTCGCCAGAACGGCGCCGGCGTCGTGGTGCGTCACCAGCCGCCGGCCGCTGAGGATAAGAACTAGCCCGGCTTGGACGGTGTTACGCCGCTTTGCGCGGCGCGGCGCGCTCGGCATGCTTAGCCATGAAGGCCTTCATCATCGGCGCGATTTCCTCGCGGAAGCGGCGGCCGTTGAACACGCCGTAATGGCCCACGCCCGGCTGGACATGGTCCTTTTGCAGGCGGTCGGGAAGGTTGGCGCACAGACCGTGGGCCGCCTGGGTCTGGCCGATGCCGGAGATGTCGTCATTCTCCCCTTCCACCGTCAGCAGCCCCACATCGGTGATCGCTTCAGGGCGCACCGGGCGGTCGCGCACGGTCATCAGGCCCCGCGCCAGCTTATGCTCCTGGAACACGTCGCGGATGGTCTGAAGGTAGAATTCCTCGGTCAAATCCATCACCGAGAGATATTCATCATAGAAGCTGCGGTGCTTCTCCGCACTGTCGCCATCGCCCTCAACCATGTGATTGAAGAAGCGATAATGGGCGTCCACATGGCGGTCGAAATTCATATTGATGAAGCCGGTCAGCTGCAAAAAGCCCGGATAGACCCGGCGCAGCGCGCCCGGATAGGTCGCCGGGACGGTCTGAATCAGATTGTCGCGGAACCACTCGTAAGGGCGCTCTTCCGACAGCTTGTTGGGCACGGTCGGTGATTTGCGCGAGTCGATCGGCGAGCCCATGAAGGTCATTGTCGCCGGCCGGCAGGGGTCTTCATCCTCCGCCATCAGTGCGATCGCGGCCAGGGTCGGCGGGCCGGGCTGGCACACCGCCACCACATGGGCGCCTTCGCCCACTGCGGTGATCATGTCGCGGACGTAGAGCACATAATCATCAAGGTCGAACCGGCCTTCGATGACCGGCACCAGGCGCGCATCGGTCCAGTCGGTGATGAAGACCTCGGCGTCGGGCAGAAAGGCCTCGACCGTGCCGCGCAGCAGTGTGGCGTGGTGGCCGGACATGGGCGCAACCAGCAACACTTTGGAATCGTTGATCTCTTTGGTTTTGACGCCGCGCGCGCGCGCCAAGGCGGCGCGGTCGCGTTTGAAATGCAAAAGCTTGCAGAACGGCTTGGACCAGACGGTCTCTACCTCGACGTCAACCGGTGCGCCGTCGACCTCGATCGGGCTAAGGTCCCATTCCGGCTTGCCGTAATAGCGCGTCAGGCTTTCAAACAGGTCCGCGCCCGCCGCCATCGCCCGGCCCGCCAGCGTGTCGCCGGCCGGATTGAGCGGATTGCGCAGGGAGCGGCGGGTGACATTGGCGGCCGCGCGCCAGGGCAGCATCGCCGCCCGGCTGAGTTCAACGAGCGAATAAAGCATCAAAAAGTCCCTCAATACCGGTCAAGACAAACACGCCGGAGGGGCGGCGCTGTCAGGATTGAACCGGATTTTCCTCTAAAAACTGTTGAAGCCGTGACGCAACCGTTGCGGGGGCTGTGCCATGGGGAAAGATTTCGGCGAACTCACCGTTCGCATCCATCAGAAAGATAACGGATAAATGGTCGATCAGATATTCGGCCATGGTCGCGTCGTCTTCAACGCGTTGGTAAAAGACCCGATAGGCTGCGGCGGCCTCGCGGATTTGCTCTTCCGTGCCGGTCAGCCCCATCAGATTGTCTGGAAACACCTCTGCGGAGACATAGTCCGCCAGCGCCTCCGGCGTATCACGCTCGGGATCGACGCTAATCAACAGGGGCTGGAATTTCGCGGCATCGTCCGCCGGCAGCTGATCCAGAGCCGCGCCCATCACCTGCAAGGACGCCGGACAGACATCGGGGCAGTAAGTAAAGCCGAAATAGATCAGCATGGGCCGGCCGCGGAAGCTTTCATCCGTCACCTGCTCGCCGAGATGGTTGGTCAGGGTGAAGGGGCCGCCGATCTGTGCATTGCCAGAGGAGCGCACGGCGGCGGCCTGATGCGTCGCGCTATCTCGGCTCCCAAGGCCTTGAGCGATGATCACGGCGCCGGCTACGCCGGCGATGACGGCGGTGATCACAGGAAGCAGCCAAACCGGCCGATTAGAAAGATTCATCAGTGCAAACCCTTTGCGCTGCAGCATAACCATCTTCGTGCGCCGCGCCATACGACATTCAGCGGACGCTGGTCCGCAGCGTGGTGGATATGGCCGTTTTCGCCTAAAAACACCAGACGCCGCGTCTATTGGTCCGATTGACCAAGCAAGCGCTTGAACGGCCCCATAGCGCGCGCAGCAAGGACGAAACGCCGACCATGATCACGCTTGAACCCGAATGGGAAAAAATCAGCGCGGAAGCGGAGCTGACACCGGTTTTCGGACGGGTGCGCCTGCGCACGCTGATTCTGCTGCGCTGGCTCGCCGTGGCGGGTCAGACTGCGTGCGTGGTCGTTGTCTATTACGGCTTGGGCTTTGACCTGCCGCTGGGCCTGTGCCTGGGCGTCATCGCGGCCAGCGCCTGGGTCAATGCCTGGGTGTCGCTGGCTCTCCCGACCCAACGCTTCGCCAAAGACTGGGAAGCCTTCGCCCAGCTGGCCTATGACGCGGTGCAGCTCATGGTGCTGCTGGCGTTGACCGGCGGATTGACCAATCCGTTCTCGGTCATGCTCGTTGGCCCTGTGGTTATCGCGGTCGCCGCGCTGCCGACGCGCTGGTGGATGGCGCTGGCGGCCATCGCCATCGTCGGCTCGATTTCGCTATCGATCTGGCATCTGCCTTTGCCCTGGTCAGGCGAACCGCCAGTCTTGCCGCCCATCTATCAAGCGGCGCTGTGGATCGCGCTGGCCATCGCGATCGCGTTCACCGCCATGTATGCGTGGCGGGTCGGCTCTGAAGCGCGCCGGATGGGCACCGCCTTGGCGGCCACCCAAACCGTTCTGGCGCGTGAGCAGCGCCTGTCCGCTTTGGGCGCGCTGTCGGCCGCCGCGGCCCACGAACTAGGCACGCCGCTGGCGACCATTCAGCTGACGGCCAAGGAGATGCTGCGCGCGGCGACCGACGATATTCTGCGCGAGGACGCCGACCTGATCGTCTCTCAGGCTCAACGCTGCCGAGAAATTCTGCAACGCCTGTCCCAAACCCATGAAGCCACCGACCGCATGCATGACCGGGTCGGGCTGCGCGAAGCCATGGAAGAAGCCGCAGCGCCCTTGCGCGGCTTGGGGGCGGACGTCAGCGTCATCCTGGACCCGGATCCTCAAGACCCGGAACCGCCGGTTCTGCAGCGCCGAGCGGAGGTGATCTATGCGCTGGGCAATTTCGTCGAGAACGCTGTGGACTTCGCCAAGACCCGCGTGGTGATCACCGGCGCCTGGTCCAGCGACAAGCTGGTGATCAGCGTGATGGATGATGGCCCGGGCTTCCCGCCGGACATTCTCGCCAAGCTGGGCGAGCCCTATGTCACCACCCGCCGGGCGGAGCCGGGTCATGGTGGTTTGGGCTTGGGCGTCTTTATCGCCATTACTCTGGTTGAGCGCATTGGGGGCGATGTCGGGCTCGACAATGTGCCGAACTCCGGGGCCAAGGTGACGATGACTTTACCGCGCGCGAGCCTTGAAGCCGGTCCGATGTTTGACGCGGAGCCGTCTGTGGAGAGCCACTCGGTGCCTGACGCGGCTCAGTAAGCGGCCTCGCGGGCGATTTCAGGGTGCGACAATCCGCCTTACCCCCCTCTTCCTTCTGAGAGAACTCGGCTATTTCACTGGAAAGCATTCACCGAAGCCCAAGGGAGGCCTTCACCGGTGGCCGAAGAGTTAGACCTGCCTGAGGATAAGACGCTCCTTATCCTGGACGACGACACCCCGTTCCGCACCCGCCTGGAGCGCGCCATGGCTGCGCGCGGATTTGAGATCACCGCGGCCGTCGGCACGGTGGCGGAAGCCATGCGGGTCGCGCGCGATAATCCGCCGGCCTTTGCGGTGGTGGATTTGCGGCTGGAAGACGGCGACGGCCTCGATGTGGTGCGCACGCTGCACGATCACCGCGCCGACTGCCGCGCGGTCATGCTGACCGGTTATGGCAATATCGCCACCGCCGTTGCGGCGGTGAAGTCCGGCGCGATCGATTATCTCGCCAAGCCGGCCGACGCCGACGATGTCGCCAAGGCCCTGCTCGCTCGCCCTGACGCCAAGCCGGAGCCGCCAGAGAACCCCATGAGCGCCGACCGTGTGCGTTGGGAGCATATCCAGCGGGTGTTCGAGTTGTGCAATCACAATGTGTCGGAAACCGCGCGCCGCCTGAATATGCACCGCCGCACCCTGCAGCGCATTCTGGCCAAGCGCGCCCCGCGCTAGGCCATGCGCATCGGCTTTCTGGTTTTTGATCAGGTCACCCAGCTGGACCTGACCGGACCGCTTCAAGTGTTCAGCCAGGCGCCGGGCTATGAGTGCCATCTCGTGGCCGGCGACCTGACGCCGCGGCCCACGGACGGTCCGCTCACGCTGGCGCCCACCGCCACCTTCAACACAGCGCCCGCCATGGACATGGTCTGCGTGCCCGGCGGTTATGGCGTGGCGGCGGCGATGGGCGATGAGAAGGCGCTCGCCTGGCTCAAGGCGCAGGCCGAGCATGGCCGATGGATCACCTCGGTGTGTACCGGCGCCTTCATCCTCGGCGCTGCAGGGCTCTTGAAAGGCCGCCAAGCGACGACCCATTGGGCCTATCACGATCTCTTGGCCAAGTTTGGCGCTACGCCGGTCAAGCAGCGCGTCGTGTTCGATGGCCCTGTGGTCACCGGGGGAGGCGTGACGGCGGGCATTGATTTCGCCTTGGAGATTCTCGCGCGCGAGAGCGGGGAGGCGACGGCGAAAACGATCCAGCTGGCGCTTGAGTATGACCCGGCGCCGCGCTTTGAAGGCTCGCCTGAGACGGCTGACGGCGCTGTGCTTTCGGCGCTGAATGCTAACGTCTATGACGCCCGCCGCGCTGTGATGGGCGAAGCGGTTGAACGCGCCGCCGTGACGCTCGCCTAGCGCTTACAGCGTACGCAAAGCCCGCTCGGCGGCGTTGCGCGCAAAGCGCAAGGTTAAGGATTTGCGGCGGGCGGGCGCCAGGGTCTGGACCGGGCTTTCCCGGACCACGGCGCCGCCAAACCCGTCGGCGATGATCAGGCCGGTCTGGTCGGGCAGGATGTCAGACGGAAACCGGTCGGAGACCGCGAAGTAGAAGCGGTCGCACCAGTCAAAATATTCCGGCCATTTCATATCCGCGCGAAAATCCGCGATGCCGGATTTGACCTCCACGATCACCACTTCGCCCTTGCGGCCCAGGCCCGCCAGGTCCGCACGCCGCCCGCAGGGCAGGGTGAATTCCGGGATCGCCGTCACGCCCAGATCCAGCAACAGCCGCGAGGCCCCGCGCATCAGCGCGCGGGCGTCATCAATGTTGGGATTGTCCGCCCGGGGCGGGTAGTTGGGTTCGGTGACGGCCATGCCCATCACTGTGTTCGATTTATGTTCCAGGCGCAAGCGGTGACTATCAGACGCTGCGCCCGCCTGCTATGGAGCGCCTATGATCAAAGATGTCAAAACCTGGTCGGGCACGACCCCGCCCTCCAACGAGGATTTCCTCAGCCTCGCGGACGCCGCCTGGCAGGGACTGCCTGAGGCGTTTAAGCAGATGTGCGGCAATGTCGTGATCCAGGTGACGGACTTCGCCGCCGACGAGGTGCTCCAGCACTTTAAGATGGACAGCCCGTATGAGCTCACCGGGCTTTATCACGGTGTTGATCTGACGCAGAAATCCATCTCCGACCCGGCGCCGGAGCCGGATTATGTCTTCCTTTATCGCCTGCCCATCCTGCTGGAATGGTGCGAGCGCTCAAACGTCACCTTATCCGAGCTGATCACCCATGTGCTGATCCATGAGATCGGTCACCATTTCGGGCTGTCTGACGAGGATATGCACGCGATCGAAGATAGCGTGAGCTAGGCTTGGCAAGGCTCTTGAGTTGACGTCTGCGGCCTTCGCGGAAACCATTCCTGAATTGGGCACGTTATTGGGAGCGGCGGGCGATGAAGATGTATATCAAGAGCGTGGTCGTGGACGACCAGGACAAGGCGCTCGCGTTTTACACTGAAAAGCTTGGGTTTCAGGTCAAACACAATATCCCGCTGGGAGAGTTCAAATGGCTCACCCTGGTTTCGCCGGAAGAACCCGGCGGAGTTGAGCTGGCGCTGGAGCCCAACCAGCACCCGGCGGCGCAAACCTTTTACGCGGCCTTGAAGGCCGACGGCATTCCCTGCACGGCCTTTCAGGTCGACGACATCGAGGCGGAAGTGAAGCGGCTCCAGGAAAAGGGAGTGACCTTCTCTCACCTGCCCACCAAAGCCGGCGGCGCCACCATGGCGGTGTTCGACGACACCTGCGGGAATTTCATCCAGCTCATTGAGCTCGACGCCTAGCGAAACCGGCGCGGTTATCCTCGCATAAGGGGCCTGGTCAGGCTCAGCGGATCCTAGGTCAGCTTGCTGGACACCCAATCCGGCACCACTTTGGTCGCCGGCCCATAGATGTTTTCGTCAAATATCCCGCTGATCTCGCCCGGCTCCAGCGTTAATTCCACCGTCCATGCCCCGGCGCGCTTGGCTTCCTGGACGAAGCCGGCGGCGGGGTAAACCGTGCCCGAGGTGCCCACCGCGATGAACAGGTCGACCTGCTCGAGCGCCTTGTAGATGTGATCAAGGCCGAGCGGCATTTCTCCAAACCACACCACGTGCGGGCGCAGGGTATGGGCCGTTCCGCAACTGGGGCAGGGGGCGTCGCGGCGGATCGGCTCGCGGTCGGTGAACAGATGGCCGCAGGCGGTGCAGCGCGTCTTGAGAAGCTCGCCATGCATGTGCAGCAGGCTGGCCGAGCCCGCCTGCTCGTGCAGATCGTCGATATTCTGGGTGATCAGCCCGAAATTGCCCCGCCCCGCCATCATCCAGGCCTGCTCCAGCTCGGCGAGGGCGAAATGGGCGGCGTTGGCCTTGGCGTCGACCAGATTGGCGCGCCGGGCGTTGTAGAACGCTAGCACCCGCTCGGGATCCTCGGCAAAGGCTTCCGGCGTGGCGAGTTTCATGGGATCAAATTTCTCCCACAGCCCGCCTTTTTCCCGGAAGGTGCCCAGCCCGCTCTCCGCACTGACGCCCGCGCCGGTGAGGATCAGGATGTTTTCCGGGCCGAGGGACACGTGATCGCCTTTAGTCGTTCTGGCCAAGCCGCTTCTTGCGGTCCGCGATCAGGCGCAAACGCAGAGCGTTGAGGGTGATGAAGCCCGCTGCGTCTGACTGATCATACACATCGTCCTCTTCAAAGGTGACGTGTTCGAGCGAATAGAGCGAGTTGGGCGAGGTGCGGCCCACCACCATGACATTGCCCTTATAAAGCTTGAGGCGGACCTCGCCGGTGACATGGCGTTGGGAGTGGTCGATCGCCGCCTGCAGCATTTCGCGCTCGGGCGAGAACCAGAAGCCGTCATACAAGAGCTTGGCGTATTTCGGCATCAGCTCGTCTTTGAGATGCATGGCGCCGCGGTCCAGCGTCAGCTGTTCGATGCCGCGATGAGCCATCATCAAGATGGTGCCGCCCGGCGTTTCGTAAATGCCGCGCGACTTCATGCCGACAAAGCGGTTCTCCACCAGGTCGAGGCGGCCGATGCCGTGGCGGGACCCCAGATCGTTGAGCTGGGTCAGCAACGTCGCTGGGCTGAGTTTCTCGCCGTTGATGGAGACCGCGTCGCCGCGCTCAAAGCCGATGGTGACATATTCCGGCTGATCCGGGCCGTCTTCGGGATGGTGGGTGCGCAGGCAGACCTCGTTGAAAGCTTCTTCGGCCGGATCTTCCAGCATTTTGCCTTCCGAGGAGGTGTGCCAGAGATTGGCGTCGACGGAGAAGGGCGCCTCGCCTCGCTTGTCGGACGGCACTTCGATGCCGGCTTTTTCGGCATATTCGATCAGCTTGGTGCGCGAGGTCAGGTCCCATTCCCGCCAGGGCGCGATGCATTTCAATTCCGGATCCAGCGCCGCCACCGCCAGCTCGAAGCGCACCTGGTCATTGCCCTTGCCGGTGGCGCCATGGGCCACCGCGTCCGCGCCGGTCTGGTGAGCGATCTCCACCAGCCGCTTGGAGATCAGTGGCCGCGCGATCGACGTGCCGAGCAAATACTGCCCCTCATAGACCGCATTGGCGCGAACCATGGGGAAGCAGTAATCGCGCACGAATTCTTCGCGCAGATCTTCGATGAAGATGTCTTTGATGCCCGCCGCTTCCGCTTTGCGGCGCGCCGGCTCCAGCTCTTCGCCCTGGCCCAGATCGGCGGTGAAGGTCACCACTTCGGCCTCATAATGCTCCTGCAGCCATTTAACGATGACGCTGGTGTCCAGCCCGCCGGAATAGGCGAGGACGATTTTTCTGGGGCGGTCGGTCATGGGCGGGCTCCGGCGGGGGAAAGGAATAATGGTGCAGCGCGGCAATCTAGGCGCTCGGACGGCGAAGCGAAAGCGCTTCGAAACATCGCGGTTTCAGCGTGAGTGAAGCCGGGCTAGGCTCGCGGCAAAATCACATGGGGGACCTCGCCGATGAAACGCCGCACCTTGCTCTCCACCGCCGTGTCCGGCCTCGCCGCGGCCGGCCTTGTCGCGGGCTGTACCTCTATCGCTGCGGTGGTGAATTCAGTCGACGGCGGTACGCCGCTCAGCGCCCCGCCGGCGGTTCTTGCGGAGGCTTCAAACCAGGTTGAAATCCTGCGCCTGCCCTATGGCGTGCCGCGCATCATCGCGTCCGACCATGAAGGGCTGGGTTTTGGCGCCGGCTATGTCGCCGCGCAGGATAATCTCTGCCTGGTGATGGAGCGGGCGCTGACCGTGCGCGGGGAGCGCGCCGCCTTCTTCGGACCGGGCGAGAACAACGCCAATATCGGCAGCGATCTCTACCACCGCCGCATTGTCGACAAAGGCTTCGTTGAAGTCGCGCTCGCCGGCGATCCGGACCAGCTCGACAGCCCCAGTGAAGAGGCGCGCGCCTTTGTCGAGGGTTTTGCGGCGGGTGTGAATTACGGCCTGGCAAACGGCGAGACCCAAGACCCCAATTGCGCGGGTCAGCCCTGGGTGCGGCCGGTCTCCGCGGAAGACATCTGGTATGGCGCGCTGACCTTGCCGTTTGGCCAGCCCATCCAGGCGGTGACCTCGGCCGAGCCGCCGGCTGACGAAGAGGGCACGGTCAGCGAAGCGCGCGTCGAGGACTTGCTGATCGAGCGCCGCGGCATGGGCTCGAACGCCTATGGCCTGGGCACGGATGCGGTGCGCGATGATGTCAGTTCAGTGCTGCTGGGCAATCCGCACTATCCCTGGGACGGGGCCCTGCGCTTTTACCGGGTCGGCTTGACCATCCCCGGCGATCTGAACGTCGTGGGCGCAGGCCTGATCACCACGCCCTTTGTCGGGATCGGCCACACGGACAGTGTCGCGTGGACCCACACCGTCTCGACCGCGCGGCGCTTTGGCTATTACGAGCTGACGCTCGATCCCAACGACCCCACCCGCTACCTGGTCGGGGAAGAAAGCCGGCCGATGATGGCCAACGCGGTCACGGTCGAGGTGCTGGGCGAAGATGGTGAAACCACGCCGGTCACGCGCACGCTTTGGGAAACCGAATTCGGTCCGGTCGCCGTGTCCCGGCGCCTGCCCTGGACGCAAGAGACGGCCTTCGCCTTCGCCGCGCCCAGCTCCGGCCTGCGCATCATCGACCAATATCTGGCGATGTATGAGGCCGACGATGTCGAAGCGCTTCACGGCGCCTTGTCGCGCTATCAGGCGACGGCCTTCAACACCATGGCGGTCGACCATGAGGGCGGCGCGTTTTACGGCGATATGGGGCTGGTTCCGAATGTCGACACCGCGCTGGTGATGCGTTGCGCGGCGTCGGAGACTGCGCAGGGCTATTGGATGCAGGCGCGCATCCCGATCCTCAACGCCGCTGATCCGAGCTGCCGCTGGGGCGAGGGTGAGGGCGCCACCGTGCCGGGCGTGTTCGGCCCCGGCGATGCGCCGCATCTCTTCAGGTCCGACTTTGTCGCCCAATCCAACGACTCGCCCTGGCTGACTAATCCGGACCGGCCGTTGACCGGCTACAGCCCGATCTGGGGCGATGAAGCCACGCCGCGGTCGCTCCGCACGCGTTTGGCGCTGGATCAGGTGGCGCAACGCCTGGCCGGCACGGATGGTCTGGGCGCGCCCGGCTTTGATCTCGAGACGGTGCAGGCGGTCATGTACTCCAACCGCCACCATGGCGGAGAGTTGTTGCGCGACAGCGTCGTCGAGGTCTGCCGCGACAGCGGCGAGGCTGATCTTCAGCCGTTGTGCGACGCGCTCGCGGGCTGGGACTTGAAAGTCAATCTGGACAGCACCGGCGCCCATGTCATGGCGCTCTACCTGCTCGCCGACGGCGACGTGTTCTCGGGTGAGTTTGACCCGGCCAACGGCGCCACGACTCCGGTGGGTCTCGCGGCTGGGGATCCTGCCGTGCTCGACGCGCTGCGAACTGCGGCTGGTCAGCTGGCCGGTTTGCAGATCGCGCCGGATGCGCCGCTGGGCGAAGTGATGGGCGAGATGCGCGGCGACGCCTTGGTGCCGATCCATGGCGGACCGGCGGGCACCGGCGTATTCAACATGATTATCCCCGACAGCCCTGTTCCCGGAACGGGATGGACCAGCGTGCGCCACGGCTCCAGCTGGATCATGACGGTGGAGTTCTCAGACGAGGGTGTGCGCAGTGAAGGTGTGCTGACCTATTCTCAATCCACCGATCCGACGTCGGCCCATTATGGTGACCAGACTCAGCTCTATTCCGACAAAGGCTGGGACCCGCTCCATCTGGATCTCGAGGCCGCGCGTGCCGCGGCGGTTACCTCTGAGGTGATTGAGCGCTAGGGATCGTCACGCGTCTCGCTATAGGTCTCCCGCGCCGGGTCGTCGCGCCAGGCGACATAGGACAGCACGATGGAGCCTATGGCGGTGACGCCGAGCAGGCCGAAAAACACCACCAGGCCGATCTCGATCGGTAGAAGGAGCACGGCCAAACCGCCGCCCAGCCCGGTCACCACGAAGCCGCGCCCGGCCCAGCGATGGGTGATGTCCCAGCTGCGGTCGGACGACAGCGTCCAGGGCGTGCGCACGCCGACGAACCAGTTTGGCCGCGCCTTGCCCAACAGATTGCCCAGCACGGCCAAGAAGAACGCCACTGCGAGCAGAAGCAAGCGCGGCAGCAGAGGGCCGTTCGGATCCAGCACGCCGGTCGCCGAGAGCACCAGGGCGGCATGGGCGACAAGCAGCAGGGCGAGCGTGCCCATCCAGACGGTCATCAACAACGAACCGGATTCTGCGAGATTGCGGCCGCGCGGATCAATGCGGGGCGCCAGGGCGAGCAGGAAGGATATCCCCAGCGTCAGCGCCGGGATCAAGCCGAAGGCCTCCAGCCGGGAGCCGTAGCGATTGACCTCGCCGCTGGCCGACCAGTGAACCGGGATCTCCGCATCGGCGGGCGTCACGATCCAGCCCCAGGCCGACAGCGCCGCCATAACGGCCACCACGACCGCTGAAATCATCAAGCCTCTTACAATCATCTCACGGCTCCTCGTCGTCTAACGTGTCGCTGTCGCGTCCCAGCAAAGCCATCACCATGGCCAAGGCCTCATCGGCGACGGTGACGTTCAAGCGATAGCGGATACTCGTGCCCACCTTTTCAGCGCGGATCAGGCCGGCGTCCTTCAAGGTGGTGAAGTGGCGCGACATGGTCGGTTTGGAGACCGGGAAGGCCTCGGCCAGTTCGCCCGCGGTCAGCGGACCCGTCTTTAGCCGCTTCAAGACCTCGCGGCGGACCGGGTGGGCCAGGGCCTGGAACACATCGCTCATACTTTTTATTAGACTCGACGCTAATTAGCGTCAATGCTAAATAATAAGTCGCTGGAACCGAGGAAGTTATCCATGCGCCTGTCTCATCTTGTGTCCTGCATTGTAAGTTTAGGTGCGGCTGTCGCGTTGTCGGCCTGTGGGCAGAACCCGGAGGCGACCCAGCAGCCAATGTCGGAGGTCGCCGTTATGGAGGCGGTCGAGCCTGCGGCCTTGGCCGGGCCGTGGCGTGGCGATCTGGATGTCGGTCCGATGACGCTGCGCCTGGAATTGCGGCTGCGCGAGGACGATGCGGGACTGAGCGGTGATCTGATCTCGGTGGATCAGGGCAATGCGGTCATTCCCCTCGATGAGGTGTCCTTGGTAGGGCCGCGCCTGTCCTTTTCCAGTGACGGCACGGGATTGTCCTATGAGGGCGTCGTGGGTGAAGACGGCCGCATCACCGGCTTGTTCACCCAGCGCGGCGGCAGCTTCGCCTTGAGCTTTGAGCGCGGTGTGGTGGAAGTTGAGGAGCCGACTGAACCGGCGGCGGCTGAACTGGCGCCGGATGAAGCGGATACGGTGGTCATGGCGACTGATCCCGCGACCGGCGACGCGCTGACCCTGGCGGGCGTGCTGCGCCAGCCTGAAGGCGCCCGGGCCGGCGTCGTCATCCTTTCTGGCTCCGGGCCCCAGGACCGCGACGGTGTCATGGCCGGTCAGCCGATTTACGCCGCCTGGGCGGAGCTGTTGGCCGATAACGGCGTCGCCAGCCTACGCCTGGACGATCGCGGGGTCGGCGGTTCGGACCGCGCCATCCCCCAAAGCCCCAGCGAGCTGGGAGCGGACGCCGCCGCGGCGCTGGGTCATCTGCGCGCCGAAACCGGTCTGAGCTGTGTGGGCTATATCGGCCATTCAGAAGGCGGCTGGATCGCGCTGCTCGCCGCGCCGGACGCCGAGCCGGATTTCATCGTCTCCATGGCCGGCATGCACGAAGCCATGGAATCAACGCTCATCCGCCAGTCCGAAGCCATCATCCGCGCCTCCGGCGGCGGTGATGCGGCGGTCGCGAGCAATCGCGTGCTGCAAGACGCCATGTTCGCGGTGTTGCGCATCGCGGGACCGGATGACGATATCCCCGCGCAGCTGGAAGCTGCTCTGCTCGGCGCCGGGGCGCCGGCCAATGTGGCGCAAAGCCAGGCGGCGATTTGGGGACAGCCCTATGCCGCGGCGATGTTCCAGACCGATCCCGCGGATGCGGCGGCCGGCTATCCCGGCCCCGTGCTGGCGCTGTTTGGCGGGACCGACACGCAGGTGATCGCAGAGCCGACCTCAGCTGTGCTGGCCGAGAGCCGCCCGGACCTGGAAACGCGCACGGTGACGATTGAGGGCGTCGACCACCTGTTCCAGGATAACGCCAGCGGGTCACCCTCCGCCTACGGCTCCGCGGGTCACGCGATCTCCCCGGCTGCGGCCGAGGTGATTGTTAGGGAGATCGAGGCTTTGCTCGACCGCACGTGCGGCCCAGCGAATTAAGCCTCGCCGGCTGAGCCTGACGCCTTGATCGCGCCGGTCATGAAGGCGGTCATGCGTTCGGCGCGCGTCGCCCGCGTCTTGGCTTCCAGGAGCGATTGTTTCGCGCCGGGATCAAAGGGGGCGACCATCGCCACCTTGTCGACGATGGCGGTTAAGGGGGCGGCTTCAATGCTGCCCCAATCCGCTTCAATGCCGGTCAGGGTGAAGAAGTCGCGAAGCACAGAGAGGAAACCCGCCTTGTCGCCGCTGGCGGCGAGCGCGTCGGGCATCAAATCATGCTCAAATCCGCGATAATCGGCCCGCGCCATGCGATAGGGCGTTTGGCGGTCGATCTCTTCGACCATGCGAAAGCGCATCACGCCTTCCAACACGATGAGATAGCGCCCGTCCTCAGTCTCGGAATGACTGACGATCCGGCCGGCCGTGCCGATGCGCTCGAGCGCAGGGACTTCGCGCGTGCCGCCGTCGCAAGGCTGAACCATGGCGATGTGGCGGTCGCCCTGCATGGCGTCGTCAATCATGTTGAGATAGCGCGGCTCAAACACGTTCAGCGGCAAATGCTCGCCCGGCGGCAGGATGCAGCCGCGAATGGGAAAGAGCGGCAATTCGCCGGGAGGTTCGATGCCTTCGGTCATCAGGGCTTCGCCATGGTGTTGCTATGACAACTAAGGTAGACGCGCGCGCCCATTAGGAAAGGCCCGCGCGTGCTTTGTGTCTAGCTGAACAGGATGGAAGAAAGCTGCCGGCGGCCTTGCTTGGCGATCTCCGATTCCGGACCGGCCGCATCGAAAATGCGCAGCAGCAATTGGCGTGCGGCGGCTTCATTCCAGTCCTTGTCCGCGCCGATCGAGGCGATCAGGGCTCCCGACGCCCCGCCCATATCCCCGCTCGCCAAGCGCGCGCGGCCCAGCTCGAATTGAGTTGCGGGGTCGCTGGCGGCCTTGGCCGCCTGCGCTTCCGCGTCGGCGAGATCGCTGGCGCCTTCCACCTCGCTGGCCAATTCCATGCTCGCGCGGACCGCGGCGATGGCGGGGTGGGATTTTTTCGCTTCCGGCGCGCTGTCCAGGATCGCCTTGGCTTGAGCCGGATCCCCGCTGGCCAGGTGAATGCGCGCCATGCCGGCGAGCGCTTCAACGCGTTCCGGGTCCATTTGCAGGGCGGTGGCGAAGTCTTGCGCCGCGCCGCCCAGATCCCCGGCGCCAAGCGCCTGTTCTGCGCGCTCGATCAGCGCATCGACATCCTCGCCGGACACCTGGCCGCTGATGCGGTTGATGAATTCGTTGATCTGGCTTTCCGGCAGCGCGCCCATGAAGCCGTCCAGCGGCTGGCCATCCTTAAAGGCGATCACCGCCGGAATGGACTGAATCCGCAGCTGGCCGGCGACGCCAGGGTTTTCGTCGATATTGACCTTCACCAGCTTCACCGCGCCGTTCGCGGCGTTGACCGCGCGCTCGATCGCCGGGGTCAGCTGGCGGCACGGACCGCACCAGGGCGCCCAGAAGTCCACCAGAACCGGGACCTCTTTGGAAGGCTCGATCACGTCTTCCACAAAGCTTTGATCGGTGCCGTCCTTCACCAGGCCGCCATGGCTGCCGGAATTAAGGTCGCCGGGGGTTTGAGGTTGGCCGTTTGCGCCGAGAATTTCCATGTCAGGTCTCCATAGGACCGAGAATGAGCTGTCGCTGTTTAGGTGGCCGCTCAGGGAAGAAGATGCAAGCGCTGGGCGCCTAACCCGTGAAGTCGACGATTTCCGGGTCCCGTCCCAACGCGTCCAGCATGCGCAAGACATCTGCGCTGGGCATGGCGGTGGTGGCGTCATTTTTCAGCGGATGGAAATTCACCACCTCATGGGCCATCAATGCAGCGTCCAGAATGAAACGCACGCGGCGGTCCGGGTCATTGACCAGCGCGAAGGCGGTCACAGAGCCCGGCGTCACCCCGAGCGCTTCCTCCAGCAGGTCCGGCTTTCCAAACGAGAGCCGGCCGCAGCCCAGGCGGTGGTGCATTTGATTAAGCGCGATCTGGGTCGACTGCAGCGCGGAGATCAGGATCAGCGCGCCCTTCTTGTCCTTCAAGAAGAGATTCTTGGTGTGCCCGCCCGGCATGTTCGCCTTGATCGCGTCGCCTTCGGCCACGGTGAAGACGGGCGCGTGATCGACGGTGCGGTGCTCGAGGCCCAGAGCGTCGAACCAGGTCAGAAGGTCCGCTCGGTTGGCCGGGCGAGGGGGAAGAGGCGGGGTTGGCGTTGTCATGGCGCCAGCTGACCAAGGCTTGCACCGTCAGGCAAGCGCTCTGTCAGCCTCGATTGCGACCGGTCCAATAGGTGTGCGCCAGCCAAAATATTAGCGCCAGGATGATCAAGAGCTCCGGTAGCGACAGAAGGCCGGACTCGCGGATCACATCGGGAAAGACGGCCGCGCCCGGCCCGGTGAAGGCGGAGCCGGCGGCGATGAAAAAGCTCAGGCACATGCGCCAGAGATGGCGGGCGACCTTATGGGTGCGAGACAGCGCTTTACGAAACATGAGGCTTATGTCGCCGACGGCGGCCAACACGGTCATGGAGAACAGGACGAAATAGGATGGTGCGGCGAAACCCAGATAGCGCCCGCCATCGGCTTGAGTCGCGAGAATGCCCAGAGTGAGAAGCCCCGCGCCGTTGAGGAGGTTGGCGAGGCTCACCGCTGCGTTCAGCCGGCTCAGCCGCCCGTCTTTCGCCCGCACGGTGAGCCAGCTCGATGCGATCAGCGTCACGCCCAGCACGCCGGCATGGAAGGTGATGTAGAAATTCGCCGCATCCATGAGGCCGAGCACGGCGCCCAAAAGCGACGACAGCCCCATAGTGACCACGAAAAGCGTCCCGCCTTTGACGTGGATTTGAGCGCCCTTGCGCGCGATCAGGGCGGCGGCGCCCGCAAGGATCGCGAGGGTTCCGGTCAGCACATGAGCGAAGGTGATGAAGGGTTCGAGCATGGTGTTTTCTTCTATGATCCGACGGCCTGCGCGCCGCACGGACGGGCTTAGGGGCGCTCAGCGCTGTGTGTCGTCCGTCCCGGACGGCGCGGACACCGTAATTGCAGCAATTGCAGCGCCGCCTGCGCCCGACTAGAAGGCGGGCATGCCCAGTGATGGAATGATGGCCTTATCCGCGGCGTGTTTGGCGCTGGCGCTATGCGGCGGCCTGCTGACGTTTCGCAGCGCCGTCCCGGCGGCGCGTCACCTGCGGGTGATTTTCGCTTGCCTTGCGGGACTCACCGGCTTTCCGCTGACCGCGTCGCTCAATCGCGAGCTGGCGATCTGGCATCTACCCGTGCTGCTTCCGCTGCTTCTCGCCTTGTCGCCCGCGGTTTTCCTTTATGTCCGGGCGCGCACCGGGCGCTCGGCCCTTGGTCGGTCTGACCTCTGGCATGGCGCGGCGCCTGCGCTGGGCGCGCTGATTGCGCTTGCGGTGTCGATGCTGCCGGACGCGACGCGCTTGATGATATTGGGAGAGGGCGCGTTGCCGCCCGGCTGGTTCGCCCGCGGGCTCATCCTGACCGCCTTCATGCTGATCATCACCGCCCCGCTGGTCTCGCTGGGCTATCTTTGGGCCAGTGTGAAACGCCTGCGGCGCCATCGCGCCTGGCTGAAGGAGCGCCTGTCGAATTTGGATAAGCGCGAGCTGCGCTGGGTGGATGGCCTGATCATCAGCCTTGTCGCGCTATGGGCGGCGGCGGGGCTCGCGGTGTTCAGCGACAATCTGGCCGGCCGGCTTTGGGTATCCGGCGAAGCGGTGATGGCGGTCGCGGCGGCGGCCTTGATGGTGATCCTCGCTTTCGCCCTGTCGCCGGAACCCGTCGGTGCGCCGCTCGTGGCGTCAGGGGCGCCGGCCCGGGAGAAATACGAGCGCTCGGCCTTGTCGCCGGCTGATGCCGGCGCGCTGGCGCAAAAGATCGACGCCGCGATGCGCGAGCAGGCCCTGTATCTTGATCCGAACCTGTCTCTGGACAAGCTGGCGCGTCAGGTGCGCGGGGCGCCGGACCATGTCTCGCAAACCTTGAACGCGCATATGGGCACGACATTCTTCGACTATATAGCGGCGTGGCGGGTCAGAGCGGCCCAACGCCTCTTGGTTGAGGGGGATAAGAGCGTCCTCGAAATCGCCATCGAGGTGGGCTTCAATTCCCGCTCGACCTTTTACAAAGCGTTCAAGCGGGAAACCGGCCTGACGCCCAGCGCCTATCGCGCACAGCCGCCTTCGACCGTCCGGTGACGGCGCCCACGCAGTGACTGCAGATCAAGCGCATAGGCGGGCTTGCAAAAGCGATCCGCTTGGGTCATACACCACGGCCTCGGCGCTGGCCGGGACAAGACCGCAAAGAAATGAGCGGGTGTAGCTCAGGGGTAGAGCATCACCTTGCCAAGGTGAGGGTCGTGCGTTCGAATCGCATCACCCGCTCCATTTCTTCCGGCGCTTTCCATGACCTATCAGTTTGAAACGGCCTCATTCCTGCCCGGCGTCAGCGTGCGGGACGTCTGGGCGCAGATCGGCGATTTCGACGCCGTGAACGCCGAGCTGTCGCCGATTTTCAGGATGACCTTCCCGGCGCGATACTACCGGATCAGCGATATTCCGGCCGACGGCGAAAGCCACTTCACCTCGACCATCCTGCTGTTCGGCGTTTTGCCGGTTGACCGCCACCGCGTGGCGTTTCTGCCGTGGGATGCGCCCTACGGTTTTGATGAGCGCTCCTCCAATTTCAACATGAAGACCTGGACCCATCGCCGGATGCTGACTGAAGCTTTGGGCGGGGTAATCGTCACCGATGTCTGCAGTCTGGAGCCGCGGATCCCGTTGCTTGGCGGCGTCTTGCGGGCGCTGTTCGCGGCCGTGTTCCGGCATCGGCATAGACATTTGCGCCAGGTGTTTTCGGGTCGAGCCGCCTAGCGGGACCCTCCTCCGCGTCTCGACTTATCCCCCATTGTATAAGAGGCTTTCCGGCCCTGAGTTCGGAGGCCGCCCATAATGCTTGAGACCGACTATTTGATCATCGGCGCGGGCGTGTCCGGGCTCGCCTTCGCCGACGAGATGCTCATCCGCAGTGACGCGACCATGACGCTGGTCGATAAGCGCTCTGCGCCAGGCGGGCACTGGAATGACGCCTATAGCTTTGTGAAGCTGCACCAGCCCTCGATTTTCTATGGCGTGGAATCCACGCCGCTGGGGCGCAACCGCGTGGAGGCGACCGGCCCCAATGAAGGCTTTATGGAGCTGGCGGAGGGCCCGGAGATCCTCAACTATCTTCATGCCCTCATGCGCGATCGCTTGCTCCAATCGGGGCGCGTGACCTTCGTGCCCAATAGCGAGGTGACGGAGGATGGCCGCATCCGGCATTTGCTCTCCGGCGAGGTCCAGGACGTTGTCGTCCGGCGCAAGACGGTGGATGCGAGCTGGTATACCAACGCGGTGCCGCGCACGACTTCGCCTGCCTTCACCGCCGCGCCAGGGGTGACGGTTATCGCGCCCAATGAATTGCCGCCTTTGGTCAGCCGGTTTGAACGCTTCACCATCATCGGTTCGGGCAAGACGGGGATCGATGCCGTGGTTTGGCTGTTGGAGAACGGCGTGCTCCCCGCGCGGGTCCAATGGATTCTCGGCCGGGACGCCTGGTTCCTTAATCGGGCCTTCACCCAGCCGGGCGACGCTTTTTTCGAGACCACGTTTGAAAGCTTCGCCGCTCAGCGTCGGGCCTTGGCCGAGGCGCAAAACGCCCACGATTTCGCTCTGCGAATGGAAGCCTGCGGCGCTTGGCTCCGGCTGGACCCAGGCATTTATCCTGAGGTGTTTCACGCCGCCACAGTCAGTGAGGGCGAGCTGGATTATCTGCGCCAGATCAAGGGCCCGGTCCGCCTGGGCCATGTCACCCATATCGATCCGGAGACAGTGACGCTGGAGCGCGGCGAGATCGCGGCGCATCCCGACACGCTTTACATCGCCTGCACCACCACGGCCTTGCCGCCCAAGCCGATCAAGCCGGTCTTTGAGGGCGACCGTATCACCCTGCAAATGGTGCGCTCGCCGCAAATCCCGTTTTCCGCCGCGCTGATCGCCTTCTTGGAGGCGGAGCTGGAGAGCGATGAAGAGAAGAACGCGCTCACAACGCCTTTGCCGCTGCCGGACACGGTAGGGGATTTCATCAAAAGCCTTTGGCCGGACATGCTGAACCGCTATGCCTGCTCCAAGCATCCCAAGGTGCGCGCCTGGGTGAACCAGTCCCGGCTCGACGGCTATTCGAAAATCGCCGCCGCCGTTGCGCCGGAGGATGAAAAGCGCCGCGCCATCTTGGAAGAGGTGAAGACCGCCTCAATGGCGGCGGCGAGCAATATGGGCCGGCTTTTGGAGGCGCTCGATTAGCGCGCCGGATTGTTTCGTCTCGGGAAATTAACACTTTCACGACTCTGTGACCCGGCGTGACTGGAAGCGGCCGGTGCATATCCCATATGAATGGAACATGAAGGCGCGGATCAACACGCGCCGTGTTTGGTCGAAAGAAAAACCATGATGCGTTTCATCTCCCTGTCGATCGCTGCGGGTCTGTTGTTGACCGCGGCTGTCATCGCGGCTTGCAACACGGGTTCCGCGCTCTACATTTCCGGCGTATAACTGAGCCGACTCACTAACGTCGTTCAAAACAGGCCTCAAAGTGCGTCCCCCCAGCCTGCCCGATGAGGCCTGCAGGCGTCGCCGGACAAGCCTGTCCCCGTCCGGCGGCGCCGCCCCCCCCCCAAAAAAAAACCCCGCAGCCAGCTGCGGGGGTTTTTTCTTTGCGCTCAGGCCTAAGCTGGAGGCGTGATATCTACCAGGCCAGGTCTTCGCCGCTGACGTGGAAGAAGCGGCCATTCATCGCCGGGTTCGCCCGGGCGATCAGATCGAGCTGGCCTTCAACGCACTCATTGACCGTCAGATTGCCGTTCGGGCCGCCCATATCCGTGCGCACCCATCCCGGATGCAGGATCAGCACGATGACGCCGCTGTCTTTAAGATCAACGCTCAGCGACTTGCCTACCGCGTTGAGCGCCGCCTTCGAGGCGCGATAGGCATAGCGCCCGCCGCTGTCATTATCCGCGATCGAGCCCATACGGCTGGACTGAAGCGCGATGACTTTCAGCTGGCTTTGGGCCACCTGATCCGCGAAGGCTTCCGCCAGCGCCAGCGGCGCGAGCGTGTTGACCCGCAGCGTCTCCAAAAAGCCCTCACTGGCGGCGGAGCCGAACTCCTGGACCTTGGGGCCCATGATGCCGGCGTTGGCGAACAGGATGTCGAGCGGGCCGGTCACCTTGGCTTTGAGAGCTTGCGCCGCGCCCATATCGGTCGCGTCGTAGGCTTCGATACGCAGGCGACCGTCGCCGGGATCCAGCGCTTTCAGTTCGGTTGCGGCGTCCGGGTTGCGCACGGCGGCGGTGATGGTCCAGTCGCGCGCCAAGAGCTGGCGCACATGTTCAAGGCCGATCCCGCGATTGGCGCCGGTGATCAGGGCATGGGGCATGGGGCTTGTCCTTCTTTTTTGACTTTTTTTCTTGGCGCGAACCAAGCATATGGGCGGTGTGAGGTCTACTGGCCAGCGCGGCTTGAACGGTGCGGCCTCGCAGGTAGGCTGCTAACCACATTGCGAATCCGGGATTAACGCCGGACGCCCCCAGGAGGATCAGTCCATGACCGCTGTTGTCAGCGTGAACTACGCCTTTGATCGCGACGCTTTTTTGACCGCCGCGCGGGCCCGGTTTCAGACCGACTTCTCCAGCATCGGCGCGGACGCGGAAAGCTTCTTGATCCAGGTCTGGGGCGATGCGCTGGCGGATGACCTGGTCTCGATGAATCTCGAAGACCTGGTCGACCAGGCGGCCCAGTTCTGGGCCTACAGCCAAGACCGCCGGGTCGGTACGCTGAAGGTTCGCATCCGTCCTGCGCAAAACGCGGACGGCAAGGATATCGGCCGCGACGTGTTGGAGATTATCGGGCGCGACCGGCCGTTTCTGGTGGATTCGGTGATGGGCGAAATCGCCTCCCAGGGGCTCGACGTCCTGGCAATGTTCCACCCGGTGGTTCAGGTGCGCCGCACCGAGGACGGTCAGCGGGTCGACACCGGCGGCCGCGTGCTGCCGGAATCCCTGATTCAGGTTTATCTCGACACCCTCAGCGACGCCATGCGCGAGCGTTTGGAGGAGGGCGTGCGCGCCACGCTCAGCGATGTGCGCGATTCCGTGGATGACTGGGCGGATATGCGCGCCCAGATGGATGACGCCATCGAGCATTTGTCCAAAGCGAAAACGCTGGCGTCGCGCGAAGAGCTGGATGAGTCCATCAGCTTCTTATCCTGGCTGCGTGATAATCATTTCGCCTTCCTGGGCTGCCGGACCTACACCTTCGAGGTTGATGAAACCGGCCAGCCGGCCCGCAAAGAGCCGGACATCCTGCCCGATAGCGGCCGCGGCGTGCTGCGCGATGAAGACCGCAACGTGCTGCGCAAGAGCGCGGAGCCGCTGCTGCTGACCCCGGCGATCGAAGCTTATATGCGTACGCCCTCGCCGGTCATCGTGGCGAAAGCCAACATGAAGTCGCGCGTCCATCGCCGCGTCTACATGGATTATATCGGGGTCAAACGCTATCGCGAGGACGGGGTGGTGATCGGGGAAACCCGCTTTGTCGGCCTGTTCACCGCAGAAGCCTATGACCAGATGGCGCGCGAAGTGCCGCTGATCCGCCGCAAGGTCCGCCGGGTGCTGGAGCGGGCGGCCAAAGCGCCGGGCTCGCACTCCGCGAAAAAGCTCCAGAACATCGTCGAGAATTATCCGCGCGACGAGCTGTTCCAGACCGAAGAAACGGACCTGCTGCAGATCTCGCTGGGCATTCTTCATCTTTATGATCGCCCGCGCACCAAGCTCTTCATGCGCCGGGATCAGTTTGACCGTTTCGTCTCCTGCCTGCTTTTCGTGCCGCGCGACCGGTATAATTCCAAGGTCCGCGAAGACGCCGGCGAGCTGATCCGTGAGGCTTTTGACGGGCGTTTGTCCGCCTTCTATCCCAGCTTCGGCGACAGCCCGCTGGCGCGGGTCCACTTCATCATCGGGCTTAATCCGTTCAGCCACCCCGAGCCGGACCCGGCCGAGCTGGAAGGCCGCATCGTGGCGCTGGCGCGCACCTGGGAGGATGACCTCCACAATGGCGCGCGCATTTCTCAAGACCCGGATCTGCGCCGGTCCGCCCCGCTCTATCTGGGCGGGTTCACGGCGGGCTATCGCGAGCGCTTCGAGCCGGAAGAGGCGCTGGCCGATATCAGCAGGATGCAGCATCTGCATGACGGCCAGGCCCTGGATGCGCGCGCTTGCCGCCGGGCGGGTGAGCCGGCGAACCGCCTGCGCGTGAAGCTCTACCAGGTCGAAAAGCCGCTCCACCTCTCCAAGGTCTTGCCGGTCTTGGAAAATCTGGGCCTGCACGTGCTTGCAGAGGCCGGGTATCCGGTGCAGCGCGAGATCAGCCGCGACGCGGGCGGCGAGCGCCGGCGTGAGACGGTCTGGGTGCATGAGTTTGAAGCTCAGCTTAACGGAAATAGCATTGAGGACGTCGACAGCATCGCCGCCGATTTCGAGGCCGCCCTCCTGGCGGTGCTGGAGGACCGCGCTGAAGATGACGGCTTCAACAAGCTGGTGCTGGGCATCGGGGTGAGCTGGCGCGAAGCCGCCTTTTTGCGCGCCTGCGCCCGCTATCGCCAGCAGACGGGTCTGGATCCCTCCCAGCTGCTTCAGGAAGAAGCGCTGGGCGCCCACCCTGATATCGCCCGCCAGCTTTTGGAGCTCGCGGCGGTTAAGTTCGATCCGTCGCGCTCGGAAAGCTTTGATGAGCGCAAGACGCGCGCGGAAGCGCTGGGTGAAGAGATCCGCACGGCGCTCGAAGCGGTCGAGAGCCTGGACCATGACCGCGTCCTCCGCCGGATCATGCGCCTGATCGAAGCGGTGCTGCGCACTAATTTTTATCAGACCGACGCCGAGGGCCTGCACAAGCCCTGGATCTCGCTGAAGATCGCCAGCCGGATGATGCGTCATCTGCCCGAACCCAAGCCGTATCGGGAGATTTTCGTGTGGAGCCCCCGCGTGGAAGGCGTGCATATCCGCTTCGGCCCGGTCGCGCGCGGCGGCTTGCGCTGGTCGGACCGGCGCGAAGACTTCCGCACCGAAGTGCTCGGCCTGGTGAAGGCCCAGCAGGTGAAGAACGCCGTCATCGTGCCGGTCGGCTCTAAGGGCGGCTTCTATCCCAAGCAATTGCCCGATCGCGGCGATCGCGAAGCCTGGTTTGAAGAAGGCCGGGAGAGCTACAAAGTCTTCCTGCGCGGCCTGTTGGATATCACCGACAATCTGGTCGAGGACGCGGTGAAGCGTCCCGATAACGTGATCTGCTGGGACAATGACGATCCCTATCTCGTCGTCGCGGCGGACAAAGGCACGGCGACCTTCTCCGACACCGCCAATGGCGTGGCCCAGGAGGAGTATGATTTCTGGCTCGGCGACGCTTTCGCGTCGGGCGGGTCGGCCGGCTATGACCACAAGAAGATGGGCATCACGGCGCGCGGCGGCTGGGTCAGCGTCCAGCGCCACTTCCGTGAGATCGGCAAGGATATCCAGTCCGAACCCTTCACCGTGGTGGGCGTCGGCGACATGTCCGGCGACGTGTTCGGCAACGGCATGCTGCTCTCCAAACAGATCAAGCTGGTCGCCGCCTTCGACCATCGCGACATCTTCATTGATCCCGACCCGACCGATCCCGAACGCACATGGGAAGAGCGCAAGCGGCTTTTCGAGCTGCCGCGGTCGAGCTGGCAGGATTATGACACGGCGCTGATCTCCAAAGGCGGCGGGGTGTTCTCCCGGTCGTCCAAGTCGATCAAGCTCACGGACGAAATCCGCGCCCTGATCGGCACGGACGACAAGAGCTTGTCGCCGACGGACCTCATTCGCGCGCTCCTGAAAGCCAAGTCGGAATTGCTGTGGTTCGGCGGCATCGGCACGTATGTGAAGGCCACCAGCGAGCAGCATTATCAGGTCAGCGACAAGGCTAATGACGCCTTGCGCATCGATGCGCCGGAAGTGGGCGCGCAGGTGATCGGCGAGGGCGCCAATCTGGGCGTCACCCAGGCGGCCCGGATCGAGTTCGCCCGCGGCGGCGGCCGGGTCAACGCCGACTTCATCGACAATTCCGCCGGGGTCGACAGCTCCGACCACGAGGTGAATATCAAAATCCTCCTCAATCCGATGGTCCGTGACGGCGCGATGGATGTCGAGGCGCGCAACGTGCTGCTGGAAGACATGACCGACACGGTCGCCGAGCATGTGCTGGAGCATAACTACGATCAGACTTTAGCGCTCACCATCGCGCGCAATCATGCCGAGGCGGATATCGACGCCCATGAGCGGATGATGGAGCGGCTGGAAGCAGCCGGCCGCCTCGACCGCCGGGTGGAAGGCTTGCCCAGCGCGGAAGGCATGCGGGCGCTCAAAGACGCCGGCGAGGGGCTGTCCCGCCCGGAAATCGCGGTGCTGATCAGCTATGCCAAGATCACCCTGTTTGATGCGCTGGTCGCGTCCACCGTGCCGGACGACCCGCACTTCACCGAGTCGTTGATCACCTATTTCCCCAAGCATCTCGCCGAGCATGCCGAAGCGATGCAGGGCCACCGGCTGAAGCGCGAGATCATCGCCACGCGTCTGGCCAATGACATGGTCAATCTGGGCGGGCCGACCTTCATCCACCGCTCCAAAGAGAGCACGGGGGTGGATGTCGACGCCATCGCCCGCGCGTTCGAGGCGGGCCGGCGCATCTTCCGCTTCAAGGATTACACTGACCAAATCAACGCGCTGGACAATAAGGTCCCGGCCGAGGTCCAAAACGACCTTCATGATGAGGTGATCCGCTTGCTTCGCCGTCAGACCTATTTCCTGGCGCGGCGCGGGATGAACCAGGATTCCGAGCTGATCGCGGACGTGATCAGCGGCTATCAGCCGGGCATCGACGCGCTTAAACAGATCGTCACCGACATCGCCTCGCCCTTTGACAAGGCGGGCGTTGAGCGCCGTGCTGAACGCTATCGCGAGGGCGGAGCGCCGGAGGAGCTGGCCCTCAACGTGGCGCGCTTGCGCCCGTTGACCTCCAGCTCGGACGTCATCGATCTGGCTCATCGCATGTCTTGGCCGCTGGAGGCGACCGCTTGGCTATACCACCGGGTCGGCGCGCGCTTTGGCTTTGACCGCTTGCGGGGCGCCGGCGGCCAGCTGAAATCGCGCCTGCACTGGGACCGTCTGGCCATGCGCCGCCTGATCGAAGATCTCTACGCCAGCCAGCAGACCCTGGTGGAAGCCATGATGACTTTCGCGGCTCAGGCCGGCGGAGCGTTGGAGAGCGGGATCGAGCAACCCGACGGGGATTGGGCGCAAGCGCTGGTGGAAAGCTGGACCAGCGCCAACAGCCTGGAGGTGGACCGCGCGGATCGGGCGCTGGAGGAGATCGCCGCGGCCGGGGCCTGGACCCTGTCGAAAGTGGCGATCTCGTCGACCCAGCTGCGTGAGCTCGCCGCCTCGGCGCGCATCGCGTGACCTTGGCGGCGTCGCCGCGCCAACACATTGTCGACGCCCTCATCGAAGAGCGCGCGCCGCGCCTGGCGGGCGGGCCGTTTTGGCCGCTGATCGGGCCGCTGCTGCGGGCGATGCTCGGCTATCGCAAAGCCCGCGCCATGGCGGACGCCATCGCGCCGTTGGGCGGGGTCGACGCATTGCAGCATGTCAGCGCCCTGCTGTCGCTTCAGGTGACGGCGCGCGGGCTTGAGCATGTGCCCCGCAACGGCCGCTGCATTCTGATCGCCAATCACCCCACTGGGATCGCTGACGGGATCGCGGCTTACGATGCGCTGATCGCACGGCGGCCGGACTTGTGCTTTTTCGCCAATGCCGACGCGCTGCGTGTGTGTCCCGGTCTCAGCGATGTGCTGGTCCCAGTCGCCTGGCCGGCGGAGACGCGGACCCTGCGCTCGACCAAGCAGACTCTGCGGATGGCGCGCGCGGCTTTGGAGGCGGACCGGGCCGTCGCGATTTTCGCCGCCGGGGCCATGGCGCGCCGCTTGGACGGAGTCCTGCAAGATCCACCCTGGGAGCATTCCGCCGTCGCCCTGGCGCGCAAGCACGACGCGCCGATCATCCCGCTTCAGGTATCCGGTCCCTATCCGGTGCTGTTTCACTTTTTCGACCGGTTTTCCGAGGAGCTGCGGGACATCACCCTGTTTCATGAATTGCTCAACAAGACCGGCGGCGACTACCAGCTCACCTTCGGCGCGCCGCTCGCGCCCGGGGCGCTGGAAGGGAGCAGCGCGGAGATTACCGAGCGTCTCAAAGCCTATGTCGAGCGCGACTTGCCGCGCGATCCGACCGCCCGCTTCGCTTAAGCGCTGCGCCGGCGGATCCGTTTCATGCGGCGCTCGACCATTTGGCTGATCCTCCCGAGATCGGGTTTACCGGTCGGCAGAAGCGGCAGCCGGCGCACGGTGAAGACGCGCCGCGGCGCCTCCAACGCCGACGCGGCATGGGCTTGGCCCCAAGCCAGCAGCTGAGCCCGGTCCGCGCCCTTCTGCTCAGTCACCAGCGTGATGGATTCCCCCGCGTCCGGCTCGCGAACGGCGATGGCGGCATGGCGGGCGTCCGGCCAGCAGTCAGCCGCATGCTCCTCCACGGCGGTGAGCGAGACCATTTCCGCGCCGATCTTCGCGAAGCGCTTGGTCCGGCCGGTCACGGTAATGAAGCCATCCTGATCGATCCGTGCCAGATCGCCGGTGTCGAACCACCCGCCTTTGGATGACGACACGACGCCGGGACGGTCAGGGTCGAGATAGCCGCGCATCACATTGGGCCCGCGCACGCGAAGCGCGTCTCCGGCCGTCACACCCGGGAGCGGATCGAGGCGCGCCTGCATGCCGGGCAGAAGGCGGCCCACGGTGTCCGGGCGGTCGGCGTCGGGCTGATTGACCGAAATGACCGGTCCGCATTCGGTCGCGCCATAGCCTTGCAGCACCTGCGCGGAGGAGCGCGCGGTGAACAGCGCCAGCGTAGACGCGCGCACTTTTTCTCCGCCCAGAACGGCGAAGCGCAGGCCTGACAAGGCGTCTGGGCCGGCGGCGCGCGCATACATGTGGGCGAAGGTGTCGGTGGACACCAACACGCTGGCCCCGCTGGCTGCGATCAGCTTGGGAATGCGTTCATGGTCGAGCGGACTGGGATGCAGCACGGTGCGCAGCCCGCTCAGGATCGGCAACAGCGCGCCGCCGGTCAGCCCGAAAGCATGAAACAGCGGCAAGGCGTTGAAGAAGACGAAATCGGGTTCAAACGGGATATGGGCGCGGCATTGCGCGATATTGGCGATGAGGTTGGCCTGGCTGAGCGCGACCCCTTTCGGCGTCCCGGTGGTGCCGGAGGTGAATAAAACGACCGCCAGATCGTCCGGCTTCGCCGCGCGGCGTCCCAGCGCCGGCAATGCGGAGCGCAGAGCCGCGCTCAGCTTGTCGACGGGTGACAGCGCATCGCGCAGATCCTCCAGAAACACCAGGCGCACATGCGCGTCCAGACGTTCGGCAAGCCGCCCCAGACCAGCCGTGCGGATGAAGCGGCGTGAGGTGATCACATGGCTGACACCCGCAAGCCGGCAGGCGGCGAGAATCTTCGCCGCGCCGGCGCTGAAGTTTAAGAGCGCCGGCACGCGCCCTATGGCTTGCAGCCCGAAAAATGTCGCGACTGCGGGAACGCAGGTCGGCAGCAGCACACCGACACGGTCACCGGCTGCGGTGAAGCGGGCGATCCGCCCGCCCAGCGCCCAGGCGGCGCGAACCAAGTCCTCATAGGTGAGCGGCTTGCCGGCGTCGTCCTGAACGATGGGGGTGACGCGTCCATAACGTTTGCGCGCCTCTAAAAGGGCGGCGAACAGGTCCGTCGGCGCGTCGCTTAAATCCAGCGCAGCGCCGGACCAAATTTGCCCGGGCGCGTGCGGCCCGGCCTGCGGGTCAGCGGCGCGGTCCATGACCGGATCCCGCCGCGCAAAGGGCGTTTCGGCACGTCATAACGCGTCTTATTATACCACGCCTGGTGCGCGCACGGCTCCGTCGATCACAGCCAGCCGTTTTCCCGGGCGATCTGGAAGGCTTCGATCCGGTTTGCGGCCCCCAGCTTGGAAGCGGCTTCGGCGAGATAGTTGCGCACGGTGCCGGGCGACAGAGCAAGCGTACGCGCGATCTCCTTATTGGTGCGGCCTTCTTCCACCAGGCGCAGAATATCCCGCTCCCGCGCTGTCAGCGTGACGGGAAGGCTCCAGGCCGACTCAGCAAGCTCAGCGGCCACCGCGCGTTGACCGGCGGCGACCTTGCGCACCGCGTCGGCCAGGTCTTCGGACGGGCTGTCTTTCAAAACATAGCCCAGTACCCCGGCCTGCAACGCGCGCTGCAGATAGCCGGGCCGGGCGAAGGTCGTGACGATCAGCACTTTGGTGCGCGCGCCTTCAGAGCGCAGGGCATCGGCGACGTCGAGACCGGTGAGGTTCGGCATCTCAATATCGGTGACCAGCACGTCCGGCCGCTCGCGGCGCACGGTCTCCAGCGCTTCTTGCCCGTCGCTGGCCGACGCGATCAGCTCCATGTCCGGCTCCAAGCTCAACAGGCTGCCCAGCGCGCCGCGCAGCAAGGCCTGATCTTCGGCGACGACAAGCTTGATCATGAGGCCTCCAAGGCGGTGTTGAGCGGCAGGCGCATGGTCAGACGCACGCCCGATGCGCCACGGTCGATATCCAGCGTGCCGCCCAATGTCTCCAACCGCCGGCGCATGCCGGTCAAGCCGCCGCCGGGCGTTGGCGCGTCCGCTCCGCCATCATCTTCAACCGTGATTTCAATCCCCTGCGGGTTGCGCGCGAGGGTCACCGTCATGGACTGGGCGCGGGAGTGGCGCAGCACATTGGTCACCGCTTCGCGCAGGGCGAGCCCCAAGGCGGAGGCTTGCTGGGAGGGCAGGGGGGCACCTTCGCCGGTGATGGTCAGGGTGATCCCGGCGCTGTCCAAGGCGCTGCGCGCGCGGTCGAGCTCGATATCGATCGTGGTGCGGTGCATGCCGGCGACCGCGGCGCGGACCTCTTTCAAGGTCGCTCGGGAGGCGTCGCGGATTTCCTCGATCTCGCGGCGCGCGGCGGCGTCATCTGCGCCCAGCAACCGCGCCGCCAGATCGGATTTCACGGCGATCGTGGTCAGCGTGTGGCCGAGCACGTCATGCAGATCACGCGCGATCCGTTCGCGTTCGCGCGCGGCGGCCAGCTCGGCGTCCAGCCGCAAACGGCGCTCGCGGATATCGACGCGTTCGGAGGTGTTGAACCCCGCCCAGCTCGCCAAACCCGCCATCACCGAAATGAAGCAGGTGATCGCGATTTCAAATGCGCTGATGAAGATGTTCGGCGGGCCATATGTGAGAAAGAGCGAGCCGAACAGGTAGATCGAAAGCGACGCCGCCATGGCGTACAAGGCCTGGCGACCGGGCCGGATGCCGGAGCAGAGCGTGACCGCGTAAATCCCAAACGTGCCGCTCATCCCGTTGAGCGGCGTCAGCCCAAGCGACAAAATCAGGGCGAAGGCCGCGGCCCCCAGCGCCCAGGCCGTGCTGCGCGCCATGGCGTGCAGATACACCGCGGAGAAAACAACCGCGGCGCCCACCCCGACGATGATGTCGATTTGGGTCGGCGCAACGAAGAACCAGGGCGTGAAATAGAACAGGATATAAAGCAGGTAGAAAATCGGCCGCTGCTCAAAGCCCAGCGTGGGCGGCTCCTTGGCCGGGCGGGCCTGGCTCGTCGGTCCGGGATTGGGGGTCAAGGCGCTCAGGGTCGGCTCCATCAGCTGGGCTGCCAGCGTGCAAGGCTTTGCGGCAAGGTCAAGCGCGCCTAGCGCTGGCGGACCCAGGCGAAGGCGGCGAGCAGGGCGAAGCCGGCGATCATTGCGCCGACCATAATGAGATGCAGCGGGACGGGCCGTTCGCCTGGCGCACCGGAGGCGGCGAGGGCCAATTCCGCGAGATGAAAGCTGGGCAGCCACCAGGCGGCGTTTTGCATGAAGTCCGGGAAGACCTGCACCGGGATCCACAGCCCGCCCAACACGGCGAACGCCAGGAAGAGCAGATTGGCCAGCGCCACCGCGCCATTGGTCGCGAAAGAAAAGCCGATCGCCAATCCCGCCAGCAAGAAGGGTACGGCCGCCAGCAGATGCACGCCGAGCAGCAGGACCCAGGTCTGCGGCGGCAAGCTCACGCCCCCGGCGAACGCCGCCACGGCATAGACCATCGCCAGTGCGAGACCGGCCATGGACACGGTCGCCAACGTCTTGGCCACCATGAAACCGGCCGCCGGCGCCGGGACGGCGCGGGTGAGTTTCAGCCAGCCGCGCTCGCGCTCTTGAGCGACGCCGGCGCCGAAGCCGAACAAGGCGGGGCCCATGACGGCGAAGACGCCGAAGGTGGCCAGAAGATAGGCCGACGCCCCGTCGCCCATGGGCATCACCACGCCGAACAGGGTGTAAAAGACCGTCGGCAGCACCAGGGTGGGCAAGATGAATTCCGGTGCCCGCACCAATTTGAGCATCTCGGCGCCGGTCTCGGCGATGTAAGGATGGGCGGGCCGGCTCATGACGGCGTCTCCTCTTGGGGGGCGATGACCGCATCGAACGCGTCTTCCAGGCTGGGCGTGCGCACGGTGAGGTCGGTGACGGTGGCGTCGAGGTCGAACAGGGCCTTAAGCGGGGCGACCGCGTCGGCGGCGATCAGCTCGGCGAAGCGCCCTGACCGGCGCGCTTGGCGGACCTGAGGCAAGGCTTCCAGCTGATCGAGCGGCAGGGTCGTGGCGCACCGGATCACCGATCCGCCGACCTTGGTGCGCAGCGCGGCGGCGTCGTCATCGGCGATGATGCGGCCCTGATTGATTACCGCCACCCGGTCCGCGAGCGCGTCAGCTTCCTCCAAATAATGAGTGGTCAGAATGACCCGCGCGCCACTGTCGGCGGCCTCGCGGACAATCGCCCACAAGCCGCGCCGGGCGTCAGCGTCGAGGCCGGTGGTGGGTTCATCCAGGAAAATGAGCTCCGGATCGCCAATCAGAGCGAGCGCGAATTGCACCCGCCGCTTCTGGCCGCCGGAAAGTCGGCCATAACGCATGTCGGCGAATGCGCCGAGATCGCAGCGCTCGATGATGACTTCAACCGGGTGCGGGCGCGGATAATAGCTGGCGAACAAGCCGATCAGCTCCCGCGCGGTGAGGCGGTCGGGCAAATCGGCGTCCTGCATCATCACGCCGATGCGTTGGCGTACCGGACGCGAACCGGGCTTTGCGCCGAACAGGCGGAGCTCGCCTTTGGTGGGGCGGATCAGGCCAAGCGCAGCGTTGACGAAGCTGGTCTTGCCGGCCCCGTTTGGACCCAGAAGCGCCATGACGCCTGCGCCTTGGATTACAAGGTCGAGCCCGTCCAGCGCCCGGGTCCCTCCGTAGGTTCTTGTCAGCCCTGAGGCTTCGATTATGGCGGCGGTCATTGCGGGCTTTCGCCTTTCCTCCAGCATGGCTGTCAGAATGGCGAAGCGGTGCGGCTGGCGCGATTGACCGGCGTCAGAGATTTGAGGTGACAGATGTCATAAAAAACGCCGCGCAAGGTGAAACCTTACGCGGCGCTCTTTATTCAGTCGTGCAACGAGCTTTAGTCGGCAGCGCTGAGATTGACCGCCTTGGGGCCTTTGCCGCGGCGATCCGGCTCGGTTTCGAAGTTGACGCGCTGACCGTCTTTAAGATCGTTCAGACCTGCGTCCTTCACTGCGGTGATGTGCACGAAGACGTCATTGCCGCCCTCGTCCGGAGTGATGAAGCCGAAGCCTTTTTCCATGTTGAAGAATTTAACAGTACCACTGGCCATGAGGGGAGTCCTTTACCCGACCCGCGCGGCGTCCCACGCAATAGAATAACGCATTCGGCGTCCCGAATGCGGCATGCGGTCTGGCGGTCGGGGAAGGGAAAACGGCGTCGGCGTTCGGCACGCGGTATGCTCACTCATCTCCACCGGGCCTTGTTCAGGCCGCTCGTGCGGGACAGACTATGCCCGAAATCCGGCGCATGAACAAGCAAATGCGCCGCCGCTTCGCGATCTAAAGAGCCTGCCGCCATGCCGCGCCGTCGCAGTCGTATCCTTGAAAACCGCCAGGCCCGCCGCAGCAGCTCCGATGGATTTGATCCGTCTGCGGCCATTCGTTTGGCGGGATTTGTTGCTATCCTTCTGGTGGCGATTGCGGTTGCGGCGGGGTTTCAGGGTGACCGTTTGGCGCTGATCGCCGCGGAGACTCTGAGCCGGTTCTCGCCCCTGGTGGAGCCTGCCTTGTTTGGCGTCAGCCCGGTGGAATGGATGCTTTTGGTGCTGGTGCTTGCGATCGCCGGTCTGGTCGTATGGCGGGGGTTTCGCCGCTAGCGACCTGACATCGCCATCACACTCTCGCGAGACGACTAGGCAGGTCGCGCCTGATCGCGCATGGTCCACGCCGCTGCGGCCCGCGCCGCAATTGTTGGAGGTCGTTCCATGTTTCGCCCGTTGATCGCGCTCGTCTTTGCCGCCCTTTTCCTTGGGCCCGTTCACGCCCAGGAAGGCGCCGCGGAGGCCGCCATGGAGGCGGCTGACGCCTTCGGTCCAGCGGTTGGAGAGACGGTTCCCGGCTTCACCGTCATGGACGCCACCGGCGCCGCGCGGACGCTATCGGACCTTGCCGGGCCTGAAGGTGCGGTGATCTATTTCAATCGGTCGCTGGAGTGGTGCCCGATTTGCCTGCGCCAGACCCTGGAAGTTGAAGCGGCGCTAGAGGCGTTTGAGGACGCCGGCTGGGGCGTCGCCGTCCTGACCTATGACAGCGTATCCACGCTCGCACGCGTGGCCGACCAGCGTCAGCTGGCGGTGACCTTGCTCGCGGATGAGGGCAGCCCGATGATCGACGCCTTCGGTATCCGCGACCCAATCTATGCCGACCCGGATCATATGGCCCACGGCGTGCCTTATCCGATCGCCTTCGCCATTCGACCGGACGGCACGGTGGCGGCGAAATTCTGGCATGAAGCCGGCTTCGGTCAGCAGCGCGGCTACGCGACGCGCATCTCGACCGATGACGTGATCGCAGTGTTGACCGCCAGCTGATCCCTGCATGACATGGTGGTCTTTCGTCCCGCTGGAGGCCGCCCGTGACCGATGCTCCAATCCTTGAAACCGAGCGCTTGCGCCTGCGCAAACCGACCGAGGCGGATTTCGAGGGGCTGTGCACGCTGATGTCCGATCCTGTCGCGGCCGAACATATCGGAGGTGCGATGAGCGAGCCGCATATCTGGCGCGGTCTGATGACGCTGCTCGGCCATTGGCAGGTGCGCGGCTATGGCTTTTTCACGGTCGAGGATAAGGCGACGGGCGCGTGGATCGGGCGGGTCGGGCCTTGGTTTCCGCATGGGTGGCCGGCGCCGGAAGTCGACTGGTCCATCGCCCGGCCCCATTGGGGTCGCGGTTATGGCCCAGAGGCTGCGGCGGCGTCTTTGGATTATGTCTTTGATGAGCTGGGCTGGGAGCGGGTGATTCATCTGATCGACCCGCTAAACGTCAATTCCCAGGCTCTGGCCCGTAAGCTGGGCTCCGTCGACACCGGTGAAGACGCTGAAATCGCGGGTTTTGACGCCATTGGCGATGTTTGGGGCCAAAGCCGGGACGACTGGGCCGAGAACCGCAAGCGGTTTGCGCGCTGACGCCGCGACAAAGCGGCCCCTCGGCGCGGCTGCGACCTCCGGCTACACTGCCAACATGTTGAAAAAAGGGAGCTCCCGATGGCCCTTCGCCGTATGCTCGTCATCCTCAAAGGCGGCTCGACCGACACGCGGCTCTTAGAGCAGGCCTTTAAGATCGCCCGCCAATACGGGGCGCAAGCCGACGCCATGTTCGTCCGGCGAAACGCCCGGTCCGGGGCGGACTTTCTCGGCGAGGCCTTTTCGTCCTACGGGCTCGACAGGCTTTTGAAGGATCTCGACGAGGCCGGCAGCGCCGCCGCGCTGGCCGCCAAGGGCGCGTTCGAGACCGCCTCCGCCAAAGTCTCTGCGAGCGTCACCGGCCGCTTCATCGACTTTGTCGGCCTCCCCGTTGAGGCGATGCGCACCGAAGCAGCGCTGAGCGACGTATTGGTCATCGATAAGCCGGGACCGGACGGGGACGAGGCGGCTGAAGATGCGGCGCGCCTGGCGCTGGTGGAGGCGGGCCGGCCCGTGCTGTTCCTGCCCGAGGGCGCTGCGGAGGGCGGTCGATTTGAACGCGCCGTGGTCGCCTTCGACGGGTCTCAGGAGTCCGCCCACGCGCTGACCGAGGCGATCGACCTATTGGCCGATGCGGCCGATGTCGATCTGGTCTCGATCGTTGATGATGGCGGGCCGGACGCGGCGGCGGACGCCGCCGAGCATTATCTCAAGCTCCATGGGATTGAAGCCGACCGGCGCGAAGAGGACCGGGCCGGCCGCAGCACTGGCGCGGCTTTGGTTGAGGTCGCCTCGCAGTCGGGGGCGGACTTGCTGGTGATGGGCGGGTTTGGCGCGCCGACCTTGTGGGAGGTCGGCGGCCGTGGCGCGACGCGGGCCGCGCTCCGTCGCGCGCCCTGCGCAGTTTTAATGACGCACTAAAACCAGCCCGCCTCGCGAAGCTTGGGATAGTAGGTCCGGCTGACCGGCGCCTCGCTGCCGTCGGCCAAGATCAGCGTGCCGCGGCCATCGCCCTTTTCAGCGCCCGTGACCGCTGCGCGCGCCACCCACCAGGAACGATGGGTGCGCGCGCCATCCAGGCCCTCGCACGCCGCAACGGCGTCGGACAGGCGCATCAGGATCAAGGCTTCGCCGGCTTCGGTGCGCACGCGCAAATAATGATCTTCCGCCGTCATGGACAGGATCGCCGCGCGGCGCAGGCCGTGCGGCAGCTTGTCCACAAGAGCGGCGCCGGCCTCAGCGGGGGTGTCAGCTGCTGCGGTGGTGCGCCTGGACGCGGACAGTTTCTCCGCCACCCAGGTCACGGCCGTCACGAAGGTGGAGATCACGCAAACCAGAAAATAGACCTCGATCACCAAGCCCAGGCTGGGGACGCGCGAGTAGAAATCTGTGCTGAGCGCGAGAACGGCGACCGTCACGGGTACGGACACCAGGACGATGGCCGCGATGTAGATGACCCATTCGGGCAGACCCGGCAGAAGGCGCGGCAGCAAGGGGCCGGTCAAAAACCCGAAGCTGCCGCCCAGGGCGATCAGCCCCGTCCAATAGAACCAGACCCAAGGCCATCCAATATTGCTGCTGCCATAGGGGCCCAAAATCGCCAGGAAGGTGCCAAGCCCAAGAATAATGATCGCCGGCCTAAGCCAGCCATTCCTCCAAAGACGAGAATATTCAACGTCACCCACTGCGTGCTGTCCCTGCCGTTCGCGAAGCGTGAACGGCAGGGTGGCCGCTGTTCGCGAACGGGTCCAGCCCATCCACGTAGTCGCGCTTTTGCGCTCAATGATTGCAGGGCTTTGTCGGGGCGTCGCAGCACTACCGCTGCACCAGGTTCAATACTTCGACAGGAGCGACATCATGAATACGGCCCTTCAGTCCTTTTCCGCCGCGGCCTTGGCTAGCGCTGCGCTCGTAGCTTTTGCGCCGCCGGAGCTGGCTGTCGCGGCGAACGCGCTGCACGCGGCCGCCCAATCGGACGGCCATGCCTTAACGGTGCGGGTGGTCTATCCCTCGTCTGAGGCCGGCGAGATTTGGGTCGGGCTTTATGCCAGCGAAGCGGCATACGATGCGGGTGATGAGATCGTTTCCGCGACAATTCCTGCGGGCGAAGAGACGCTTGAAGCGGTGTTCTCCGATCTGCCGGCCGGCGACTACGGTGTCATCGCCTTCCACGATTCCAACGCCAACGGCGATTTCGACCGGAATTTCATCGGCATTCCCGCTGAGCGCTATGGCTTCTCCAACAATCCGCGCCCGCGCTTCCGCGCCGCAAGCTGGGAGGAAGCCCGTTTCACTCTGGCTGAGGACGGGGCGAGCGAAATGACTATCGAGTTGATGGGAGCGGGCGGATGAATGCCGAGAGCTTTTTCGAGGCGCCCTGGCATATCCAGCTGCATGCCTTCAGCGCGATCGGCGCCTTGCTTTTGGGGGTGGTGCAGTTCACCGCGCCCAAGGGCACGCTGCCGCATCGAACGCTGGGTTATGTCTGGGTCGGTCTGATGGCTTCGACCGCGATCACCGCGATCTTCATTCAAAGCGGCGGCTCGTTTAGCTGGATTCACATCTTCGTGCCGATCGTCCTGTTCAGCATCGTCGATCTGTCGCTGCGCGCCCGGCGCGGCTTCACCGGCGCGCATATGCGCACCGCCCTGACGCTGTTCTTTGGCGCGCTCTTAATCCCGGGCGCCTTCGCCTTCATGCCGGGCCGGCTGATGCATGAGGTGGCTTTCGGTTAAGCGCCAGAAGCGACGACTTGTCTGACCCAAATCCGCCGTCACGTCATTGATATGTCGCGGGAAGGGCTTAAACCCTTAGCCTTGAAGTGGGCATTGAAAAGGGGTTCGCCATGTCACGCGCCATTCATTTTCTGACTGCAGCTTGCGCCGCCGCGCTGGCGGCGGCTTGCTCAGAGCCGGTGACCCCTGAGGCGGTGGAGGATGCTGCGCCCGCGCCGGCGGCCGCTCCAGCAGAGCCTCCGCGCACCGCAGTTGAAGCGCTCGCGCCGTTTTACGCCCAGCTGGAGTATGACAAGCCGATCGCGGCCGAAGGTCCCGCGCTTCCGGCGGCGAATGCGACGCTCACCTCGATCGCCTTTGGCTCCTGCAATACCGCGGAGCGGGAGATCCCGATCTTGCGCACCATCGCCGCGGAGGACCACGACCTCTTCATGTATATCGGCGATAATGTGTATGGCGACGTCTATAGCGACGACGCCACCATGCCGGAATTGCGCGAGGCCTATCATCAGCTCGCGGCGCGTCCGGAATTCCAGGCTTTGCGCGCGCGTTTCCCGATGCTGGCCACCTGGGACGACCATGATTACGGCCAGAATGACATGGGCGGCCGCTTCGCGTTCAAAGGCTTCGCCCAGCAGCTCTTCCTCGATTTCTGGCGCGCGCCCCAAGACGATGTGCGTCGCACGCGCGAAGGCATATACGACGCCCATATCTATGGCGAAGAGGGCCAACGCGTGCAGGTTATCCTGCTCGACACGCGCTATTTCCGCTCTGATCTGACCATGACGGACGAGCGCGGGGCGGTGGGCCGCGAGCGCTATCTGCCGAGCCAAGACCCGGAACAATCCATGCTGGGCGCGACCCAGTGGGCCTGGCTGGAAGAGCAATTGCGTCAGCCCGCCGATGTGCGCCTGATCGTCACCTCAATTCAGGTCCACGCCGACGGCCATGGCTGGGAAGCCTGGCGGACCATGCCCTATGAGCGCGACCGGCTATACCGCCTGATCGGCGAAACCGGCGCTGAAGGCGTGGTCTTCGTGTCCGGCGACCGCCACTCCTCCGGGCTTTATGTGCGCGAGGATGTCGCGCCTTATCCGCTTTATGAGATCACCTCTTCGGCGCTCAATATGAGCTTCCGGGATGAGAATAACGAGCCGGGCCCCCACCGCATCGGCGACATGTATGCGCTGGAGAATTTCGGCGTCATCGGCTTTGACTGGGACGCGGGCGAGATCGCGCTGCAGATCAAGTCAAACACGGGCGATGTCGTGCGCGAGCAGATCGTGCCGATGGCGCAGATCGGCGCGCGCTGATCACAGGGGCGGCGTGGCTCAATCGCCACGGCCATGCGCGGAAGCGAGGATGACATTTGGCGCCGGGCTTGCGTCCAGGCAGCGCGCGGTGATGATCATCGCGCCATGCTCTGGGGGGATGCCGGGCCGACATGACCGACACGCGTCGTATCCAAACCTTGTCTGAGGACCCGGACGCGCCGGCGGGCGCCGAGCCGGACGCTCTGGAGTGGACCCCTCCGCCGGACCTCATCGATCTCATCGTCGGCCTGGCGCTACGGTTCGCGCTGGCGGTTCAGTTCTTCAGCTGGGCCCGCGCCAACGCGCAGCCGGTGTCCGATCCATTCAACTGGCGGGAGTGGCTTACCCCCTCGCCGGGGCTTGAGCTGGCGGCGGAGGTTTGGACGCTGGGCCGCGTCGACCCTGCGCTCGCCGCTTTCATCCTGCTGGCGATTTCCAGCCTGGCGGCGCTGTCGCTGACGCTGGGACTGTTCACCCGCATCACGGCGGGCCTGGTGGGGGTGGGCGCGCTTTGGCATATGCTGGCGATTGCGCCGGACGCCTGGCCGCAAACCGCCGGCTATGTCGCGATCGCGCTGGCGCTGGTTCTGCGCGGTGGCGGGTCCGCGTCGATCGACTGGGTTTTGTCGCGCCTGTCCCGCTTCGGATAAGCGCGCCGCCGCCTTGAACCGCATCTGAGACCGTGGTGACTTAGGCGAAGTCGGACGTCTTTCCGGCGTGAGGTCCGCTATGGTTGTTTACCGCAATGTCGCCGTCGTCATGGTGGCGATGATCTTGTTCCAGCTGGCCGCTGGCGGGCTCTGGGTCGCCTTGCCCCTGGCCATGGACGGCGCTGAATGGGGCCGGTTGGCGGTCGGGGCGGTCTACACCGCCTATGCCGGCGGCTTTCTGCTTGGGGCGTATGCAGCGCCGTCGATTATCCGCCGGATCGGGCATATCCGCGCCTTCGCCGCTTTCGCCAGCGTCTCCGCCGCGACGACGCTCGGGCTGGCTCTCGCCTTTGATTTCACCGCCTGGCTGGTCTTGCGGTTCGCGTTTGGGATCGGCGCGGCCGGCCTGTTTGCGGTGTCGGAAAGCTGGATCGCCGACGCCACACCGGCCCAGCAGCGCGGCGGCGTGGTCTCGGCCTATCAAATCGCCGGCCGGCTCGGATTGATCGCCGGTCCCTTCCTGATCACGCTGCCGGGCCTGGATGCGGGCGACGCCGTCACCCTTGCGGGGATCGCCCTGGCGCTGTGCTTGTTGCCGATCGTCTTCACCAGCCGCAGCCAGCCTGCGCCGCCCCAGGGCGAGACCAGTTCTCCCTTGCGCCTTTGGGACATCGCGCCGGCCGCCGCGCTCGCCGCCTTCGCGGCGGGCTTGGTGAATTCCGGCCTGTTCGCCTTTTTGCCGATCTGGGCGGGCAGCCTGGGTGACGCTCAGGCGCAAGCGGCTGCGATCATTGTCGGCTGCGCCTATGCCGGTGCGCTGATCACCCAGTGGCCCGCAGGTCTGATATCGGACCGCTTCGACCGCCGGATCGTGATTGCGGCCTTGGCCGGGACTGCCGGGCTGGCGGGCTTGAGTCTCGCCCTCTGGGTGCGCCCCGGCGTGTTCGGAGCCGGCGGGCTGATCGCGTTCTGGGGCGGGGCCAGCCTGGCCTATTACGCCATCGCCATCGCGCACGCGGCGGACCGGTCGCGGGTGGAGGAATTGCCCGCCATCGCCTCGGGCTTGCTGATGGCGTGGGGAGCCGGATCCATTCTGGGGCCGCTTTTATTCGGCGTCGCCTATGCTGGTCCCCTGGGTGCGCGCGGCCTGTTCTTCCTGGCCGCCGCGCTGAGCTTTCTTCTCACCGCGGCCATGTTATGGCGTCGCCGCACCAAAGGGCCCGTCCCAGAGGCGGAGCGCGAGCCCTTCGTTAATCTGCAAGCCACCTCCGCCGAGCTGGCGGATATCGAGCCGGTCGCTGAGCAAGATGAGGACGACGCCCCATGATGGCCGCCGCTATATTGATCCCGGCCCTGATCTGCGCGCTCGCCGCCCTGGCGCTGCGCCGCTGGCTTCGGTCGCTCAGCTGGATCAGCTGGCTGGGCTGGGTGTTGATCGGCGCGGGCGTGCCGGTGCTGGGCGGTCAGATCGCCGGCTATTTCCTCGCCGTGAACGGTGGGGAAGCCCGCCTGGTCGCGCTGCTTTTGGCGGCGGGATTGTCCGGCGGTCTGGGCTGGGCCGCCGGCGCGCTCAGCGCTCGTTTCACCAGCGATCAACGCTAGACCAAAGCCTGACGCCCACGCCGCATTGCGCGCGCTCTAAGCGGTGTTATAACCCGCCGCGACCCTTCGCTGCGTGCGGCTTCTTGAGTCGCCCGCATCTTCGAAAATCTATTGAGATCTGCGAGCATCAGGCCCCATGAATATTCACGAGCATCAGGCCAAAGCCCTCTTAAAGTCCTTTGGCGCCCCCGTCGCTGAGGGCGTGGCTGTTTTCACCGTGGACGAGGCGGTCAAAGCCGCTGAAAGCCTGCCCGGCCCGCTTTATGTGGTGAAGTCGCAAATCCACGCCGGCGGCCGTGGCAAGGGCAAGTTCTCCGAACTGCCCGCCGACGCCAAAGGCGGCGTGCGCCTGGCGTTTTCCATCGATGAAGTGCGCGCCCACGCTCAAGAAATGCTCGGCAACACGCTGGTCACCCACCAGACCGGCCCGGCCGGCAAGCAGGTCAACCGGCTCTACATCGAGGACGGCGCGGACATCGCGACCGAGCTCTATCTTTCCCTTCTGGTCAACCGCGAAACCGGCCGCGTGGCCTTCGTGGTCTCCACCGAGGGCGGCATGGATATCGAGCAGGTCGCCGAAGACACGCCGGAAAAAATCCTCACCCTCAATATCGACCCGGAAACGGGCGTGACGGGCGATGACGCCAGCGCCATCGCCAATGCGCTCGAGCTCGACGGCCAGGCGCGCGAAGACATGCTCTCGCTGGCGCCGACGCTTTACCGGGCTTTCACCGAGAAGGATATGAGCCTGCTCGAGGTCAACCCGCTGATCGTGATGGAGAACGGCCGCCTGCGCGTGCTCGACGCCAAGGTCAGCTTCGACGGCAATGCGCTGTTCCGCCATGACGACATCATGGAGCTGCGCGATCTCACCGAAGAAGACGAAAAAGAGATCGAAGCGTCCAAATACGACCTCGCCTATATCGCTCTGGATGGTGATATCGGCTGCATGGTCAACGGCGCCGGCCTCGCCATGGCGACCATGGACATCATCAAGCTCTACGGCGCCGAGCCGGCCAACTTCCTCGATGTGGGCGGCGGCGCCAGCAAGGAGAAGGTGACGGCGGCGTTTAAAATCATCACCGCGGACCCCAATGTGAAGGGCATTCTGGTCAACATCTTCGGCGGCATCATGCGCTGTGACGTGATCGCGGAAGGCGTGGTCGCGGCGGTGAAGGAAGTCGGCCTCTCCGTGCCGCTGGTGGTCCGCCTGGAGGGCACCAATGTCGAACAAGGCAAGGCGATCCTGGATCAAAGCGGTCTGGACATCACGTCCGCTGACGATCTTGACGACGCGGCTCAAAAAATCACCAAGGCGGTGAAGGGCTAGGGCGCTGCATCAGCGCTAAGCATCAGGGCGGTCCGGTTCCCGGGCCGCCCTTTTCTTTTCGCCCGGCTCCGCGCGCTTGTGTCATCTCGTCAGGCTCTTTGACCCTCGGCATGCTTCTCGTGTTTGCTCCGTTTGGAGCGCCGTAGGGGGATGGCGAGCATGCGCGATATGATCATCAAAGCTCTGGGTGTTTTGGGCGCGGGGAGCGTTGGTCTTGTCCTTACGGCGTGCGCCAGTGCACAGACGCCTAAGCCCGACGCGGCGGATTCCGCGCCACCCATGGCCATCGCTGAGGCCGATAGGGTGCTGGCTGAGGCCTTGTCCCTGTGTTTCGACCATATCGGCGAGGGGCTATCGGTTCGCACCGCGTTCGAGGCGGCCGGCTTTTCCGTGCATGAGGGCATCGACCCGGATTGGTTTTATTTTTCCTACGCGCCCGATCCGCGCATCAATGGGATTTTGAACCCGAGCCTTGAGACGCCGTTTTGCGGCATCAACGCGGAGCAGCTGTCCCTGGGTGAGGCGATGGCGTTTACCCGCGCCCATTTCGCGGCCGATTGGGCGGCGCAAATCCGCGAGGGCGCCATCGACGGCGGCCAGCTTTCGCCCGGTGATCCGGGTGCGGATCAGAATATGTGCGACGGCTTTCATTTTGAAACCGGCGCCGCGCTGATCGCTGTGAAATTCGGCGCGGCGGGCAATGATCCGATTTGCGTCGACACCGGCCAGGCGCACATCATGCTGCAACGCCATCCGGTCGACACGGATCGCTAAGCCTTCACCTCGCCGGCCGCGACATCATGCGGCAGCTGCAATCGGCCTGATTTCCCCGTCCTTTGGGCGCCTCGCCCCTCGCCAAGGGGCTAAGCGCGCCCTAAACACTCTGGCGTGATTACGACGCTGTTCAATCTCGCCCGTCTGGCCCGCGCCGCATGGACGCTGGCGCGCTATGACGCGATCTTTCCTGCCGAGTATCAGCAGGCCTTTCCCGCCCCTGCGCGCTTTCTGGGCCAGTTCGCCCGGCTGATCGCCATCCGCGACCGCGCGGACAATCCCGGCGAGCGCCTGGCCCGGGCGCTGGAGAAGTTGGGCCCGTCCTATGTGAAATTCGGCCAGGTGCTGGCGACGCGCGCCGACGTGAT
>CAZAGE010000018.1:0-55448 GCA_964484345.1 uncultured Oceanicaulis sp. | reverse complement strand
TCTTCCGCTTCGCGCTCGCGCTCGGCTTTTTCCTGCGCGATCTGGGCGGCCTGTTCAGCTTCGCGGATCTGAACTTCGCGCTGCTGTTCCAGGCGGGCATATTCCTGGTCCCGCTTGATCTGCAGCTGCTGGGTCTCAGCGTCCAGATTCTTGCGCGCGATCAGAACCTCCGTCTCCTGCTCGATATCGTTGCGCTTCTTGCGGCGCTCCTCGATTTCGCTGGTCAGCTTGGTCAGACCTTCCGCGTCAAACGCATTGTCCGGGTTGAAGAATTCCTTGTTGGTCTGATCGAGACCGGTCAGGGAGACCGATTCCAGCTCCAAACCGTTTTTCAGAATGTCTTCAGACACCGCGGCCTGCACTTTCTGGACGAAGTTCACGCGCTGCTCGTGCAGCTCTTCCATAGCCATTTCGGCGGCCACGGCGCGCAAGGCGTCGACGAATTTACCTTCGACCAGCTCTTTCAGATCGGTCGGAGTCATCGTGCGCTTACCCAGTGTTTGGGCCGCGTTGGCGATCGATTCCACGGTCGGCTGAACACGGACGTAGAACTCGGCCTGCACATCGACGCGCATGCGGTCCTTGGTGATCAGCGCCTGTTCATTGGCGCGGCGCACTTCCAGGCGCAGCGTGTTCATATTGACCGGGATGATTTCGTGCAGCACCGGAAACACCAGCGCGCCGCCATTCATGATCACCTTCTGGCCGCCAAAACCGGTGCGCACGAAGGAGACTTCCTTCGAGGAGCGCCGGTAAAGCCGGGCGAAAACCAGACCGATGGCGAGCAGGAGGAGCAGGCAGATGCCTGCAATGGCGAGAATATCAAGGGCTCCAAAACTCATGGATGTCGCCTCCATTGTTGTTGAACCGAATTCGACCTGTTGGGTCGAGGGGAGATTGGTTGGTGTCATGACGACCCTGTTCTACGCATCGGTCAGATGCGGGTTGGGATTGGCGATGACCCGGTAGCGGCCACCGACTTGTTTGACGATCAACACCGCTTCGCCGGCCGGAAAAACCGCCTCGGCGTCGTCTGGTTCGACCATCAGATAGTGGGTCTGACCATGACGATCGGTGAGCTTGGCTTCGGCGGGCAGGTCTGCGCGGGCTTCCCCGCGCACCACGGTGGCGATGCGGCCGATGAAGCGCTTCTGGCTGACCGCCTCGGTTTGTTCTTTCGGCATGATCTTGGCCAGGCCCAACCCCGCCCAGCGGGTCGCGAACACGCCCACGACGACAGCCGGGACCGAAGCGAGGAGGGCGGGCAGCGCGACCGGGAGAAGCGACTGCGCCGCGCCCTGAACCAGAAAGCCTGACAGGCCAAACGCCGTCAGAAAGACCATCAGAAGGACCAGGACCGGAACCCGGCCGACGCAGAGCCAGCCCAGGATTGAAGACAGCGGGCCGGCCCCCGGGGCATCCGGCGCGCTGACGGCGTCTGTGTCCAGGGGCGAACCTACACCTTCAAGCCCGCCTTCAAGATCGAGGTCCAGGTCGACATCCATGTCCATATCGGCATCGACATCGATGTCCGGCAGCATGCTGTCGACCATGTCGGAGGGGGCCAGGCCCATCAGGGCGCCGACCACCTCCAACAGCGCGATCAGCGCCATCAGGCAGAGCGCGACAGCGAAAGGGGCGGTGGCGTCGCTGAAGAAGCTGGCCAGCATTTAGGACGCCGACTTGGTTGCTTTAAGCGCCGCCAGGCGTTCTTTCACGCGGTTGCTGCGCGAGATCTGCTCCAGCTCGGCGAGCTTGGTCGCCGTCTCCCGGTCGGCTGCGCCGGTCCCGGACACGCCGGTGGCGCCATGCAGCACGCGGTTAAACGCGCTCTCCGCCTGGTCGGCCCGATTCTCCGCGCCCGCTTCCGCAGTCGCGCCAGGCAGGGCGCCGGCGTCGCCGGATTGTGAGCGCGTGTCGAGGAAGGCTTGAAGATCGCCCTCCATCTCCCGCTTGCGGCCCTGAAGCGCGACGACATAGCCTTCCAGCTCGTCTTCGCGTTCGCCTGCTTCAGTCAGCGCATGCTCAAGCAGCGGAATCTGAGCTTCCAGATCCAGCTGGCGGCCGATCGCGGCTTCAGCAAGATCGTCGCGCCCTTCATTGACGGCGACTTCCAGCTGGCCGGCCAGCGCCTCGTGTTTGGAGGTCGCCTCCATCAGGCGCTTATTGGCGTGGTGCTTGTTGGCTGCGGCTTTGCCCAGCTCAGCGCGCACCTCGGCGATGGCGCGCTCGACCTCGCGGATCGCTTCGCGCATCACGGTTTCAGGGGCCGCGTTCTCAACCGCGTCCACAATGGAGTTCACGCTGCCCGACACCAGCCGGGTTACACGCGAAACGAGACCTTCAGTCATTAAATTCTCCTTTTACATGTTTGTCTGCGATCTTGACGAGCTCGGCAAGCTCTATGATCGGGGCTAAATTCTCTTTTATTTTGTGCTTATTGAAGCTGCGCGGATCGCGCACCAGCCCAGCGTGCAAAAGGTCTTCGCAAAGCGCTAGAGCGAGTTCGACCCATTGGCCTTCCCACGCCGCCAAAGCCTTGTCTGGCGACACCTCTTCGTTTTGAGGCGGGCCCGTCAGGGCGAGGGCGGCGAGCTTGGGCACGCGGTCATAGAGTTTCTGTGCGACCTCCGAGCGTTGCCCGGTGGCTTGTTCGGCGCGGCGCAGCCGGCGGCGGGCCGGCCGGCACAAATCCTCCAGCATTTCTTCGGCGTCTGCGGGATCGCCCCCGCCTTCGCGCAATCGCCGCTCGGAGGTGAGCAGGGCGCGCAGCTTCTCTGATGGGGTGACGGCGCCTTCAATATCGAGGCGGGCGAGAAAGCTCGCATCCGCATCACTGATGCGCACCGACAGGGGCACTGTTTTTCCGGGCATGATCGTCTCCATACGCAATTTATTATCCACAAATGTATGCAAATGTCAACAAATGTGAATATCCACTTAACCGGGCTGGTTCCCCGGGTTTGGTTTGGCTAGACAGACGGCCATGAAAACCCGCGTTCTCGCCACCCCCGCCAGCGCCCGCCACCACCCGCCGCAAGGCCATCCTGAACGGGCGGAGCGCTATCAAGCCGTCCTTGCCGGCGCTGAAGCGTCCGGGGTTGAGATTGCGCAATGGACGACGCCTGCCGAGCGCGCGGCGGTGGAGCGGGTGCATCACCCCGCTCTGGTGGAGGCGATCTTCGCGGCGGCGCCAGCCAGCGGCGAGGTGGCGCTGGACGCGGACACCTATATGAACGCCGGCAGCCTGCCGGCGGCGCTCGCCGCCGCCGGGGCGGGCATCGCGGCGGTGGACCAGGTGCTTGGCGGCGAAGCGGAGGCGGTCTTCGTGGCCTCCCGCCCGCCCGGCCACCATGCCGAGCCGGACCGCGCCATGGGCTTTTGCCTGTTCAACACGGTGGCGATCGCAGCGATGCACGCGATTGAAGCGCGGGGGCTGCCCAACGCCGCCGTCGTTGATGTCGATGTGCACCACGGCAATGGCACGCAAGCCTTCGCCGAAGAGGAGCCGCGCTTAAGCTTCACCTCCCTGCACCAGGGCTGGATCTACCCGGGCACCGGCGCCGCCCACGAAGTCGGCAGGCACGGCAATATCCTCAATATCCCGTTTGAGGCGGGGACCCGGCCGGGCGACTGGCTTGAGCGATTCGACGCCGAGGTGGCGCCCAAGCTGGAGGCCGATCGGCCGGAGATCCTTTTGGTTTCCGCTGGATTTGACGCCCATGCCGACGATCCGCTGGCTGGATTGAGCCTGGATGACGCTGCTTATGGCGAGATCGCACAGCGTCTGGCGGAGGCGGCGCGCCGAATCAGCCATTCCCGTCTTGTCTGCGTGCTTGAGGGGGGATACGACTGCGCCGCTCTGGAGCGGTCGGTGAAGACCTTCCTGGAGGCGTTGCAGGCGGCGTGAGGGGCCGGCGCAGCTTTTTCCATTACGCCCTCACGACAGAGTTTCGCCCCGAACGCCCAAGCGCATGACCGACGTGACCTCTTCCACCATGCCCGGCCAAATCGTCATCGCCCGCCATGGCGAGCCGGATGCCGACCGCTATGCCCGCATGGACTGGCGCGGCTATGAGCGCTGGTGGGCGGCCTATGACGAGGCGGGCCTGCGTCCGGGGCAGAGCGCGCCGGAGGCCTTGGTGGCTGAGACGGCTAACGCGCACAAAATCTTCGCCTCGACCCTGCCGCGCGCCATCGAGACCGCGCAGGCGTGCGCTGGCGGCCGGGAGATCGCGCTGGATTCCCAGTTTGTCGAAGCCCCGCTGCCGCCGCCGCAAATGCCCGGTCAGTTCCAGGCGCGCACCTGGGGCGTGTTCGCGCGCTGCAGCTGGTGGCTCGGCCATGCCCGGGGCAAGGAAACCCGGCCGCAGACTGAACGCCGCGCCGACGCCGCGGCCCAGGCCTTGATCGAAGCGGCTCAGACCGGGCCGGTCTCGCTGTTCGCCCATGGCTGGTATAACCGCATGCTGCGCCCGGCGCTGCAGCGCCGCGGCTGGGTGTGCGTGCGTGATGGCGGGGACTGGTACTGGTCCTGGCGCCGGTATGAATTGAAAAAATGACGCAAATTGCGCCGCTGGAGTTGATCCCATCCGCCAGGAGGGGTTTGCTTAAGGCCGCGCTGCAAACGGATTTTCTCCATGGCTGACACCGCTCAAGACATCGCCGCGATGAGTTTCGAAGCTGCTCTGGCCGAGCTGGAGCGCATCGTCGAACAGCTTGAACGTGGCGAGGTGGAGCTGGAGAAATCCATCGCCATGTATGAGCGCGGCGCGGCTCTGAAAGCCCATTGCGAAGCGCGCCTGAAAGACGCCCAGCTCAAGGTCGACAAAATCGTTATCGGCGGCGACGGCGAGCCCCAGGCTGAACCCGCAAATCTGGATTAAGCGCAATGGCTCCCGATGATCCGTGCGCTAAGGAGATAAGCCCAGAAGACTTCTTCACCGCCGATCTGCGTCTGGGCGAGATCTTGGAAGCCCATCCCTTTCCCGAAGCTCGTAAACCGGCCTTCAAGCTGACCATCGATTTCGGTCCCGGCGTCGGCGTGAAAAAAAGCTCGGCTCAGATCACCGATCACTACGCATTGGAGGATTTGCCGGGCAGGCGTGTAATCGGCGTAGTCAACTTTCCGCCGCGACAAATTGGCCCGGTGCGCTCTGAAGTGCTGGTTCTTGGCGTCACCGACGCCGAGGGTGCGGTTGTGCTGTTGAGCCCTGATAAGGATGCGCCGCTGGGCGCACGGGTGTGCTGAGACCGTGAGCGATTTCTCCACCGCGCTGGCTGAAACCGCCGACCGGGTGACGGTCGCGCTGGACGCCTTGCTGCCGCGCGCCGACGGGCCTGAAAAGCGCCTCAACTCGGCGATGCGCTACGCCGCGCTGGGCCCTGGCAAGCGGCTGCGCCCTTTCCTGACGATCGAGTGCGGACGCTTGGTGGACGCCGATGAGCGCTCGCTTCTGCGCGCGGCCTGCGCCGTGGAATGCATCCACGCCTACTCGCTGATCCATGACGATTTGCCGAGCATGGATAATGACGATTTGCGCCGCGGCCGGCCCACAGTTCACATCGCCTATGATGAAGCGACCGCGATTCTCGCCGGCGACGCGCTGCAGACGCAGGCCTTTGAAATCATTTGTGATCAGGAGACTTGCGCCAGCCCATCCGCCTGCGTGAACCTCGCGCGTCGGCTCGCCGACGCCTCGGGCGCGGGCGGCATGGTGGGCGGGCAAATGCTCGACATGGCGATTGAAGCCGATGGTGATGAAGACACCGATATCGGCCTGATCACCCGTTGCCAACGCATGAAGACCGGCGCGCTGATCGCTTTCAGCGCAGAGGCCGGCGCCATCATTGTGGATGCCGAGCGCGAAGTCCGCACCGCCTTTGAAGGCTTCGCCCATGATCTTGGGCTTTGCTACCAGATCGTCGATGACTTGCTGGACGCTGAGGGCGATGAAAACCTCACCGGCAAGCGCACCCATAAGGACGACGCCAAGGGCAAATCCACCTTCGTGTCGATCCTCGGGGTCGAGGGTGCGCGCCAGCACGCCAAGCGCCTGGCGGATCAGGCCAAAGAGCATCTCGACCTGTTCGGCGAGGATGCGGACCGCCTGCGCGCCTGTGTGGATTACGTCTTGGCCCGTCAGTCCTAATCGTTACATTCTTTTGGTGAAAAGATCACCGGAGCCCCCATGCCCGAAACGCCCTATCTCGACCAAGTCCAGCTTCCTGAAGATCTGAAAAACCGCGACATGGCCTTTGTCAAAGGCGTCGCTGAAGACGTGCGCACCGCCGTCATCGATGCCGTGTCGCATACGGGCGGCCATTTGGGCGCGGGCTTGGGTGTGGTCGAGCTGACTGTCGCGCTTCACCATGTCTTTGATACGCCAAGTGATATTCTGATCTGGGATGTCGGCCACCAATGCTATCCGCATAAGGTCCTGACCGGCCGACGCGACCGTATCCGCACCCTGCGCCAGGGCGGTGGGTTGTCCGGCTTCACCAAGCGCTCGGAAAGCGAATACGACCCTTTCGGCGCCGCGCATGCCTCGACCTCGATCTCGGCAGGCTTGGGCTTTGCGGTCGGCCGCGATCTGAAGGGCGAACATAGCCGCAAGGTGATCGCCGTGATCGGCGACGGCTCGATGTCGGCGGGCATGGCCTATGAGGCGATGAATAACGCCGGCGTATTGAAGTCAGACATGGTCGTGATTTTGAACGATAACGACATGTCGATCGCGCCGCCGGTGGGCGCCATGAGCCATTATTTCGCCCGCCAGGTCAGCTCGAAGGGCTACAATCAGGTCCGCAAACTCGGTAAGGGCGTCGCCAAGGCGCTCGGCGTTGAGACCCATGCCCGAAAGGCGGAAGAATACCTGCGCGGCATGGCGGTCGGCGGCACGCTGTTTGAAGAAATGGGCTTTCGCTATATCGGCCCGATCGACGGCCATGATCTCGACCAGCTGATCCCGGTATTGCGCAATGTGCGCGACGTGATCGAGGGCCCGGTTCTGATCCACGCCGTCACCCAGAAGGGCAAGGGCTATGCGCCGGCTGAAGAGGCCGACGACAAGTATCACGGCGTCTCCAGATTCAATGTCGTCACCGGCGAGCAGCAAAAGAGCAAGCCGGCGGCGCCGAGTTATACCTCGGTCTTCGCTAAGGCGCTGATCGAGCTCGCTGAGACTGACGACAAGATCTGCGCCGTCAGCGCCGCTATGCCGGGCGGGACCGGCGTTGATAAATTCGCGGCGAAATTCCCGGATCGCGCTTTTGATGTCGGCATCGCTGAGCAGCACGCGGTGACCTTCGCCGCCGGCCTCGCTGCGGAAGGCATGAAGCCGTATGCGGCGATCTATTCGACCTTCCTGCAGCGTGGCTATGACCAAGTCGTCCACGATGTGGCGATCCAGTCTTTGCCGGTCCGCTTCGCAATCGACCGCGCCGGCCTGGTGGGCGGCGACGGGCAGACCCATGCCGGGTCCTTCGACGTCGGCTATCTCGGCGCGCTGCCGGGGATGATCTTGATGGCGGCCGCGGACGAAGCCGAACTGGTCAATATGGTCGCCACGGCGAATGAAATCGACGACCGGCCGAGCGCCTTTCGCTATCCGCGCGGCGAGGGCACGGGCGTGGCTCTGCCGGACACGCCGACGCCGTTGGAAATCGGCAAAGGCCGCATCGTGCGTGAAGGCTCCACCGTCGCCATTCTCAGCTTCGGCGCTCGCCTGTCTGAGGTGATGAAAAGCGCGGACGAGCTGGCTGAATATGGCCTCTCGCCGACGGTGGCGGACGCCCGTTTCGCCAAGCCGCTGGACGAAAAGCTGATCCTTGATCTAGTCAAAGAGCACGAGGTGCTGATCACGATTGAAGAGGGCGCCCGCGGCGGCTTTGGGGCCTTCGTCCTGCATATGCTGGCGGAGAAAGGTGCGCTCGATCACGGCTTGAAGATACGCACCATGACCCTGCCGGACATCTTCCAGGACCAGGATTCGCCCTATCAGATGTATGAGACGGCCAAGCTGAACGCCAAGCACATCACCGCCACGGTGCTCGACGCGCTGGGCCGGGAGACCGAGGCCGCCAAGGCGCTCGCCGGCTAGCAGTCCGTGCGAGCCGATAAATTCCTGGTCGAACATGGACATTTCTCCACCCGCGCTAAAGCCCAGGCCGCCATCGCGGCGGGCAAGGTGCGGGTGAACGGCCAGGTCCTGACTAAAGCCTCCCAGACCATTCCCGACGGCGCCGTTGTCGAGGCGGAAGCCGCTCACCCCTATGTCAGCCGCGCGGCGCTCAAGCTGGTGGCGGGTTTGGACGCGTTCGATGTCGACCCCACTGGGCGGATTTGCCTGGATGTGGGGTCCTCGACCGGCGGCTTCACCGAAGTGCTATTAGAACGCGGCGCGGCGCGTGTGATCGCGGTTGATGTCGGACGCGACCAGCTGGACGCCTCGCTGCGCGCCGATCCCCGCGTTTTGAGCCTGGAAGGTCAGGATGCGCGCACGCTGACGCTGGATCTGATCGGCGGGGCTGCGCCCAGCCTTGTTGTATGCGACGCCAGCTTCATCAGTCTGGAAAAAGTGCTCGCCCAACCTCTCGCGCTCGCTGTCCCGGGCGCAGATCTGATCGCCCTGTTCAAACCCCAGTTCGAGGTGGGGCGCGCCCATGTGGGCAAGGGCGGCATTGTCAAAGACTCCATCGCCATCGCGCACGCAGAAGAGAGCGCCCGCGCCTTTCTGGCGCGGGCGGGCTTTGAAGTGTCGGGCGTCATTGAAAGCCCGATCGCGGGCGGAGACGGCAATCTCGAGCGGCTGATCGGCGCGCGCAAAGCGGTCTAGGCGGCCACGCCTAGTCGGCCGGCCGCCAAATCCCGTCGAGGCCCTGGCACATCAAAACGTCTGCGCCATTGCCCGAACGCATGGTCCGGCAGGGCCCGGTGTTGACGCTGGCGGTCATGGAGCTGGCGGTGTAGCTGCGAGTCTCGCGGCCATAGTCTTCCCCGCCCAGCAACACCTCACCGGAGGAGGCGCCCCCATAGGCGCCGCTGTCGGAGCTGTACTGGGCCGGGCCGTCATAGCTCCAGTCATCTTGATAGCCTTGGTCGGAGTAGGCATAGCCATCGTTTGAGTACCCAGGGTTTGAATACCCGCCGCCCGCATAATGACTGGGCTGGTTATAGCCGCTATGGCCGTAGCGCGCGTTGTCGTGGAGATAGCGTTCGCAGCCCTGGCCGCCGCCTGCGCCGGCCACTGCGGCGCCCGCGAGTGCGCCCAGCCCCGCGCCGGCCAGCACGGCGCCGTCATTGCCCTCTTCATGATAATGGCCGCGGCGGTAATCGCGGCCGCGGTTTCGGCCACGATAGCCCCGGTCGCGATAACCGCGTCCGCGGTGGTAGTAGCGGTCCCGGCGATAATCGCGGTGTGCGCGGTCGCGGTCTTGCCGGTCGTCATGGATCTCCGCGCCGATAACGGCGCCCAATATGCCGCCGATCACCGCGCCGGTGACTTGACGATTGCGCTGCTGGCGCACGCATTGCTCATAGCTCATGGTCTGATTGACCGGCGCGTAACGGCTTTGCGCGCTATAGGTCTGGGCGGTGGCCCCGGTGGTGACGACCGGGAGCAGGGCGGCGCCCGCGAGGGCTATGAGCGTGAAACGGACCATGGCGTCGGCCTCCTCGGTCTGGCGCATTGGTCTCATTCCGCAACGCCTTTTGAACAGATTAAGCAAATCTTACACCGCGCGCGATGAGCCGAACATGAACAGCAAAATGAACAGGCCCGGCGCATTGCGCCGGGCCTGTCCTTCAGCAAGCGCACCAGGGCGTGGCGCTTACTGCAGGCGCGCGGTCTGCCAGCGGCCATAACGGTCGCGGCACATGCGCACCCGGTCGTAGACCACCCGGCCATTGGGCAGGAAGATCTCGGCGTCGCCCCAGCGGCACTGGCGCTGGCCATAACGGTGCCAATCGCGCGCATACACCACGCCGTGAACGCCCGAATACGGGTTGTGCCAGTAGTAAGGCCGGTCGTGGTCGAAGGCGGAGTGGACCGCATAGCGATAGTGACCGCGGTCGCAATCGCTGAAGGCTGAGCCAAGTCCGGCCCCGAACAGGCCGCCCACCAGGGCTGCGCCGCCATCGCCCTCGCTTACCGCGGCGCCGAACAGCGCGCCGATGAGAGCGCCGGCCAGAACCGTTTCGCCATCCGTGTGGCAGAAGCGGTCTGAATAGTGGAAGCGGCGGCTGGCATAATGGGTGTGAAACCGGTTGTGGTAGCGCCAGTTCGACCGCGCGCCCCAATGGCGGTGGCGGTAATTGCGGTCACGATAGTGCAGGTGGCGCGCCCGGCGATCCTGGCGGAAATCGCGGCGATCCAGGCGACGCTCGCGGCGGTCGAGCCGGTCTTCCCGGCGATCCAGGCGGCGGTCGACGCGCTCATTGATCCGGCGATCCCGGTGAATTTCCCGGCGCTCTTCCCGGCGGAACTCACGCCGGTCTTGGCGGCGGTCAAAACGCTCATCGCGGCGCTGGTCGCGGCGGAAGTCCCGCCGATCCTGCCGGCGGTCGAACCGCTCGTCTTGACGCCGGTCGCGGCGCGCTTCACGGCGCTCCTCCCGACGGCGGTCGTCGCGCGCCTCGCGGCGGTCTTGCCGGCGGTCGAAACGATCGTCTTGGCGGCGGTCTCGGCGCGCTTCGCGACGTTCCTCGCGGCGCCGGTCCTGACGCGCCTCTTCGCGGCGGCGATCCTGACGCACCTCCTGGCGCTGATCCCGGCGGATATCGCGGCGCTCTTCGCGGCGGTTGTTCTGCAAGGCTTCGCGCTGCTGGCGGGCGCGATCGGCCCGGCTCTCCGCGCCATTGCCACGCACCATATCGCGGCGGTCAATCTCTTGATTGACGCGCTGCGCCCGGCGTTCGGCGCGTTGCTGACGGCGTTCTTGGCGGGCTTCGCGATCCTGACGGTCGCGGCGTGCCTCGCGGCGTTCGCGGCGTCGATCTTCGCGGTCGCGTGCTTCATCTTGCTGGACGGTGACCGCGGCAAAGGCGGCCGGGGCGGCGATCAAGCTGGGGCCGGAGACCAGGCCCGCAGCCAGAACGGCGCCCAGGAACGATCGGAGCATCATCGCAAGCACCCTTTCTATAGCTGCGCCGGAACAGTCTCCGGCTGACCGTAAAACCATAGAAAAACCGGGCTGACGCGAAGATGAACAAAGAGTTCACGGGGAGTCTGCGTATCCTCCGGTCCATGCAGCCCGTCTGTTCCTGGCGCCCGGCAAGACAAGCTCGCCTTCGCTGCGGACCGCTGTTCGCCTCGCAAGCGCTGCGCGCTCAGAGTGGTTTCGCGACCCTGCCGACTTGACGCTCGGCTTCGTCCCGCTTAGCCGGTCGCCATGGTCAGACGCCGCAAATCCGCTCCGCCCCCTCGAGATCTCACCGCCACCGCGAAAGCGCTCGGCGCGCGCGGTGACGCCGTCTTTGAAGGCCCGGTCTATGCCCCTGGCGTTTTGCCGGGAGAAGAGGTGCGGTTGGAAGTGCGCGGCGAACGTGGCCGCGTGCTCGAGCGGCTCAGCACGTCGCCAGACCGGATCAGCCCGCCGTGTCCGGTCGCCGACCGCTGCGGCGGCTGCGCCGTTCAGCATTTCGAGCTCCAGGCCTATCGCTGGTGGAAGCGCGGCCTCGCCGCCGAGGCGTTGTCGCGCGCCGGGATCAACGCCGAGCTCGCCGATCTGGTGGACGCCAGCGGAGACGGCCGCCGGCGGATGACCTTCCACGCGCTCAAGCTGGGCGCCCATACGGTGTTCGGTCTGTCAGAACGGGCTGGCGACCGCATCGTGGAGCTATCCGACTGCCCCGTGGCGGTCGCAGACATCCGGGACAATCTGGGAGCCCTGCGCCAGCTGGCCGAGCATGCCGCGCCCAGGAAAGGCCGGCTGGATATCGCGGTGGCGGCGCTGGAGCCGGGCCTGGACATTGCGGTGCGCGGCGCAGGCAAGCTGGATTTGCCGCTACGCGAATTCATCGCGACCACCGCCGCCTCCAAAGGCTGGGCGCGGGTGACGGTCGACGGTGAGCCGGTGATCGAAATCGCTCCGCCTGTGGTGCGCTTTGGCGATGTGACGGTCACCCCGCCGCCGGGCGGATTTTTACAGGCCACGAAAGCCGGCGAAGACGCGCTCGCCGAGGTCGTTTTGCGGGCGGCTGAAGGCGCGAAGACCGTCGTGGACTTGTTTGCGGGCTCTGGCGCCTTCGCCTTGCGTTTGGCGCGTCAGGCCCCTGTGCTCGCGGTTGAGGGCGAAGCGGGGCCGCTTCACGCGTTGAAGCGCGCCGCCGAGCGGACGCCGGGTCTCAAGCCTGTGGACGCCCGGGTTCGTGACCTCGCTCTGGAGCCGCTGGGCCCAAAAGAGCTCGAGGGCGTGGACCTGGTGGTTATCGATCCGCCGCGGTCGGGCGCCAAAGCGCAGGCGGAGCGGCTCGCGGACAGCCTAGTTCCCACCGTGTGCTCGATCTCGTGTAATCCCGCGACCTTCGCGCGCGATGCGGCGATCCTGATCGAGGGCGGATATAAGATCGACGGGTCCATCCTGCCGGTGGATCAGTTTAAATGGACCGGCCATGTGGAGCTGGCGGCGGTGTTTCGGCGCTAAGCGTTGAGGCTGGCGTAAAAATCCAGCACGGCCGCACACCACGTATCCGGCGCCTGGAGCTGGCAGAAATGGCCGACCTCAGGCATCAGCGTCAGGCGGGCTGATGGTGCGACGTCGTCCTTCAGATGCCGCGCGACGCGCTCGGGCGCGACGGCGTCCGCCTGACCCCAGCAGATGTGAACGCGGCCTTCAAACTGGCTGAGCGCTTTGAGCCAGCGCGGGTTCTGGAACCGGTCCCGGTCATCGAGATATCGGATGATTTTCCACGATAATAGGTGGCCATCCTGCAGCGCATTAAGCTGCCAGATACGCTCGATGTCTTCTTCCTCCAGCGGCGCCCCATTGGCCATTTTCACCTGGCCCCGAAAGGTCCCATAGCGGGTGAATTTATTGAGCAGAGGCCCCAGCGCGTGGTGGCGCAGGAGCTTTTGCATCGGCACGAGCGCAGCCTTCTCCATCACCATGTTTCCATTGGTGAAGGTGACGGACAAAAGCCCGGCGTCAAAGCTCGCCGGGAGCAGGCCTTGAACGGAGCGCGCGACCAGCTCGGTGACGACGCTGTCGCCCATATCATGGCCGATCACATGGCCGCCTCGAACGCCCAGTTGGCCCCAAACCCACAGCAAGGCGTCAGCTTGCTCGGCTAACGCATAGGTCAGGCGCTCGGGCTTGTCGCTCAATCCAAAGCCCGGAAAATCGATCAGCACTAAGCGGTCGAAATGATCCAACAGGCCATCGACCACCTTATGGTAGGAGAAGCTGGATTCAGGATAGCCGTGGACCAGCATCGCCGTCTTGTCCGGCGAGGCGGCCGGATCGCCAATGTCTCGGACAAAGATCGCGCAATCGCCGAGCGGCCAGGCCAGCCGGTCACCCGCCTCCGCCCAGGCTTGGATATCGGCGGGCAAGTCGTGGATCTGCAGGGTCACTCGCCGTCGTCCTCTCCGCTATAGACCGGCTCGCCGGGCACATAGTCGAGAATGTCGCCGGGTTTGCAGTCGAGATATTCGCACATCATCTCGAGATTTTTGAAGCGGATGCCTTTCAGCTTGCCGGATTTGAACAACGACAGGCTGGTTTCGGTCAGCCCAAGGTGCTTGGCGAGCTCTTTCGACTTCACCTTCCGCTTGGCCAGCATGACATCGAGATTGATCACGAGGGGCATCAGATCGGCCTTACAAAAAGGTGCGGTTCTCTTCGACCTCGGCATGGGCGAGGTCGAGGGCGCGGGCGGCGAGAAAGATAATCAGGGCGATAAAGGCCTGGCTTATTGCGGAGACGTCCACGACGGTCACGACGCTGACCTCACCGAGCTCGCGTGATGTCGCGATTGAGCTGATGATTGAGTCTCCGATGAACTGCGCCACGGTGGTCGCCAGAAGCAGCAGCGCCAGCAAACGCAGGTTCCGCGCGCATTGCGTCCAGTTTTCTTGAACCGTCTCAAGTCCCCGGGCGGTTCTCGCCCCCTGGAGCAATGTGACGACCAGGACCAGGCTGGTCAGCGTGAAGATGACAAAGCCGATCGCGCCGGCACTGGCCGGCGAGCCGGGCCGAGTCTGATCAAAGTTGATCGCGGGAATGTTCACGCCAAAGCCCGCCTCGACCACCGTGCCGACGACGCCGGCAAAGCTCATGAAGGCCCAGACCAGCAAGGCATAGCTAAGGATTCGATACATGCTCATCGTCGGCAATCCAATTCCCGTTGACAGAAATTTAAATCGTATTTAAAGAACTTTCAACCGCTGAATAAGAGCGGTTTGAAAACCCTTTGGTCGAAGACGGTCAGGTCTTGTTACGGAGAATACACATGTCACAGACGCAAAGCCCTACAATGGCGTCACAGTCGCACACCCTCGAAAAAGCGCCGCGTTTGAACAGCCTGACAAAGGCGCTGCTGTCAGCGGGATTGCTTTTGATCGGGTTTCTCGTCGTCGGGCGCACGATCGGTCACTATTTCGGGGATTACCGGCCCGGCGGGTATTATCTTCCGATTTCGGGCCTCACGACCGGCTTCTTCGCCCTTGGCGTAGTCCTTTACGCGGTGATGTCGGGCAAGGGCCTTGCCTCGCTGGGCATCAAACGACCGGGCCGCATCTGGCTGGCTGTCCTGCAGGGCGTCATCGCAGCGCCGATCATCATGGTGATGGTGATTCCCGCGGTCATGCTCGCGAACCATCTCGGCTTTGAGCAAGATGTCCGCATGGACCTGCTGGCTGGGCCGAACGTGCACATCGCCTTCGCCATGTCGATGGTGCTGATGTGGATTAATGCTGCGATAGGTGAGGAAATCCTGTTCCGCGGTTTCATGATGAACAATATCCAGCGCGCAATGGGTGATGGCCGGTTGGCCGGCGTGGTCGCCGCCGCGCTCGTCGCCGTCCCCTTCGGCTTGCTGCATTATTTTGGTCAGGGCTGGTATGGCGTCATCATGACCGGGAGCGTCGGCTTTTTGATGGGGCTGTTCTTCTTGCTCACCAAGCGGAACATCTTCACCGTGATCATCGCCCACGGCGTGTTCAATTCGATCGGCTTTGTCGCCATCTATCTGGGTCTGCTCAACGCGGCCTAACCGTCGAGGAACTCAGCCTTCAAATCAATCGTGGAGCGCTCGCCAATGGATTTGGCGCAGCGCTCCAACCAATTGAACGCGGCCGCTCTGCCCTGGTCGCGCAGCTCGGTCAAAAAGCTCCAGCGCGTGTCATACTTGGTTGAGGCGGGGTAAGCCTCCAGCGCCGTATCGGCCTTGATCGAGTGGACCAGAATATCGCGCAGGTGCGCTTTATCGGGGTCGACCATGCCGTCGCCGATCAGGCGTTTGACGAAGGCGATGGCGCGCAATTCCGCCAACAGGCTGGCGTTAAACGTGATCTCATTGGCGCGGTTCATGATGTCTTCGGCCGATTTCGGTGTGCCGGCGCGATGCATGGGATTGATGTGAACGATCACCAGATCGCGCGGCGTATCGGCGTAAAACAGCGGCCAGAGCGCGGGATTGCCGGTGAAGCCGCCATCCCAATAGGGCACGCCGTCAATCTCGACCGCCTGGTGGACGAAGGGCAAGGTGGCGCTGGCGCGCACGGCCTCCAGCGTGACCTCTTCGCCTTTGAACACGCGCGCGCGGCCGGTCTGGACATCGGTGGCGGCGATGAACAGCTCGGTCTCATCACAGGCCTGCACGGCGTCGAAATCGATGTGCTCGGCGAGGATGTCGCTCAGCGGGTCGATATTGAACGGATTAACGTCATAAGGGCTGAACACCCGGTTCAGCGCATCCAGCAGCGGGAACCAGCCGGTGGCGGTGACCGGTTTAAACGGGCCGCCGGCCCGGCTGACCGCCCGCCAGAACTCTTCCATGGCCTCGCGCGCGCCGTCGGTCCCGCCGCGCACCCGACCCATGGCGAAGGCGCAGGCATTCATCGCGCCCGCGCTGGTGGCGGTGATGGCTTTGGGGTCGAGCGAGCCGTCTTCCAAGATGGCGTCGAGCACGCCCCAGGTGAAGGCGCCGTGGGCGCCGCCGCCCTGCAGGGCGAGGGAGATCGGCTTGCCCGCCACGCCTATTTGGCGGTCCAGCCGCCGTCCACCGTGATGGCGTTGCCGTTCACATTCGCCCCGTCATCGCTGACCAGGTAGAGCAGGGCGCCGGTGAGCTCGTCATAGGTGACGAATTTCTTGGTCGGCTGAGCCGACAGCATGACATCGCGCACCACCTCGTCCTCGGTGATGCCGCGGGCTTTGGCGGTGTCGGCGATCTGATTTTCCACCAGCGGAGTCTTCACATAACCTGGATTGATGCAGTTCACGGTGATGTTCTGCTCGGCAACCTCCAGCGCCACCGTCTTGGTCAGGCCCATCACGCCATGCTTGGCGGAGACATAAGCGGATTTAAACGGGCTGGCGCGCAGCGCATGGGCGGAGGCGATATTGACGATGCGGCCCCGGCCCGCCGCCTTCATGACCGGCAAAGCAGCGCGGATGGCGTGAAAGGCGCTGGTCAGATTGATCGCGATGATGGCATCCCATTTCTCGATGGGAAATTCATCCACCGGCGCCACATGCTGGATGCCGGCATTATTCACCAAAATGTCCAGCCGGCCGGTCTCGTGCTCAGCAAAGGCGATCAGGTCGGAGATTTCTTCGCCCTTGAGCATGTTGGCGGGGTGATAAAGGCAGGTGACGCCATACTCCGCCGCGATGCGCGCGCGCAGAGCTTCGATCGCGTCGGCGTCGCCCAGACCGTTCAGGACGATATTGGCGCCGTTCTTCGCCAGGCCTTCAGCGAGCGCGGCGCCGATGCCGGAGGTGGACCCGGTGATCACGGCGGTCTGGCCGGTCAAATTTACACGCACCGCACCCATGGCGAACTCCTGAAAATCGGCGAGTATGCTGCGGTGCAGAAAGCCGCTGGCGGGGCGCGTCGTCAAGGGGCAGGCGTGTAGACGCCTGCTACTCCGCCTAGCCCTTTTTCGGCGCCGGCTGGGGCCGGGTGAAGAGCAGCTTGTCCGGCGTGGAGCCTTCCGGTTCGTAGCGATAGCCGTCGACATTGAAGTCTTTGAGCCGGGCCGGGTCTTCGATGCGATTATCGATGATCCAGCGCGCCATGGCGCCGCGAGCCTTTTTGGCGAACACCATCAGGGCGCGCAGCTTGCCGTCTTTTTCTTCCTTAAAGTCCGCGCTGATCACCGGAACGCCCAGCGATTTCAGCTTCGCGGCTTTGGAGTATTCGTTGGACGCGAGGTTCACCACGGCCGGGTGGGCCTGACCCTCCAGGTCGGCTTTAAGCGTCTCGGCGATGTCATCGCCCCAAAAATCATAGAGCGAGCCGCCATGTTTGGTTTTGAGGCGCGTGCCCATTTCCAGGCGGTAGGGCTGGACATGATCTTTTGGCCGCAAGACGCCGTAAAGCCCCGACAGGATGCGCAGGCGGTCCTGCGCCCAATCGAGGTCCTCCGCGCTCATCGAAGGCGCGTCGAGGCCGCGATACACCTCGCCGTTAAACACCATGGCCGCCGGCCGGCCCCCGCTGGCGTCAGCATCAAAGGCTTTGAAACGCTCGCGGTTCAAATCCGCCAGATCATCGGAAATGCCCATCAGGCCCTTCAGATCCGTGGCGGTCAGCCTGGCGGTGGTCTTGGACAATTCGCGGGTGCGCTCGGTTAGCACCGGCGCGGTGGTTTCAACCTCCAGGCCGCGCGGTTCGAAATCGAGCGCTTTGGCGGGCGACAACAAGATCAGCATGCAGACTCTCCACTTCGGACAGACCAGCAGATAAGACGCGCAAGCACGAAGGGCAATGGTGGCGCTTAGCCGATCAATACCCTCGGATTCATGATGGAATTGGGATCCAACGCGTGTTTGATCGCGCGCATGACGGTGACTTCGACCGGCTTCCTCGCGGCGAGCTCGGCTTGTTTGAGAACACCCACGCCATGCTCCGCGGAGATCGAGCCGCCATGGGCGTCGACCAGGTCGTAAATCTTTGCGGTCAGCGGCGCCATGCGTTGGATGAAGGCGTCGTCCGAGCCGGGAGCGCGGCGCGCCACGTTGAAGTGGACATTGCCGTCGCCGACATGGCCAAAGGCGATGACCATCACCTCCGGATCGGCGCTTTCGGCAAGCTGGATCGCCTCTTCCATGAAACCGCCCATGCGCGAGACGGGCACGGAGACGTCGTGCTTGGCGGCTTTGCCATGGGCTTTTTCCGCTTCGGGAATGCCTTCGCGCAGCGCCCAGAAGCTGTGGGCCTGGGCGTCGGACTGGCTGATGACCGCGTCGGAGACGAGCTCGCGGTCAAACGCTTCGCCCAGCGCCTCTTCCAGAAGCGGTGCGGCGCGGTCTTTTTCCGCGCTGACCAGCTCGATGAGCACCGCCCAGGCGGGATCGCTCTCTAGCGGGTGACGGACGCCGGGCAGGTGCGCGACGGCGAGGTCGATGGCGGTCTTGGGCATCAACTCAAAGGCCGCGACCGCGCCGCCGGTGCGGTCCTTGATGAAGCTCAGCAAGTCCACGGCTGCGCGGGGGCTATCGACGGCGGCGACCGCGACGGCGGTCGAGGCGGGGCGGGGGAAGAGTTTCAGCGTCGCGGCGGTGACCACGCCCAGCGTGCCTTCCGCCCCGATGAAGAGCTGTTTGAGATCATAGCCGGTATTGTCTTTGCGCAGGCCGGAGAGGTCGGAGAGAATGCGCCCGTCGGGCAGCACGGCTTCCAGCCCCAGCACCAAATCACGCATCATGCCATAGCGCAGCACATGGACCCCGCCGGCGTTTGTGGAGATCAAGCCGCCGATCATCGCCGAGCCTTGCGAACCCAAGGAGAGCGGGAAGAGCTTGCCGGCCTTTTCCGCCTCGCCCTGAATGGTCTCCAGGATCGCGCCCGCCTCGCAGGTCAGCGAGTCGTTGGCGGCATCGATCGCGCGGACAGCGTTCATGCGCTTTAAGGAAATGAGCACTTCGCCCTGGGGCGTGGACCCGCCCACCAGCCCGGTATTGCCGCCTTGGGGCAGCACGGCGATCCCCGCCGCGTTGCAGGCGGACAGGATGCGCGCGACCTCCTCGGTTGAGCCGGGCTTGAGCAGGAGCGGACTGTCGCCCTGATAGCGGCCGCGCCAGTCGCGGGCATGGCCGGCGATCTCCGAAGGATCGTCGGACCAGCTCTTCGGGCCGAGGGCGGATTTGAGGGAATCAAGGGCAGGCGTCATGCCTGATATGATAGGCGCGACAGGCCGGACGAACAGGGCCTATTTCGGCGCAGGCGTCATGGTCGCTTCAAAGCGCAGCGAGGGCGCCCGGTCCGCCCGGCCTTCGAAGGCGTAGGCTGCGCCCTTTTTGCGGCCGGTCAGGGTCAGCATGAAGTCGGTGACATCACCAAAGACGGAGTATTTGTCCGGGTCATGCTGGCGCACCCGCATCTTCACCGCAATCTTCTTGGGGTCGCCGGAAATCTCTCCGACATAGAACATGGCGGAGTCGCCGCCTCTCACAGTGTCACCGTCAATCATCAACACGCCGCTGGATTCATCGAGCGGGGTGCGGAACTTCGCAATATAGAAGCCAGGTTCAATCAACATGCTGATATTATTGCTCAGATGAATGAATGACCGTTTAAGCAAGTGGTATCAGAGGCTGTAGTTTGCACCGCCTTTAGGCCGAAGCGCGTCTCAATCTGTCATTGATCGCTTCTCCAAGCCCAACTTCAGGTATCGGCGCGACGGCGATCGTGTTGGCCTGCCCGTCCAGGGCGCGCAGGCCCGTGAACAGCCGCGCAGCTGCTTCAGCCAGATCCCCGCGTTCGGATAACTGGAAGCAGGCCCGAACGCCCGTTCCAGCGTAAGCGCCAAAAGCCAAATAGGCGTCATCGGGTTCAGGATGCGCCACATTCAGGCGCACGTGGGCGGATGGTGCGTAATGGCTGGTCAACTGGCCGGGGGCGTTGGGGGTTTGGGGATCTAACGCGGGCCGGATCAGCGGGCCGGTGATGGCTTCAATCGTCTCGCGGGCGAGGCCGCCGGGGCGCAGCAGGGCCGGGCGGTCCGGCTGGATAAAGGAGACGATGCTGCTTTCAACGCCGACCGGGCAAGGCCCGCCGTCGAGGATGAGCTGGATGCGGCCGTTCAGGCTCTCTTTGACATGCTCGGCCGTCGTCGGGCTGACCGCGCCGGACCGGTTGGCGCTGGGCGCGGCGAGGGGGCGGTCGAGCATGGAGACCAGGGTGGTCAGGGCGTCCGATCGCGGCCATCGCACCGCCAAGGTCTCCAGGCCGGCGGCGGCGAGGTCGCTCACCGGCGCCTCGTCGGTTCGGGCCGCCACTAAGGTGAGGGGGCCGGGCCATGCCGCCTGTGCGAGCTCGCGCGCGATGTCCGGAAGTTGAACGAGGGTTTCCGCCCGCTCCAGACCATCCACATGGGCGATCAGTGGATTAAAGCGCGGCCGGCCCTTGGCCTCATAAACCCCGGCGACGGCTTCGCCGTCGGTGGCGTCACACGCCAAGCCGTAGACCGTCTCCGTGGGCACAGCAACGCAGCCGCCAGCCTTCAGAATAGCGGCGGCGTCTTTCAGCGCAGCGGGATCGTCCGCAGGGCGGATCGGCGTGTCGGAGGGCGAAGGCGGGCGCATGGCTTTGTCCTAGCGCCCACATCGCCTGGCGGCAAACGGGCTTAGTCAGCCCGGTCGGCTTCGATGTGCAGGGCCAGCTCCACGGCGTCGGAGACATTGTCGCCCCAGCTGGAGTTGACCATGCCCAGATCTTCCCGGCTCAGCGTGAAGCCGCCGGTCGCCACGGCGCGGTCGCCATCAATGTCGAGGGTGAAGCTGAGCACCACGTCGCGGCTCAGGTCGCGCACCGACAGCGTGCCGGCGGCTTCATAACCGCCCTCGACCGCCGTGACGGCGGAGGAGGTGAAGCGCACTTCTTCATAGGTTTCGATATTAAGGCCCGAGCTGCCGTCCATGGCGTTTTGATAGTCGCTGATCTGGCGGCCTTCAGCGTTGGTCACCACGCCGGAGCCCGCGTAGACGACCGCGGTGATCGACGCGCTGTCCAGCGCCTCGGGATCGAGCGTGATATCGGCTTCAAACCGGTCGAAGCTGGCGATCGCCGGGGCGTTGAACACCAACAGGCGCGCCTCAACCGAGGAGGCCTCGGCATCCAGCGCCCAATCCTGAGCGTGCACAGGCGTAGAGAAGAGCGCCGCGGCGGCGGCGGCGAGGAGAAGCGATTTCATTTGAGTCACCTTGGGGAGGAGATGTGTCTTTTGTGAGGTGGGATTAGCGGATCATCGGGATCATGCGGGCGAGCACGCCGTCATTCTTGACGAATTCATGCTTCATCGCCGCAGCGATATGGACGCCGGCCAGGACGATCAACGCCCACGCGCCAGCACTGTGCATGGATCCAGCGAAGGATTGAAACTCCGGCGTCTGCGGCACGGGGAGCTTGGGAAGCTCAATGGCGTCAAAAAGCAAGATGGGCTGCTCTGATCCATAGGCGGAGGCGACCATATAGCCACCGATCGGAAGGCCGATCATCATGACATAGAAGCCGATATGGGTGATCCGCGCGCCGATGCGCTCCCAAGCCTTCATGCCGTCGGGCAGCGGCGGGACCGGGTGGGTGAAGCGCCAAAACAGCCGGAACAGTGAGAGCGCGAGCACCAGGATGCCGCCCGTTTTGTGCCAGTTAAATCCGGACTTCACCTCCAGGAACTCGTCGTAAGAGGTGATGGTCTCGCGTTGATCCTCCAGCGCCCAGCCATACAGGATCAGCGAGACGAGCAGGGCTGCAATCAGCCAATGAAGCGCGATGGCGACGCCGGTATAGCGTCCCGTATCTCTGACTGCCGTTTCGGTCATCGCAGGTCTACTCCTGAAGAAATTCTGCTTCGATACGTAGGACAACTTCGTCGCCAATGAAATTGCCCGGCAGGCGGCCGACACCGAATTCTGTCCGATCAATCGTCAAATCGGCTCCAAATCCAAGAGCTTGGCGGCCTTCCAGCGGATTGAAGAGCCCGCCGTAAAACTCTGTTTCCAAAATGGCGGGTCGTGAAACGCCTTTCAGCGTCAGCGTTCCAAACACCCGGCCGGTGGTGTGACCGGTCACTTCAATGCGCTCGGAGACGAAAACGATTTCCGGATAGGTCTCCGCGTCGAACCAGCTGCGGCCGCGAAGGGTTTCGTCGAAATCAGGATCGCCGGTGGATACCGAAGCCGCATCCACCATGGCGGTCAGCTGGGCGGTGTCTGGGTTGGCGGGATCAAAGCTGAGGCTCGCATCTGCGCGGTCGAAGCGGGCGGTATACCAGGACAGGCCCAGATGCCGGATGCGCCAGGTGACGCTGGCATGGCCAGGGTCCAGCCGCCAGTCACCGGCCGGCAGGTTGATCGGATCAACCGACGGCGGCGACACGCAGGCGCTCAAGGCCAGCGCGGAAAGAGGGGCGATCCAGGCTTTCATCCAGGGTCTCGCTTTAACCATGGAAGGCAAGCTAGCGCGCTCTTGGCCCGCGACCAATCGTCTTGGCTCTACCGTCGCCGTGGGAACGCGCTATGTTGCCTCGCCGACAGGCTTGGCCAACACATAAGGACGCTTCCCCATGAACTATCGCGCGCCGGTTCGTGACATTCGTTTCGCTTTGGAAGAAATCGCCGCCATGGATGGCTTGAAAGCCACCGGTGCGTTTCCTGAATTCAGCTCGGATTTGACCCCGGCGATCCTTGATGAAGCGGCCAAGCTCGCCAATGACGTGCTGGGGCCGCTCAACTGGACCGGCGACCAGCATGGTTGCACCCTCGAAGAGGGCGCCGTGACCACGCCTCCCGGCTTTAAAGAGGCGTACGAAAAGTTCGTCGAAGGCGGCTGGCAGGGGCTGCAATTTCCCACCGACGCCGGCGGCATGGGCCTGCCCAAGGCGCTGGGCTGCGCGCTGATGGAAATGCTGCAATCGTCCAACATGGCCTTCGGTCTGGGACCGATGCTCAGTTTCGGCGCGATTGAATCGCTCATCGAGGTCGGCAGCGAGGAGCAGCGCGCGCTCTATCTAGACAAGCTGATCAGCGGTGAGTGGACGGCCACCATGAATCTGACCGAGCCGCAGGCGGGATCAGATGTGGGGGCGCTGCGCACCAAAGCCGAGCCCAATGCCGATGGCAGCTGGTCGATCACGGGCCAGAAAATCTACATCACCTGGGGCGAGCATGACTGTGCGGACAATATCGTCCACCTGGTGCTGGCGCGCACGCCGGACGGCGCGCCCGGCACGAAGGGCATCTCGCTCTTCCTTGTGCCGAAATTCATTCCCGATGCGGATGGAAATCCGGGCGAGCGCAATGCGGTGACGGCGATCGGGCTGGAACACAAGATGGGCATTCACGGTTCTCCGACCTGCACCATGGAATATGCCGGCGCGACAGGCTGGCTGCTGGGTGAAGAATTCAAGGGCATGGCCGGCATGTTCATCATGATGAACTCCGCGCGCCTTAATGTCGGGGTTCAGGGCGTCGGCATCGCCGAGCGCGCCTACCAGCAAGCGCTCGCCTTCGCCAAAGACCGCCGCCAGGGCCGCGCCATCAATCAAGAGGGCCACGGCCCCCACGCCATCATAGAGCATCCCGATGTGCGCCGCACGCTGGCGCTGATGAAGGCGAAAATCGAGGCGGCGCGCGCCATTTGCTACCACGCGGCTGTGGAAGCCGATCTCGCCTTGTCCATGGACGATGCTGAAGAGCGCGGCTGGTCCAAGCGCCGCGAAGACTTGCTGATCCCGATCGCCAAGGCCTGGTCCACCGATATCGGTGTGGAAGTGGCCTCCATGGGCGTTCAAGTCCACGGCGGCATGGGTTTTGTCGAGGAAACCGGCGCGGCTCAGCACTATCGCGACGCGCGCATCGCCCCGATTTATGAAGGCACGAACGGCATTCAGGCCATCGACCTGGTCGGCCGCAAGCTCGCCCGCGACGGCGGCGAAGCCATGCGCGAGCTGATCGAAGACATCCAGCAGACCGTCGAAGACTGTGAAACCAGCTCCAACCCCGAGCTGCCGATGCTGGCGGAATGGCTAAGGCCGGCGAGTGAAGCGCTGGAAGCGGCGTCCGCCTGGATGCTGCAGGCGCCTGACGCCGACCGTCTGGCTGGCGCCACCTCCTATCTTAAGCTGGCGGGTGACGTGACGGGCGGCTGGCTGCTCTGTGTCGGCGCGGTCGCCGCCCAGCGCATGCTGAAAGACGGGGTCGGCGAAGACGACTATGCCCACTCACGCATCGCGCTCGCCCGCGTCTATGCTGAAACGGTTTTGTCCAGCGCTCCGGGCCTTCTTGGCGACATCAAGATTGGTGCGGATGTGTTGTTCGCGCCGGGCGAAGCGATGCTGGAAAGCGCTTAGACCCAAAAGCCTTGCGGGTCGGCCTGGGGCCGTCCGTCGACCAGACGGATGAGTCCAACGGCCGCCCGCACGATCAGCCAGACGCCGCCCGCAAGCCAGATCAACAGGCCAAGGCCTAAGAACCACACGGTCAAGAAGCCGAGGATGAAAATGGCGAGGCCATACCAGAAGGTGGCGATCTGGTAGCGGAAATGGCTTTGCAGCCAGGGTTGAGCCTGATCTTTGCGGACATAGGCCAAGATGGCCGCGATCAGCAGCGTCAGGCCGTTGGCGATCGCCAGAAAGCACAGCACGTAATTCACCACCGCCAGAATGCGGTCGCCGCTTTCATCGCGCGGGCTGTCGGTCTCCATCGGGCGGGCTTCAGCGTCGGACATGAAAAACGGCCTGTTTTCTGCTTCGAACTAAGGGTGTGATAGCATAGATTTAGGGATGGACGCTGGACGATGCTCGTGTCTGGACCATTTTTAATGCTCGCCAGGACAGCCAGCCCGCTTGGAAATCTCCTGAAGGCTGGTATTGATTTTTAGGCCGCGCCGAATGGCTGCGCGGAATTGCGTGACGAATGAGGGACGTATCATGACCGAGGCCCCTGCACATCCCGCCTCTCGCGGGCCGGTTCTCGTGACCATGGGCGATACCGTCCCCGGTCGCGAAATCGACAGCGTGATCGGCATCGCGCGCGGCTCGGTTGTTCGTGCACGGTTTTTCGGTCGCGATTTCGTGGCTGGGCTCCGCAATCTGGTCGGCGGTGAAGTAACCGAATACACCCAGCTGATGGCGGAGGCCCGTGAACAGGCCTTGGGCCGTCTTGTCGCCCATGCCGAGCAATTGGATGCAGACGCCGTCGTCACGTTCCGCTTCGCCACCAGCACGGTGATGGAAGGCTCGGCGGAGATTTTGGCCTACGGTACGGCGGTGAAGCTTAAATGATGGATATCGTCCTGCGCACGGCCAAACGGGCCTTCGACGAAATTGGCGAAATCGGCCGCTTCCTGATCGGGGTCGCGGGTGTTTGGGCGATTTTGGTCACCTTCATTTTCGCCGCCTTCCACATTCCTTCGGTCAGCATGCAGCCCAGCCTGCAGGTCGGCGACCGGGTGCTGGTGTCGAAATTCGCCTATGGCTATTCGCGCCATTCCTTGCCGCTGGGTCTGGGCTATTTGCTGCCTGAAACCTGGACGGGCCGGATTCTGGGTTCGACGCCGGAGCCCGGTGATGTGGTGGTCGTGCGCGATCCTGGACAGCGCATCAATCTGATCAAGCGCGTTATCGGCATGCCCGGTGATCGTATCGAGATGCGCGGCGGACGTTTGTACATCAATGACGAGCCGGTTCCGCGCGAGCCCCAGGGCGTGGTGCGCTATCGTGACCGCTTCGGTATGTTGGTGGAGGCGGCGGTCTATGAAGAAACGCTGCCCAACGGAGCCACGCATATAATTTACGAGCGGGCGGACAATGCCCGGCTGGACAATGTCGGCCCCTTCATCGTGCCGGCCGATAATCTCTTCTTGATGGGCGACAATCGCGACGCCTCCGCGGACAGCCGCGAAGCGCGCGGGCTGGGCTATGTCCATCGCGATGCGGTTGTGGGCCAAGCCTGGACGGTGTTGTTCACCTTCGCCTCCTGCCGCGAGGAAGACGGTCTTTACTGTCCGCCGTGGCGGGTCTGGCGCGGGCTGTAAGCGCGCTTTAGGTTGCCTCCCAACACTTTGATTGGGAGGCAGACATGAGCCTTAAGGGCAAAACCATTTTCATCACCGGGGCGAGCCGCGGGATCGGCGAAGCCATCGCCGTGCGCGCCGCGCAGGACGGCGCGAATATCGCCATCGCGGCGAAAACCGCTGAGCCTCACCCCAAGCTTCCCGGCACCATCCACACCGCCGCCGCCGCCATCGAAAAGGCCGGCGGCAAAGCTTTGCCCATCGTGTGCGACATCCGCGATGAAGCGGCCGTTGAGGCCGCCGTCGCTCAGACGGTGGAGGCGTTTGGCGGCATCGACATCGTCGTCAACAACGCTTCGGCGATCTTCCCGATGCCCACTAAAGACACGCCAATCAAGCGCTGGGACCTGATGCATCAGGTCAACGCCCGCGGCACCTTCCTGGTGACCCAGAAATGCCTGCCCTATCTGGAAAAGGCGGAGAACCCGCACATCCTCGCCCTGTCGCCGCCGCTGGACATGAGCACCAAATGGTTCGCGCCCCATGTCGCCTATACCAGCGCCAAATACGGCATGAGCCTGTGCATCTTGGGCTGGGCTGGCGAGTTCAAGGGCAAGATCGCAGCGAACGCCATCTGGCCGCGCACCGCGATTGCGACGGCCGCCATCGCCAACGTGCTGGTCAATGAAGAAGCCTTCAAGCAGTGCCGCAAGCCGGAAATCCTGGCCGAGACCGCCTATCGCGTGATGACCAAGCCGGCGACCGAGTTCACCGGCAATTTCATCATCGACGACACTTTCCTGGCGTCTGAAGGCGTCACCGACCTCGACCAATTCTCCGTCGAGCCGGGCGTTGAACTGTTACCCGACTTCTTCGTGCCGGACGATGTGCCCGCGCCGGACGGCGTGAAGATCATGGATGTCCAGCTAGGCCACTAACAAAAATGGCCGGGCATTTAGCCCGGCCTTCCTGTTTGTGCGAAGTTTGGGCGCTTCGCCTGTCTCATTCCTCACCGTGTCGAAGCGCTTTGGCGCTGCGTCCAAATGCGGTGTCGAAGTGGCGAACGGCGAGCGCGGCGGCCTGTTGATGCACCGCGGCGCGATCAACGCCTTCCGCGTCCACGCATAGGTCAGGCAGGATGCGTGGACCGGCCGGGCCGCATTGGCCCAGGAAAGCGTAATGGCCCACACCGCCCTCAATCAGCGTCAGCGCCGCATCGCGGTGACGCTGAGCGATATAGGCGGCGTTTGTGGCCGCGGGGGCGATCTGGTCGGCGTCGCCTGCGGTGAGGGCGATCGGGCCCTGCACGCCGACAAGGTCGTCGGCTTCAAACGCCGCCCCGAGCGCGGGCGCGATCAGGAAGCTCGCTTTAACTCGCGCGTCGCCTTCAAAGGCTTCCAGGCGTGCGCGTGAAGCCTCGAAGACGCTGTCGCCTTGCAGACGCTCAAAGGCCCCAACCTGATCTGGGTTCTCCAGTTGCGGGCCGCAGGTCCCGTCGCGCAGCGCGGAGGCGCAAAATGCGTCATAGGCGTCGTAATCCGGGCGTCCGCCCGCGGTGACTAGCGCGCTATAGCCGCCGATGGAGAAGCCGCCCACGCCAATCGATTCAGCGTCGATCATCGGGCCGAACACAGGATCGGCCAGCAGCGCATCGATCAAGCGGGACAGGTCGATCGCGCGCTCCCACGGCGTGGCGAACGCCATTTCGACCAATTCGGGCTCCACCGCGGTGTTGCCGTGATGGTTCACCGCCGCGACCAGATACCCGCTATCCGCAAGCACTTCGGCCAGCCACATGAGTTGCAGGGCTGAACCGCCATTGCCGTGGGACAAGACAATGAGCGGATAGGATCCAGCGACCGGATCGGCGCCGGGCGCGGCATGGCCGAATATGAAAATCTCAGCGCCGTCTTCGCCCATCGCGATCGCTCGCTCTAGAGATGCAGGCGCGGCCGGATACCAGATCCGGGCGTCCAGCGGGCGCCCGCCCTCGCTCTGCAGAAGATTGGGACGCGTGTCGTCGATCCAATCTCGCGATTGCAGCCCGACTTGCGCTTGAACGGGCGCGCTTGCGGCGGTCAGCATGATGGTTGTCAGGCAAGCGATGAGAATTCGGTGCATGGAAACGCCTCTTAGCTAAGCTGCACGCAATTAGCCCCATAGGGCGCAAAGGGCATGTGAAACCCTTGTAAGGGAGCCGAGATGTCGTCTTGAACACAAAAAAGGCCGGGCGTGCCGCCCGGCCTTGCTTGGTTTAATCGGTGGGCGTCGTCGGACCGTTAGGCCGCCTCGTTCATCACCGCCGCAAAGCGCTCGGCGACCTTGTCCAGGAAGCCTTCGGTGGACAGCCAGCCCTGACGGTCGCCGACCAGAAGGGCGAGGTCCTTGGTCATATAGCCGTGCTCCACCGTCTTCACGACGGTCTCCTCCAGCTTGGCGGCGAAGGCCATGACCGGCTCATTGCCGTCCATCTTGCCGCGATGGTGCAGCGCCTGGGTCCAGGCGAAGATCGAGGCGATGGAGTTGGTCGAGGTGCTTTCCCCGCGCTGGTGCTGGCGATAGTGGCGGGTGACGGTGCCGTGGGCGGCTTCCGCCTCCACCGTTTTGCCGTCCGGCGTCATCAGCACCGAGGTCATCAGACCCAGCGAGCCGAAGCCCTGCGCGACCGTGTCGGACTGCACGTCGCCATCATAGTTCTTACAGGCCCAGACGAAGCCGCCATTCCACTTCAGGGCGGAGGCGACCATGTCGTCGATCAGACGGTGTTCGTACCAGATTTTCTTGGCTTCAAACTGGTCCTTGAATTCCGCCTCATAGACCTCCTGGAAGATGTCTTTGAAGCGGCCGTCATAGGCTTTCAAAATGGTGTTCTTGGTGGACAGATAAACCGGCCAGCCGCGCTCGGCGCCATAGCGCAGAGAGGCGCGGGCGAAGTCTCGAATGGACTCGTCGACATTATACATGCCCATGGCGACACCGGCTTCGGTGAAGTCATAGACGTCCTTGCTGATCGGCTCGCCGCCGTCCTCGGGCGTGAAGGTCAGAGTCAGCTTGCCGGCGCCCGGGATCAGCATGTCGGTGGCTTTATACTGATCGCCGAAGGCGTGGCGGCCGATCACGATCGGCTTGGTCCAGCCCGGCACCAGGCGCGGCACGTTGCGGATCACGATCGGTTCGCGGAACACCACGCCGCCGAGCACGTTGCGGATCGTGCCGTTGGGCGAGCGCCACATCTTTTTCAGGCCAAACTCTTCAACGCGCGCCTCATCCGGGGTGATGGTCGCGCACTTCACGCCGACGCCGTAATGCTTGATCGCCTCGGCGGCCTCGACCGTGATCTGATCGTCGGTCTCATCCCGCTTCAGGATCGAAAGATCATAGTATTTCAGATTGATATCCAGATACGGCAAGATCAGTTTTTCTTTGATCAGCGCCCAGATGATCCGGGTCATCTCGTCGCCGTCGAGCTCCACAAGCGGTTTGTCGACAATGATCTTGGCCATGGGCGATATCTTTCTTCTTCAGCTCTGTGTCTGCGTCGCGCGCACGGGGCGCCGCAGGGGAAGGGGGTGGACGGGCGTCGCGCGGCTGTCTAGCACCACGCTGGTTAACGCAAAAGAGCGCAATTGCGCGCAAAAGTGCAGACAATGGTCGAAACTGACACCCCCGCCGCCGATGGGGCGGCTATCACTCCCATCTTCATCCTGGTCGGCCCGCAAATGGGCGAAAATATCGGCGCATGCGCCCGTGTGATGGGCAATTTCGCAATTTCTGAGATGCGCATCGTCGCACCGCGCGATGGCTGGCCCAATCCCAAGGCGGTCTCCATGGCCGCCGGCTCGCCGGTGCTCGATGACGCCAAGCTGTTTGAGACGCTGGAAGAGGCGGTGGCCGATTGCCAGGTGCTCTACGCCTCAACCGGCACGCCGCGCAACATGGTCAAACCCACGCTCACCGCCCGGGAAGCCTGCGAGCGCGCCCGCGCGGAGATTAATGCGGGCCAGAAAGTGGGCATCCTATTCGGGGCGGAGAAATCCGGTCTTGATAATGATCAGATCACCATCGCGGATGCGGTGCTCGCTCTGCCGGTGGATCCTGAGTTCTCCAGCCTCAATCTCGCCATGGCCTGCGGGGTGATCGCCCATGAATGGCGCGCCGGCGACACCGTTCCGGAGGGCTTCAAGCCGGTCGACGATCGCGCAACACAGGGCGAGCTCGACGGCCTCTACACCCATTTCCACGATGAGTTGGACCGCGCCGGCTTCTTCTACCCGCCCGAGAAGACGCCGCTTATGATGCAGAACCTAGTCAATCTCTTCGCCCGCGCCTCCGCCACCGTCCAGGAAGTGCGCACCATGCGCGGCGTGATCAAGGCTTTGGCCATCGGGCGCGGCAAGGCGCGGATTGAGCGCGAGCCCTAAATCGCGACGTGGATGATATAACCCCTGGTTTATAGTTGATTAGGAGATTCGCCTCATAGACTCATGCTGATTTTGGTAAATGGAGTCAGTGATGCCGTCTTTTTCATTGAGGCAGCAGATTTTTCTTGGATTTGGCGCCATTGCGGCGCTGGCTGCGCTTATTGGGGCGATCAGCTTTTTCGCCGCCGCTAATGGGGCTGATGCTTTTAGCCAATATCGAACGACAGCGCGCCTCAGCTTGGAGATTGGCGCGGTGCGTGACGCCGTTTCCGATCTGCGCACCGCGGCGTTTCGCTATCGGGTTGGCGACAACAGCGAAGCTGAAGCCCAGGTTCGCGCTGCGGTCGCAAAACTGGAAGAGGAATCGGCGCGGGTCGAAGCCATCGCCGGCGCCGACAACGCTCAGCTGCAGGCGGTGATCAACGAGATTTATGCCCAAGCCGCCGCTTATGCGGAAGTCTTTGAACGGTACTCCGAAACGCGCGTCGCCCAGCGTGTTGAGAAAGAGGCTCTGAGGCAGCAAGGCCGCGCGCTTCGCCAATCCATGTCAGCGCTCGCCGAGCGCGCAGCCGCTATTGGCGAAAGCGGGCTTGCGCTTGAGATCCATAACGCCCGCCAGCGCTTGCTGCTGGCCCGCTATTATGGCGAGAGCGCGCTGCGCACCCTCAACGAGTCCGAGTTTGCGCGCACGCAGCAAGAAACCGCCGCCATGGTGCAGGAGCTTGACGAGACGCGGGCCCGGGCTGCGGGTACGCCGTTGGCGTCCGATTTCACGCGATTGATCGAGGACGCGAACGTTTATTCTGAGACTTTCGCCCGGGTCGAAGACCGTGTCCGCTCCGCCGAGGCGTTGGCTGGAAACGAGATGGATAGGATCGGGCCTGAGCTGGCTGCTGCCGCGGCCGAGCTGTTGAGCGAAAATGTCGGACTCCAAGACACGATCGGTCCGCGGATCGATTCGCAATTCGGCGACCAGCGCAGCTTCATGCTCGTGCTCAGCATTCTGGCCATCATCATTGGGATTGCTGTGTCGGTCGTCTTTGCGCGCCTCTTGCTGTCGCAGCTCAAGGCGATCGTCGGGGCGGTGAACCGGGTGCGATCGGGCGATTTGGAGTTCCAGGTGCAAGGCCTGGACCGCAGTGACGAAGTTGGAGCGCTGTCTCGTGCTGTGGAGGAGCTTCGGGTCGGTGAACAGCGTCGGGTCGAGCTTGAGCGTGAAACCAAAGCGGCGCGCGAAGAGCGCGAAGCTCGCAATCGCGCGACCGATCGCGCGGTGGAGGAATTCCGGGTCAAGGTTGAGTCGATCCTTGAATCCTTAGCAGCTCAGGGGCAACGCATGGGCGCAACCGCCGGCGACCTCAATGAGGTGGTCAATGCGGCCGGCGAACGCGCCCGTGAGTCCGACGGGGCCGCCGAAGAGGCCGCCAACAGCGTCCAAACCGTCGCTGCATCGGCCGAAGAGCTCGCGGCCTCCATCCAGGAAGTGGCGCGCAAGGCGGAAGATGCGACCAGCACGGTTCGTTTGGCGGGGGAGCACTCGCGCAAGTCTGTGGCTGAAATCGAGGCTCTGGCGGACCAGACCGCGAAAATCTCCGACGTCATCGGCCTGATCGAGGATATCGCCGAGCAAACCAATCTCCTGGCGCTCAACGCCACGATTGAAGCCGCGCGCGCCGGCGAGGCGGGCAAGGGCTTCGCTGTGGTGGCGAGCGAGGTCAAGACTCTGGCGGAACAAACCGCGCGCGCCACCGAAAGCGTGACCGAATTGGTCTCGCGGATCGAAGCGTCAATGAGTTCTTCGGTCAAAACGATCCACGAAATCGCTCGGATGGGTGAGGAAATCGACAAATCCGCGGCCGGGATTGCTGCAGCGGTCGAGGAGCAGGGCGCCGCCACCCATGAGATCAGTGAAAGCGCCGCGCGCGCGGCGACGAATACCGCTCAGCTCGCTGACGGCGCCCGTGCGGTTGGGGCAGCGGTCGGTGAGACGAAGTCAGCGGCAGGGGTGCTGGAAAACGCTTCTCAAGAATTCGCTTCGCAATCGAATGAGATGGAGCAGGCCGTCGAGACTTTCTTCTACGCGCTTCGCACCGGCCCGCTCGATCGCCGCAGCGAGGAGGAAAAAGACTATCGCGGTCCGGAGCGCCGCGAACGCGAGGCCTAGCAGGAGATGGGTTCGGGTTGGCGAATGCTGATGCGCCCCATGCACAGCCTAAGCTTTTAATTAATCGCCCTGGAGGGGTTTGGCTGGTTTCGACCGCCATGGCGGCATCAAGAGGTGAGTGAAAATGAGTTCGGTTTGGACGCGGGTTCTGCTTTACGGCGGCTTTGGGATGTTGGGGCTGGTGGTGGTTGCGCTGGGCGGCGCCAGCTTCCTCGCGGCCGGCGGTGCAGGCGCGAAGTTTAATGATTATCGTGAGACCGCGTACCGGTCGGCCGATGTCGCGGCCCTCGAATCCCAAATCGCGAATATCCGAACCTCGGCCTTGCAATACCGCGTCAGCGGCGTGGAAAGCGCGGCGTCGCGCGTTGCGGCGGGGGTCACAGCGCTACAGCAGGCGGCCGGAGACGATGCGGAGAGCCTGGACGACCCTGAAATGGTCGAGGCGATGACGATGATCCGCACGCTCGCGGGCGAGTACGGCCTCACATTTGACCGCTATACGGTTCAGCGCGCGGAGGTGAATGCTCAGCGCGCGCAGCTGCGGGCGGACGGTCGACGCTTGCATGACCGGCTTGACGCCGCATTCGAGACGGCAATGGCGGCGGATGCGGACCGTGCATCAATTTCCCTTGCGGCCGCTCGCGAAGCCTTGGTGCTGGGCCGATACTACGCCGTGTCCGCGCTTGATACAGGCGAGCAGGGGGACATCGAACAGGCGCGGATAGAGTTTGACGCTGCGATGGAGGCGCTGGCCCAGGTGGCGTCTGCGCCACAGGTTGGACAGTTTGCCATCCCGGTCTCAACCTCGCTTGATGATATGCGGACCTACGCCGACGCGATTGATGCCGCATTTTTCGCCGAACAGGCGACGCGCCGCATTGGCGTCGAGCAACTTGATACGATCGGGCCGCGGATGAACATGGCGGCGTCCGAGCTGCTGGGTGAGAATCTTGAAACGCAGACGGCGCTTGGGCCACGGATCGACAATGAGCTGAAACGTCAGCAGACCCTCACGTTGATCTTCAGTGGGGCCGGGCTGCTGATCGCCGCTGTCGTCGGCGTCTTGGTCTCCCAGCTGATTCTGGGGCGGCTGGAGGCTCGTAACCGCGCGACCACGCAGGCTGTGAACCGGTTTCACGGCAAGGTGGAGTCGATCCTCGCGGCGCTCGGCGAGCGGTCAGGGGCGATGCGCGGAACCGCCACCGATCTTAACCGCTTGGCGAGCGAGGCGGGCGAGCAGGCCCGCGCGTCTGACCATGTCGCCGAGGAGGCGGCGAGCAGCGTTGAGACCGTCGCCGCCGCCGCCGAGGAGCTGGCCGGGTCAATCCATGAAATCGCCCGCCAGGCTTCGGACGCCAAAACTACGGTCAGTCAGGCAAGTGAAAAGTCGCGTAAATCCGTTGCGCAGATGGAGACGCTAGCGCAGCGCGTCACCAAGATCAGCGATGTCATTGAGTTGATCAACGACATCGCCGAGCAGACCAATTTGCTGGCCTTGAACGCCACCATCGAGGCGGCGCGCGCCGGCGAGGCGGGCAAGGGCTTTGCGGTCGTCGCCAGCGAGGTGAAAGGCCTCGCCAATCAGACGGCGAAGGCGACGGAAAGCGTCGCCGAACTGGTGCGCAATATCGAAGGGTCCATGACCACGTCAATGGAAATGATCCTTGAGATTTCCAAGATGGGCGAGGATCTCGACGTGGCGACGTCCAGCATATCGGCCGCGGTCGAGGAGCAGGGCGCTGCAACACGGCAGATCTCCGAGAGCACAGCGGGCGCCTCGTCTCAGACGTCAACGCTTGCGGCGGGCATGCGTGCGGTCGGAACCGCCGTGCTCGAAACCGAAAGCGCCGCTGGGCTGGTGCAGTGCGCGTCGGACGAATTCGCTGCGCAATCCGATCTGTTGCGCGAGGCGGTGGAGGATTTCTTTGTGGCTTTGCACACAGGACCTTTGAACCGCCGCGACGTCGATGATCCGGACTATTCCGGGCCGGAGAGGCGCGACGAGGCGACTGGCGAGCAGGCGGCATGACGGGGGCCAAAGCAGCGACCGCTGGTTCCGAGCGGGCAGGGATCAACTCTGGCGGTCGCCAGTTCAGCAGGGCCTTGGGATGACAGCGGCGTCAGGGTGCCTCTTGTGCGGTCATTGCGCCGAAGCCTGGCTCTTGTCTTCCTCCCGAAACACCCACAGCCGACCCGCCAGATACCCGGCGAGCGCCACCAGGATGATTGCAACGCCAAGCGCCTGAAGCGGCGCGGCGCCCAGCAGGCTGGTCGCGGCCTGCACGCCCAGGCTGGAAAGGATCAACAGCGCGATTTGCGTGCCCGCCCAGCGCGCCAGCATCGCTCGGCTGCCGCGTTTCAAGCCGAAGGTGTAGCGCGATTGGCCCAGATAGGAGACGACGAAGCCGCATAAATAGCCCACTGCGTTGGCGGCGCCCGGCCAGGCGCCGAGCTGCAAGATGAGCCAGGCGATAAGAAAATGCGTGCCGGCCGCCAATAGCCCCACCGCGCCATAACGAACAAGGCGCAGGACTTCGCTGCGGGCGGTTGATTTCAGTGATGCGCTACGTTGTTCACCCATAGCCATCTGATATAGGTGACGGGCGCTAACAGGAAATCCGACAGACAGCATGCACGGCGAAAACCCTTCTGACCCGGCGGCGGCCGGCTTGTTGTCCGTGTTTTCCAGCGCCATATTGAGCGCCGTCGCGAATAGTCGAAGCGAAACCGGCCGCTTGTTCTATCTCATGCACGCCGCCCCCTCGGCGAGACCCGCCCCCGAAGACGCTGAGTGAGCGCGATGAATTTCAAAGCCATATCCAACACGCTGGATCGGTACTCGCCGCCTGACCTCGTGTTTATTCCGGTGTTCGGCCTTGTGGCGGTGGGATTGATCTATCTTGCGCTGAGCTGGCGTCCGTTGGGCCCGGAGCCTGTGGTCACTGAGACCGAATACAATGTGTCGGGCCGCGCCCTGGCTCAAATGATCCCCGGGCCTGGTACATCGCTCCAATTGCTGACCACATATGGCGATCGTCCGGTCGTTCGTCTGAGCGCGAACGCTACCTTCGAAGCGGCAGGCAGGCTGGCGGCGGGGGTGGGCGTCGCTATTTCGCAGGAGTTTGAGGCCAGGGTCGCAACCCGGATGGTTCGTGTCGAGGCCGAGCTTCGCGCCGCCCCGGAGCTTGGCGTCGATGAGGCCAAGCTGGGTTATTTCACCGTCGGGTATGGCGATAGCGGGTGGCGGGACGTACCCGTCACGGACAGCTGGGAAACGGTAGGCTTTTGCTTCCAGACCAGCGCAGAAACAATGGCGAACAACAATGAGGCGGCGGGCGTTTGGCCGGATAACACCGGATCCGGGCGTTCCCTTTTGTTGCGCGAACTCCGCATCCTGATTGCGCCGGAGGGGCAGACTCTTGCCGAATGTGAAGCTCTGATCGGGGCCGACGCGTGACAGCCTGGACGGCGCTGAGTTCAAGTCTGGTCCGCATGCCGCACCGCCTGATGCTTGCGGCGGTGTTTTTCGCCGGCCTCGCCTGGCTGTTTTTTCTACCGCCGTTTGAGGGTTTTGACGAAGAAGCGCACTGGTCGACGGTCAGCCAGATCGCTAGCGAGGGCCGCATTCCCGTTTATGGAGTCGACCGGCTTGATGCCGCCGTCGACGCTTATCCCGGTCCTCATCCTTACGCCAATGCGCCGCCCTTCGATCAAGGGCGGGGTGTGACTTATCGCGATTTCGCCGCCAGCGGGCTTGCCGGCCCGCATGGCGCTATACCGCCCGCCTATGCGCCGGGCGACGAGCCCAATTGGCAGGCCCAGCACCCGCCGCTTTATTATCTGGCGTTGACGCCGGTGAAGGGGGCGGTCTCCGGCCTGGATTGGGCCGGGCAGTTCTTCGTCCTGCGCCTGGTCAGCTGGCTGTTCGCCTTCGCCGGGCTGGTGATCGCCGTTGAGGCGTTGGCCCGGCGCCCGGATGTCCTGCCGCCGGGCGGGGCGGTGGTGGCGGCGGCCTGGCCTTTTCTGTTTCCGCAATTCATTCCGGAGATGGCGCGGCTGGGCAATGACAGCCTCTGCCTGCTTTTCCTGGCTGTCGCGTTGGTCTTCCTGTTGCGACTGGATGAAAGGATCACCCTGCGTGATGCGGGCGGTCTCGCCCTGGCCTTGGGCGCCGGGCTTTGGACCAAAGCCTTTTTCCTTCCGATCACGGCGGGTGTCGCCGCCTGGTTCGCCTGGCGGATTTGGCTGGCGCGAAGTGATGGGGCCGCGCGCCTGGATTGGCTGAAAGCGGGCGCTGTGGCCATTGGCGGCGCTGCTGTGATCGGCGGTTTTTGGTACGCCTCGCGCCTGGCGCTGACCGGAGATTTCGTGGGCGGGGACGAATTTGTCCGCATCGGCGAAGACACCAGCCTGATCGCCGGCCTTCTCCACCATTTCCAGATCACCGATTTTATCCGCGGCCTGTCCGCCATCGCGGCCAGCTTTGGCTGGGCGGGCAGCTGGTCGCTGGCGCGGCCCGTGGAAATCCTGCTGCTGGGCCCGGTCTTGTTGATGCTTTGGGTGCTGATGCGCTGGGGCTTGCAGTGGAAGACGCTTAAGCCGATCCATTGGCTTCCCGCCTTCGTGGCGCTGCCCATGGTGGCCGGGCTCGTCTACCACCTGCTGGTGCGCCTATCGGCGGGTGGGGGCGGCGTGGGTACGCCGGGCTGGTATCTACACATCCTGGCCCCGGTGGTGATGATCGCGGTCACCTGGGGCTGGCGCGGCTCTTGGGTGGTGAAGGGGTTGGCGGTTTATGGCGTGGTCTTCACGGCCTATGTCTGGCTGCTCCACCTTTCCATGTTCTCCGGCTGCGCCGCCAAGCTGGGCGAGGTGAAGCGGTTCACCTTCGAGGGCGCGAACTGCCTATTGGATCCCGGGCAACTGGCGGCGCTGGGCTATCCGGGGATGGGGGCCGCAGCGCTGATTGTTGCTGTGACAGCAGGCGGTTTCGCTGTTGTCAGAGCGGTCCGCGCGGATTGACTCTCGCCGCCCCTTCCACCATAACCCGCGCTTCCCTTATGGCAGCGACTTTCGCTGGCCGCTCGTCAACACCAACGGGCGACGCGTGAACCGCCGTTTTGATTGCGAAATGAAGGGGTTTCGCCGGGCCGCGTCGAAGATAGGAAGATTATGTCGAAGCGTCATTCGCAGAAGTACAAGCTTGATCGCCGCATGGGCGAGAATATCTGGGGCCGTTCCAAATCCCCGGTCAACAACCGCCCCTATGGCCCCGGTCAGCACGGCCAGCGCCGCGCCGGCAAGATGTCGGACTTCGGTCTGCAGCTGCGCGCCAAGCAGAAGCTGAAGGGTTATTACGGCAACATCACCGAGAAGCAGTTCAAGCGCACCTATGTGGAAGCGCAGCGCCGCAAGGGCAACACTGCTGAAAACCTGATCGCGCTTCTGGAAAGCCGTCTTGATGCGATCGTGTATCGCGCCAAATTCGTGCCGACCGTGTTCGCGGCGCGCCAGTTCGTCAATCACGGCCACGTCAAGGTCAACGGCCAGCGCGTCAACATCCCGTCCTACCGCGTCAAGCCGGGCGACGTCATCGAAGTGCGCGAGCGATCGCGCAACATGGCGCTGGTTCTCGAAGCTCTGGGCAGCCCGGAGCGGGACGTGCCGGATTATATCGATCTGGACCCCAAAGCGATGACCGCCACCTTCACCCGCGCTCCGGAATTTAATGAAGTGCCCTATCCGGTGAAGATGGAACCGAACCTGGTGGTCGAATTCTACTCCTCGTAAGTTCGAGGACGACCGAAAAGATCTAGGCCCGCTGGAGCATCTCCGGCGGGCCTTTTCTTTTTCGGCGGGGTGTTGAGATGGGCGCGGTGAAGCTAGGCTGATGGCCGTCACGATGAGGGGCGATCGATATGACGCGACGACTTCTGGCCTGCTGCGCGCTCGGCGCACTCACCTTGACCGCGTGCGCGACCACGCCGCCATACGTGGCGCAGGACGACCCGCCCTACGCTGTTGTCGAACCGGTCTTGGCTTGGCGGCAGAACCCCGACGGCGACTTGGTCGTGAGGGTGTTTTCCAATGGCTGCACCAACAAGGACAGCTTTGAGGCCGTCGCCACTGGCTCGCCGCGCGCCGGCTGGGCGTTCGACGTGACCCTGACCCGGCATTCCCCAGACATGTGCGAAGCCGTTCTTCCCCAAGGCGTGGAGCTGGTCTGGACGCGCGATGAACTTGGTTTGCCGCCTAGCGCCGGCCTTGCGTTGACCAATCCCGTCCGCTCTACGCCGGTCTACGTGGCGACGCCGCGAGTTCGAACCTTCCGCTCCAAAGAGTCCGCGATATCGGCCCGACAAGCCCAGAGCGATTGGCCTGGATTGGCGTGAAGACGCGCGCGGATCTCGAAGCGGTGTGCGCGGTTGAAACCTATCGTCGCTATCGCGCGGCCTATGGGGCCAATCTCAACGCGCTCGATGCATGCAGGCTGGATTGATGGATTTGGATTGGCGCGCGCTGACCGATGCTTTCAAGCAAGCGCTCAAAGACGCAGTCGCCGAGGCTGACGCGCTAAGGACCTAGAGGACTGTCACCGCTGCGCGATCAGCGTAAAAGGCCAGTCGGCCTTTGATGCCGGCAACCGCCGCGTGGGGGTCGGCATAGCGCCAAATCACGTCTTGGATCAGGTCGCCGCTCGCACCTTTCCAGCTGAGATAGTCCGCTTCACCTTTATAGGGACACCAGCTGCGCCGGTCCGATGCGATCAAGCGCTGAGCATCAAAGGCGGCCGGATCGACATAGATCGCCGCTGGGTAGCTGGCTTCGCGCAGGATGACCGCGTCGGCCGCCTCGGCGATCACTTCGCCGCCCAGCTCGGCGCGCACGCGCGCGCCGGGCTCAAGAGTGATCGGGTGGCTGGGGCCGGGTTCGAGAACGCGGCGGGTCACGCCGAGGCGAGGCCCTGGTCTTTGAACAGCTGCTGCAGCTCGCCGGCTTCGAACATCTCTTTGATGATGTCGCAGCCGCCGACGAACTCGCCCTTCACATAGAGCTGGGGGATGGTCGGCCAGTCTGAATACGCCTTGACGCCTTCGCGCACATCCATGTCGTCGAGCACGTTCACCGCGGCGTATTCCACGCCGATATGGTTGAGCACATTGGCGACGACCGAGGAGAAGCCGCATTGCGGAAAAGTCGGCGTGCCCTTCATGAACAGCACAACATCGTTCTCGGTGACGGCTTTCTTAATGGCGTCGAGGGTGGCGGCGTCAGTCATGGCGCGCTCCTAGTTCGGGGCAAAACTTGAGTGTCTAGGTGGGCGATGGGGGGCGTGGGGTCAAGGCGGCGTTGCGCCTCAGGGTTTGCGCGTTTCCAGCGCCAGCGCATGCAGCTCTCCGCCCATGCGCCCCTTCAGGGCCGCATAAACCATTTGGTGCTGCTTGATGCGGGTCAGCCCTTCAAAGGCGGGGGAGGTGACCACGGCTTTATAATGGTCACCGTCGCCAGCCAGATCGATGATCTCAACCTCGGCGTTTTCGATCCCCTCTTTGATCAGGTCGGCGATGTCGTCGGCCTTCATGGGCATTGGCGTGATCCTTATCTGCGCGCTACACATGGCAATATAAGCGGTTCAGCCCGCCTCGCCATCCTTGGAGCCGCACCTCATGCGCAGTCTTTCGCTTTTTGCTTTCGCCTCTGTATTCGCCTTGGCCGCTTGCGGCGCGCCAAGTGAGACACCCTCAGATGAATCTGTTTCGGTCGAGGCCGCTGATACAGACCCTTCGGAGGAGAGCGCGACGGAAACGGCGCGCATTATTGAGGGGACCGAAGCCTGTTTTGAAACCGATATGGCGACTGCGCTCCGCGATGTCTGCATTCTTAGCGCCGATGTGATGCAAGGCCGCCTGGTCGGCACGGAAGCCAACGCGCTCGCGCGGTCTTATCTCATCGAGCGCTATGAAGCGATCGGGCTAGAGCCGGTCGGCGACAGCTTCGTGCACGCGTTCGATTTCGAGCGGCCGATTGACTTTCGCAATCCGGACGCGGGCCGAGAGAGCTTCACAGGATACAATCTCATTGGCCGCATCCCGGGGACAGACTCCAGCCGCGCGATGGCGGTGACGGCCCACTATGACCATGTCGGTCCGGGCGAGAATAATGAGATCTTTAATGGCGCGGACGACAACGCCTCAGGCGTCGCCGGCATGCTGGCCGTTGCAGAACACTTCATCGCCCATCCGCCGGCCCATGACGTTCTAATCATCGCCTTCGATGCAGAAGAGGGTGGTTTGAACGGCGCGCGCGCCTTTGTGGCTGAGCCGCCGGAAGGCGCAGCGCCGGTGGTGCTGAATTATAATCTCGACATGCTCGGCTATAGCCCGGACGGCGATATCTGGGCGGCGGGCAGCTATCATACGCCCGCACTTTTACCGGTGATCGAAGCGGCGGCGGCGAACGCCTCGATTACGCTGGAGGCGGGCTATGACCGCCCGACCGGGGATCCGCGTGAAGACTGGACGCTGCTCTCCGACCACGGCCCGTTCCACGTGGCCGGCATCCCCTTCCTCTACCTCGGCGTTGAAGACCATGAGCACTATCACCGGCCCAGCGATGAGTTTTCTATCATCGACCCGCTTTTTTATGCCGGTGTGGTGGCGCTCAGCGTCGATTTGGCCGAGCGCATGGATGACGCCTTGCCGGCGGTCGTCGCCTCCGCGGACGCGCCGAGCGAGCCGGAGAAAAGCCCGAAATAAGCCTGCGATCAGGACTTGGGTTTGCCGTCCGGCTTGTCGCTGGGCGGCTGATCCTCAGGATCCATCGTCGCCAGCAAATCCCGCCACCGCCATCCGCCTTCACGGCGCGGCCGGTCGTCGTCGGCGCGCGCGTTGTCGCCGTCGCCCTCGTCTTCACGACGCGGCGCGTCTCGTTGGGTCGATGACGCCTCAGCGCTTGGCCCGCCGATATCACCCTTTGGCGTGTCAGGATCCCGCGACGGAGCTGGCTCGGCGTTCAAAGCGGGACGCTCATCGCCGGCGTCACGGTGGCGGGCCAGCGGATCGGGCAATTCATTGACCGGCAGATCAATCGGCTTACGACCGCCGGCGACTCCGCCCATGCGCAGGATGAAGTCGGACAGCAATTCATAATTCTGCCGGATACGCGCTTGGAATTGGGCGTCGATGTCGCGCGCCTGGCGGCTGGCTTCTTCGGCGGAGTGGTTCAGCATGTCCAAACCCTCCTGCATCACCCTTTCCATCGCCTCCACGCTGGCGCGGGCGGCGTCGGGCGCGCGGTCCATTTTGGCGCGCAGCTCGGACAGCTGGGCTTCAATGCGTTTGGATTCCTCTGTCGCGCTGGCCAAAGTGTCAGCGAGCTGACGGCGCACCGCGTCGGACGCCGCTTCAGCCGCATTCGCGGCGCGCGTGGTTAAATCCTCTGCTTCGCGCAGGCGCGCCTGGAAGGCTTCGTCCGAGCGGCGGGCGGCTTCAAACCCAGCTTCGCTGACCCGTTCCAGAGCTGCCTCGGCGGCGTTGGCTTGGTCGGTCAAGCTGACCCCTGCTTCGTCGGCGGCGGTGCGCGCGGCGCTCGCCGCCTCCTTGAGGCGGGACAGGGCGAGCTCCTGCGCCCGGGCGGTGGTTTCACTTTGCTCGGTGATTTCGCGGGCGAGGCCGCCAGCACGCTCGAGCGCTTCTTCCACGACCTTTTCAAAGACCGCGCCGGAAGTCTCCGCTGCGGCTTTCAGGCTGACCGCGCCGTCACGCGCCGTGCGTGACATGGTTTCCAGCTCAGCTTTGTGGAAGTCGAGCGCGGCCCCGATCTTCTCTTGCTCCTTGCGCAGGGTTTCGCTGGCTTCGCCCAGACGGTCGCGATGTTTGAGATAGGCCGCCTCCAGCCCGTCCGTACGCTCGCGCAGGCGTTCTGAGAAATCGCGCAGCTCAGTCGCGCGCGCATCTAAAGACAGGGCGACCCGGTCTCCGGCTTCTTCTGCGGACCGGCCAGCGGCGGCCAGGCGGTCTGCCCCAGCCTGGATCAGCTTCTCTCCATCGCTCGCCTTGGCTTCCGCCAGCTCGGCGGCGGCGGCGACCATTTTCGACTGGTCTTGGATGGCGGCGGCGATCAGCGCCGCCTTGTCGTCCAGCCCGTCAGCAACATCGGAAAGCCGCGTGCGCTCCTCGCGCAGCGAATTCACCAGCGCGTCCGCCTTGGCCTTGGCTCGGCCGGAGCTGTCTTCCAGGCTGTCGGCATGGTGGCCGATGACTTCCTCCATGGCGGCCAGGCGGGCGAGCGCGCCCTGCATGGCCTGGTTCACACGGTCGACCTGAAGGCTGATGGCGTCGGCCAGGCGGACAGCGTCGGCGTCGGCATGGGCGGCCGGGGCCGCCAGCCGCGCCACCGCTGCGTCGAGCCGCCGGGCCCGGGCGCTGGCGCGCGCGACTTCACGGCCCAGAAGGCCGGCGAGGAAGAACAACATGGCCGGGGCGATCGCGAAGACCGACAAGCCGCCGAGCTGGGCCGGTGTGAGGACGGCTAAATCGGCATTTCCCGCGAGATACGCCGCGGCGCCGCCGAGCCATAAGAGACCGAATGCGCCGCCCAGAAAGGCCAGCCAGCCGCCGCCGGATTCGCGGGGCAGGGGGATTTGGGCCGGGGCTGGAGGCTGAGCCGGGTCCGCCGTCGTGAGCGCGCCGCCAACGGCTTCGTCAAAGCCGCGGGTGGCGTCCGCCCCGGTCTCGGCCGAAGCGTCCGCAGCCTTGTTTTCAGAAGCTTTTGATTTGGCGGCCATTTCGCCTCAGCGCCTTGCTTTGTCTCAGATCAACGCGCCCAACCCTAGCAGAGTCGGTGCGGGTTCGGTCGCCGCATAGGCGCCAAATATCGCGAACTGACTGTTTTAAGCGTAGAAAGCGGAGATTTAAAGGACGGGGTAGGAGACAAATGTCGCCTGCGCCTCGCAGTCCGTGTCCGCGCGCGCTTGCGTGAAGCGGACCTGCGTGAACATGGCGGGAGCCTGGGCATCGGCTTCCATCACATAGGAGGCCGGCTGAAACTGAACCGGGTCGCACTCTTCTTCGCGTTCATAGCCAAGACCCACCACGGCCAGCAGGGTGGCGGCGATGAGATGCATGAGATCAAGAACAAAAGCCATAACGCGCCACGCCTCCCACGTGACTGATCTAATTTTTTATGCGCTCCTTGGCGGCCCCAAGCAAGTCGAACGGGCGCGCATTTCTATGAATTCTTCGTAAGATGCAGTCTCGCTGAGCGCGGTCATAGCTTGTCAGCGGATCGGATTAGGGCAAGGTGTCACCCAACTTGAAGCGTTCAGCCATGGAAAGGGGAGGCCATGACGGACACATCCACGCAATCAACGCCGGAAGCCCAGGAGCCGGCCCAACCGGTTGCGACGCATACCGTACCCGTCGCCGCCAAGGATCGGTTTGAGAGCCTGGATGTCCTGCGGGGCGTGGCGATCCTGGGCATCTTGATGCTGAATGTTCAGGTCTTTCTTATGGCGCCGAACTCTTATGTTTGGCCGCCGGCGCACATGGATGCGACCGGGGTGAACGCCACCGCGTGGTTCATCCAGCATGTCTTCTTCGAGCAGAAATTCATCACCATCTTCTCCGCCCTGTTCGGCGCCGGCATGCTGCTCATGGTGGGCGAAGAGGAGAATGCGTCGCGCAAGCTGCATTTCAGCCGCATGCGCTGGCTGTTGGTGTTCGGCTTGATCCACGGCTTCGTGTTCTGGTTCGGCGACATTCTCACAGCCTACGCGGTGTTCGGCTTCATCATCGTGTTCTTCCGGCGCATGTCCCCGGGCAAGCTGATCTTCTGGGGCCTGTTCTGGATCACGCTCTCTGGCCTGTTCTGGATCGGTGTTTTCGCCACGTTCAACCTGGTCCCGCCGGACATGCTCATGGATCCGGCGGACGTAAATATCGGCTACACGCCGGAGCGGTTGAGCGAGATCGTCGCGAATTATCAGGCCGGCTTTCTGCAAAGCCGGGGCGAGAACGCCCTCAACGCGGCCATGGGGCTGGGCAACCTGGTTTTCTTCGGCGGCCGGATCATCGGCGTGATGTTCTTGGGCATGGCGCTGTTCAAGCTAGGCTTCCTGACCGCCAAATGGAGCGTGTCGGCCTATCTGATCAGCGTGGTCGTCGGGTTGGGGATCGGCCTGCCGCTGGCCTGGTATGGCGGCATGAATGCGCTGGAGAGCGAGTTCGCGCTGCGCGAGCTTTGGGTCCACATCGGCACGAATTACATCGCCAGCCTGTTTGTAGCCTTCGGCTACGCCAGCCTGGTGATGCTGATCTGCAAGGCGCCTTGGACGAAGCTTCTACGCTACCCCTTTGCGGCTGCGGGGCGGATGGCCTTCACCAATTATCTCGGTCAAACCTTCATCATGGTCTTCCTCGCCGTCGGCGGGATCGGCATGGGGCTGTTCGGTCAGCTTGAGCGCGTTGAGCAGATCCAGCTGGTCATGGCGGTTTGGGTTTTCCAGCTGATCTTCTCCATGCTTTGGCTGCAGGTCTTCCGCTTCGGCCCGCTGGAATGGCTGTGGCGCTCGCTCAGCTACGGCAAATTCCAGCCGATCATGAAGGCCAAGGCTTAATCCAGTGAGCGTGCCCGTCCGCGCCGGCGACGCGATCGCCGTTTACGGTCTGCTGCGTGCCGGGGAGAGCGGGTTCGCGCGCTTTGGCTTAGCCGACGCTTTCCGGCCGCTGGGCCCGTGCGTCATCCCTGGCGCGCTTTGGGACTTGGGCCGGTTCCCGGGCCTGGTCGCGGGGCCGGGCGAGGTCGTCGGCGAGCTCTTCGAGCTGGTCGACGTTTCGGTGATGCCACGGCTGGACGCGTTTGAGGACTATTGGCCCGATGATCCAGACCGCTCGCGCTATGACCGGGTGAAGCTTCAGCTGATCGAGCCGGACCGGTCAGCCTGGGTGTATATCTGGCGCTTGGGGCTGGAGGCCGCAACCCGCATTGAAAGCGGGGATTGGTTCAAGCGCTAAACGGCGTCCGGTTGCTTCTCCGGCGCCGCCGCGGCGAGCTCCGGGAGCGCGCGTGCGGCCTCGTCCGCGGCCGCCAGGCGGGGATAGGCGCTGACATCAACGCCGAAGCGGTGGGCATTGACCATTTGCGGCAGGAGATAGACCTCCGCCATCGTGGGCCCGTCGCTGAACAGGAAACCGTCTTCACCCGGCGCGTCCGCCGCCAGCGTCTCCAGCGCCGCAAAGCCCACCTCCATCCAATGACGCGCCCAGGCCCAGGCGCCGTCCTGGTCCTCGCCATAGTCGGCGCGGATCTTTTTCATCACCCGCAGATTCTGGATCGGGTGGATGTCGCAGCCGATCGCCGCCGCGAAGGCGCGCACCCGCGCACGGAGCATCGGATCGGCGGGCAGGAGCGGGCGGTCCGGATAGGTCTCTTCGATCCATTCCAAAATGGCCGGGCTTTGGGTCAATAACGCACCATCGACCTCTAGGGCGGGCACGAGGCCCTGGGGATTCTTTGCCAGGAAGTCCGGGCTCGATTGCGCCCCCTCCACCAGATTCACTGGGACAACCTCATAAGGCACGCCCTTCCAATTGAGCGCCAGGCGAACGCGGTAGGTCGTGCCCGACCGGAAATAGCCGTGGAGAACCAGAGACATGGCGGAGGTATCCTTCGGTGAGCGGCGCTGAGGGGATGAAATTAGTTGCAAATGATACTATTTTCCTTCAGCAAGACTGCGCGCGCCGTTCGCTTCGATCAAGTCCGGCGCAAGCAGAGATTCATTTCACACCGACAGGAGCGCGCCATGGCCGATCTGTTCGAAAACCCGCTCGGGACCGACGGGTTCGAGTTTGTCGAATTCACCTCTCCGGAGCCGGAGAAGCTTGTGGAGCTGTTCACGCTCCTGGGCTTCACCGCCGTTGCGAAGCACAAGACCAAGAACATCACCCGCTTCGCCCAGGGCGACATCACCTTCCTGGTCAACGCGGAAGAGACCGGCCAGGCGGCTGAGTTCCGCGCCGCTCACGGGCCCAGCGCCAACGCCATGGCCTTTCGTGTGAAGGACGCCAAGCAAGCCTATGCTGACGCCATAAAGCGCGGCGCCGAGCCGTTCGGCGAGGGCGTTTGGACCACCGACATTCCGGCCATCAAAGGCATTGGCGGGTCGGTGCTGTATCTGGTCGACCAATATGGCGACAGCAACATCTATGACGCCGACTTTGAAGCCATCGAGGGCGCTGGCGACACCACGGGCGTCGGCCTGGAAGTGCTCGATCACCTGACCCACAACGTGTTCATGGGCAATATGGACACTTGGGCCGGCTTTTATGAGAAGGTCTTCAACTTCCGTGAAATCCGCTTCTTCGACATTCAGGGCCAGCACACCGGGCTGCTGTCCCGCGCCATGACCGGGCCGTGCGGCAAGCTGAAAATCCCGCTCAATGAAAGTTCGGACGACAAGTCTCAGATCGCGGAATATCTGCGGGACTATAACGGCGAAGGCATTCAGCACATCGCGCTGACCACGCCGAACATCTATGAGACGGTTGAAAAGCTGCGCGCGGCCGGCGTGGTGTTCCAGGACACCCCGGCGACCTATTACGAGCTGATCGACGAGCGCGTGCCGAACCACGGCGAAGACGTTTCCCGCCTGAAGGAAAACTCCATCCTGGTGGACGGCAATCCGGAAACCGGCGACGGCCTGCTGTTGCAGATCTTCACCACAACCAATATCGGCCCGATCTTTTTCGAGATCATCCAGCGCAAGGGCAATGAAGGCTTCGGCGAGGGCAATTTCAAAGCCCTGTTCGAATCCATTGAGCTCGATCAAATCCGCCGCGGCGTTCTGAAAACCGAGCCGGCCGAGTAAGCGATTGATCGGTGTCTCCCCCGCTTGCGGGGGTGTGTCCCGAAGGGACGAGGGGGATCTGCACCGCTGCAACTCCCTCCGCCCGCTTCGCCGACACCTCCCCCGCAAGCGGGGGAGGACACCCAGTGGCTCGCAAATAGGGGCGCCCGTTCTTGGACAAACCCACCGACAGACTTGATGGACCTCAGACCGAGCAGCTTCGCTTGCCGGACTATCTGCCGTATCGCATGTCAGTGGTCTCCAATAAAGCTTCCGGCCTGATTGCGCGCGCCTATCAAGCCCGCTTCGGCTTGAGCATTTGGGAATGGCGCGTCATCGCCGTGCTGGGCGGGGAAGCGCGTCCTTTGACCGCCCAGGCGGTGTGCGAAGCGACCGCCATGGACAAGGTCACCGTCAGCCGCGCCATTCGAGCGCTGGACGCCCGAGGCCTGGTCGCGCGCCAGCCCAACGCCGACGACAAGCGCGCCAGCGACGTGACTCTGACCGCGGACGGGCAGGGCATCTACGCGGACATCGCGCCCAGCGCGCTCGACTATGAAGCGCGCATGCTCGCCGACTTTTCAGACAATGAGCGTGCGGCGCTTAAGCAACTGCTTGAAAAACTAGAGCGTCGTCTCGACAGTGGTGCGTTGAAATAGCGCGCGCTGTCAGTCGAAATCGTACATCTAAATAAGGTCCATATTTATATTATGGAAATTCTCTTCGCGACTTGATTTGAGCGTTATTAAGCCGTCCCTGCGACAATTGAGCTCCTAAACTTGCTGTTTGTCCGGCGAAACCCATGTCTGGCAATGAACAGATTAAAGGAGCTATGAGCGATGAGCCGCTACACCGATGACGCCCTGAGCAAGCGCCGCATCCCGCAAGGGTTCCGGGACCGTTTTGCGCTGCGCCTGGTGAAAGTCATGCGGGTCTTCGCCGACTTCTTCTTCCAGCGCCGCTATGGTCACCGGGCCGTGGTGCTGGAAACTGTCGCCGCCGTGCCCGGCATGGTCGGCGGCGCGCTGCAGCATCTCAAGGCGCTGCGCCATATCCGCGATGACCAGGGCTGGATCCGCGAGCTGCTGGACGAGGCGGAAAACGAGCGCATGCATCTGATGACCTTCATAAAAATCGCACAGCCGAGCCGGTTTGAACGCTTCTTGATCGTGTTCGCGCAGGGGCTGTTTTATAATGCTTACTTCTTCATGTATTTGTTCGCGCCGCGCACGGCGCACCGCTTCGTGGCTTATCTCGAGGAAGGGGCGGTGATCAGCTACACCCATTATCTCGACGCCATCGATGCGGGCGAGTTGGAGAATGTGCCCGCCCCGCAACTGGCGATCGATTACTGGAACTTGCCGGCCGATGCGCGCCTGCGCGATGTGGTCTTGGTGGTGCGCGAGGACGAAGCGGCTCACCGCGACACCAATCACCGCTTCGCCGATGAGCTGAGCGGCGTTGAGCCTGCTGAAGCGAAGGTGGACGCTTAGGGCGCCCTGTCTTGAGGGTCCTTCGAGACGCGCTTTGCGCTCCTCAGGATGAGGATTTCATAGTGCGCCCACTTCCCTCATCCTGAGGAGCGAGCCCTTGGCGAGCGTCTCGAAGGACGCATGGCATTCCCCCGTGTCATGGCCCGGTTCATCCGGGCCACCCATTCCGGTTGGCGGCCGTTTGGCCCCAAGGTCACGGAATGGCTCCCCCGGACAAGCCGGGGGATGACAAGGCCCCTGGCCGAAGCCCCCACCCGCGCTGCCAGAATTGTCATCGCAGCGTCATCACGGCGCGCTAGGGCTCCGGCGAATTGTCCTTCGTCTGGAGCCTTCCCATGATCCGCGCCGCGCTTCTCGCTCTTATCTTCACCGCCCCGGCGGCGGCCCAGCCCTATATCGGCGCGCCGGAAATCATCCGCGCGGGCGGGGGCGGAGACACGATCTCCGGCGTGGTGTTCCACGACGCCAATGCGAACTCTCGCTTTGATCGCGGCGAAGCCGGCGTGGAAGGCGTGCGCGTCTCCAACGGGCTGGACTGGGTGATCACGGACGCGCAGGGCGCGTATGAGATCGGTGTGCGCCCGGACATGAATTTGACCCTCGTCCAGCCGGCTGAGTGGCGGGTGCCGGTCGACCGCCGTCAGGTTCCGCAATTTTTCTACATCCACAAGCCGGGCGGCACGCCGCAAGACTTGCGCTATGGCGGCCTGCCGGACACCGGCCCGGCGCCGGGGGCGGTGAATTTCCCGCTGCAGCCGCGCGAAGTCCAAGAAGACTTCACCTGCGCCATCATCGGCGACAGCCAGACCTATTCCAATCGCGAGATGAGCTGGTTCCGCGACGGGGTGCTGACCGATCTCGCGGCGGCTGATCTCGGTGCGGACGACTGCATGCTCTATGTCGGCGACGTGATGGGCGACGATCTCGACATGCTCGACCGCCTTCTGGAGACGGCCGCCACCGTCGGCGCGCCGCAATGGCTGGTTCATGGCAATCACGATTATGATTTCGACGCGCTGGACGACAAGGATTCCGCCGACAGCTGGCGTCGCCTTTACGGCCCGGAGTATTTCGCGTTCGAGCAGGGCGACGTGCTTTTCGTCGCGCTGGACAATGTGGTCTTCCCGTGCGGCGCCATTGACCGCGCCAGCGGCCATGATCACTGCGTGGATGAGGGCCGCCGCCGCTATAACGGCCGGGTGACTGAAACGCAGCTGACTTGGTTGGAAGGCTTGCTAGCCACCACGCCGGAGGACAAGCTGGTGGTGCTGACCCACCACATTCCCTTTGTCAGCTTTGTGGACGCGGGTTCCAACACCCACCAGACCGACGATCTCGACCGTATTCACGCCATGGTCGACGGTCGCCCCGCACTGTCCCTGTCGGGTCACACCCACACCATGGAAAATCACGCGCCGGGTCAGATTTTTGAAGGCTGGGCCGAAAACACCGGCACGGGGCCGCTGCCCTTCCGTCACATGATCGCCGGCGCGGCGTCGGGCGCCTGGTTCCAGGGCGATCTGAATATCGACGGCAATCCGATGTCTCTCCAGCGCACCGGCGGACCCAAAGGCGTATTGATGCTCGAGTTTGACGGCACGGATTATGTCGAGCGCTATCAGGGCAGCCGCATGGATCCCGACCGGGGCCAGTGGGTGGCGCTGAGCACGCCGGGCTTCCGGGCGTGGTATGAGACCATCATGGCCTGGCGCGAGGAAGAGGATGAAACCCGCGATCCGGTTCCGCCGCTCTCCATCAACGACTTGCCGGACCCGAACATCCTCACGCCGACCGATCTCAGCGAAGGCACTTTCCTGACCGCCAATGTCTGGGCGGGCTCATCTGAGACGACGGTGGAAGCCGAGCTGAGCGACGGCCGTATGCTGACGCTGACCCGCACCCAGGAAGGCGAGGGCGAGGCGCCGCGCATCGGTGTTGATTACGCCGACCCGTTCGCCACCCAGCGCCAGCTGTCGGTGGCGCGCTTCGCGGTTCAAAGCCGCTCGGGCAATCCGCGCGCACAGGGCTTTGAAGCCTGGCAGGGGCGCCGCTTCGAACCGGCGCCGCCGCAGCCTCAGCGCGCTGTCGCCGACCGGAATATGTCGCTGTGGTCGGTGCGCTTGCCCGAAGACCTGGCGCCGGGCGCGCACCGGATCACGGTGACGAGCACCGACCGCAATGGGCAAGAGTTCACCGATGTGATCCTGATCGAGGTTCGCGACGAACGCCCGAACCCGTATTTCCGCACGGAGCTGTGGCAGGACTAGGCGCCGCCCTGTCGGCCCGGCCCTGTCTACCTTGCCGCTGCAAGGAGAAGGGGCAGGCGCCACCTTGGTCCTGATTGCGACGGACCGTCGCAGAACTGTATCTAAGACGTTCTGCGCAATTGATAATGACTTGCAAGGGCGTATACCGGCCCTCGAAATTCTTTTGAGGACCCGCCTATATGTCTCGCAAACTCTCCCTTCTGCTCGCGTCGACCGCAGCGATGGCGCTCACCTCCGGCGCCGCTTCTGCCGATGACGCCGCGACGGATACCGCCGATGTCATTGTGGTTGAAGGCCGCTTCCTGTCGCTTGACCAGGTCAATGCGCTGAAAACCCCGACGCCGATCATCGACGTGCCGCAGAGCTTCTCGATCATCGATGAGCTGCAGATTGAGAACCAGGCCTTCACCAGTCTGGCGGACATATTGCGCTACACGCCGGGTCTGGCTGTCAGCCAGGGTGAGGGCCATCGCGACGCCATCATCATCCGCGGCAATCAGACGACGGCGGACTTCTTCCTCAACGGCGTGCGCGACGACGTGCAGTATTATCGCCCGCTCTACAATCTGGAGCAGGTGGAGATCCTGCGCGGCGCGAACGCGCTGCTGTTCGGCCGCGGCGGCGGCGGCGGCGTGATCAACCGGGTGACCAAATCCCCGGTGATCGATGAAGTCTTCACAGGCCTCAGCGCCAGCATCGACACCTTTGGCGCCTATCAGCTGACCGGCGACACCAATATCGCCACCAGCGACCGCTCGGCGCTGCGCCTGAACGCCTTTGTGGAAGAGCTGGCCAGCCATCGCGACGTGTTTGACGGGACCCGCTATGCGATCAACCCGACCTTCGCCTTTGAGCTGACGCCGCAGACGACCACCGAGCTGTTCTACGAATATGTCCACGACGACCGGATCGTTGATCGCGGCGTGCCGTCCGTCTCCGTGGCCAATGGCCCGGACGTGCCGCTGACTGGTTTTCGCGACACCTTCTTCGGTGATGTCGACCGCAACAACACCCAACTGACCGCCCATATTCTCAACGCCCGCATCGATCATGATTTCTCCGACACGCTGCGCGGCTATGTCATCGCCCAGTACGCGGATTACGACAAAGCGTACGAGAATATCTACGCGGCAGGCTTTGACGCCGATGTGACCCCGCAGCGCCTGACGCTGGACGGTTATCGCGACGTGACCGAGCGCGAAAACTTCATCATTCAGGGCAATCTGGTCGGTGAATTCCAGACGGGGCCGTTCACCCACACCGTGCTGGTCGGGTTTGAGTATGGCGACCAATCCACCGCCAATGGCCGTTTGGACAACCGCTTTGCGGCCAGCAATGACGACCAGATCACCATCGACTTCACCGACCCGGTCCAGGTTCCCGCCTTCAGCTTCGGTCCGGCATTGACCGACCGCGAGTCGGACGTTCAATTCACTTCGCTGGTGCTGCAAGACCAGATCGATATCACCGACCAGTTCAAGGTCGTGCTCGGCGGCCGTTTCGACCGCTTCGACATTGAAGTGCTCGACATCCTCGCCGCCCAGTCGCCGACCGATGACGGTCGCCGCGCGCGCGTGGATGACGAATTTTCTCCGCGCGTCGGCCTGATCTACAAGCCGACGGAGAACACCTCCTTCTACGCCAGCTATTCGGAGACCTTCCTGCCCAGCGCCGGCGACCAGTTCCTCGTGCTCAGCCTGACCACGGAAACCATCCGTCCGCAGCGCTTTGAGAACACCGAAGTCGGTTTTAAGTGGGACATCAATCCGGGTCTCAGCCTGACCAGCGCGATCTTTCAGATCGAGCGCGGGCTGTTCACCACGGTGGACCCGAACAATATGGCCACCATCACCACCATTCCGGGCAGCGTCACCGAAGGCTTCGAGCTGCAGCTGTCCGGCGTGTTGACCGATCGCTGGTCGGTGAATGGCGGCTATAGCTTCCTGGACAGCCGTGTGGATGGCGGGACCTTTGACGGCAACCGCACCACCCAGACGCCCGAGCATATGTTCTCGCTGTGGAATAATATCGAGGCGACCGACGCGCTCTCCTTCGGCCTCGGCGTAACGTATCAAGACAATTATTTCGTCCGTGAAGACAACGCCGTTTTGGCGCCGGACTTCGTCCGCGTGGACGCGGCGATGTATTATGATCTGTCCGATCAAACGCGCTTGCAGCTCAACATCGAGAATCTGCTCGATGAAGAATATTTCCCGGACGCGCACTCCAACGACAACATCTCCACCGGCCGGCCGCTCAACGCGCGCTTCACGGTGAGCCACCGCTTTTAAGCGCTGGCGCAACCTGAAACGAGAAACGGCGGCCCGATGGGCCGCCGTTTTTTGTTCCTATCTATCGTCATCCCCGCGAAGGCGGGGACCCAGGACTCGTCAAGCGCCGCGCCTTATCAGGCTGGCCCCCCGCCTTCGCGGGGGTGACGAAGGTGGTTCAGGGCGCGTTATTTCGGCCCCACCATGTTTTCCGGCCGCACCACGCGATCAAACTCGTCTTCGGTCACAAAGCCCAGCTTGACCGCTTCTTCGCGCAGCGTCGTTCCGTTGGCGTGGGCGGTTTTGGCGACGGTGGTGGCGTTGTCATAGCCGATGGTCGGCGCCAAGGCCGTCACCAGCATCAGCGAGCGCTCCATGATGTCGGCGATGCGCGCCTCGTTCGGCTCGATGCCCACGACACAGTTGTTGGTGAAGCTGATCGCAGCGTCGGAAATCAGCTTGGCGCTGGTTAAAACATTCCAGCTGATCATCGGTTTAAACACGTTGAGCTGGAAATGGCCCTGGCTGCCGGCGAAGCTGACGCCGGCGTTGTTGCCCATAACCTGGGCGCAGACCATGGTCATGGCTTCGGCTTGAGTGGGGTTCACCTTGCCCGGCATGATGGACGAGCCCGGCTCATTGGCGGGCAGGGCGATCTCGCCGATGCCGCAGCGCGGGCCGGAGCCCAGCAAGCGGATATCATTGGCGATCTTGAACAACGAAACGGCCGCCGAGTTCAGCGCGCCATGGGCTTCCACCATGGCGTCCTTGGTGGACAGGGCTTCGAATTTGTTCGGCGCGGTCACGAAGGAGAGCTGGGTCAGGCTGGCGACCTCTTCCGCGAAGCGCTCGGCGAAGCCGATCTTGGCGTTGAGGCCCGTCCCCACCGCCGTGCCGCCTTGGGCGAGCTCAAGCAGGGCCGGCAGGGCGGCTTCAATGCGGCGGATGGCGTTATCGACCATGTGCACATAAGCGGAGAACTCCTGACCCAGGGTCAGCGGCGTGGCGTCCATCAAATGGGTGCGGCCGATCTTGATGATGTCCTTGAAGGCTTCCGCCTTGTCGTTCAGCGCATTGCGCAGCGTGGTCAGCGCCGGGATGACGTCATGGGTGAAGACCTCCGCTGCTGCGATATGCATGGCGGTGGGGAAGACGTCATTGGAGGACTGGGAGCGGTTGACATGATCATTGGGGTGGACCGGATCTTTCGAGCCCACTTCGCCACCCAAAATCTGGATCGCGCGGTTGGAGACCACCTCGTTGGAATTCATGTTCGACTGGGTGCCTGACCCGGTCTGCCAAACCACCAGCGGGAAGTGATCGTTGAGCTTGCCTTCCGCGACTTCCAGCGCCGCCGCCGCGATCGCCTCGCCCAGCTCCGGCTCCATATTGTCGAGCGCCACATTGGCCTTGGCGGCGCAATGCTTGACGATGCCCAGGGCGCGGATCAGCGGCAAAGGCTGGGTTTGACCACCGATTTTGAAATTGATCAGCGAGCGGGCGGTCTGAGCGCCCCACAGCTTGTCGGCGGGAACCTCCAGCGGGCCAAAGGAATCGGTTTCAACACGCATCTCGGTCATGAAAAGCTCCAGCTTATGAACAGCTCTGTTCCCGGGCGCGCTTGTGAGGCGCGGTCAGGGCGCAGACAATCAGGCGATAACGAATCGGGTGTGTAGCACCGGGCCGCCATGGATCAAGACAATCGTCAGGCCTCGGCCCTGGTTAATCCCCCGAACTTTGAGGACGTGGATTGGTTTGGGAGAGGCAAAGTGCAAGCTGCTGACATGAATGGATCGCTGCATCTGC
>CAZAGE010000017.1:0-56513 GCA_964484345.1 uncultured Oceanicaulis sp. | reverse complement strand
TGCATGACCGCTCCGACACTTCCGGCCGATACGCCCTTTGAGGAAATCGCCCATCCCTATGACCATGATCTAAACGCCCAGGCCGCGCTGGATGCGGCCTTCGCGCGCGCCGCGAACAGCGGCAAGCGGGTCCTGGTCAAGCTGGGCGGGGACTGGTGTCCCGACTGCCGCATTCTGGCGGGCATGATGGCGATCCCGGCGATCGAGGCGTTTCTGGACGGCGCGTTTGAGACGATGACCGCCTCCATCGGCCGGTATGACGTCAATCAGGAATTGGTGGCGCGTTTGGGGTTTGAAGACGGCCTGGAAGGCGCGCCCACCGTTTTGGTGATCACGCCGGCGGGCGAGGTGGTCAATCGCGCAACCTCCGCCCACTGGCGCACCGCGCGCAGCCAGCCGCCGCAAGCCGTGGTGGACTATTTCAACGCGCTGATCACAGCGCCCGCGGACCCGGGCGATCGCGTTGCGCTGACTCAAGAAAGCTGAGCCATGACCGACATCCCTTACGAAGAGCGCCACTCTTTTCCCGATGGGGACACACCCCATAGCGGCAACCCCGCCGGCGTGTGCCGGTTGGAGGCGGATCTGTCCGATGCGGACATGTTGGGCCTGGCGCAATCCAACAATCTCTCCGAGACAGCCTACCTGCTGCCCAAAGGCGAGGATGTCTGGTCGCTGCGCTGGTTCACGCCGGGCTGCGAGGTGGACTTATGCGGCCACGCCACGCTGGCGGCGGCGGCGACGTTGTTCGACGCTGGGGCCGTGACAGGGGACGCGGCCCATTTCGACACCGCCTCTGGCCGCCTGTCGGTGAGCCAGCGCGAAGATGGCCAGCTTGTGATGGACTTTCCTGAGGTCGCCTTCACTGATGCGGATGCCGACCCCGCCGCCGTCGCAGCCATCGGCGCGAGGCCTCACGCCGCCTTTGAAGTCATGCGCATTCACGGATCGCGCTATCAGATGTTTGCTTATGGCGATGAGGCCGCCGTCGCCGGGTTGCAGCCGGATTTCAGCGCCTTGAAGCGCACCGGCATCAACATCCTCGCCACCGCGCCGGGTGAAGACAGCGACTTCGTCTCGCGCTTTTTCTGCCCCGGCGCCGGCATTGACGAAGATCCGGTCACCGGCTCGGCTCATTGCACGCTGGCGCCCTACTGGGCCAAGCGGCTGGGCAAGACGGCGATGACCGCCCGTCAAATCGGTCCGCGCCCCGGCGCGCTGCAGGTGGACGCGACCGGCAACGGGCGGGTGGCTTTGATTGGGGCGGCGCGCGCCTATCTAAAAGGAACGATCCAGCTCTAAGCCAGACGACAAGGAGATGACGCGGCCATGAGGATCCAATCACACCGGATCATGTGGCTCGGCCTAATCGCTTTATTGCTTTGGCTGATGGCGGCGCCGGTCTTCGCGCAGACCAGCGAGACGCGTCCCGACAAACAGATCATCGCGCCCAATGCTTGTGCGCTCGCCTTTAATGATCGCTGTGATGATCCGCGCCAGGGCGGCACAGGGATGTGCCCCTTGGGGGGAGACCATACCGACTGTGTCGGGCGCGAAATGCCCGGCTATACGCCGCTGGCCACCTTTTTCGGCTATGACGACCGCGAGCTGTTCGACACCGGCGCCTATCCTTGGCGGACCATCGGCCAGCTCCAATTCGATACCGGATCGGCTTGCTCGGGCGTGTTGATCGCCGAAGACGTGGTGCTGACCGCCGCCCACTGCATCGTGCATTACGGCGCGCTGGTCACCCAGGGCGAGTTCATCACGGCGCGGGGCCGGTCGGACGGGCCCGTGACGGCGCGGGTGGTGGACGGCCATGTGCTCAACACGGTGCGCGACGACCCGGATATGCGCCGTTTCTTCCGGGAAAACTCGGACTGGGCGCTTTTGAAGCTGGATGCTCCGGTCGGTGCGGATGTCGGCTATCTCGACGTCGAAGCGGTTAGCGACAACCGGCCCTTGCGCCGCGATCTGATCAGCTTCGTCGCCCTGGTGGTCATCACCTATATCGCCGCCTTCGCGCTCAAGGGAACCGAGCGGAAAATCCTCCAGGCGCTCGCGGCGATCGGCATGGTGGTGCTGATCATCTTCGCGGCGCGTACGGTCTGGGGCGAGGACCCGCGGCTCGAGCGGGTCTGGCAGGCGGGCTATTCGGCGGACACCGGCGACAATCTCTCCGGCAGCAGCGATTGCCGGCTCTTGGAGTTCCGCGCCTCCGGGCTGATCGGGCATAACTGCGATACGGTGGTGGGCGATTCCGGCTCCCCCCTTCTGGTCCGTCGCGGAGAGGATTGGGCGATCATCGCGGTGATCTCTCACATGGGCCGGGAGGCGGAGAGTAACGGGCCGGGTCCGGTCCAGGTCGTCGACCGCGCCTATGCGGTCTCCACCTCCGTCGTGCCCGATCCCGATCAGGTGTTCGCCGCGCCGCGCTGAACGAAAAGCGCGGACCGTTTCCGATCCGCGCCCTCCGCCTTCATTTGATAGGTCTCAGTAGGAATAATCGCTGTTCCGCCAGCCGCGATGACGATAGTGGCGATCCCGGCGCCAGCCGCGGTGGCGATCCCGGAAGCCGCGTCCGCGCACGATATAGACCGGCACGTCATTCCAGCGGGTCTCCACATAGTATCGACCGGTAGGCCGGTCCCAGTGGGCGATTTGCGGGCGCAGGCGTTCGCCGGTGCGGCCTTGGCGCAATTCGCGCCGGCTCGGCACATATTCCCAGGCTCGCGGCGGGCAATCGAGGATGCGCCGGTCGCGCCGGTCCTCACGTCGGTCCGCACGGCCCAAGTCGACGCGCCGGTCACGCCGGTCTTCGCGCAGGTCGGGGCAAGCGCGGGCGTAGACCAGGAAATGGCCTTCCGGGCCGTTCCAGCGATGTTCGTGATGGCCGCCGCCATAGCGCTGGGCTTCAGCCACGCTCGGCAAGGCGGTGAGAGTTAAAGCGGCGAGGCCCGCCGCCGCCGCCAGTTTCGCAAAAAGGGTCATGGCTCTCGCCTTTCATCTTGCTGTTCCGCCGGACCATCCAGCGGCTATGGGGCAAGACTGACGCAAGGCGGCTGAACGCCCACTGGCCGCAACGTTCAGCTGGCGTTTATGCAGATGAATGCGGGCTAGGCGCACAAAAAAACCGCCGGCGAAAATGCGCCGGCGGCTCTTACTCGTGCAGCGGTTAAGGCGGTTGGGGTCGCCTGACAAAGCCGTCTGCGGCGCGTCGACCTCCACCTCAATGGGGAGCAAGAGACCTACGCCATATCGCCCTGGATCTGCGACCCTGAGGGGAAGGTCGCTGAAGCGATACAGTGAATATCGCCGATTTGGTGTATTTTTGGCAATTGCGTCACGGCGCCACACGCGTTCTGGGTGAGTGCCCGTTTGGAAAACTGACGAGTCCACGCTAGCGTCGCCCCATTCGTTTTGAGGTTTTATGGGGATTATCCATGCTTGCTGCTTTGCTGGCCGCTTTGCTGCTCAATGCCGGGGCCGTGTCCCCGGACGCGGCTCCGCCCGCGCCCTCGGAGGCTGAGATTACGATCCCGGACGGCTTCGCCGGCGATGCGCCACGCGCCCGCGATTATGCGCGCCTGCTTCAGCAAGTCTCCAAGCCGGGCGCGCGTCCCGGAGGCGGCGACGACAGCTGCCAGTGGGCCAATGATGGGGAATGTGATGAACCCGGCGTCGGCACCGGCGCCTGCCCGTCCGGCACGGACTATTCCGACTGCTACCGCATCATGAACGGGATTGAGGATGACAGTTGCCAGTGGGCGCGGGACGGCGAGTGCGACGAGCCGGGCTTCGGCACCGGCGCCTGCACCCAGGGCACGGACCTGACCGATTGCGGCGACGTCATTCACCTGCGCTTCCAGACCGACACCTGCGCCACAGCGTTTAACGGCGTGTGCGAGGAGCCGGGCCGGGGCAATGGCGCTTGTGAGGCGCGCACCGACCGTACGGATTGCTCCACGCGCGAGCGGCCTTTGACCATCAACGACCATTTCTTCGGCCGCGACGACCGGGTCTTCATGGATACCGGAACCTTCCCGTGGAGCGTGGTGGGCTATGTGGACTTCGACGCGGGCGGCACGTGCACGGCGACGCTGATCGGTTCCAATATTCTCGTCACCGCCGCCCATTGCATTTCCGAAGGCAGCCGGATCGAAGCCGCCGGCGTGTTCCGGACCGGCGCCGGCCTGCCCGGCGGGGAGCGTACGGCGCGCGTCACCGATTATCTGCTGGACCGGGACTGGAATGAGCCGCGCTTTAGCAATTCGGACGATCTGGATGGCACGGACTGGGCGCTCTTGCGCATCGACCAGCCCTTGGGCGACGAGCTGGGCTTTGTCGGCGTGCTGGATCTGTCCCAAGCGGGCGCGCGCGCGGCGAGCCGCGAGCGGTTGTGGCAGGCCGGCTATTCCTGGGACACCGGCACCAACCTGTCGGGCAATGAAAATTGCCGCGTCCTCGAGCTTAATCGCGACAACACCATGTCCCATGATTGCGACACCACGCGTGGGGATTCCGGATCACCCTTCATGGTGCGCCGGGGCGATGAGTGGGCGATCGTGGCGACCGACTCCAACTTCCGCTCCAACCCGAACGGGCCGATGATCTACATCGCCGCCCTGTCCGGGCGCTGGGCGGACCAGGTGGAGGGGTTCGCCGCCAGCCGGCTGGGCAATCAAGGTCTGCGTCCGCGCGGGCCCGGTAAGCCGGACCCGCTGGACCCGATCAAGAAGTAGTCCAGCCTAGAAGCGGCGGACCACGGACAAGTCCGTGCGGGTGTCGACGCTTTCGAAACCCGGCTCGGGCTCAAACTCATTGCGATAGCGATAGGCCAGCTTCAGCGCCCAGAGCTCACCGAGGCTGGTTTCTAGCCCGAAACGTTGTTCGAAACGCGATTGGTCGGCGAGCAGCAACTGGGTGTGTGCTGTCAACAAGAGCGCATCGCTCACCCGCCAGTCTGCGTCTGAGTTGAATTCCCCCGCCGTCTCGGTGCGCATATCGCCATTGACCGGCGACAGCGTGCGCAGCGCCGGACCGCCCTGGACCCGCCAGTTGAGGTCTTCTCCGGTTAGGATGCGGTATCCAAGACCGGCGTTAACGAGGGTGGTCCAGTCAAACCCGGACAGGGCGTCTTGATCATACTCCGCACCGATGAAGACCGTCCAACGCTCGCCGATTTCACGGTCCAGCTGGGTGCTGGCGGTCAGTTCGTCGCGGCCCACGGCACCGTTGCTCTCGGCATAGCTGTAGTTGATGTCGCCTTGGAAGCCCCAGACCGCCAAGTCCCGCTCCACGCTCAGCGCCAAGGAATAATCGAGCTGATCGGAATTCCCGCCGTCCTGGCGAAGACCCGCCCGGATCTCGCCGGACCAAAGCTCTGACTGGGCGTTCGCCAGCGTTTCCATGGCTTGCCGGGGCGCGGCGCGCCAACCGCCGGTCGAGGGTGTGACGGGGGAGGCGTCCTGGGTCGTTGACCCAAGATCGGTGACCGGCTCGGCCTGCGGCACGTCCAACACGCGGCGCGCGGTTTCCGCATGGTCGCTGGAAATCGCGCCGGCGCCGGCCAGGATCGCATGCGCCGGCTGGGTTAGGGCGATCAGGCTGACTGCGGCTTCGAAGCGCTCCGGCTCCGGGGTCGCGGCGGCTGCGGCCAAGAGCGCCTGGATCGGCTCGGGCAGCTCGGCGTCTTGCGCCAGGGCGTTGGATGGCAGCGCGAGCGCGCAGAAGACAGCGATGAAGATTCGCATTGCAGTGTACCCTTGGCGGCCGTCGACGCATTGGCGGCTTTTCACTCGGCATCGTGGCGCTTAGCGTGTTTGCGACTAAGACCCAAGCGAATGCGTGAGACCATGACCCAGCCTGACCGCTACGCCGACACCGAACCGCTGATCCCAGACTGGGCGGCCCCGGTTTATCTCTGGGTCGCGGGGATCACTTCGGCGACCTATTTCCTGATGGCGTTTTTGCTGGGCGGTGCAGCCGGCATGGCGCTGGTCAAGGCGTTGTCGGTGGTGCTGCTGGCGGCCTATGCCGCGTTTTCCAGAGCGCCGCTCCTGGCGCTCGCCCTGCTGCTGTCGGCGGGGGGCGATTATGCGCTGGCCATGGCCCCGCCTGAGCGAGAGCTGGGCATCGGCTTCTTCGCCAGCGCGCATATCGCTTATATCGCCATATTCGCGTTGATGATCGTCAAAACCGGGTTCAAGCGCGACGGTGTGATCCTGGCGATCGGCCTGGGGCTGTTCGGCGCGGCGATCTATTGGTGGCTCAGCTCCGGCCTGGGCGAGATGGCGGTCCCGGTGACGGCGTATCTGATCATCATTCTGGCGATGGCGGTGCTGGCCGGGTTTGTGAAGGGACCGCGCCTGATCGCTCTGGGCGCGGTCCTATTCGTCGTGTCGGATTCGCTGATCGCGGCCGGCTGGTTCCGCGGCACGTCCATCACCTATGGCCGGATCGATCTGGTCGGCGCGGTGATCTGGATCACCTATTTCGCCGCCCAGCTCTGCCTGGCGGTGGGCGTAGTGCGCTACAAGCGCCTCAACGCCGCAGATGCGGACACCGCGGACTAGAGCGGGAAATCGCGCACCGGATCGATGCCGGCCGTCGTCAGGAAGCCGCGGATCTGGCGCACTTCTTCCTTGGGCAGAGAGTGATGGGCGTGGTGGAAATTCGCCGTATGACCGTTCAGCGTCGCAGAGAATTTCGCGCCGGAACGCTCCTTGAGTTCCGCGCCCAGCTCTTCCAGAACATGCTCGACATCAATCGGGGACAGATTGGCCGGTTCGGGATGTGCGAACAGCGCATGTAAGGTCTTGCGGTGTTTATGATTCATGGTGGAATTCTCCTTGCCCGTAAGGGACGTTTCATCTGTTAAGGCCACACTGCGCCTAAGGATGTCGCGCGCCAATGCGGCGACCCGTCTCAGCCTGCATTCCCCCTTTCCAACACAGCTGCACCGCGCTAGCTCGGCGCTTGGAAGCGAAGGAGATCGGCGATGAGCACCGTGGAAACCGAAGACCTGCAGCCGCAAGGCCGCGTTTTATCGATCGCCGGCTCTGACAGCTCGGGCGGGGCGGGCATTCAGGCCGACATCAAGGCGGTCACGGCGCTGGGCGGCTATGCGGCGACCGCCGTCACCGCCATCACCGTGCAGAACACCAAGGGCGTCAGCGCCGTCCATCCCGTGCCGGTCGACATCATCGCCGGCCAAATTGAGGCTGTGCTCAGCGATATCGGCGCGGACGCCATCAAGACCGGGATGCTGGCTTCAACCGAGGTGATTGAAGCGGTCATCGCCGCGCTGGACGCCCATGGCGATCCGATCACACCGCTGGTGGTCGACCCGGTCATGGTGGCGACCTCTGGTGATCGGTTGATCGATGAGGACGCCGTCGCCACGGTCCGCGACCGGCTTTTGCCGCGCGCCGCGCTGATCACGCCGAATGCGCCGGAAGCCGAAGCGCTCACGGGCGGCGAGATTGATGACATGGAAAGCCAGCAGGCCGCGGCCGAAACGCTCCTAGAGCTCGGCGCGAAGGCGGCGCTGGTCAAAGGTGGCCATCTGGAGGGTGAGGTGATCGTGGATGTCCTGGCGACCCGCAACGGCGTGCGCCTGTTCACCCGGCCGCGCATCCGCACCCGCCAAACCCATGGCACCGGCTGCACGCTGGCGAGCGCCATCGCGGCGCTCCTCGCCCAGGGCTTGCCGTTGGACCGTGCGGTGGAGCAGGCGGGCGATTATCTCCACGAAGCCATCCGCCGCGCCCCCGGCTTTGGCGAGGGCTCGGGCCCGGTCAATCACGGCTGGCCGCTGGCGGGCGAGGCGCCAGGCTAAGTCTAAAACGCGCCCAGATGCGACTGGCGCAGGTCGACCTGGTCAATCCGGCCATGCGCGGCGATCGCGGCGCTCACCTCCGGGCGTTGGCGCAGCGCGCGAAACGCCGCCTCAAGTTCGGCGCACAGCGGCATCGCCTCCGCGCTGATCAGAAATGGGTGATCTTGCAGCGCAGCCAGGGCTTCAATGCGCAGCCGCGGATCGTTGAGCCGGTCGACCAGCACGGCCGCCGCCGCATCCAGATCGCCGACGCACACCAGCGCCCTTTGATAGGCGGGGGCGTTGGTCCCCCATTTGGTCTGCAATAAAGCAAGGCGCTGGTTGCGGGCCTCGGACCGGCCAAGCCGGTGTTGCGCGCAGGCTTGAACAGACCAGATCCACATCAAGTCGGACTGGGACAGGCGGTCTTCGTCGAGCCGCCCCGCCATCATAAGCGCCTCCTCCTGGCGGCCCTGATAGGACAGCATGGTGGCGTAATTTAAGACCTGGCTGATATTGGCGCCGCCATTTTCGGGCAGGGCGATGGCGCGCACCATCATGGCGTCGGCTTCCTCGACCCGGTCTTGGGCGTAGAGGATGCGCGCGGCGGTATCCATCAGCCATGGGGTCCAATAGTCGACATGATCGAACCGCGGCGGGTCGGCCGCGAATTGAGCCAAAGTCGCCTCCGCCAATCCGAGCGCCTCCTCCAGCCGGCCCAGATGCATCAAGGCGTCAATTTGAGCATTGATCGGGTCCACGCGGCCGGGCTCGGCGGCGGCGTCGGCCCGGGCGCGGCGAAGCGTGGCGATTTCCCCCGCCACCGGATCGGTCACTGGGTCGAATTGTGGATCGGACCAGAGCGGTGCGAACACGCCTAATGTGCGTAAGTTCACGCGCGCATCTCGATAAAGCACGCGCTCGGCCTGCCCGATCGCCGCGCCAAGCTCGCCGGCTTCGATCAGGATTTCGATATAGCGCATCACCATCCAGTCCAGATGGGTCGCGGGGCGATCAGGCTGGTACTCGGTCGCGATCATCGTCACGACCGCGTCGTGGAGCGGGTCGTCGCCCGCCTGCTTCAACTCGCTGACCACCCGGTCCAGGGTGGTGTAGCGCAGCTCATCAATCTGCTGAGGAAAAACCTGCTGGATTTCCAGCAGACGCCGGGCTGCGGAAGACCAGTCATGCATCGTGTATTCGGTGATGAAGAGATAAAATAACGGGACGCCCCGGTCCGCCCCGCGCGTCAGCCGTAAGGCGTCGAGCAGCCGGGTGCGGGCCCGTTGATACTCGCCGGTCCGAGCCAGCGCTTGGCCCTCACGCGTTAGGATCGGCCAGCGCGCCCGGGCCGGCAGCGTGGTCCAGTCTTCGTGCCGACGCATCCAGCGGCCGTAGCGGATGACCTCATCCCAGTCCTCTCTGTCATAGGCGCGGTCCATGCGCTCCCAATAGGTGCGCATCTCACCGCGCTGGGCGTCCGCCGCCGGGGTGAAGGCCGCCAGGGCCGCCAGAGCGGCCAGCATCACAAATAAACGCGCCATAATCGCCTCCTGGTAGAATAATTCCCCAGAAGCGTGTGCGGCGCAACGCGGCGAATGTGCGCTTAGGCGGGCGGTTTCGGCCGCCGGCGGGCGACGAATATCCCGATCAGAATGACCGCCAAGGCCAGCCAGGCGGTAAGACCTAAGTCTTCGCCCAGAGCCAGGCCGATCAAGGCGGCGACCACCGGCACGGCATAGTTGACCAGGGCGATGAAGGCCGCGCCGACTTTGCGGGCGATCGCCATATACACGATGGTCGCCAGCGCCGTGGGAAACACGCCCAGCGCGATCACGGCGAGGATCGAGCTGAAGCTTGCTGCGATCGGCGGGCCGAAGGCCAAGTCATAGAGCGCCAATGGCAAGCTCAGGAGGGCGGCGCAGATCAGGCTGCCGGCCGCCACCGCCGTCGGCGCGGTCTCGGGCCCGGCCTGATACATGATGGCGTTGGTCGCATAGCAAAGCGTGGCGCCGAAAATCAGCGCCTGGAACAGGAAGCTGGTGGACAGCAAGCCTTCCAGCGCGCTGGGGCCCATCAGCATGACGATGCCGGAGAAGCCGATGAGGAAACCCAGAGCTTTTGCGGGCGTCAGGCGTTCATTGGGCAGGATGAAATGGGCCGCCATGATGATGGCGAGCGGGGTCATGCCCATCAAGATACCCGCCACGCCCGAGGGCACTTCCTGCTGCCCGATGGCGATCAGGGTGAAGGGCAGGGCGTTGCCGAAGAGGCCCAGGCCCGCAAACCACAGCCAACGGCGATCTCTCAAAGGCGGCAGCGGACGCTTCTGGTGAACCGTCCAGGCTGTCAGCAGCACGGCCGCCAGCAGCAAGCGCCCGAACGCCACCAGGCTGGGCGGCACGCTTTCCACCGCCACGGTGATGAAGGCGAAGGCGCCGCCCCATAAAATCGCCAGAGCGGCCAGTCCGCCCCAGCCTTTCACGCCCGGCTGTGTCGGCGTCATGCCAGCGCCGCTTTAAGGCCGGCCGCAAAGCGCGCGACATCCTCAGCATCGGAATAGACGTGGGGGCTGACCCTCAGGCGCGGCCCGCGCTGGGAGACTTTCACGCCATGGGCGTCGAGTTGCTGGGCGAGATCGGCGGGCGCGTCGCTGGGCAAGGCCAGCGAGAGATAATGGCCGGCGCGGTCAGGCGTGTTCGCCTTCAAACCGAAGGGGCGGGCGGCCTCGATCAGGGCGTCGTTGACGCTGGCGATGTGTGCGGCGGCGGCCGCAACGCCGATCCCCGAGAGGACACGCAGCGCCTTCAGCGCCGGCGGGACAAGCTGATGGTTGGACCGCTCGCCCATATCAAAGCGCCGGGCGCCGGGCTGATAGCCCTCGCGGTAGTTGATCAGCTGGCTGAAATCCTCGCTGCGTTCCCGGTTGATCCAGTTTTCTTCCAGCGGCTCACCGGACTGGTGCTGGGGCGCGACATAAAGATAACCCAGCGCGTAGGGGCCCAAGAGCCATTTATAGCCGGCGGCGACGGCGAAATCGGGCTGTACGGTCGTAACGTCGAAATTCATCACGCCCAGCGACTGGGTGAGATCGAGCACCAGCGGCGCGCCGACGGCTCGCGCGGCTTCGCCGACGCGCTCCAGATCGACCCGCCCGCCGTCAATCCAGTTGAGCGCGCCGCAAGCCACCAGGCCGGTCTTCGGTCCAATGGCGGCGAGCAAAGCGTCCGTCCAGCTTTCATTGGCGTTGCGCGAAACGGTGCGCACGATTGCGCCATCGCGCGCGGCCATCGTGCGCCAGGTATAGACGTTGGAGGGAAACTGGTCGGCGAGGACCAGGATCTCCGAGCCCTCTTTGACGGTCAGATTACGCGCCGCCGTCGCGAGGCCATAGCTCGCCGCCGGGACCAGGGCGACATCATCCGCCGCCGCGTTGAACAACACCGCCGCCGCCCCGCGCAGAGCTTCGGGCCGATTGAAAAACGTATCCGGAACCGTCTCGGTCCAGGGCCGCGCCTTGGCGTCAAAGGCGGCTTGGCCCGCCGCAACCGCGCTGCGGGGCATGGGGCCGATCTGGGCGGCGTTGAAATAGGCGATGTCGCGCGGCAGATCGAACAGGTCGCGCCAGGAAGACTGGGTCATGGCCTGAGGCGGTAGGCCCCGCGCCGGTCAAGGTCAACCCGCCAGCCCGCTGGGTCTTTTGGGCGCTCCAATGGAGATTGACCCTGCTTTGCCGAGCGCCTAACGCTGAGGGTGAAGCCTGAGCCCTCGTTGATTCATTTAAGAGCGTCCCATGTCCCATCCCAAACCGTCCGTCCGCCCCGCCGACGCCCGCTTTTCCTCCGGCCCGACCAAGAAGCGTCCGGGCTGGGAGTGGTCGGCGCTTGCAGGCGCGCCGTTGGGCCGCACCCATCGCGGCGGCACGCCCAAAGCGCGGCTCGCGGAAGCGCTGGAGCGCACCCATGCGGTGCTGGAATGTCCCAGCGATTACACCGTGGCGATCCTGCCGGCCTCGGACACCGGGGCGATGGAAGGCGCGCTCTGGTCGATGATTGGCGCGCGCGGCGTGGATGTGTTTTCCTGCGACGAGTTCGGCCGGCGCTGGACGGTGGATTTGCGCGACGAGCTCAAGCCCGCGGGCCTGTCCACCTATGAAGCCCCGTTCGGACATGCGCCGGATTATTCCAAGGCGGATTTCGCCAACAATGACGTCGTCTTCACCTGGAACGCCACCTCGGCCGGCGTGTGCCTGCCCGACGGCGACTGGATCCCGGCCGATCGCGCCGGCCTGACGATTTGCGACGCCACCAGCGCCGCCTTTGGCCTGCACCTGCCCTGGGACAAGCTCGATGTGACCACATTCAGCTGGCAGAAATGCATGGGCGGGGAGGCCCAGCATGGCGTGGCGATCTTTTCGCCGCGCGCGCGCCAGCGCTTGCGGGAGTTCCGGCCGAGCTGGCCGGTGCCGCGCATTCTCCAGCTGTTTGAAGCCGGTGACGAGGATGCGGCGTTGTATGAGGGCTCGACCATCAACACCCCCTCGCTGATGGCCACGGAAGACTATCTCGACAGCCTGAAATGGGCGGCGCGCGAAGGCGGGATTTCCGGCCTGGCCGCGCGAACCGAAGCCAATTTCGCCGCGCTTGCCGACTGGGTGGAAGGCTGCGCCTGGATCGACTGGCTGGCGAAGGACCCGGCGGTGCGCTCGAAGACGTCGGCGACCCTGGTGTTCTCCGGGCCTGAGCTGGCGGACAAATCCGAGGCCGAACGCTGGGCGGTGTCGCGCCGCATGGGCGCCTTGCTCGACCGGGAGGAGGCCGCCTTTGACGTCATCCCGCATCCCAAAGCGCCCGCCGGGCTGCGGATCTGGTGCGGCCCGACCGTCGACGCCGACGATATCGCGGCGCTGGGCCCCTGGCTCGACTGGGCCTATGCCGAGGCGCTCAGCACGGAAGGCTAGGGGCGCATGCGCACCGCCTTACTTTTGATCGACTTGCAGAAGGACTTCCTGGCCCAGTTGCCGGATCAACGGGCCGCCGCAGTGGTGAGCGCGGCGGGGCGGTTGGTCGACGCGGCGCGCGAGGCCGGTGCGCCGGTGCTTTGGGTGATGCAGCGCCATAAGCCCGATCTTTCCGACGCCATGCTGGAGATCCGCGATCGCAAGATCGCCGTGGTGATAGAAGGCGCGCCTGGGGCTGAACTCGCCGACGGGCTTGAGCCCTTGCCCACAGAGTCCGTCATTGTGAAAAAGCGCTATAGCGCCTTTTTCGGCACGGACCTGGAAGACCAGCTGGCCGAGCTGGGCGTTGAGCGCGTGGTGATCGCGGGGCTCAACACGCACGCTTGTGTCCGCATGGCCGCGATTGACGCCTACCAACGAGACCTGCGCGTCGTCATCGCGCGCGAGGCCATCGACGGGAACGACCCGGAGCATGGCGCCGTCACGCTGCGCTATTTTGACGGCAAGATCGCCGAGCTTTGCGACTTGAAAACCGCTGTGAAGCATCTGGAGACCTAGGCCCGCCCGACGTTGCGCCTTGCGTGTTTCGAGAATTTTTCTTTTGAAAGTCAGATACTTAAAATCTTTATCGGAATTAACGTGCAATTTAGTCTGCGGTGCAGACATAATGAACCTACAGACTGGAGGTTCTGATGAGCACGACTTCTCCGCTTGAAAACAAACTCTACGCCCGTCGCTTCGATGACGGCCTGATCGACTTATTCGTCGCCATCGGCCTGATCGCGATCGGCGCATCCTGGATGCTCGACGCTCCGGCCTACGGCGTCATCGCCCCAGCGGTTTTGGTGCCGGTCTGGAAGCAGGTCCGGAAGCAGGTCATCGAGCCTCGGCTTGAAGCCGTGACGTTCAGCCCGGAACGCGAAGCCAAAACCCGCGGATCGATGATGGCTTGGCTGATATTCGGGGTCGCCGTGCTGCTGACCGAGATCGCCATCTTCCTTTACGCCAGCCGCGCCGAAGGCTCGATCATAGATCGGCTCAGCGAGTTCGTGGTGGCGCTGCCGGCCGCTCTGGTGGCGGTCGGGCTGCTGGGCGGATTGATGGTCGGCGCCTGGCGCTTCGCCGGCTACGCCGCCGCCGCTTTGGGCGTCGCGGTGATCGGCGCCCTGCGTGGCGTGGACGATCCCGGCCTGCTGATCCTGGTCATCGGCGCGCTGGTGCTGGGCGGCGCCGTCGCCTTGCTGGCGCGCTTCTTCAAAAGCCATCCGGCGCCGGAGACGCATGATGCTGTCTAGAACACCGCTGATCCCCGGGCTCGAGAATGTGCTGCAGAGCGACAAGCGCGTTCACGAGCCCGCCCGCCTGGTCATTCTGGCGCTGCTCAGCGCGGTCGCGGACGCCGATTTCGGCTTCCTGATGACTGAGACCGGCCTGACCCAGGGCAATCTGTCCGCCCATCTCAACAAGCTTGAAGCCGCCGGTTTCGTCTCCATTGAGAAGACCTTCGCCGGCAAGCGGCCGCGCACCATGCTGATGATCACGCAGGAGGGCCGCCGCGCCTTCACCGATCACGCCAAGACGCTCCAGAGATTTTTCAAACTCGCCGGCGTGCGCTGATGGCACGCGGCCAAAGGAGGCCAACATGAACATCCTGACGTTTTCGCCATCCCTGACATGGCATAGTCTTCGAACCGCCGGCTTCTGGATCGTCGGTCTGATGAATGTGGTGTTTCGAGAACCGGACGCCGCGCTGGATTGGCGGTTCGCCGCCGGCCTGGTTTTCCTCACCCTGGCCGTCCTCGATACGGGTCTCATCGCCCATCGCCTGCTGCGCCGCGAGCCGACCTGACGTGAACGCCGACTGCCGCCTAGTTTCGAGCCGGAGCTTGGCCCGGCGATGCGTCAGCGCCGGGGCCGCTCTCCTGGCCCGGCTCGTCCGCCGGCTCCGGATTGTCCGCTGGCGTTGAGCCGTTGGCAGGCCCGGCCGCTTCCGCCTGAGCAGCGGGTACGGACCGGGTGTCGTCATCGCGCTTGGCGAATAGGCTTTCCGCGACAATCCGCATGCGCGCCCAGGCCTGGTCCGTGAACAGCCCGACCAGGGCGGCGAGCGCGATGAAGCCTTCAGGCCGCAAGGCGCCGACCTCGCCGTTTTGAACAAAGCCTGCGCGGATCAGGAAGAAGAAGATCACCGCCAAGGCCCCGCCCAGGAAGGGGCGGGCCAGATTCCACAAACCCCAGCTGTGATCATGGGTGCGGCGCGCGACATGGATGGTGTGGCTGCGCAGGGAAAAGACCGCGCCGCCGGTGATCCCGGCCGCCAGCACCGCGACGAAGAGGGCGTTGGCTTCCCGCGCTTCGGCGAAGGCGGGAAAGCTGCTTTCCGGCGTCGCCCCTTCCAAGGCGCCCTCACTGTCCTCAGCCTCGCCCGTTTGGGGCGTGACGGCGGCGCCGGCGTTGTCCGCCTCCGGCGCAGCCGCCCCGGGCTGTGCAGCCCCAGCCTCAGTTGGACTGGGCGCTTGGCCCGCCTCTTCGCTTTGAGTCTCTTCGCCCTGTGCCTCTTCGACCTGGGCCCCTGCATCCGCTTGAGTGGACGCAGCCTCGGCGCTTTGAGCCAGCGCACTTGGGTCTGGTACGGCTTTAGGATTGCCGCTCTGATTGGAGCGGTCCTGGCAGGGATCGGTCACCAGAAGGTAGATCCAGCCTCTGTAGCCGTTAAACGCGGTGGTCGCCTCGCAGCGCTGGGCGATTTCCAGCTTGGAGCTCGGCTGCGTCAGCGGCCAGGTCAGCAGCAGCGTGTAGCACCCCAAGGCGATGATCACCCCGAGGATGAAGGCCACGGTCCATTGCTGGATCGTTTGCCATAACGGCTGGGCCCCGCGTTGAAGCGTCCGCCAAGCGTCCGCCTGAGGTGGGTTATCGGGGGTTGAAGATGTGTCCGACACGTTTCAAACTCCGCGCTATCACTACAATCTTAGTGCGGCGTTTCGGCGAAGACTAGAGTGTTGATCGCGCTGGCGTTCGCCTTGCCCCTTCGCCCGCCCTTGGGCAGGTTGAGCGGGTTATGACGCTTGACGAGTACCAGAGCTTTTGCGGCGGCTTGCCGGCGACGACCCATGTGGTCCAATGGGGCGGCAGCCATGTCTGGAAGGTCGGCGGCAAGGTGTTCGCGGTCGGCGGCTGGGCGAAGGACAGCGACGACGACGTCATGGCGGTCAGTTTCAAATGCTCCGACATCGTCTTTGAGGTGCTGCGCGACGCCCCCGGCTGCCGGCCGGCGCCCTATCTCGCCTCCCGCGGCATGACCTGGATCCAGTGTTTTGACCGCTCCAGCGTCTCCACACAGGAGTTGAAGGGCCATATCGAGGCCAGTCACGCGCTGGTCGCGGCGAAGCTGACCAAGAAAAAGCGGGCGGAGCTGGGGCTGTCGCTGTAGCGCGTCTTCCAGTTCCGCTTGCTCCCGCCTTCGCCTCGGTCCATTTTAGCGCCTCACGTTCCAAGGGGTGTCCTCGCTGTGCGGGGGCTGAGACTTCACCCTTAGGACCGGATCCGGATCATGCCGGCGTCGGGATGGAGCAGCGAGCGCGATGACAGACATCACTCCGGAACACCGTGCGCTGTTCGAACCGCATCTTGCCGCGGGTGAGACATTGCACTGGACGGGCGTTCCAAGTCCCGGGTCCGTAGATTACTCGCACATGGTCACGCTGATATTCGGCGGGCTGTGCCTGATATTCTGGTGCGCCCTGGTTTGGGTGACAGGGGTCGGCGAACTCGACGGCGACCTGCCCCGCTTGGCGCTATTCGTGCTGACTTTGCTGCTTATCGCGCCGATCGTGATGATCGTTTTCGCGATCCGCGGCCTGGGCCGGGCGAAACACTATGTCTATGCCGTTTCGTCGCAACACCTGTTCAAGTTCGACCCACGCTGGTGGGGCTCGATGCGCCGCGTTGCATTGAGCCAGGTGAACGGTGTGCGCAAGCGATCCGCAACGTCTCACACGCTGCGCTTCAAGGGCTTGTCTCTGCATGAAGAGCACGGCCCGCCCTTTGACCGCTTTGTCGGCCTTGCCGACGCCGACCATGTCGAGGCGCTGATTTTGCGCCTCACTTCCCAAAAGGACACCCCATGAACAAGCCCCGCAACCAGGCCGAATTTCCCACCCCTGAAGTGACCACCGGACCGTTGGCGGGCTCCTCGCGCGTCTATACGAACCCCAAGGCGGCGCCGCATCTCAACGTGCCCCATCGCGAGATCGAGCTGCACCCCACGGCGATGGAGCCGGCGGTGCGGGTTTATGATTGTTCCGGTCCCTATACCGATCCCGCCCAGACCATCGATGTGGAAAAAGGCCTGCCGCAAACCCGCAAAGCCTGGGTTCGCGCGCGGGGCGGCGTTGAGGAGTATACTGGCCGCGAACCCAGCCCGCTGGATAATGGCGGGGCCACCGGCAAATACCTCGCGCGAGAGTTTCCGGTCCGTCACAAGCCGCTGCGTGGAACGGGCAAAGCGCCGGTCACCCAGCTGGAATTTGCGCGCGCCGGCATCATTACGGACGAAATGATCTACGCCGCCGAGCGGGAAAATCTCGGCCGCATCAAAGCCCTGCCGGGCGCGGACGAGCGTCACGCCGACGGCGAAAGCTTCGGCGCGGAGGTGCCGCAATTCGTCACGCCGGAATTTGTCCGCGACGAGATTGCGCGCGGCCGCGCGGTGCTACCCGCCAATATCAACCATGGCGAGCTGGAGCCGATGCTGATCGGCCGCAATTTCCTGGTCAAAATCAACGCCAATATCGGCAACTCGGCCGTCGCGTCTTCCGTGGAGGAGGAAGTCGACAAAATGGTCTGGGCGATCCGCTGGGGCGCGGACACGGTGATGGATCTGTCCACCGGCAAAAATATCCACAACACCCGCGAATGGATTTTGCGCAATTCGCCGGTGCCGATCGGCACCGTTCCGATCTATCAGGCGCTGGAGAAGGTCGGCGGCGTCGCCGAAGACCTGACCTGGGAGATTTTCGCCGACACCCTGATCGAACAGGCCGAGCAGGGCGTGGATTATTTCACCATCCATGCCGGCGTGCGCCTGCCCTATGTGCCGATGACCGCCAAGCGCGTCACCGGCATCGTCAGCCGCGGCGGCTCGATCATGGCGAAATGGTGCCTGGCCCACCACAAGGAGAGCTTCCTTTACGAGCGCTTCAATGAGATTTGCGAGATCATGCGCGCCTATGACGTCACCTTTAGCTTGGGCGATGGCCTGCGCCCCGGCTCCATCGCGGACGCCAATGACGAGGCGCAATTTGCAGAGCTGGAGACGCTGGGCGAGCTCACGAAAGTGGCGTGGGACCATGGCTGTCAGGTGATGATTGAAGGCCCGGGCCACGTGCCCATGCACAAGATCAAAGCCAATATGGACAAGCAGCTCAAAGAGTGCGGCGAGGCACCCTTCTACACGCTTGGCCCGCTCACCACCGATATCGCGCCGGGCTATGACCACATCACCTCCGGCATCGGCGCGGCGATGATCGGCTGGTTCGGCACGGCCATGCTTTGCTACGTCACGCCGAAAGAGCATCTGGGTCTGCCCGATCGCGACGATGTGAAAACCGGCGTCATCACCTATAAAATCGCCGCGCACGCCGCCGACCTCGCCAAGGGTCACCCCGCCGCGAAAATCCGCGACGATGCGCTCTCCCGCGCCCGGTTCGAGTTTCGCTGGGAAGACCAGTTCAACCTCTCCCTCGACCCCGACACGGCGCGCGATTTCCACGACCAGACCCTGCCGAAAGAAGCCCACAAGGTGGCGCATTTCTGCTCCATGTGCGGGCCGAAATTCTGCTCCATGAAGATCACCCAGGAAGTCCGCGACTTCGCCGATGGGTTGTCCGACAATGAGCGCGCGGATCTGCAAAAGCAGGCCGATGAGGCGAGCGCCGGCATGGCGGAAAAGGCGGCGGAGTTTAAGGCGAAGGGGTCGCAGATTTATCTGGATAAGGGGTGACGGATGAGGACTGAGAGTGTGTGGAGCATTTTGAGGTAATTAGGGGTTGAACCTAGACTCGCTTCTCCCCACCTAGGACGCGACCTAGGGAGGAGGCAATTATGGCGCAAGAATTTGTTGACCTGTTGAATAAGCATCGTCTCAAGTTTTTTCACTTCACAGATTCTAGAAATCTCGAGTCAATTCGAACGCACGGCCTCCTGTCTCTAGGCGAAATCAAGGAAAGAAGTCTCGACGGCGTGGTTTTCGGCGGTAACGATTGGAGCCACGATGCTGATAGAATCAAAGGGTTTGACGCCTACGTTCATCTGTGTTTCCGACGGAGCCACCCAATGGCCTATTGCGCCCAGCAAGACGGGCGAATCGAGAAAGTTGAATTCATCCGTGTAAAACCTGATATAATTCTGAAAGATGGCGTGAAATTCACATTGGACGTATCAAACAAATCGGGCATCAATGCGCTTGATTATCAGAAATTCCAAAGATCGGCAGATTTTAAGGTGCTGTATACAAAGACAGATTGGAGCAAACCTGAAATTCGGGCGCGATTGCGTGCCGCTGAGAAATACGAGATTCTGATTCCCGGAAGTGTTCCGACTGAATACCTGGATCTTTAGATTTGGCGATTCGGCCTGTCTTTTTTCACTCTGATGCAGCGGGTGGCTGGGTTAGAAGCCGGCCGATCAAGTTTGAGTGGTTTCCTGGCTATTCCATTTCCCAAAAACAACGAAGTATCAGAAGCCTACACCGAGCCTGCGCGCAGGACGGTTTTAGTAGGGTCCTCGAGGTTTCATCAAAATCCGAATGCGAAATTGGCCAGAGGTTGAGTGCATTTTCGCTCAGGATTGTTATCGGGGGGAGGAGGTTTCCGCTTGAGTCTGTCTATCAGGGCGCGAAGGTTTTTGAGCGCGGTGGACCATTTCCCGAGTTGTTTGATCAAAGCCCAAGGGATGCGAAGCGTTATTTGCGCGGGGCGGATCTAGGATCGATCAAAGAGTTTCGAGTGTTCAATTCTACATTTGAGAACGAGCCTCGAACAGCCTTTTACGACTGGATATATATGAGATCACTTAAGTCACATTTAGATTTCTTGCGCGACCATGTTTTCGTGTATGATGCGTTTACTGATATAGAGTTCAATCCTGAGAAATCTCTAAACTCACAAGCGCGTTCAATCGCTCTCATGAAGGGATTGTTTCTCAATGGTGAACTCAAAAAGGCACTGGAAGACTATCAATGGCTAAGAAATATTGAATCTAAATCGGTATAGAAAATGCGCGATGGATCTTAATTTTCAAATCGATTGTTAATGTCATTGACTAGATGATCAAAAACCTTTGCCGCTCTATTAGTATTCCACTTTTTCCCAAGAATTTTTCCCTGTGACAAATCTAGGATACCTGGGCTAGCATTCGCAAACTCAGTTCCTTGATATTTTCTGCGCAAAAGGTGTAACCCGGGCTCCGCCGAGGTTGGCGTGAGTTTATGTTTGCTTGAGACAAAAACCTGAACGATCCAGAGAGTATCTTCGAGTTCCATTGCAAATTCTGGCTCAACTCTGACTTCAAATCTCTTCAAAGGAGCCTGGAAAATTTTGTGGCTAGGTGGTGCGAAAAGAGTTGGTTTTTTCTTTGAGACCCAATTCTTTAGTGTCTCCATGGCTGCCAAATTGTGCGTTTTTTCAGGCGAGTCCGGTCCGTCGAGTATCGGTGCTACGGCGTCCTCATATGGCGCGCCGTGGCCGGCGAATGATTTAGCCCCGCGTCGTAGCTTTCTGTAGAAATCATAACCGCTTTTCGGCGTGTTGTATTTCTCAAGCTCTGACGAGAGCTCAGGCGAGGTGAGCATTCCTAGCTTAATGAATGTCGAGAAGGCGAGGCGCGGCATTTGACAACCTTTGTGTGAATCAACACACGGCAGCGTATCATGGTTTCCAGCTTCCGAACCTGAGTTATATCCTCTTATCCCCACCCCACCCTTACACCCTTAATCTCCACCCCCTCTTCTCCCACCACAGGCGGCGGTCGCGACGCGTCACGGCTTGGGGGAGGGGCGGTGTCTGGGTGTTTGCGGGCTTCAGGGAAGAAATCTTGCCTGGATGCGAGGTCTGCGGGGCCCGGCGACAGCGAGGTCGAAATCCTGGCGAAGAAAGCCCAAACCCGCCAATGGCTAAACGGCTGAGCGCGGGCGAAGCGATCCATTCCCGCCAGGCTATTGCAAACCGTAAGGTATCGGCCCGCCTGAACAACACCGTGCGCGGGCGGTCCGCCCGGCGTTTTAAACCTGCATGCGTTTGGCCGGAACGGCCGCCCGCGCAAGCCGTCTGATAAGCGCTGGTGTTTGACGCCGAGCGCGATTTCGCCGTGTGAAGGTTTTAAACATATCCCCAAAATCGCCTGTCTTTGATATCCTGCACGACCTAAGCGCGTGCAGCGTTAACCATAATCATCAGGGGACAGACGATGGCGGGGTATAGAGCAGACTTTCTCGGCGACGAGCCGGAACACCAGATCGCCATGCCGCACTTCACGCCCGAGCTGGCGCGCAGCGTGCTGCTGCAGGACGGCTCGCAAGAGGCGGCGTTCACCGATTACGCCACCTATACCGTGGCCATGCACCAGGGCTATCGCGCGCCCTTGTTTGCGGCGCTGAATATTTTTCGCGAGGGCGATCCGGGCACCAAGAGCCGGGCCAAGTGGCGGATTGACGAGCGGGTCGGCGTCGAAAACCAGCTGGGGCCGGAATACTATGCCGACAATCCCTGGGATCGCGGCCATATCGCCCGGCGCGAGGCGGCGGCCTGGGGCCCGTCCAAGCGCGAAGCGCAGATCGCGGATGACGATACGTATTATTACACCAACGCCGCGCTGCAGCACAAAAATTTCAATCGCGACGAATGGGTGGAGCTGGAGGACTGGGTGCTCGAATTCGCCGAGGAGAAGGCGACCCGGATCAGCGAGTTCACCGGGCCGATCTTTGGTGATTTCATGCGCACCATCCGGCCCACCGGGCGCACGGCGGCCTTCGTGCCCTCAGCCTTTTTCAAGGTGATCGGCTTTCTCAACACGGATTTCGAGCTGGAGGCGCGCGCCTTCATCGTCTTGCAGGATGAAGCCTCCCTGGCGGACTTAAGCGGCCGGCGGCGCTTTAATCACCAGATCTACCAGGTCTCCGTCGCCGAGGTGGAGGCGCGCACCGGGCTGCAATTTGACAATAAGCTGGCCAACGCCAATCCGATCTGGTTCAGCCATGGCCCCTCAACGCCTGACATCGCCAATCTGGACGTCACCGAGGCGCCCGAAGCGCGCGATATCAACGGCGCGGAAGACATCATCCTGTCCGCCACCCAGGACCGGCCCAACGCCTATAAGGATGACCAGGTGCCGATCTATATCGCCGGCGCCATGGTCAATCCGACCGGACCCGAGCCGGAGGGGGAGTGGGTGTCGCTGTTAAACCTGTCCGGGGAGACGATCTCGATCGAGGGCTGGACCCTTCAGGACCGCAGCCGGCGCAGCTTCACCCTCAAAGGTGAGATCGGTCCCGGCGAAGCAAGGCGGATCGAACCGAATGGCGGTATCCGCCTCGTCAATGCGCCCAGCGACACCCGGCCGGGCCTGATCATCCTCAACGACGCCAATGGCGATCAGGTCGACCGGGTCAGCTACCGCAAACAGGATTTGCCCAAGGAAGGCGTGCCGCTGGTGTTCGCCTACACCTATACGGATTAGGGCGCGGGGCGAAAAAACCGTCGCCCCATGCATCCAGCCTCCTGGCTTGACGCATCCTAGAGATGACACTCAAACCGGGGAGCGGATTTCATGGTGTTTTTGACGGGATTGGCCGGGGCGATTGCTCTGGCGTGTACAGCGGCGTGCGCGCCGACCTCTGTTGAAACGGCGGCGGTTCAAGGGCTCTCTGAGTTTCCCAGCGCCGGCATGGCGATTATCCGCCTTGAAGCCGGCGAAGTCGTCTCCGCCGCCTATGTCGGCGAGGCCGGGCCCGGACGCCCGGCGGAGGCGGACACTCTGTTTAATGTCGGTTCGATCACCAAGGTGATCACCGCTGAGCTGGCCCATCGTCTGGCGGCGGCTGGGCGGCTGAATCTCGACGCCTCAATCGCCGAGCGCGTCGACCACCCTGATCTGGGCGCCGACCCGCGCTATGCGCAGCTGACCCCACGCCTGATTCTGTCCCACCAAACGGGGCTTTTGAATTGGGAACACAGCTATGAGGACCGGCGGCTCGCCTTCACGTTCGATCCGGGTGACGGCTATTCCTATTCCGGCGCCGCCTATGAATTGCTGGCGGAATTTATGGCGGCCAGCGAAGGTGCGGCGTTTGAAAGCCTGGTCCAAACCCATGTCCTCGATCCCATGGGGGTTGAGGCCTATCTGGGCAGAGCCGCGGCCCCCGACGCGCGCGCGGTCACGCCGATGGATGCGGACGGCGTCTATGGCGAGTACCGCTTCTGGGAACAGGGACCCAGCGCGGCGGATAATCTGTTCATCAGCGGTGAGGACCTGGCCCGCTTCCTGATCACGGCGCTTGCAGCGGAGAGGGACACGCCCGGACCGCGCACCACGCCGGTGACCGATATCAGCGCCTCCCAAGCCTGCGGACTTGAGCCGGTTTCGGAATGTCCCGTGGTGAACGCCTATGGCCTGGGCTGGTCGCTGACCTTCTTTGAGCGCGCGCGCTTTGCGTATCATGGCGGAGCTGATTGGGCGGAAAACGCCATCGCCTTCATCAATCTCGACACCGGCGATGGCTATGTGGCGATGGTCAATGGCGGGCGCGGCCTGGGCGCATGGATCTCGGCGCTGTCGATTCTAGAGCCCGAGCATGAGCTGGTGCGGTTCTACGCAGCGATCCCGGACGTTGAAGCCTGGATGGACCAGACCCGCGCCGAGGCTCACGCTTCCAGCGGCACGTCCCAGTAGAGATAATCCAGCCAGCTTTCGTGGAGATATTTCGGCGGGAATTTGCGGCCCTGAACCTGCAGCTGATGCATGTTCGGCTTGTCCGCCTTGCGCCGCAGCGGCATGCGGGCTTCCTGCGGGGTGCGTCCGCCTTTTTTCAAATTACATGGCGCGCAGGCGGCGACGATATTGTTCCAGCTGGTCTTGCCGCCATAGGCGCGCGGGATGACATGATCATAGGTCATGTTCTCCACTCCCTTGGTCCCGCAATACTGGCACTGAAAGCCGTCGCGCAGGAAAAGATTGAATCGGGTGAAGGCCGGCGGCCGGTCCTGAGAGATATAGTCGCGCAGCGCCACCACCGACGGAGCCGGCATGGCGAAGCTGGGCGACCGGATCTGGGTCTCGTATTCCGAGATGATGTCCACGCGCTCTAAGAACACCGCCTTGATGGCGTCCTGCCAGCACCAGGTGGACAAAGGATAATAGGACAGCGGTTGATAGTCCGCATTGAGGACGAGGCAGCGAAGATCTTCCGGGGCCGTCTTAAAGACACCCATGGAAACCTCCCCACGCTTGCGCCGGCCCGAAGACCGGCTGGAGGTTCAGGCTCACCGCCTGGTATGTGGATAGCGTCCTGAAGACGCGCCTCCCTCTGCGCCACAGCGCCCGAGCGATCATACGAATCACTCACCCGCGCTGTTTTGTGCCCGCAATGTATAGCACATCGTGTGACAGGCCTATGACGGGGATTTGAAAGGCCGGTGATGGTCGCGGAGGCGTCTAGCGGAGCTTTCCCGCAAACGCGTTCTCGATGAAGCGCCCGCCCAGCTCGAGCCCGTCCGGTCCGATGGAGTGGGGGATGCCCTGGGAAATGTGGAACTCCGCACCGTGCCCGGCCTCGGCCAAGCCCTGAGCCGCCATCAGCGTCATGCCGACGGGCAGAACATCGTCGCGATCGCCATGGATGAGCAAGATGGGCGGCTTGGCGGTCATTTCCTCTTTCAGGCGCTCCGGCCCGGCCAGCGCGCCGGAATAACCCAGAATGCCAGCCGGCGCGGCTTCCCGGCGCAAACCGGTGTGCAGCGCCATCATGGTGCCTTGGGAAAAGCCCACCAGAACCAGATCGGCCGGGGTGAGGTTCCAGCGATTCAGCTCCGATTTGACGAAGTGTTCGGCGCTGGCGTGGGCGCTGCGTACGCCGGCTTCCATGGCCACCGGGTCGAGCCGGCTGATCGGGAACCATTGATAGCCGCCGGGTGCGCCAGGCACGGGTTCAGGCGCGTCGGGCGAAGCCCAGGCGACATCAGGAAAACTTGGCGCCCAGGCTTGCGCCAGCCCGGCCAGATCCGCGCCGTTCGACCCATAGCCGTGAAACAGGATCACCAGCTTTTTCGCCGTGCCGGATTTAGGCGGTATGCGCGGGCCGTCGATGAGGATCATGGGGGAAAGGCTTTCTTCGCTGTCGCCGCGATCATAGGCAGGCGAAGCGGGGGTTCAACGGGGTGCGTCAGGCCCCGCGCTTCTTCATCCCCGCGAAGGCGGGGATTTAGGGATCGTCAAACATCGCGCTCTTTGAGTCTGGGGGCCCGCCTTCGCGAGGGTGACAAAGGGTGTGGGGGCTGGCGCGTATGCACGACCAAATGCCCCGAAGGACGCCCGTTGCACCTCTTACTCCCATTATTCTGGAGTCGCGGCGTGTCGCTTGCTAGCTAAGCTTCATGCCTGATTTCATTACCCGCTTCGCTCCCTCGCCGACCGGCTATTTGCACTTGGGCCATGCGTATTCGGCGATGCAGGCTTTTGACGCCGCCAAGGCCGCGGGCGGGACGTGTCTGCTCAGGATCGAAGATATCGACACCGGTCGCTGCACGCCGGACTACGAGGCCGCCGTACTGGAGGACCTGGCCTGGCTGGGCTTCGACTGGCCCCAGCCGGTAAGGCGTCAGAGTGAGCATTTCGCCGAGTATTCCGCGGTGCTGGAGGGGTTGGCGGGGCGCGGCCTGGTCTATCGCTGCTTTAAAACCCGCAAGGAGATCGCCGAAGAGATCGCGCGCGCCCCTCACCATCCCGGCGAAGGGTTGGATGGGGTGATCTATCCCGGGCCGCTAGAGCCGATGAGCGCCGACGAAGAAGCCGAGCGTCTGGCGCGCGGGGACGCCTTCGCCTGGCGGCTCTCCATCGCGGCGTGCCGGGAGGTTGTGGGCGATGGCTGGCCCGCTTTGCACTTTATTGAGGAAGGCGCCGGGCCCGATGGCGAGCGCGGCCTGATCCAGGCCAGGCCGGAAACGCTGGGCGATGTGATCCTGGGCCGCAAGGATGTCGGAACGAGCTATCATTTGGCCTGCGTCCACGATGATGCGATCCAGGACGTCAGCCATGTGATCCGCGGCCAGGATCTGTTCTTCGCCACGCATCTGCATGTCCTGCTTCAGCGCCTGCTAGACCTGCCGCGGCCGGTCTATCGCCATCATGGCCTCTTGGTCAGCGAAGCCGGCAAGCGCTTCGCCAAGCGCGACAAGGCGCTGACGCTCAAGAGCCTGCGCGAAGCCGGGCGTAGTCCGGCGGATGTGAGGGCGATGGTCGCGACTTACAGAGCTTAGTCGCGGGCCTGGGTTGGAACGGCGAGGAGCAGCGCCACCGACGCGGCTACACCCGGCCAGGTGAAGGCGACGGCCTGGTCGATCGAACCTTGAAGCAGGCTGGCGGCGCCGGCGGCGAGACCGGCGAAGGCGGCGAACACCGCGCACAGCAGTATGGCGAGACGCAAACGAAGCATTCGTTGGTCCTCCCATAAAACCAAGACCAAAATCAGGCTAACCGAATTGGCCTAAGATTGTGTTGCGCGCGTGCTTGGGGCGCTCTGGGCGGCAGGATAGAAAGACTAAGCCGCAGCGCGCGCCGCCGTCTCCGGCTTCGCGTAAAGACCGCGATGGCCGGGCACCGGACGCAGAGTCTCGGTGAGACCGACTACTGTTTCCGCCGCGCCCAGCAAAAGGAAGCCGTCATCAGAGAGTTGATTGGCGAGCCGGTCGAGGACTTTCGCCTTGGTCTCGATGTCGAAATAGATCAGCACGTTTCGGCAGAAGATCACGTCCATTTTGCCATAGCGGGAGAAGTCGTCGAGCAGATTGCCCTGCTCAAACCGCACGCGCTGGCGGATATGGGGTTTGATCTTCCAGGTTTCGCCGACCTGATCGAAATGCTTCACCAGACGCTGGATTGGCAGGCCGCGCTGCACCTCAAACTGGGTGTAGACGCCCGCCTTGGCCTTTTCGAGCACCTGGGCGCTCATATCGGTGGCGAGAATGTCCGCGCCGCGCTCCCCGGCGTCATCCAGGATCATGCCCAACGAGTAGGGCTCCTGGCCCGACGACGCCGCCGCACACCAGATGCGCATGCCGCCCAGGGGTTTAGAGGCTTTCAAAGACGGGCAGATCGTCTTTTCAAACAGGTCGAACGGCGTCTTGTCACGGAAGAAGAAGGTTTCATGGGTCGCCAGCGCTTCCGAGGCGGCCACGCACATCGAGCGGTCGCCGCGCATCATGGCGTCGACCAGCGCTTCAATGCTTGCAAAGCCTTCCTTACGCGCCAGCGGGCCGAGCCGGGAATCCACGAGATAGGCCTTCTCCGGTCCGAGAATGAGGCCGGTGCGCTGCTTCACGTCCTTGGACAGGAACTCGAATTTGGCGGACGGAAGAGCAGTCATAGAATACCTTTCAGGCGCCGGGCGATCTCCGGGCCAATGTCTTTCAAAGGCAGAATTTCATCCGCCAGGCCAGCTTCGGCGACGGCGCCGGGCATGCCCCACACCACGCTGCTGGCCTGATCTTGAGCGATCACCTGGCCGCCGGCTTCGCGCACGGCGCGCGCGCCGTCGCGGCCGTCATGGCCCATCCCCGTCAGCACCACGGCCAGCATATTGCGGCCCATGGCCTCTGCGCACGTGGTAAATAGCGGATCCACCGCCGGGCGGCAGAAATTCACTGGCGCGCTCTGGTCAAGCTGCGCCACCAGGCCTGCGGCTTCACGGCGTATGGTGAAGTGCCAGTCGCCGGGCGCCAGATAGACCCGGCCGGGCTTAAGAACTTCATTATGTTTGGCCTCCGCCGCCGGCAGGCCGCATTTGGACAAATGTTCAGCCAGGATGGCGGTGAACAGCTTAGGCATGTGCTGGGTGATCACGACTGGCACGCGCGCGTCGCGCGGGATCGCGCCCATAACATCACGCAGCGCTTGCGGGCCGCCGGTGGAGGAGCCGATCGCCACCAGTTCCGGCTTGGCGGCGATGCCCATGCGCGGCGCCGGACGCGCCGAGCTGACCGGCGCGGGCTTTGGCTGTGCACTAAAGCCGACTTTGGCGCGCGGGCTCAGCGCCACCAACTTGTCCAGCAATTCTTTACGATAGGCCTCAGCGCCTGCCACGCGGCCGGCTTCCGGCTTCGGCGCATAATCGGCTGCGCCCAGCGACAAGGCGCGCATGGTGACCTCCCCGCCCTTGCGGGTCAGGGTCGAGGCCATGATGACCCGCGCGCGCGGCGCCGCTTTCAAGATCAGGGGCAGGGCGGTCAGACCGTCCATGCGGGGCATTTCGATGTCGAGCACCACCAGGTCGGGCTGCATCTCCTTGGCGCGGCGCACGCCCTGTTCCCCGTCGGCGCAGGTGGCCGCCACTTCAAGACGCGGATCGCCTTCGACCCAGCGCGCGACCAAACCGCGGACAACAGCACTGTCGTCGATGATCAGGACGGTCGGTTTGCCGCTGCGCGCGGCGGAAAGTTGGACGGCGGCGCTCACACTGGCGCTCCTATGGGTCGGGCCGGTCTAAACCAGGCCGGTTTCTGCAAACTTGGATTCGATGATGTCGCCGTCGAACGGCTTCATGACGTATTCGTCGGCCCCGGCGCGCAGCGCCTGGGTGATGTGCGACATGTCATTTTCCGTCGTGCAGAACACCACGACCGGCTTTTTGCCCTCAGGTTCCTCGCGGAGCTTGATCAGGAAATCCAGGCCGTTCATGACCGGCATATTCCAATCCAGCAGCACAGCGTCCGGCATGGCTTTGCGGCAGGCGTCCAGCGCCTGCTGGCCATCGGCGGCTTCTTCCACGGCGAAGCCCATTTCTTCAACGATCTTGCGGGCGACCTTGCGGATCACCCGGCTGTCGTCCACGACCAGGCAGGTTTTCATCGGCGATGCTCCGTCTCTAAGCCGCCAGCTTGTTGTCCCAGCTGATCAGCGCGCGAATATCGAGCACCGCCAGCAGATTATTTTCGAGCCGGTGCACCCCTTTAAGCAGGGCGCGCCAGTGCGGATCGAGGTGGGCCGGGCTGGACTCCAGCGTATCGGCCTTAAGCCGCATCACTTCGCCAACCTCATCGACCAGAACGCCGAAGAGCTCCGAGCCTTGCTCCAGGCCCAGCGCCATCACCGGCGCATCCGCTTCGCGAGGCGGCAGATTCAAGCGCCGGCGGGCGTCAACCGCGGTGACGATCCGGCCGCGCAGATTAAGCAGACCCGCGATCTCGCCAGAGGCGCGCGGCACTTGCGTGATATCCTGCGGGGAAAACACCTCGCGGATTTCATGGACCTCAACGCCGAAGAGCTGGCCGCCGATATGAACGGTGACGTATTCGAAGGAGGATTCTGCCGACATTTTCTTTCGTCCCCTTAAGCCGCCGCACGATCGCGCGCAGCCTTATCCAAAGCGGCGATGAGCCCGCCGCGGTCGGCGCGGTCCATGACCGCCACCAAGCCCTCTGACGGCTGGCCGTACGCATTATCCCCGACGCCTAAGCGGGGAATGTTAAGGAAATAGCCTTCGTCACCCAGGCGGCTGAGCGCGCTGGGATCACCGACCACCACATCGTATTCCGCGCCCATCTGGGCGGCGTCGCGGGCTTCATGAAGCCCGCCGGCGACGGTGACGTCATATCCGGCCGCAGCCAGCAGCGGCGCCAGCATGCGGCGGGAGAAGGCGTCGGCTTCAACCAGCAGCACGGCGTTGCGGTCGGCTTTCTCCGCGCGCTGCGGCGTGCCGGACCAGGCCCGTTCCATATGCCAAGCGATGTCGAGGACTTCGGTCGCCTTGCCTTTGATCACGGCGGATCCGATCACACCCGGGCGTTCGGACCCCATTTCCAGATCAAGGGTCTCTTCGACCACGTCGAGGATCTCATCCACCGCGACGCCGGCGGACCGGCCGTCTTCAGCAAACACCAGAACTGGCTGGCGGCCGGTGTCCTGGAAGGTGTCGTAGCCGCCTGCGTGGGCCAGCGGCAGCAAGCGGCCGCGATATTGAACCACGAAGCGCTCGTCGACTTTTTCGATGGTTGTCGCGTCAAAGTCTTCAAGGCGGGTGATCAGGCTGACTGGAACCGCCTTGGGCTCTTCGCCGCCAGCGCGGACCAGGAGCAGGCGCTGCCGCGCGCTGATGGCGTCAGCGTCAATGGTCGTTTCCGCCGCCATTTCAGAGGTTTCCTCTGCTTCCATGGCGGTTTCAGAGGCCAGGCCATTGGGATCAAGGATCATGATCACAGAGCCGTCGCCCAAAATCGTGGCGCCGGAGAAAACCGAAACACTGCGCAGCGGACCGGAAAGCGGTTTGACCACGATCTCTTCGGTGTCGAGCACATCGTCGACGACCAGGCCGACCTTGCGGCCAGCGGCCTCCAGGACGATCACATAGCCGGACATTTCTTCAGTTCCGCCAAGGGTTTGGTTTAGAACCTCATCCAGGGCGATCACCGGCAGAAGCCGGTCGCGCAGGCGGATCATGCGGGCCCCGTTGAGCGTCTCCACCTTGATGGAGGAGCCCGGGCCGACACGCACCAGCTCACGCACGCTCAGCTGCGGCGCCGCGAAGCGGGCGTCGCCCGCCTTGACGATCAATGCAGAGACGATGGCCAGGGTGAGCGGGATCTTGATGGTGAAGGTCGCGCCTTTATTGACCTCAGAATGCAGGTCGATCGACCCGCCAATCTGTTCAATATTGGTGCGCACCACATCCATACCGACGCCGCGGCCGGACAGATTGGTCACCTGGGCGGCGGTGGAGAAGCCGGCGGCGAAAATGAAGCGCTGAATCTGCGCTTCGCTCATGCCTGCCAGCTCGTCCGGGGTCGCTAGACCCTTTTCCAGCACTTTGGCGCGGATTTTCTCAGGGTCGAGGCCGCGGCCGTCATCGGCGATCTTGATGATGATCGCGCCGCCTTCGTGATAGGCGGACAGGCGGATCGTCCCGGTTTCCGGCTTGCCGGACGCGGCGCGCGCCTCCGGCGTCTCCAGGCCATGATCGCAGGAATTGCGGATCATATGGGTGAGCGGATCCTTGATCAGCTCCAGCACCTGGCGGTCCAGTTCGGTCTCTTCACCTTCCTGGATCAGATTGATTTTCTTGCCCAAATCCTGGCTGGCGTCGCGGACGATCCGCGGCAGCTTCTTCCAGGCGTCGCCGACGGGCTGCATGCGCGTCTTCATGACGCCGTCCTGCAATTCCGCCGTCACAGAGGACAGGCGTTGCAGCGGCGTTTTCAGAGCGCTGTCCTCGGCGCCGCGCACGATTTGGTGCATCTGATTGCGCGCCAGAACCAGCTCGGAGACCGTGGTCATCAGGTTTTCGAGCACATCCACATTCACGCGGATGGTGGATTGCGTGCGGGCGCCGCCAGCGGCCGGCGTGTCGCCATTGGCGGCCGCCGGTGCGGCGACCTCCGCTGCGGCGGGTGCTGTCTCTTCAATGGCGGGCGCGGGGGCGTTCGTCTCAGTGTCTGTCACCGCTTCGGCCTCCTGTGCCGCCGGGGCATCGTCCGCTTCCGGACCCGGCGTGTTCATGAACGCGGCCTCCAGCTCGGCCAAGGAGACCTCGCCAGGGCGCAGCTCGCGGCCCAAATCTGCGTCAAAGTCTTCGCCCTTGGCGGCGACTTCGGGTGCCGGCTCCGGTTCAGGCTCAGGCTCAGGCTCAGGTTCGGGTTCCGGCGCCGGGGCCGGAGCCGGGGCAGCCTTGCCTTCGGAAAGCGCTTCAAGCTCTGCAATCAGGGCGCTGTCATCGCCGTCCGGCTCAGAGCCGGTCTGCTCAAGCCCATCGAGGATCAGCTTGATTTGATCGAGCGACCGCAGCACCACAGTCACCGCCGCACTGTCGGCGACCAGATCACCGTCGCGGAACTTGCCCAGCAGGGTTTCGCCTGCGTGAGCAATGGCTTCCAGACGCTCAAGGCCCAGGAAGCCGCACGTGCCCTTAATCGTGTGAAGCAGTCTAAAGATATTATCGAGCGTAGCGCGATCTTGCGGGTCCGCTTCAAACTTCACCAGCTCAACGTCGATGACATCCAAGCTTTCGGACGTTTCGGCCAGGAATTCGCCGATCAGTTCATCCATCAATCCAGCCCCACTGAAAAACACAGGCGTTCGGCCAGAAATTTCTCACGGGCTTAGTTAAGCAAAGGTTTTAGAAGCCGCGCACCGCGCGCTGAAGTGTATGTTCGAAGCGGTGCGCCGTCAGGCGGTCGCTTGGCGCCTTAACAGAAAAATCCCGCTCGCAAGGATATCCGGCGAACAGGCTCTTTGTGTCGGTTCCAGCGGATGATGCAGCGCGCGCTGGCGTCAGGCTGCGGCGTCGGCCCGGTGGGCCGGCCCGGTCAGGGCGGTGAACTCGGCGCGATCCTCGCCGGCCGTTGCGTGGGCGCGGCCGCCGGTCTCGCGGGCCAGCAGACCCGCATAATAGGGCTGGATGGACCGGCCGTCATAGCCGTCGGCTGGGCGTTCGCCTTCCAGCGCGCCGCGATGGCCGTCGTCCAGACGGATGCGCGGCCCGGTCGACACGATACGCAGCCGCGCACCGCCATCGCCTGAGGACGTCGCTTCAATGCTGACCACGCCGCCGCGCGGCAAGGTCTCCACCGCGAGCCAGATCAGGTTGAGCAGCACCCGCGCTGCTGTGCGATCAATGGCGCCCTCTTCGGTTTTCCAGGCGATGTCCGGACGGGCGTCGGCGAACATCGGGTCGACCAACCCCTTAATCTCGGCGATGGAAATCTCACCGCCGCGCGACCCACCGGCCCCGAAACACACCCGGGCGTATTCCAGCTTGTTGCGGATCGACACCGCGCCGGTGCGCAAAAGGTCGATGGCGTCATCGCGCATATCGGCTGCGCTTTCATCATCAAGCACGGAGATGGCCGCGCCCATGGCGCTGGTCGGTCCAGCGATGTCGTGACAGACCCGCGAGCACAAAAGGGCGGCGAGTTCGGCGGCGGAGGGGGTGTTTGACTGGCTCATGTCGCCAGATATGCCGCGATTCTTAGACTGCGTAACAGCGCGACCAGACCTCTTGCGTCATAACTCATGATCAACATCATCATGGCCGTGACGCGCCGAGTAAAACACCAGCGCCATCAAGCCCGCACCCAGAATGAGAGACAAGACGACGCCGAGGCCAAGCGCGATGAAACCGTGGGCGCTGACCTGGGTGTCGGTGACATCGCCGACATTGTTCCAGCCCACCCAGGCGAACCACACTGCGAGCGCCAAGATCACGCTCAGCGAACCGGCGGTGAGCAGAATGGTCTTCACGCTCGTTTCGGAACGCTTATGATCTAGCTCTTCTGGCAAGGGTCTTGCTTTCCAGTTTGTTAAACCGGGCCTGATGAAATAGGCCCCTTGGCGCCGCGACGCTCACGCGCCAACATGGTGGGCGGAGGGGTGTTCTACAAGACACAAGGCCGTGTGTTGAAACGACGCGGCGATGAGGGAAGCTAGATCGCTTATGTCTGGGTTCAATGTCCGCCTAGCGCAAGCTAAGCGCTCGAGATCGCTGATCTTTTTCTTCTCGACCGGCGGAGCGGCTTTGTTGGTCGCGCTGTTGTTGATCGCCCGGACCGGCGGACCGTCGGCCCCGGCGGCGTCGAGTAACCCTGCGCCCATGCTGGTCGGTGACGCGATCGGCGAGGAAGTCGACGCACAACCCGCACTGGTGGGCGCCGACGCGGCGCTGGCCCTGGAAGAAGGGCTCAGCCCGCTTGAAGGCCGGGCTCTGATCGAAGCGGAACATGCCCAATTCGCTGGCGGAGATACGGCCGTCGTCAATGCGGTCCAGGCTGTCGTCCGCCGCGGGCAAACCTTCGCCAGCGTGCTTGACGCCGCCGGCGCCAGCCGGGTCGACGCCGCCCGCGCCATCGCCGCCTTGGAGCCGCTGTTTCCCGCCCGGCGCCTGCGCGCCGGCCAGCGGCTTACCATTTTCATGGAAACGCCAAGCGAAGCCGACCAGATCGCTGCGCGCCTGAACGAAGACCCGCTGCCGGAGACCTGGCTGGCGGGTTTTTCGTTTCAGTCGGACAACGAGCGAACCTTGACCGTGGCGCGCGTCGGCGACCAGTTCCGCGCCCGGGAGGCGGTCACCAGCCTTCGGCGAGAAGTCGTCCGGGTCCGCGGCGAGGTGGAAAGCTCGCTCTATCTCTCTGCCATCGAAGCGGGCGCGACCGATCGCATCGTCGCCTCGCTCGCCAATGCGCTGGGCTTTGCTGTGGACTTCCGCACCATCCAGCCGGGCGACGCGTTTGATGTGGTGTTTGAGCGTTTTGTGAACCGCCGCGGGGAAACCGTGCGCACCGGTGACATCCTGTATCTGGTCTTCGACGGCCGTGGTGATCCTTTGGAGTATTTCCGCTTCGAGGCGCCTGACGGGGAGATCGGCTTTTACACCGCGGACGGCGAAAGCGCGCAGCGTCTGCTCATGAAGATGCCGATCAACGGCGCGCGGATTTCCTCCAGCTTCGGCATGCGCTTCCATCCCATTCTGGCCCGCAATCGTCCCCATAACGGCACGGACTTCGCCGCGCCGCGAGGCACGCCGATCATGGCCGCTGGCGCGGGCATTGTGGAGCGCGCCAACCGCTTTGGCAGCTTTGGCAATTATATCCGCATCCGCCATTCCAACGGTTATGAGACCGCCTATGCCCACTTGCAGGGCTTCGCCCGTGGTGTTCGCTCCGGCGCCCGGGTCCAGCAAGGCCAGGTGATCGGCTATGTCGGCACCACCGGCCGCTCGACCGGACCGCACCTGCATTATGAGGTGCATTTGAACGGCCGTCCGACCGATCCGATGTCGCTGGATCTGCCGACCGGCCGCCGTCTGGGCGAAGATGAATTGGCGCTGTTCGAAGCCGAGCGGGATCGGATCGCCGGTGTGCGCGATGTCGCCGAAGCGGCGCAGGCGCCGCTGGGTGCGGAGAGCCCTGCGCGGGTTCGGCTTACGGGCGTCAGCGGATCCAGTCCGAGCGCACAAGGCTCGGCGGAGTGAGCTGGCGATCGAGCTGGGCTTTTGGCGGGAATGCGCCGAGACTTGGGCGCTGAGTTCGAGATCAATCCAGGACTAAAGGGCGCCGAAGGCAAATGGCGATCCACTATCGTTTCGCAACCGAGCCGTCGCGGGTCGAATTTGAAGCCTCGGGTAAACTGCTCGCTGCAGATATCCACGCCGGCTATCGGCGCGCAAGGTCTGATCCTGATTGGCGGCCGGGCATGCGCGCCCTGTGGCGGATCTCGGTGCATGTGGACATGAGCGAGATCGACCTGGCCGCGATCCGGCGAGACATCCTGCCAGAACTCCCCGCCCTGGTTTAGAATTGGGGGCAGGATTTCCGGTCGGCCTGGCTGTTTGGCGGCACGGCCAATGCGACTTTGTTCGACCTTTGGAGCCTCCTGCCGGCCTCGTCGCAAACCCGCCAATTCGAAACGGAGGCGGACGCGCTGGCCTGGCTCGCGGAGCCCTAGCGGGACGGCTTGCGCTTCACCCGCTTCAAGCTGGCGGAGCCGTCATCCTTACCTGCGCGGCGCGGTGCGGCCTTGCCTGTCTTACCCGGCTTGCCGGCGCCCTTTGCACCCTTGGCTGGTCCTTTGCCGGCTTTCGGCGCCCAGTCCTTTTTCGGGCGCGTGTCGCTGTCGCGAGATTTGCCCTCAAAGCCGTCTTGGCCGCGGTGGGGCTTCTTGGCTTTAGGTTTGCCGTCAAACTTGCGGTCGCCGCGATCATCCCGCTTTGCGCCCGCTTTGCCGTGCGGCTTGCGATCGGCCCGGCTGCCGGTTTTGCCGCCGTCGTGACGTGATCTGGGGGCTTCGGGGGCAGGGCCGTCAGGCAGGGGTTGCCCCGCTTCGACCACGTGAACATTCGCGTCGCGCTCGCCGCGCGGCTGGGTCAGGGCGGCCACGAAGGCCTCGCGCTTATCCGCCGCGATCTGGAAGCGGCTGGATTTGTCCTCAATGCGGATAGCGCCGATATCCGAGCCGGTCACCTGGCCGATCCGGCACAACATGGGCACCAGCCAGCGCGGCTCGGCGCGCTGTTTGCGGCCGAGATTGACCTCAAACCAGCCGCTCTCGTCAAAGTCGGAGCGCTCACGGCGCGCCGGACGTTCCTTGGCGCCGCGCTTGTCGCCCCGGTCCTTCGGGGCCGCGCTCAGCTCTTCCGGGGCGGGTAGGCGGTGCTGCAATTCGCTGAGGAAGGCCGCGGCCACCCGCTCGGCGCCGAAGCGTTCGATCAGCGATTTCGCCTCTTCCAGTGTGTCGCCTTCAGGGTCGAGCGACAGCGCCGGATGATCACCTAGGCGCTCCTGATCTTTCGCCCGGACCGCCTCGGCGCCGGGGGCGTCACTCCACTCGACGTCGATTTTTGCAGCGCGCAACAAGCCGATCACCCGGCCTTTGCGTGAGGGCGCGGTGATCAAAACGCTGACGCCCTTGGCGCCCGCCCGCCCGGTCCGGCCGGAGCGGTGCAGCAGGCTTTCGGCGTTGGTCGGCGGTTCGGCGTGCACGACCAGATCCAAGCCCGGCAAGTCGATGCCGCGCGCGGCCACATCGGTGGCGACGCACACGCTCGCCCGCCCGTCGCGCAGCGCTTGCAGCGCCTTGGTGCGCTCGGCCTGGGTGAGTTCGCCCGACAGCGCGACCGCTCGAAAGCCGCGATTATGCAGCCGGGCCGCCAGCCGGTTCACCGCTTCGCGCGTGGCGCAAAAGACCAAAGCGCGCGGCGCTGAGTGATAGCGCAGCACGTTGATGACGGCGTTTTCCCGCTCTTGGGCGTGCACCAGGTGGGCAAGATAGGTGATGTCGGCATGCTGGCCGGTGGCCGCGATGGTGGAGATGCGCAGGGCGTCGCGCTGATAATTGCGCGCCAGCTCAGCGATCGGCTTGGCGACAGTGGCGGAAAACAGCAGGGTGCGGCGCTCGTCCGGCGCGGCGTCGAGGATGAATTCCAAGTCTTCCTTAAAGCCGAAATCGAGCATTTCGTCGGCTTCATCGAGGACCGCAACGGAAAGCTCCGACAGGTCCAGCGCGCCGCGTTCCAGATGGTCGCGCAAGCGGCCCGGCGTGCCGACCACGATATGGGCGCCGCGCTCCAGCGCCCGGCGCTCCGAGCGGGCATCCATGCCGCCGACGCAGGACGCCAAGCGCCCGCCCGCCGGGGCGTACAGCCAAGCCAATTCGCGCTGAACCTGCAGCGCCAGCTCCCGCGTCGGGGCGATCACCAACGCCATCGGCGCGCCGGGCGCCGGCAGCACGTCGCCTTCGCCCAGCAGCTCCGGCGCCATGGCCAGGCCGAAGGCGACCGTCTTGCCTGACCCGGTCTGGGCGGAGACCAAGAGGTCGCGGCCTTCCGCCTCCGCATCCAGGACCGCGCCTTGTACGTCGGTCAGCGCGTCATAGCCCTTGTCGGTCAAGGCGGCGGTCAGGGCGGGGCGAAGGCTGGTCGGCAAAGTCATGAACATCCAATCGGGCCGGTGACGCACCGCGTCCAGCCGCAAACTCAAGTGGTATCAGGCGGGAGATCGGCGAAAGCCGTATCGAGCAAAAAGGGCCGCAAAAGGCCAAGCGCGCGCCTTCATACGCGGGAAAGCGCGCAGCGTCACCCCTGGCGCTCACGCACGCCGGGTATGCAATCGGGCCGCGACCGGCCAAAGCCCGCCCCATTGACCCTTAGGACATTGAGACTTATCTAGCGCGCCTGGCCGGACGCCGCCTGCCGCTCGCTGGCGCAAGCCTTGGTGAAGGCGTCTTTTTCATCTCATCGACGACGTGTGTTTCACGCGGTGCGATGGCAATGCGAGCCCCGTCGAAAGAACCGCCTTGAACACATGAAGGCGACACAGATGTCCAACTCAATTCAATCGCCCACGCTTGATGCGTTGAAGGGCCAAGCCAAACGCCTGCGTGCGGCGCTCGCCGCGGACGGCGATCTCATCTCCCATTCCGAAGCGCTGGAGCTGATCGCCAAGCAGAACGGCTATCGCGACTGGAATACGCTGCATGCGGCGGTAAAGCAGGCCTCGCAACCGCTCAGCGTCGGCGCCACCGTAACTGGCCGCTATCTCGGCCAGGCCTTCAAGGGCCGTCTGGTTCAGCTCAGCGAGCTGGGCGGCGGTGTCCGCCGCAAGGTCGCGATCCAGCTTGACCAGCCGATCGACGTGGTGCGCTCGGCCCATTTCTCCGGCCTGCGCCGCCGGATCACCGGCGTGATCGACAAGGCCGGCGTCAGCGCCGAGAAAACCTCCGACGGCGCGCCGCATCTGGTGGTGACGGGTTAGAGCTCATCCTGAATTCCCGGACGTCGCATAGCGACGGTCCGGGATCTCAGTCAGGATAAGGCTTTAATCACGGGATGAGGTCCCGGCTCTGCGGGCATCGCCCTAGGCCGGGGTTTCAGACCGCTACTGAATGACCGCCTCCGACGGAGGCTGCACATTCCGGCTGACCGCGCGGCCGTTCACCGTCAGCGCCCCGGCTTCCGCCGACACTTTCACGGCATCGCCGTCGGCCAGCTCGCCTTCCAGAATCAGGCGGGCCAGCGGGTCCTGCAGCTCCTTCTGGATCACGCGCTTTAAGGGCCGTGCGCCATAGGCGGGGTCATAGCCCTTTTCCGCGAGCCAGCTGCGCGCAGCCTCGTCGAGCTCAATCGTCATGCGGCGGTCTTTGAGCAAGCCCTCCAGACGCTTGAGCTGAATATCGACAATGGCGCCCATATGCTGCTCTTCCAGGCGGCGGAACAGGATCAGCTCGTCGATCCGGTTTAAAAATTCAGGCCGGAAGGCGGAGCGCACCGCGCCCATCACGTTCTCGCGCGCGGCCTCCACATCGCCGCTGAGCAGGAATTCCGAGCCTAGGTTCGAGGTCATGATCAAAATGGTGTTGCGGAAATCGACCGTGCGGCCCTGACCATCGGTCAGGCGGCCATCATCCAAGACCTGAAGCAGGGTGTTGAACACGTCCGGGTGGGCTTTCTCCACCTCGTCGAACAACACGACCTGATAAGGTCGGCGGCGCACGCTTTCGGTCAGCGCCCCGCCTTCCTCATAGCCGACATAGCCTGGAGGCGCGCCGATCATGCGGCTGACCGAGTGCTTCTCCATGTATTCGGACATGTCGAGCCGCGTGACGGCCGTCTCGTCGTCGAACAGAAACTCGGCCAGCGCCTTGGTCAGCTCGGTCTTACCCACGCCCGTCGGGCCTAAGAAGAGGAAGGAGCCGATCGGGCGGTTGGGGTCTTTCAGGCCGGCGCGCGAGCGGCGCACCGCGTCGGAAACCGCGGCCAATGCTTCGTCCTGACCCACCACGCGGGCTTGCAGCCCGGTCTCCATGGCCAGCAGTTTCTCGCGCTCGCCTTCAAGCATTTTGTCCACCGGAACGCCGGTCCAGCGGCTCACGACAGCCGCGATCTGCTCCTCGTCGACGACTTCTTTGACCAGAGCGCCTTTGCCGTTGGCTTGCTCGGCTTCGCCATCGGCTTCCGCATCAGCGAGGCGTTTTTCCAGCTCCGGGATCTGGCCGTATTTCAGCTCGGAGGCTTTGCCGAGATCGCCGCGGCGTTCCGCATCGGCCAGCTCCGCGCGCAGGCGGTCGAGCTGTTCCTTCACCTCGGTGGAGGAGGCCAGCCGGTCCTTCTCCGCGCGCCAGGCGGCGGTGAGTTCCGCGGAGCGGTCTTCCAGATCGGCAAGCTCCTTGTGGAGGGCCTCCAGGCGAGTTTTCGAGGCCTCATCGCTTTCTTTCTTCAGCGCTTCCGCTTCGATTTTCAGCTGGATGATGCGCCGGTCGAGCTCGTCGAGGGCTTCGGGTTTGGAATCGACCTGCATGCGCAGGCGCGCGGCGGCCTCGTCCATCAAGTCGATGGCTTTGTCCGGCAGGAAGCGGTCGGTGATATAGCGGTTGGACAGCGTGGCGGCGGAGACGATGGCGCCGTCTGCGATGCGCACGCCGTGGTGGACCTCGTACTTCTCTTTCAGGCCGCGCAGGATGGAGATGGTGTCCTCCACCGTCGGCTCTTCCACGAAGACCGGCTGGAAGCGGCGCGCCAAAGCCGCGTCTTTCTCGACATGCTTGCGGTATTCATCGAGCGTCGTGGCGCCGACACAGTGCAGCTCGCCGCGGGCGAGGGCGGGCTTGAGCAAGTTGGACGCATCCATGGCGCCGTCGGTTTTGCCCGCGCCGACCAGGGTGTGCATCTCGTCGATGAAGAGAATGATCTGGCCTTCGGCCGACTCCACCTCGTTAAGCACCGCCTTGAGGCGCTCTTCAAACTCGCCGCGATATTTCGCGCCGGCGATCAGCGCGCCCATGTCCAGGGCGAGAAGCTTTTTGTCCTTCAGGCTTTCGGGCACATCGCCATTGACGATGCGCAGTGCGAGGCCCTCCGCGATGGCGGTCTTGCCCACGCCGGGCTCGCCGATCAGGACCGGGTTATTCTTGGTCCGGCGCGACAGCACCTGCACCGCGCGGCGGATTTCCTCGTCCCGGCCGATGACCGGGTCGAGCTTGCCTTCGCGCGCCACCTCTGTGAGGTCGCGGGCATATTTCTTCAACGCTTCATAGGCGTCTTCGCTCGACGCGCTGTCGGCGGTGCGGCCCTGACGCAAATCATTGATCGCGGTGTTGAGCGCCTGCGGGCTAAGGCCCGCCTGCTTGAAGATGTCGGCGACCTTGGTGCCGGACACGATGGACAGCGCCTGGAGCAGGCGTTCGGCCGTGACGTATTGATCGCCGGCCTTCTTCGCCGCGTCTTCCGCGGTGGAGAAGACCTCCGCCGTCTTGGGCTGCAGGTAGAGCTGGCCCGAGCCTTCGACCTTCGGCAATGCGGCGACAGCGCGGGTGGTCAAATCCGCAACCATGTCCGCGCGCGCACCGGCGGCCTGGATCAGATTGGCGGCGAGGCCGCTCTCATCTTCCATCAAGGCGGCGAGCAAATGCTCGGGCGCGAAATGCTGGTTCTGGTGCTTCATCGCCAAGCCCTGGGCGGCTTGAAGCACGGTGCGGGCCCGGTCGGTATACTGGTCTAAATTCATCGCTTTACGTGTCTCCTGATCTCAGCGAGACGGGCGAGGTGGAGCCTCTAAGGAGCACTCCCTTCGCCCTGGTCATCATCGATGTGGGTGTTGCTCTTGGAGCACACAAGGGGTGTGGGGGATTATCCTCAACGGCCTTTTATCGTCATCCCCCCGAAGGCGGGGACCCAGGGATCGCCAAGCGCCGCGCCCTATGAGCCTGGGCCCCCGCCTTCGCGGGGGTGACGAGGGGCGGTAAGCTTACCCAAAAAACCCTTTCAGCGCCCGCGCGGCCTGGCGGATTCGCTGTTCATTCTCCACCAGGGCCAGACGCACATGCCCGTCCCCGCGCTCGCCAAAACCCAGGCCCGGCGCGACGGCGACGGCGGTTTTCTCCAACAGCTGTTTGGAGAACTCCACCGAGCCGAGATGCGCAAACGGCTTCGGGATCGGCGCCCAGGCGAACATGGTGGCGGGCGGTTTGGGGATGTCGAAGCCGGCCCGTGCGAAGCTCTCCACCAGGACGTCCCGGCGGCTGCGATAGGTTTGGCGCGCGGCCTCGACGGCGTCCTGGGGGCCATCAAGGGCGGCCACCGCCGCGATCTGGACCGGCGTGAAGGCGCCGTAATCGAGATAGGATTTCACCCTTTTCAGCGCATCGATCAGCCGCGCCGATCCCGCTGCAAACCCGATCCGCCATCCTGGCATCGAGTAAGTTTTCGACATGGAGGTGAACTCCACCGCCAGCTCGCGCGCGCCGGGCACTTCCAGGATGGAGGGCGGCGGGCCGCCGTCGAAATAAATCTCCGAGTAGGCGAGATCCGAGATCAGCACGAGATCATGCGCTTTCGCCAGCTTGACCGCCTCGGCGTAGAAATCGAGATCGACCACCTGGGCGGTCGGGTTGGAGGGAAAGTTCAACACCAGCGCGCTGGGGCTGGGGATAGAGCGCCGGCAGGCATGATCGGCCTCGCGCAGGAAATCCTCGGGGTTGTCAAACGAGACCGGCCGCACCGCCGCGCCGGCGATGATGAAGCCGAACATGTGAATGGGGTAGGAGGGGTCCGGCGCCAGGATGACGTCGCCCGGTGCAGTGATCGCCTGGGCGAGATTGGCCAAGCCTTCCTTGGAGCCCAGCGTGACGCAAACCTCCCGGTCGGGATCGAGGCCGACATTGAAGCGGCGCTCATAATAGCGCGACAGGGCCTTTCGAAGGCTCGGCACCCCGGCGCTGGCGGAATAACGGTGCGCGCGCGGATCAGCGGCGACTTCGGCCAGCTTGGCGATGATATGCGGGGCCGGCGGCAGATCCGGATTGCCCATGCCGAAATCGATCACGTCCCGGCCCTGCTGGCGGTAAGCAGCCTTGAGCCGGTTCACTTCGGCGAACACATAAGGCGGCAAACGCCGCTCGCGATAAAAAGCCTCTGGCTGGGTTTGGGTCATGGTCAGTCCTGCCGATCGTCTCAACAGGAGTAAGCCGAGATGCGCCCTTCGGCGTCAATGCGGCGATGCGGTGGTGAGGGCAAGGAATTTCGACGTTAAGGCCGTTTAAAACGCCACGCCGGCCGCGACTGTATCCCTTAACTCTCGCTGCCGCTCGCGATGATCGGGCATGATCGTGTCCAGCAGCGCATAAAAGCGAGGCGAGTGGTCCATGACTTTGAGATGGCAGGCTTCGTGGGCGCAGACATAGTCGATCAACGGCTCCGGGAAGGCGATCAGCCGAGCATTCATGCGGATCGAGCCGTCTTCCGAACAACTGCCCCAGCGCCGATTCTGTTCACGCACAGAGACTTTGGGGCGCTTGGCGTCGAGCGCATCAGCATAGGCTGCCACCTTGGGCGCCATAACAGATAGCGCTTCGCTTTTGCGCCAGCGATGGAGCGCGCGGCGCAGCGCGGCGGCGGCCATGTCCGGCTCCAGCCGCGCGTCCAGCCGCGCCTCAATCCGATCTGTTTCACGCACGATCACGGTCCGCGCCCGGTCATGGCGCACGATGCGCAGCGGCAGCGCATCGCCCAGCCAGCCGATGAATTCGCCCTCCACGCCCTGTAGGGCGGGGCGGGCCCGCGCCGTCATCTTCTCCAACCGGTCGAGCACCCAGCCTTGCTTGTCGCGCACCGCCCGCTCGGCATGGTGCAGACCCAGGCTGGTCGGCAAAGTCACGGTCAAACCATCCTCAGCGACCTTCAATCCGATGGTGCGCCGCCGCTTTGAGCGGGCGACTTTGAAGTCGATTTGCGTGTCGGCTAGGGTGATGCGGCGTTCGATCATGGCGGCAATGTAGCCTGCTTCGCGCGCGGTCACAGGGGGCGGCCGCACGCCTTGGACCAAAGCCGGGCATCCGCAGCGGGGTTCGCCGCGTACAGTAGGGTAAGCCGGGTCGGGAAGGAGATCGTCATGCTGACTGTGATGAGCGCCGCATTGGCGGCCACCAGCCTCGCCGCTGCAAGCCCGCAGGGGTCGATCGACGCGGTGCTGGCTGACACGGAGAATTTCTCTGGCGTCGTACTCGCCAGTGAGGCGGGCGTGGTGGTCGCTCAAAGCGCGGTTGGATTAGCCGATGACGCCAGCGGCGCCGTGATGACGCCGGCTCTGGACTGGCGCTGGGCCTCGGTGACCAAGCAGGTCGTGGCTGTGCTGACGATGCAGCTGGTGGAAGCGGGCGTGCTCAGCCTGGATACGCCCTTAAACGAGGCGGCCCCGACTTTCGACGTGCGCGGCGCCGATCAGGTCACGGTGCGCGATCTGTTGCGGCACACCACCGGCTTGCCGGATCCTGATGATATCCAACCCGCACAGTTTAATCCCTCGACCTTCGACCCGGTCTCCTTCTGCACCAATGGCCGTGCCCGCCGGGGCGCGCGGTTTAACTACAATAATTGCGATTTCGTGGCGCTGGCGGCGGTGATCGAAGCGGCCGGCGGCGGCCCGTGGCAGGCGCAATTGCGCGCCCGCATTCTAGAGCCTGCCGGCATGGCGAACACGCGGGTCGGCGGCGCCACAGACGCCGGCGATGTGACCGGGTATGAGAAGACTGGCGAGACGTCCGGCCCGGCCTATCTGGAGCTGTTCGGGGCCGCCGGCGCCATCGTCGGTCCGCCTGAGGATTTGGTGCGGTTCAACACGGCCTTGATGGACGGGGTCTTGCTGGGCGAAACCGCTCTTGAAACGCTTTGGGACGGCGATCCGAGCCTGGGTTTTGTGGCGCTGGGCGCCTGGAGCTTCTCTGCGCCGCTGAGCGGCTGCGAGGGCGCGGTCGACCTCGTTGAGCGTCGCGGTTTCATCGCGGGAGTTCAGGTCCGCAATATCATCGCCCCTTCGCGAGACCAAAGCCTGGTCGTGTTTCTCAACCGCGGCGATTTCGAGTTTGGTGAGATCTGGATGGGCGCCGGGTTTAGCCATGCCATGGCGAGCGCGGCCTTCTGCAGCGGCGAGCGCGACGCCCCATAGCCGCGCCACGCTTGGCTCCATAAGACAAGCGGTGTCGCAGAGCTGGCGTCCCCGAGAGGATTCGAACCTCCGACCTACGGATTAGGAACGGCTATCAGAGGCTTACGGGAAGCAACCGGATCGTCCGGCATTTTCTGTTAAGTCTCTGACTTCAGTGGATGTTTCGTCAAGACATATTCTCGACGCTTCTACGCCGTGCTCGCGAATTCAGCGTTTACACGGTTCGGAACACGGTTCGGAAAATGAGACCATACGGTTCGGGTTTTTGAGGTGAAGCATCTGAAATGCCAAACAAAGTATCTCCAACACGACTTACAGATGCGCTGATACAGTCGTTCAACTGCGCTGATGGACCTTTCGAAGTCCGCGACACGGTCGTCCCCGGCTTCCTATTGGCGGTCAACAAGCGCTCCAAGGTTTTCAAAATCCAAAGGGATCTGTGGGTCGGTCGTGCCGGCTCAAGGCGGTTGGTGAAAACGGTACGGCGCTCACTTGGAACCACTACGGAGCTTACCTTGCGAAAAGCCCGGCAGGATGCAGCCCTGCTGCTGGAAGATATCCGCAACGGGATTGATCCCAATGCAGACCTGCACGATCAATCCTCAGCGTCCTGGTCGGTTGGTGACGGGTATGACGAGTACATTGCTGACATGCGTACGCGAGAATGTTCCGAGGTCACAATCGAGGGCGTCATTTATCGTCGAGATCGATATCTGAAGGCGTGGCTGAAGATACCACTGCACGAGATCAAGCGCAGCATGTGCCGAGCACGGCACCGGGAGCTGTCCAGTAGGAACGGCAAGGTGGTTGCCAATCAGGTCTTTCGAGAGTTTCGTGCCATGTACAATATTGCGCTGCGAGCCATGGATGAGGTTGATGATCTGCCGGACAATCCGGTGAAGGCGGTGACTTTCAACAAAGAGCGCCGCGCCGGAAAGCTGATCATGCCCGACGATCTTCCGCACTGGTGGGAACGGGTGGACGGTCTCGATAATCCGTTGCGCAAAGCCATGCACGAACTCGGGATTTTCTCTGGACTACGCCCAGGTACGCTGGTCTCCCTTCAACTCAATTGGGTGAACGAGAAAGAGCGCGCCATCATCATTCCAAGAATGAAGGCTGGACGGCAGTTTGCTTTACCGCTCTCAGAACACATGTTCGGAATTATCTCGAGGGCGGCGGAAATCGGTCAACTCTTCTTCCCGCAATCGAAGTGGCTGTTTCCGTCTCGGAGCAGCAAAACCGGTGAGGTTATAGCCTGCCAAGTCTGGAAGGAGCGAGCGCTGCCAAGCGAAACCGGTCACATCTTGAGGCACACCTATCGCACCGTGGCTCAGCGCGTAGATGTCGACCCCATTAATCGCCGCCTTTTGCTTGATCACAAAGTCCCTGGGATTGATGGCGTGTATGTTCACGAGCACGCGCTGTTCGATAAGCTTCTTGAATCTCAGGAACTCGTTTCGGCCGAGTTACTTCGGCTGATGGGGCGCCTTTGCGACCATGACCGTAAGAGGTCTAGCTGATCTACACCCTGAAAAACGGGCTCAAGTTCAACGACGTTTTCTATTTAACCGTTGGCTAGATGATAATCTGAGGGCGCGTAAAAATAAAGAAAAACAACAGGCACCAGTCTATTAGCAGAACCTATACCTTTTTCCTCTACGAGGGTATCGACCCCGGTTGAAAGTTTTTGCCATGAGGCTTGATGTCAGTCGATCACTTGTGCTTGCAGTTCAGCATTTTGCTGGTGCGGTTGTCAGGCCGCTGGGCGACACGTTGATGGCGGGGCAAGCGGCGGGATTGCCTTTGGTTCTATGTGCGCCGTCTTATGCGCACGATGGCGGTTTACCCGCCGGCGTGAAATGCATCACGATGAAACGGTCGGTCTTGTGGGAGGGGCCGCTAGCGGAGCATCTACGCCAAACTGGCCGTGACCAACTCCTCATAGTTGCCGACCAGCTAGCCAAGGCAGCCGAAATAATCGCACTGAGCGCACTCGCTGAAGCCTGGCAGGTGTCGCTTATGGTTGAAGAAGACGATGAGGCCTGGCATCGCGATCCGCACATCCAGCGCCTTCTTCATGCTAAGGCCAGCCTCGTCACACTCGATCAGGCGATCCGAGAATGGGCGATGCCCCCCGCAGCACCTCTACCGGACGCCGGAGAGCTTTTCGGGTGAAACGCTTCTGCGAAGGAGTTTAGCTCTTCGCCGTGTATGCTTTTCCCGCATCGTCTATGCGTCTGAGCGCTGAATTCACTTCGCTCAGCGCGTGCTGCAGCCGTGTTCGAAAAGCGATGAGATCGGATCGGTCTTCTTCGTCAGGTACCTCTGCGATCTCTGCCATCAAGGCGTCGACCATCTCGTCCAGCCACCTGCAGTGAAAGGCGCCCGTATCAACGAGTTCGGCAATCGTCACATCAGGGGCTGTGTCAAATTGCAGCGCCACACTGCCGTCGCGTGTGAGGCAAAACTCTGCCCCCAGCTGTTTTGAAAGCTCACGGATCACCGCTGAAAGGCGCCCGCGCAAGACCACGTCGCCGTCGTCTGCCGGGCTTGAGACCTCCATATCACCAGCATAATCGAAAGTCAGTTTTATCAAATCGCCGGGCCCCAATCCCGCCCCTTGGCCGCGCGCAGTATACGCCGGTGATGTGAACGCGCCAGAAGAGGAATGAGGCGTGGGGCGCAAGCGCTCACATCTCCAGACGCATGCGACCACTATATCCGCAATATATGACGTGGTAAAATATTGATGCATATGGCGGGCTCGATCCATGGAGCTGCGCCGCGTTTTCGCAAAAAATCTCCAGCGTGTTCGCCAGGAGAAAGGTCTGAGCCAAGAGGAGTTGGCCCATCAATCGGGCCTTGAGCGGAGCTATGTCGGCAAGCTGGAGCATGCCCGCTTTTCCGTGTCGCTCGACACCATCGAAAAGCTGGCGCATGCGCTGGATACACCCGCCAGCGGGCTTCTCGAACAGCAGGACATAAAGGCGTGAACGCTGGGCGTTGGCGTCATCAGGCATCGGACCCTTTTTCGTCTTAGATTGCATAAAGTGCCCGTTATGCGTTAAATTATTTGGGTTCGGTGTAACGTTAGGGAGATGCGACGCGGGCGGGCTGGGCCGCCGCATGACACGCACATGGCCTTTCGACGACGCGAGGTCGCGCCGCCGGAGACCTACCCCGCTCGCCGCTATGGCGCGCGAGCGCTTGTCTTTGCTTTTGCTATACGTTCAGAGCGCTATCGCCGGTATTGGGGCGAGAGCCGCTTCGTTGATCTAGATCCAATGCCCACCCCCTCTCATTTGACAGTCTGGCGCTTGTCCGGCCGCTCGCGAGAGGCCGAGCGTGCAGGCTTCCGCTGTCTTCCTGCGCCGCCCGATATCCGCCGGCGGTCTGGGAACCGGTCGTTCCAAACCGCCCCGTCGAGCGTCGCGATCACCGCTCGGCTTAGCGGCGCGGCAAGTGCAGATGAAGACGCCCTTGTCTTGACTGACCTCCCCGGTGAACGCCACCTCGTGCTAACACCTGGGCTTTGGCCCGTCCTTTATCTGTTCGGTGAAGGCGCCTGCCTTCAGATCATTCTGATCGGCTCCGCCCCGCAGCTCTTTGGTCGCTTCAAGCTGGACCTTCACATTCCAGTCGATGACGAACTCGACCGGGCGATTGATCCGGTTTCGATCCTGGCGCGCTGCGGCGCGCGGTCCGCGCACGAGCGTCTCGCGGTTAATCCTAATCGCATCCCCACATTGTTGCGGGTGCTGGATCTGAAATCCGCGGGCCTGTCATCGCGCAAGGCGGCGATTGATCTCTACGGATCCTCGCGGGTCGAAGAGGCGTGGAGCCCCGACTCATACTTGAAGAGCAAAGTCGCGCGCCTGCGACGAACGGCTCAGATGTATCAAGTCAATCCGCCATCTCTAGTGCGCTCAGAGGCATAGTCCCGCCCATTCGTTCGTGCTGGCCCATACCCGTCGGCTCACATGGATCACGTTATTCAAAAAGAAGGTCGGAGGTGGCGATCGGCGTTGAGGTCATCGGTCTGAGAGCGGACGCCGCCCAGCGGGCGGCGACACCCTTTTTGAGAACCTTTCCCGCTGCGGGGGTGGGCGAAGCTCGCCTTATCGCCCCGGCGCGCCGTCGCGCAAGGCGCTCGGCTCTTGGTTCGTCTTCGGTCTCATTCGGTCTCCTACCGAGCCCCTTGCCCGCCGGCTTCTTCGCCGGGGCGGGGCTCGCACCACGCCCACCCCCTTGCCGGGGAAAGGACGCGGAAGACAGCCAGAGGAGGCCGCACCGATGACGCCCGATCCTGCAACCTTGAGCGCTGGACCTGTGTCTCGCCAAGAACCGGCTACGCCGCGCCTCTATGTGGCCTGCCTTGCCGCCTACAATAACGGCGACCTGCATGGCGCATGGGTCGACGCCACGGATCGCCCCGATGCGGTCTATGCGGCCATCGCCGACATGCTCAAAGCCTCGCCCATCCCCACCGCGGAAGAATGGGCGATCCATGATTATGAGGGCTTCGGTGCGCTGCGCTTGGGCGAGTATTGCAGCATTGAGCGCGCCTGCGCCTTGGCCGAGTTCATCGCCGAGCAGGGCGCACTGGGCGCCAAGCTGCTTTCCCATCATGACGAGGACGTGGAGGCGGCGCGCGCGGCGCTTGAAGACTCCGCAGGTGCGTATGACAGCGTCGCGGACTTTGCGCGCAGCTTACGCGAAGACGCAGGCGACATCCCCGAACACCTTGCGCCCTACATCGACTATGAGGCCATGGCCCGTGATCTCGTGATGGGCGGAGATATTTACGCCCTCGAGCTGAAGCCGGGGCGTTTTCACATCTTTTGGGCGCGGTGATCGCCATGACCCGTCGCTCTCGGACCCGCGCAGAGGCTTCCGCGACCGAAAACGGCGCAGGGCTCGCCTGTGAAAACACCGCCGTCGGGCGCCAAACCCTGACGCCGGGCGTCGCCCCGATTACGCTGCACGACCAGCTCGCGGTGCGCTTGGCCGCGCCTGCCGCGCCCCGTCGCTACGCCGGACCACAAAAGCCTTGCGATATCGGCTTGTTCGATACGGTCGCACGCAGTCAGACCGATCTGGTCGATCTCGCACGCCAAACCGCGAGGCGCGACCCCGTTTCCCCATCCCCGAAACCTAAGGAGTGACTCCCATGAAACTCGCCACGATTGCACTGGACCGCCTGCATGTCAGCGCACTGAATATGCGCTTTTCCGATCCGGACCCGGACGTGTCCGATATCCTCCCGAGCATCACTGCGCGCGGTGTTTACCAGCCGCTTCTGGTGCGCCCGGAAGGCGAGGGATTCGGCGTGGTCGCCGGACGCCGCCGCCTGTTTGCGGCGCGCGCGGCGAAAGAAAACGGCGCGGACATCGACGATCCGCCGTGCGCGATCCTCTCCCCGGACGATGACGCCGAAGCGCTCGAAGCCTCGATTCTGGAAAATTGCGCCCGGCTTGATCCTAACGAGGTGAGCCGCTGGGAGAGCTTTTCCAAGCTCGTCGAGCAAGGCCGCAGCCCGGAACAGATCGCAGAGCTGTTCGCTTTGCCGGTCATAATGGTCAAACGCGCATTGGCCCTTGGGGCGCTCTTGCCGCCGCTGCGCGCCGCCTATCGCGCGGGCGATATCGATGCGGCGACCATTCGGCCCCTAACCCTCGCCACCAAGACCCAGCAGCGCGCATGGCTGAAATTGTTCAAGTCGAAAACCGACCGCGCGCCGCGCGGGCGCGCCTTGAAAGCGTGGTTGTTCGGCGGTGATCTCTCCACCGAACACGCCCTGTTCGATCTTCAAACTTATAAAGGCAAGATCGTCACCGACCTGTTTGAAGAACGCGGCGTGTTCGCCGACGTCGACCAATTCTGGACGCTGCAGAACGCCGCCATCGCCGCCTTGCGCGAGGAGCGGCTCGCCTCGGGTTGGCGCGATGTGACCGTGCTCGACATGGCCGAGCGTTTCCACACATGGGACCATGCCCCGGTCAGCAAAACCAATGGCGGACGGCTTTATATCGAAGTGCGGGCCGATGGGCAGGTGATCGAGCATGAGGGCTATCTCACCCATGCTGAACGCCGCCGCGCCGAGCGCGCCGCGAAGGGCGAGGCGGAAGCGTCGCCTATCGCCCGTCCCGAACTCACCAAGGCCGCGCAAAACTATGTGGCGCTGCATCGTCATGGCGCGGTCCAATGCGAGCTTTTAACCCGGCCCGGTCTCGCTGTGCGGGTGATGGTCGCGCACGTGCTGGCCGGGTCATCGCTCTGGGGCGTCGAGGCCGATCCGGTCAAAGCCGATAAAGAGATCACCGCCGAAAGCGTGGCCGCATCGCTCGCCCGCGCGCGCATGGCGAAAGAGCGGGCGGCTGTGTTGAAGCTCTTGGGACGCACTGAGACAGCCGACCGTTTGGTGCATCCGAATGGGGATGACTATCGGCTGTGCGAGTTGCTCGCCAAGTTGATCGCTCTTTCGGATGCGGACGTGATGCGCGCCGCCAGTCTCGCCATGGCCGAAACATTGGAGGTGGGAAGCGCCGCCGTGGACGCCTTGGGCGTTCATATGGAGGTGGATATGGGCCGCTATTGGTCGCCCGATGAGGCCTTCTACACCCTGCTTCGCGACAAAGCCGCGATCAACGCAATGCTCGCCGATATCGGCGGCAAGGCCGTGGCCGAAGCCAATCTCACCACCACCGCGAAGACTCAGAAAGAGATCATTGCGGCCTTCGTGACCGGTGAAGGGCGCGAGCAGAAAACCGGCTGGCTGCCGCGATATTTCCGCTTTCCCTTCACCGCTTACACCAAGGCGGGAGCGGGAGGATTGTCGAACACGGCGGCGCGGATCGCCAAGTTGTTCAAACCCGCCAAGGCCAAGACGCAGGTCCGAAAAGCAGCATAGGTCAGACAGACGGCCCGGTTCGGGCGGCATCAGGGGCGCGAGCGGCGAACGAGCCGCTTGCGTCCCTCTCTTGTCCGCATCCTGGCGCGACCCGGCGTAACGGAAGGCAGCCTCAATGGAGGCGAATCTGTCGGCGGGATCGCGTGTGAGGCCCTCCGAAGACAGACGCTTTCAAGCTGCTTCAGGGTGCGCGGCGCATCGTTCCACGCTGTCCCCTCACACAACCGGGCTCAGGCCGTGTCGTCAGCCAGACGATGCAAGCGGCAGCCCCGCCATCGCCTGCTGGGCGGCTTTATGACCTATGGCGAACGCCGCGCCCCGACAAACCGCGCCGCGTCGGCTTTCTTCCCCGCCCGCTGGCGCGGGCTTCCTCGCGAGACAAGAAAGCCTTGCTTTGCGGTCCTTCGCTGACGCTCCGGCCGTTCCGGTTGCGGCGCGTCGCGCCCGCCATTTCGGTCTCGCCGTCAGCAGGGCGATAGGCGCTCTGCGACGCAAATCATGGAGACGACAAATGGCCCAGGCCCTTGGATATGTAACGAAGACGGAAACTGGCGGATATGAAGGCGCGCTCGCGACGATGAGCCTTAAAGCCCAGATCCGCATTGAACCCAATGCTGAAAAAACCGCCGACAGCCAGCCCGATTTTCGGGTTTATGCGGGCAATGCCGAGATCGGTGGCGGCTGGAACCGGATCGGAAAGCACAGCGGCAACCCCTATGTTTCGCTGACCCTGTCCAGCCCAGAACTCGGTCCTAATCGCGTCTACGCCAATCTTGGACGCGCCCATGGTCAGGACGATGAAGACGTCATGGCCATCCTCTGGAACCCGCGCCACTAAGTGGTTTTCCTCTTCCGAGCCCGCCCTGCATCCGCTGGTGCAGGGCGGGTTTTCTTATGTCTACAGGGCGTTGCTTCAGCCCAAAACGGGGTCATGGGCTCTTATGGGGTCGTTCTGCCGCCTGCACCTTCGACCCTCCCGGACGTCCGGCGTTTTCGCCCATCGTCATTCTCCTTCCCCGCTGTCTGCGGCGAAAAAGGAGCGTGATGATGAGCGAGAGCGAGCTTGGAACTGATAAAAGCCCCTATGTCAGCGTGGAGGAGGCCGCCGCCTATCTGCGTTTGAAGCGGCGCACGTTGGATAATATGCGCTGGATCGGAGGCGGCCCGCGATACCGCAAACATGGCGGGCGGGTCTTCTATCACCGCGATGATTTGAAGGCCTGGTCGGAGTCCCGCGCCTTCAAGTCCACCAGCGAACGATGAGAGCTTCGCTGCGTTCACCGCGCTGGATCGCCCTGTCGGCGACCGGCGCGGCGCTCGGTTTGATGGCGTTTGCGGTGTTCGCCGAGTCCGGTCTTCGTGTTGTTTGGAACGGGTCGGCGAGCGTGCCGCGCGGGCTTTACGGGATCGAAAACCGGGCGCCGCAGCTGGGCGAGTTGGTGCTGGCGCGCGCGCCAGTGGCGGCGCTTCGCGTCGCGGTGTCTCGCGGCTATTTGCCCTACGATATGCCGGTGTTGAAGCGTCTTGTGGCGGTTGGAGGTGATGAGATTTGCCGTCTTGGGGCGGAGATTACGATCAATGGAAGCGTCGTCGCGACCGCTCAAATCCGCGATCTGGAGGGCCGGTTGATGCCGGCTTGGCGGGGCTGCGAACAGCTTTCCAAGGGCGAGGTTTTCCTGCTCGCGGACCATCCGCATTCCTTCGATGGGCGCTATTGGGGCAAGAGCGATGGCACGGCGATCCTCGGGGTAGCGCACCCCGTCTGGACCTTCGGTGAGGGCGCAGACCGCGTGAGCTGCGAGGATCAAGCGGGATGAAGGGAGAGAGGAGGAGAAAGCGAACCCGGAGGGCAAGATCAAAGCAAGGGTGCAATGCCCCCTTAAACTCAAGCCTGCACATCGGGTTAGGCCTGCACCCCTGCACGGGGTTTACCGTGCAGGCTTTGGCCGGAAGTCTTAGGCCAGGCTTACGATTGCGATGGTGCAGGGTGTGAACGACCGGGACGAGTTCACGCCGCGTCCGGGCCGAGTGCGCAGCCGGGGCGATGCATCCGCCAAGCGTTATCTGGCGCGCATCCAGGCGGGCTTGGCGAAGCTGGGGCGCACAGGGCTGAAACGTGGCCAAGGCTTTTCCGGAACCCGGATCGGGCGGGGCGCCGGGGTCGGCCATGTGGCCACCCGCCATCCCTTCGACCGCTTCCGCGCGCGCCGCGTTATCGTGAAGGTTCACATCGCGCGGGCGCGGGGTGTTAGCGGAGCCGGGGCCTTGCGCGCCCATGTCAGCTATATCCAGCGTGACGGGGTAGAGCGGGACGGCACGCCTGGTCAGCTCTACGATCGCGCGAGCGATGAAGCCGATGGCAAGGCCTTTGTGGAACGCGCCTCCGATGACCGCCATCAATTCCGTCTGATCGTGTCGCCTGAAGACGCCGAGGCCCTCGGCGACCTTAAACCCTTCACCCGCGAGATTATGGCGCGCGCCGAAGCCGACTTGGGGACCAAGCTCGACTGGGTGGCGGTCGATCATTTCAACACCGCCCATCCCCACACCCATATCGTCATCCGGGGCAAAGAGCCGTTCGGCAAAGACCTGGTGATCGCCAAGGATTATCTCATTCACGGGTTCCGAAAGCGCGCCTCTGAAATCGCTTTGGAAGAGCTCGGTCCGCGCCGTGACTTGGAAATCGGTCAGATGCGCCGCCGGGAGGTGGATCAGCACCGGTTTACGAGTCTGGATCGCGAGCTGGTCGCAGTGGCGGAGCGCGGCGTCCTGAGCCTGTCGGAGGGTCGCGGTCCCTATGCGCGGTTCTCGCAAGCACTGGCTTTGGGGCGTTTGAAGACTCTGGAGCGCTTAGGATTGGTACGCGCGGAAGCCCCGGATCGCTGGCGGCTGTCCGAGGACCTTGAACCCAAACTACGTGCGTTGGGGCGGCGCGGCGACATCATCAATGAGATGGCGCGTCTGACGGGGACGGAGCGTGGCGCGTTCGCGATCTTCGATCCGAGTGATGGGCGGCAATCGTCTGTGTTAGGTGAAATCATCGGCCAAACCGGCGCGGATGAATTGCGCGGCGCGCGCGCGCTCATTCTCGCGGGAGTCGATGGCCGGACCTGGCATGTGGATGTAGGGGTGCGCGAACTGGGCGCGCTAGCACCCAACGGCGCCATCGTCGAAATCACCCCGCGCCGGGCAGGGCCGCGGCCTGCCGATCGCGTTATCGCTGACATCGCCGAGCGTTCGGACGGTATCTATTCCGAGGCGCTGCATGCCGAGCAAGACCCCAGTACTACGGCGGCTTTTCGGCGGGCGCATGTGCGCCGCTTAGAGGCGCTGCGACGAGTTGGGATCGTGCGCCGCGCGGAAGACGGCCGCTGGCGGATCCCACCGGATTATCGGGAACGCGCATTGGCCTTTGACGCTCGGCGCGGGGCTGGCCTTTCGATGACGGTGCGGTCCTGGTTGCCGTTGGAGCAGTTGGTCGCGCGTGACGCGGTGACTTGGCTGGATGCGGGTGCCGACGCTGCGTTTCGGGGTGCACGCGGCTTCGGACGGGATGTGGAGGACGCTTTGGCGCGGCGGCGCGCCTGGTTGATCGAGAACGGTTGGGTGAAGCCCGGCGAGGGGCTGGATGCTGGGACGAAGGCCCGCCTGCAGGCGGCTGAGTGGCGTAGTGAGACAGCGGCGATCTCCAATGCGCTCGGCAAGCCCTTCACCCCGTCAGAGCCGGGAACCCGGATCGAAGGCCGGTTCATGAAGGGAGTGGATATGGCGTTGGGGCGGTTTGCCGTCATTGAGCGGGCGCGAGACTTCACCTTGGCGCCCTGGCGAGAGGTGTTGGAGTCGCGCCGGGGTCAGGCGGTGATGGGATTAATGCGCGAGGCGGGGGTCAATTGGCGGTTCGGAAAGACCCGCGGACCCTCGCGATAGCAGTCGCAGTTTCGATTCTCCTGTCAGGGGAATCAGTATACGGATTCAGGCTTTGATCCACCGGGGGACGGGTATGTCGGATCAGGGCGAAAAGATCAGCCGAGCGCTGCAGCGGGTCGAAGCGCTGCAAGCCTTCCTGGCCGCGTATCGGAGCTTTCCGGGCCGGGCCTACGCCCTGTCTTTGTGTGACGAGGTGATGGAGGCCTTGGACGGGCACGACCAGCCTTATCGAGAAGGTCCGCGTCATCGCTGACGCGACGCGCTACCCGCAAATGCACGCAGCCCTCGATTGAGAAATGACCGCGGTCCGGGAAGGCTTGTGGTCGCCGGCGAGCGATATCCCCCCGGCCAGGAGCATTCGCCTTGACGCCCACCCGCGTTCTCATCGGTCAAGCCGCGCTCGTGTTCGCGATCATCCTCATGAGCTTGTGGGGCGCGACACAGTGGACCGCCCATGAACTCGGATATCAACCGCGTCTTGGCCCCTCCTGGTTCTCGCTCGCCGGCGCCCCCATCTATCCGCCCTGGCGCTTGTTTGAGTGGTGGTATGCCTTCGAGCCCTATGCGCCGGATGTCTTCAATCGCGCCGGCATGATCGCCGCGTCCGGCGGCGTGCTGGGCGCGGTCGCCGCCATTATCGGATCGGTCTGGCGCGCGCGTGAGCAGCGTAACGTCACCACCTATGGCTCAGCGCGCTGGGCGGCGCGGCGCGATGTGCGCCAGGCGCAATTGCTGGAGCCGTCCGGCGTCTTCCTGGGCCGCTGGCGCGGGCGCTATCTGCGCCATGACGGGCCGGAGCATGTCATGGCCTTCGCACCGACCCGGTCCGGCAAGGGCGTGGGTCTGGTTGTTCCCACCCTTTTGAGCTGGCCGCATTCGGCGGTGATCCACGACATCAAAGGGGAGAACTGGACTTTGACGGCCGGTTGGCGATCGCGCTTTTCTCATTGTTTGCGCTTTGATCCCACCGATCCGAACGCCGCACGCTACAACCCGCTCTTGGAAGTGCGGCGCGGGGCGGATGAAATCCGCGATGTTCAAAACATCGCCGATATCTTGGTGGATCCCGAAGGCTCGCTGGAACGGCGCTCCCATTGGGACAAGACCGCCCATGCGCTCCTGGTCGGCGTGATCCTGCATGTGCTCTATGCCGAAGAGACCAAGACGCTCGCACGGGTGGCGGCGTTCCTGTCCGATCCGTCGCGGTCT
>CAZAGE010000016.1:0-59029 GCA_964484345.1 uncultured Oceanicaulis sp. | reverse complement strand
TGCCCATCGATGCGGCGATCCACTCCAACCTGCGCGAAACCACCACGCTGGTGCTCGCCAGCTTGACCCCGCGCGAAGAGCGCGTGCTGCGCATGCGCTTCGGCATCGGCATGAATACCGACCACACGCTCGAAGAGGTGGGTCAGCAATTCAGCGTGACGCGCGAGCGTATTCGTCAGATCGAGGCGAAAGCCCTGCGCAAATTGAAGCACCCGAGCCGGTCCCGGAAGCTGCGCAGCTTCCTGGACAGCTAGGTATTCGAACTGCGCGAATAAGATAAGCCCCGCCGGTCCGGCGGGGCTTTTTGTTTGGCGAAAGCTCGCCTTGACCCAAGCGGGCTGCACCGTTTTGCATATGCGAAGCGAGGCGGAGGACCCAAGGATGAAGCAAGTCACGGTATTGGGCTATGGCGCGGTCGGACGGGCTCTGACCCATCGGTTGACCGCCGCGGGCCGGCCGGTGCAGGTGGCGCAGCGCTCCACGCTGGCAAGCCTGCCGGACGGCGCAGGATTTGCGCCAACAGACATGTTTGACGCAAAGACGGTGCGCGCGGCCTGCGCCGGATCGGACGTCGTCGTTTGCGCCTTGGGCTTGCCCTATCAGCCCGGACTATGGGCCAAGACCTGGCCGGTGTTCATGAGCGCAATAATCGACGCCGTCTCAGCGATCGGCGCACGTTTCGTCTTCGCCGATAATCTCTACATGTACGGGCCGCAGACCGAGCCGCTGCGCGAGGATATGCCGCTGACCGATTTCGGCGAAAAGCCGAAGGTGAGGGCGGCTGTCACCCGTATGTGGATGGAGGCGCATGCGGCTGGCCAGATCAACGCTGTCGCGGTTCGCGCCTCTGACTTCTACGGTGCGGACGCACCCAATTCCATGCTGGCGGAATACGGCGTCAAGCCGGTGCTTGAGGGCCGGACCGCCATGCTGCCCGCCGCGATCGATCAGCCCCACGATTTCACGTATGTGCCGGACTTCGCCAGGGCGTTGGAAAGTCTCATCGATGCGCCGGACGAGGCTTATGGCCAAGCCTGGCATGTTCCAAACGCCCCGACGCAATCCATGCGCGCACTGATCGAGTTGGCGGCGCAGATTGCGGCGCGGCCGGCCAAGATCGCGGAGATGCCCGGCTGGCTGACGGCGCTGGCCTCGCTCTGGACTCCGGCGCTGCGGTCTCTCGCCGAGATGAAGTTTCAGACGGATCGACCCTACCATGTGGATCATTCAAAGTTCGCAGCGCAGTTTTGGGACGATCCCACGCCGTTCGAGGTCGGGCTAAAGGCGACGGTGGACGCCTATCTGCTGGCGCAAAGAGGGAAAGCTTGAGCCTTTTTGCTGTGTTACACCGCTTTCACTGGACCGGTCAGCGCCGTCCTGATAGCCAAATGGAAACGAGGGAGACACCATGAGGCCGATGTTCGGACGCCCGCGCCGCAGCCCCTATGCGCTGCTTGGCTATTTGACGGCTTTGGTGTTTTTGGTCGTCGACCAGATCACCAAGCACATCATGCTGCGGGTGGTGAATCTGGACCATTTTTGTCCGTCGCCGGGGCCGTGCGCCGCGTCGCAAGCCAGCCGGATTGAAGTGCTCGATCCCTGGTTCAATTTCACCATGGTGTGGAATCGCGGGATCAGCTTCGGCTTGTTCCAGGCGGGCAGCTGGTGGCAGATCGGCCTGTTGATCGCGATTTCGCTGGCGATCTCCGCACTGCTTGCGGTGTGGATGATGCAGGCCGAGCGCCGGCTTCAAGCGATCAGCTTCGGCATGATTATTGGAGGGGCGATCGGCAATGTCATCGATCGGGTCGCCTACGGCGCGGTCGCTGATTTCCTCGACTTTTCAGGCCTCTACTTCCCCTTTGTTTTCAATGTTGCGGATGCGGCGATCTCGGTGGGCGTGGCGCTTTTGATCCTGGACCTGTTCATTAATGGCGACCGTCAGCGCAGCTTCTGAGCAACTTCACCTGACGCTGGCCAGCGCGCTTCAGGCCCGGTACAACACCAACAACTTGTTTAAGGCTCGATGAGGCTCGCCATGCGCACCGCCAATCTGCTTCTTGTTTCGGCCATCGCCCTTGTGGGCGCCAGCGCGTGCACCTCGGGTGTCCGTCAGGCGCTTGGGAGTGAGCGTTCGACGCCGGATGAGTTCCGGGTCGTGACCATCGCGCCGCTGACCGTGCCGCCGGAATACGCGCTGCGCCCGCCCCAGCCTGGTGAATTGCGCGCTGAAGACATCTTCCAGGACCGCCAGGCCCAGCGAGCTCTGTTTGGTGATTTTGAAGCGTCCAACGCGTCGGACGCCGAAATCTTGCTGGCCGCCCGAGCCGGCGCGGCTGACGCCAATCCAGACGTGCGCGCTCTGATCGACGGGGAAACCGCCGCCCTGGTGCGCAAGGACCGCAGCTTCGCCGACCGCATCCTGTTCTGGCGCGACGGCGAGGGTGAGACCGAGCAGCTGGTGATCACAGAGCCACCTGCACCGATCGACCCTGAAGAAGAGCGGCGGCGCATTGAATCGGTCACCGGCGGCGGCGAGGTCGAGATCGAGCGCCGGCGCAATGCGGGGCGCAAACTCCCCGGTCTCTGATCGGCGCTTTAGCCGCTTCCCGATTTGACAGCGCTAGGCCTTAGGGCCGACAACAGGCGCGACGATAGTCGGGGAGGTGTAAGTCTATGTTATACAATAACATTGTGACCGCGAGCGCGGTCGCCTTGTCGCTCTGCGTGGCGCCGTCAGCGCTCGCGCAGGACGAAGCGCGCGACACTATCATCCATGCCGGCCATTTGATCGCTGCGCCGGGTGAAGAACGGGTGCGTGAGCAGGTGTCGATCATCGTGCGCGGCGATGAGATCGTCGCCGTCGAAGACGGCTTCATCGAAGCGGCCGACGCGGATCTGGTCGACCTCTCCGATCACTGGGTTATGCCCGGCTTTATCGACGCTCACGTCCACATCACCAATCAGCAGGGCCCTGGCCGGCGGATTTCCGCCTTCACCGAAGGGACCGCTGACCGCGCCATCGACGGCGTGCTGTACGCCCGGCGCACGCTGATGGCGGGCTTCACGACGGTTCAAGATGTCGGCGGCGATATCGAAGCGCTGCGCGCTCTCCGCTCTGGCATTGAAGACGGCGATATCATCGGTCCGCGTCTGCGCATCGCCGGCGGCGCCGTCACGCCGACGGGCGGCCATGGCGACACCAATGGCTGGGCGGTGCATGTGCTGCGCTCCAGCGGCAGCCCCTATGCCTGCAACGGTGCGGACGACTGCGCGCGCGCCGTGCGCCAGCTGGTGCAGGAAGGCGCGGACGTCATCAAGATCACGGCGACCGGCGGCGTGCTTTCCTCGACCGGCGCGGGCGTCGAGCAGCAATTCTTCCAGGAAGAGCTCGAAGCTATTGTCGGCGCGGCGCACATGATGGGCCGCCGCGTCACCGCCCACGCCCATGGCGTGACCGGGGTGAACGCCTTCCTGCGCGCGGGTGGGGACAGCATCGAGCACGGAACCTATCTGGACGAAGACAGCATCCGTTTGTTCCGCCGCAATGACGCCATTCTGGTGCCCACGGTGATGGCCGGTGTCTGGGTGGCTGATCAGGCCGATGCGGGCTGGATGACCGCTTTCCAGGCGGCCAAGGCGCGCACGGTCGGTCCGCAAATGCTCGACATGGTCCGCCGCGCCCATGAGGGCGGGGTGACGATCGCTTTCGGTACGGATTCCGGAGTGTCCGCCCATGGCGACAACGCCCAGGAGTTCGGCCTCTATGTCGATGCGGGCATGAGTGAGATGGACGCCATCGCCACCGCCACCATCACCGGCGCCATTCATGTTGGTCTTGAAGATGAGATCGGCCGCATCGCGCCGGGCTTCATCGCCGATATAGTCGCGGTCGACGGCGATCCGCTGGCCGATATCGACGAGTTGTTGGACGTCGACTTCGTGATGGCGCGCGGCGCGGTGCACAAGAACGAGGGGTAGGGCGCTCTCGCCGCGCCTTTGCTGCCATCAACATCGGCTTGCCCCTTGAGGGATGGGCCGGTGTGAGGTGAAGTGCGCGCACCTACAGTTCATAGAGACCCATCCATGTCCCAACTCGACGACACCTTCTCCGGCACCAAGCCGGTCGCTGACGCCTTGAAATTCGATGAAGGCGCGCTGGCGGCCTGGATGGCGGACAGTGTGGACGGGTTTGAAGGCCCGCTCACCGTCGAGCAGTTCAAGGGCGGGCAGTCCAACCCGACCTATAAGCTGACCACACCGCACAAGCGCTATGTGTTGCGCCGCAAGCCGCCAGGCAAGCTGCTGCCTTCCGCCCATGCCGTGGACCGCGAGTTCCGGGTGATGCGCGCGCTGGGCGCTCAAGGGTTTCCTGCGCCGAAAATGCATGGCCTGTGCGAGGACGACGCCATAGTGGGCACGGCGTTTTACGTCATGGATTTTGTCGACGGCCGGATTTTCTGGGATCCCTATTTGCCTGATCTCGACCCCGAAGAACGCCGGGCGATCTATGACGCGTCTAACGCCACGCTGGCCCAGCTTCATTCCATCGATGTGGAGGCGGCGGGCCTGTCCGACTATGGCAAGCCGGGCAATTATTTCGAGCGCCAGATCGGTCGCTGGTCCAAGCAGTATAAAGCGGCTGAAACCACCCCGATCGCCGAGATGGACAAGCTGATCGAGTGGCTGCCCGCCAACGCGCCTGCGCAAGAGCGCACCAGTGTCGTCCATGGCGATTATCGCCTGGACAATATGATCTTCCACCCAACTGAGCCGCGGGTGATCGCGGTCTTAGATTGGGAGTTGTCGACGCTGGGCGATCCCTTGGCCGACTTCACCTATCAGCTGATGCAGTGGCGCACACCGAAGGATATCCGCTCCGGCTTTTTGGGCGTCGATCTGTCTGCGATGGGTATTCCCAGCGAACAAGAGTATGTCGAAGCTTATTGCAAACGCACCGGCCGCGACGGCATCCCGAAGCTCGATTTCTACTTTGCCTACAACATCTTCCGCCTGGCTGGCATCGCCCAGGGCGTTTACGCCCGCGCGCTTCAGGGCAATGCGTCCAATGAAAAGGCGAAAGAGTTGGGCGCGCTCGTGGCCCCGATGGCGGCCTATGCCTGGAGCATTGCGGAGCGGGCTTAGCCGCCCAGATGCGCCAGAAACGGCGCAGCCAGCGCGAACGCCATGATCAGCTCAAAGCCGATCCCGGCGGCGTTATAGCTGGTGCGGGTTTCTTCTTCGGTGTCGAGCACCATGGACAACGCGCGGCCCACCGCCATGCCGAACCAGTAGAGCGACGCCGCGAAGCTGGCCCCCATCACCGCGCCGAAGCCGGCCTGAAAGCTCATGGCGAGGGTTAAGAGGACCGCGCCATGCAGCAGGGCTAGCGCGCCACCATAGCTGGCGCGAAACTCCGCCCAGCCGCCCTTCCAGCGCGGATCGGGACCCAGGCGCACCACCGATTGGCCCCAGCGCGGCATCGCCAGGCTCGCCAATCCCATGGCCGTGCCCAAGAGGCCGGCGAGACCGGTCACAATCCAAATCCAAGCGGCGACGTCGCCCATGAGCTATTCCTGACATCCGTGTTGGACGACAGAACTAGGCCGGCAGTTCGGAAAAGAAAGTCGCTGAGTCTATGTCAATGAATGCAGGATCAGTCCGGCGCCCAGAAGCAAGCCGGTGATCAGCGTCAGCAGCGAGCCGATGAAACGGCCAAAGCTCGGGCCGGTCGAAGACAGCATGCCCCAGGCGTGAAGCAGGCGTGCGATCGTGAAGGTCCCGCCGACGGCATGGATCGCGTAGGCCGGGATCCCCATCAGTGCAGCGCCGACAAGCCCCACCAGGAAAAGCGGCGCCCACTCAGCATGATTGCCATGGGCGCGTACGGCGCGGAGCACCTTTTCATCCTCGCCATGGCCAATGCTGGTTTTGGTGCTGCGCCGCACGAGGCTGACATTAAGGCCCAATAGGATCAGCAGGATCAGATTGATCCCCACATAAAGCATCGCCGCTAAAAAGCTCGCCGTCGCCATGTCTGACATCTCAGCCTCCCCAGCCGTTATTTGTTAGGCGTCTTCCGCCGGTGGTAGCTCCGCCGCCTTTTTGATCGCTTCCGCGAGACGCTCGGGTTCTTCCGCGCCGGAGACCGCGAAGCGGCCGTTAAAGATGAAGCAGGGCACGCCTTGAACGCCGAGCGAGCGGTAGAATTGCTCTTCGCGTTGAACCGCGTCGGCGTCTTTGTCGGTGGCGAGCAGGTCCGCGACAATGCCGGGGTCCAGCCCGACCTCGCCAGCGATGTCCGCCAAGGTCTCGCGGTCTCCAATATCGCGGCGCTCTTCGAAGAAGGCGCGGTGCAGGGCGTCGGCGGCTTCCAGCCCCAAATTCTGGCCTTGGGCCCAGCGGATCAGCCTGTGGGCGTCCAGCGTGTTGGGGCGAATCTCGATCTGATCGAAGTTGAACACGATGCCGACCGCCGGCCCGGCGGCCTCAAGGTGGTCGCGCATCATTTTGTAGCGCTCCGATCCATCGCCAGAGAATTTCGACCGCATATAGTCGGCATAGGGCAAGCCCGCGCGCGGGATCGCCGAATCCAGCTGATAGGGCCGCAATACGGTGTCCACCGCAATGTCCGGGGTCATTTCGCGGGCCGCTTTCCAATAGCGCAGGCCCAGCCAGCACCACGGACAAACGGGATCAGAAACAAGGTCGACTGAAATCATGGCGCGCAGGCTAAACGGCCAGCCGCGGCGAGAAAAGCGTCATGAGTGGCGCGCCTGCTCCGCGCTGAGCTCGGTCGCGCCCGCCTCGCGCGACAGGATGCGGGCCGCGGCGAGGTCGCCGGTGACGTTGACGCTGGTGCGCGCCATATCCAGGAAGCGGTCGACGCCCAGCACGAAGACCAGACCTTGTGGCGGGATGCCGAAGGTCGCCACCAAGCCGGACAGAATGGCGATCGAGACGCCCGGCGCGCCCGGCGCGCCGATCGAGGCGGCGACCAGGGTGAACACCATGAAGGCGACTTCCCCTGGCGATAGGCTCACGCCTGCGACCTGGGCGACGAAGACAATGGCGGCGCCTTGATAAAGCGCAGTGCCGGCCATGTTGACCGTCGAGGCCAGCGGGATAACGAAGCTGGCGATGGAGGAGGGCACGCGCAGACGTTCAACGGCGGTCTTGATGGAGAGCGGGATCACCGCCGCGGATGACGAGGTGGAGAAGGCCAAAAGCTGGGCTTCTCCGATAGCGCGCTGGAAGCGTAGCGGGGAGATGCGTCCTAATAGTGTCACCAGCGCGAAATACAGCGCGAGCAGCAATGCAAGCCCGGCTAGAACCGTGCCGACATAGGCGCTCAGGGCGATCAACGATTGGGCGCCGAGCTGCGCCAGAAGCTGCGCGGTCAGGCCGAAGACGGCGTAAGGCGTCAAATACATCGCCCACTTGACCACCGTCATGGAGACTTCAAGCAAAGCCTCAAGCACTTTGATCAGCGGATCCAGCCGCGTCTTGTTCGGCGAGGCGACATAGGCCACGCCCAGAAAGATCGCGAAGATCACGATCGCCAGCATTTCGTTCTCAACTGCGCTGGCGAGTGGGTTCTGCGGCACCAAATTCGCGATCAGGTGCGGCGCCTGTGTCGCGACTTCGATGAGCGCTTCGCCTGGAGCGTTCACTGTTTCGGGACCCGCCGGCTTCAGACGAGGGACCGGGTCGGGGGGAAGGTCCACCAGCGCGCCAGGGCGAAGCAGCATCGTTAGACCGGCGCCAAGCACGGCCGCAACAGTGGTGGTCGCCCCGACGAAGATAGCGAGCCGTCCGCCGACATGTTTGAGCTTTTCCGGATCGCGGGCGCCAGCGGCGAGGCCGAGTACGATCGAGCTGGCCACCAGCGGCATCAGCACCATCTGGATAAGCGCCAGAAAAATCTGGCCGGGCAGAGCAAGCCATTCTCCCAAAATGTCAGCGAGTTCAGGCTCGACAAAGGCGGCGTCTGGACTCAGCGCAAGCCCGACAAATAGCCCCAAAACGAGACCGCACAGCACTTGCGCCCATAAACGGGTCCGCATCCAAGCTTCGATGCGCTCGCCGAGCTGGCGATAATGAATGCGTTTTGGGGGAGCGTTGTTTTGGGCCATCGCGCCGCAGCTTAGCGCGGTCTGATGATAAAGATGAGCCCGTTTAGGCGCGAATATCCAAGATCGTCCGTGTCATATCTTCGCCCGCTTCAATCAAGGCGGCGCCCAAACGCGCCTCTTGTTTGGCGCGGATCATTTCGACGCTGGCGTCGATCAGGCTAGGGGAAGAGGGGGCGCGACCGCCGGAACCGGCAGGTGGTGGGGGGGCAGGGCTTCGCCCGGCGGCCGCGCTAGGTTGGTCTGCGTCTTGGGGGGACGCGGCAGGGATGGTCAACGTTCGAACGGCTCCGATTTGGCCCGCCGCCGATTGTAGCCGCCCGGTGGCGGATTGGATGGCGGAGAGCCCGGATGCGAAGACAGCGTCCATGTCCAATACGGTGGCCCCAAGTTCTCGAAAATGCACGCGGATTTGAGTGGGGCGGTTAGGGAAGGGTAAACGGGCGGTGCGGCCTTCAGCGTTCGTCGTTCGGCGTGATCAGCTGGGTGAGAGCATGGTGCAGGGCGTCGGCGTCGTCATCGCCCAGCCGTTCATCCAGCTCGGCGTTATAGGCGCGCAATATCGCGTCAGCGCGTTCGGCCGCCAGGCGTCCGGATTCGCTTAAGTCCACCAAGGCGCCCCGTTTGTCGCTGGCGTCTTTGCGCCTTGTGACCAGGCCCGCCTTCTCCATGCGGCTGATCAGGCCGCTGACGGCCGGGGCGCCCAGGGCGAGCATGTCGCCGATGGCGCCCAGCCGCCGCTCCCCACGGCGCAGAAGCAGGAAGAGGACGGCGGCCTGGCTGGCGCTGACGCCAGCCTCCTTGGACAGGCGCGCGTCCACCTCGCGGTGCAAACGCCGCGCAGCGATTTCAACGAGAAGATAAAGCCGCCGGTCGACGGCGCGCACCCTAGCCATGCTGACAGGCTCGCCCGATTCATTCGCAAGTGAAAGAGTTTTCTTCGCGCGCTAGCAAACAGACGCGTCAGGCTACTTCCTTGGGCAATTTGAAGACAACGTCTTCTTTCGCGACGCTGACATCCTCGATCTGGACCGTGTAACGCTCGGCGATGGCGGCGATCAGGTCCTCGACCAGCTCTTCCGGCGCGCTCGCGCCTGCCGAAATACCCACACGCTTCGCGTTGTTGAACCAGCTCCAGTCGACGAATTCCGCGGTCTGGACCAGATAGGCCGCCTTGGCGCCGGCGCGCTCGGCGACTTCGACCAGGCGCACGGAGTTTGACGAGTTGGGCGCGCCCACCACCAGCACCAGATCCGCGCCGCCGCCGATGGCTTTCACCGCGGCCTGGCGGTTGGTGGTGGCGTAGCAGATATCTTCTTTGTGCGGGGCGGCGATGGTCGGGAAGCGCTCCTGCAGCTTGGCGACGATATCGGCGGTGTCGTCCACGGACAGCGTGGTTTGGGTGACAAAGGCGATATTGGCCGCATCGGCTGGCTCGAAGCTTTCTGCATCCTCGACTGTCTCGATGAGGGTCACCGCGCCTTCGGGCAGCTGGCCCATCGTCCCGACGACCTCCGGGTGGCCGTCATGGCCGATCAGGACGATCTCTTTGCCGTTTTTATGATGGCGCTGGGCTTCCGCATGGACTTTCGAGACCAGCGGGCAGGTGGCGTCGACGAATAACATGTCCCGGCGCTTGGCTTCAGCCGGCACGCGCTTGGGCACGCCATGGGCGGAGAACACCACCGGGCGATCGTCTGGACACTCATCAAGCTCTTTGACGAAGACCGCGCCCATCGCTTTGAGGCGGTTCACCACATGTTTGTTGTGCACGATTTCATGACGGACATAAACCGGTGCGCCATAGCGTTTGAGGGCTTCCTCGACGATCTGGATGGCGCGGTCTACCCCGGCGCAAAAGCCGCGCGGGCTGGCCAGGAGGAGGGTGAGATCAGGTTTGCCGGTCATCAAAGGCCCTTTCAAGGCGCGTCCGGGCGTTGCGGTCACGCGGCGCGCGTCTTAAGACACGGTCTAAGCAGACCAGCTGCGCGCATCAAGTTCAACGCCTCGGGCCTGATGTGATGTGACGCAGCCCGGACTTCAATAAGAGGGTTCCCATGCGCATCACCATCGCCAGCGCGCTCACCGCCGGTCTTCTCCTTTCTGGCTGCCAAAACGTGGGCAATCCGCTGGCATCGCCGGAGCCAAATCCGGGGCCCTGTCCGAACGCCCTCGCACTCTATGACGCTCACCGCATGGTGCAGATCGAGGGCGAAGATCTGGTGTTTGAGAATGTCGGCTTCACCGCCGAAATTCTCAACGTGGCGAGCCTGTGCCGCTACACCGACCGCACCAACAGCCCGATTGATATGGAAATGGCCGTACGCATGGCGTTCGGCCGGGGCCCCGCCGCCGCAGGCGACACCCATACCTACACGATGTTTGTAGCGGTGACCCGTACGAACCAAGCGGTGATCCACCGGGAAGAATACCCGATCACCATCCGGTTCGAGCCGGGTGAGGATCGTGTGGATTGGATCGAAGAATTCGCCAATATCTCGATCCCGCGTGCCGAGAACGACACCTCCGGAGCCAATTTCGAGGTCATTGTGGGCTTTGAGCTCACCGACGAGCAGCTGGACTTCAATCGCTCCGGCCTGCGCTTCCGGGTCGACGCCGGCCGCGGCTAACGCCCGAAACTAGGATAGTCTCATGCCGTCACTGGTCGAAGCGCTTTCAGCGGATGTGGGCGCCGCCTTCTCTGCGCAAGGTCTTACCGCCGAGCTGGGCCAGGTGATCGAAAGCGATCGCCCCGATCTCGCGCCCTATCAATGCAATGGCGCCCTGGCTGCGGCCAAGCAGGCCAAGCGCAATCCGCGTGAGATAGCGCAAGCGGTCGCGGCGCATCTAGGTGATGCGTACCCTGAGCTGAAGATCGAGATCGCTGGGCCGGGCTTCTTGAATCTGACCCCGCCAGACGAAGTCTACGCCGCGCGCGCCAATGTGATCGCCGAAGATGACCGCACCGGCGGCCAGGCCTCGGACACGCCGCTTAAGCTAATGATCGATTTCGGCGGGCCAAATGTGGCCAAGCCGATGCATGTCGGCCATCTGCGCTCATCCGTGATCGGCGATTGCCTGCAGCGCCTGATGCGGTTTCGCGGCCATGAGGTGATCAGCGACATCCATCTGGGCGATTGGGGCCTGCAGATGGGCCACCTGATCACCGAACTGGAAGACGAGCAGCCGGACCTGCCGTATTTCGATGCGGCGATTAAGGGGCCCTATCCGCAAGACCCACCGGTCACCATCGATGATCTCTCGAGGCTTTATCCGCAAGCCAGCGCCAAGGCGAAAGAAGACGCTGACCGCAATGAGCGATCGCGCAAAGCCACCGCCGAACTGCAGGCCGGCCGGCCGGGCTATCGCGCTTTGCTGGCGCACTTCATCGCCGTGTCGATCGCGGCGCTGAAACAGGATTTCGATGCGCTGGGCGTGCATTTCGACCTGTGGAAGGGCGAGAGCGACGTCAACGACCTGGTCCCGGAAGTCGTCGCCGACTTCAAAGCCAAGGGCGTGGCGGAGGAAAGCGAGGGCGCGCTGATCGTGCGTGTCGCGCGCGAGAGCGACAAGAAAGAGCTCGCCCCGCTGATCCTGGTCTCCCGCGCCGGGGCTGCGCTGTACGCCACCACCGACCTCGCCACCATTTTGGAACGTCGCCGGGAGCAGGATCCCGAGCTCATTCTTTACGTGGTGGATCTGGGCCAGTCCGATCATTTCGAGCAGGTCTTCCGTGCCGCCTACAAAGCGGGTCTGGCCCAAGAGGGCGGTCTGGAGCATGTCAAATTCGGCACCGTTAACGGCACGGACGGCAAACGCCTGCGCACTCGGGCGGGCGGCACGTTTCGCCTGGCCGACCTCATTGGCGAGGCGCGAGAGCGCGCCCGCACCCGCCTCCACGAAGCTGGGCTGGGCGAAACCCTGAGCGAAGACGAATTTGAGGCCGTGGCGCGCAGCGTCGCCAACGCCGCGATCAAATTCTCCGACCTGCAGAATGTCCGCACGACCAACTATATTTTCGACTTGGACCGCTTCGTCAGCTTTGAGGGCAAGACCGGGCCGTATCTGCTCTACCAAGCGGTCCGCATCAAATCGGTGCTGCGCAAGGCGACGGCGCAGGGGCTGACGCCCGGAGACATCCTGGTCGGCCACGACGCCGAAGCGGCGTTGGTGCGCCGCTTGGACGGCTTCAACGCCGCGCTGGCCCGCGCCGAACGCGACCGGGCGCCGAACGTGCTCTGCGAGCACGCCTATGGTCTCGCCCAAGCCTTTTCAGGCTTTTACGCTGCCTGTCCGATCTTGCCTGAGAAGGATGAGGCGGTGCGCGCCTCGCGCCTAAACCTGGCCGCAATCACGCTGCGTCAGCTGGAGTTGGTGCTGGGGCTGATCGGGCTGGATGTGCCCGAGCGGATGTAGGCTGAAAGCTATGCGAGATGGAACAGGCGCCGGATTTGATGGCTTTCCCTGCGCCATAACGCGTCAACGCGATTGACTCCGACCCCTCCGGAGCTAGTTTTGCGCGTCGTTCGGGGCGTGCGGAATCGTAAGCGCTGGACGGGCCACATTAGGTCATCTGCGGGAGAGATCGGCGAACAGGCCGACGCCGAAGGCGCAACCGCCCCGGAAACGCTCAGGCTACGGGACCGCAGGTAAAAGACCGACGCTGGAAAGCGGGTGAAGCGTCAACGCTTTACCCCACCGAAGGAGCAAAGCGGGCGCTTCACGGCGCCGCGCGGGAATCTCTCAGGTTTCAAAGACAGCGGGGGCGTGACCGTCAGGTCGCCAAGCGGCGGCCGGGCGAACGCTTGACCGCTTTGAGACTTGAACAGGACATCCCATGGCCGATACGCCGCTTCTAAGAACTCCGCTTTACGATCTCCATGTCGAGCTCGGCGCCAAAATGGTGCCCTTCGCTGGTTATGAGATGCCAGTCCAATATGACGGCGTTCTGCCTGAGCATAATCACACCCGCGCCAAGGCTGGCTTGTTCGACGTCTCCCATATGGGCCAGGCGCGCCTGACCGGTGAGGAAGTGGCGCTGGAAGCGGTGATTACGGCCGATATCGCAGGGCTGGGCGCCGGCGAACAGAAATACTCCCTGCTCCTCAACGATGAAGGCGGGATCAAAGACGACTTCATGGTCTCCCGCCCCGACGACGAGGGGCTCTTCCTGGTCGTCAACGCCGCCTGTAAGCGCGGCGATTTTGATTATATCGCCGCTGTCATCGGTGATCGCGCCACCCTGACCGAACTGCCCGAGCGCGCCCTCCTCGCGCTGCAGGGGCCGGACGCGGGCGCGGTGATGGCCGAACACGCGCCTGATGCGGCGAAGATGATCTTCATGCAGGCGGGCTGGTTCACGATCGACGGCATGGAGGTGATGATTTCCCGCTCCGGCTATACCGGCGAGGACGGCTTTGAGATCTCCGTCGCCAATGACGAGGCGGAAAAGCTCGCGCGCCTGCTGCTCGGCGATGAGCGCGTCAAGCCGATCGGTCTGGGCGCCCGCGACAGCCTGCGTCTGGAAGCCGGTCTTTGCCTTTATGGCCACGACATGGACGACACCATCACGCCGGTCGAGGCGTCGTTGACCTGGGCCGTGGCCAAGCCGCGCCGCGAGCGGGCGGACTTCGCCGGCGCTGAAAAAATCCTGGCGCAGATCGCGGAAAAGCCCGCCAAGAAGCGCGTCGGCATCGCACTCAAGGATCGTGCTCCGGCCCGTGAAGGCACCGAGATCGCGGTTAATGGCGAAGTCGTTGGCGTGGTCACCTCCGGCGGTTTCGGTCCGACGGTGGGCGCGCCGATCGCCATGGGCTATGTCCCGACTGAGCTGGCCAAGCCGGGCACCGAATTGGAGCTTCTGGTGCGCGGCAAGGCGCGCGCCGCCGAGGTGGCGAAAACGCCGTTCGCACCGCATCGTTTTTATCGCGGCTAAGTCCGCACAGATTTCATTGGGGAGACACTGAGATGACTGAGACCCGCTACACCAAAGACCATGAATGGATCACCGTCGACGGCGAAGAAGGCGCCTGCGGCATCACCGCCTACGCCGCGGAACAGCTCGGCGATGTTGTGTTCGTTGAATTGCCCGCCGTCGGCGCCAGCTTCAAGCAGGGCGATGAAATGGCCGTGGTTGAAAGCGTGAAGGCCGCCTCGGAGGTTTACGCCCCGGTCTCGGGTGAAGTCGTCGCCGTTAATGACGTGCTGGAAGGCGAGCCGGGCAAGGTCAATGAAAGCCCTGACGGCGAAGGCTGGTTCGTCAAGCTCAAGCTCGCCGACAAGGCCGAGCTGAGCGCGATGATGGACGAGGCCGCCTACAAGGCCCACACGAGCTAGACCCGATGCATCCCTCCCAGGTGTTCAAGGCGAAGCAGGACGACGCGCTGGCCATCGCCGACGCGTTTCCCTTCGCCACGATCAACGCTTGGGACGGGGCGGAACTCGTCTGCGTCCAGGCGCCTTTGGCGCTGGTCAAAGATGAGGCGGGCGAGCTGGTCGCGTTTGAAGGCCATATCGCCCGCGCCAACCGCTTCGCGCTCCAGCTGATGGATGGGCGCGAAGTGCAGGCGACCGCGATGTTTTCCGGACCGGACGCCTATGTCTCACCGTCGAGCTATGCATCCAAACAGCTCCATGGCCGGGTGGTGCCGACCTGGAACTATATCGGCGCTGAAGCCCATGGCCGACTGCGCTTGATTGAGGATGCGGACGAGACGCTCGCCATCCTTGGCCGGCAGACCGATCTGTTTGAGCAGAAAAAGCCTGCGCCCTGGTCTTTGGAAGACGCCGATCCGGACTATCTAGCGCGATTGACGAGGGCGATCATCGGTCTGCGGCTGGAGATCACGGGGCTGGAAGCGACCGTGAAGCTTAGTCAGGACAAGGCCGACGAAGACTTTCAGGGCGTGATCAACGGATTGATCGCCCAGGGTGACGACAAATCACGCGCCGTTGCGGCGCGCATGAGCGAATTGGAACGAGGGTAAGCGGATGCGGTATCTCCCCCTGACGCCGGAAGACCGGACGGTAATGTTGGACACGATCGGCGTGTCCAGCGTCGACGCTTTGTTTGAGGATGTGCCCGAAGCGGCGCGCCTGGACGGTGTCGTGGATCTGCCCCGACGCGCAACGGAGCTGGCGGTCGAGCGCGCCTTCACGGCGATGGCGAAGAAGAACACGGCGGCCTCTGAAGCGCCTTTCTTTGTCGGGGCCGGCGCCTACAAGCACCATGTCCCCTCCAGCGTTGATCATCTGATCCAGCGCTCGGAATTTTTGACCAGCTATACGCCCTACCAGCCGGAAATCAGCCAGGGCACGCTGCAGACCCTGTTTGAATTCCAGACCCAAGTCGCCGCTCTGACCGGCATGGAGGTGGCCAACGCCTCCATGTATGACGGCTCGACCGCCTGTGCTGAAGCGGTGTTGATGGCTTGCCGCATCACCAAGCGCACCCGCGCCGTGCTGTCCGGCAATCTGCATCCCCACTACGCCGCCGCGACCCACACGCTGGCCAAATACATGGATATCGACACGGTCAGCCAGGACGCAGCCCCCGGCTCTCTCGATGACATCGCCGCCGCGATCACCGAAGACACCGCCTGCGTCGTGGTTCAAAATCCCGACGTGTTCGGCAAGGTCCATGACTTAACCCCGCTGGCTGAAGCCGCCCACGCCAAGGGCGCGCTGCTGATCGCGGTGTTCACCGAAGTCCTCTCGCTGGGCCTGATGACGCCGCCGGGCGAGATGGGCGCGGACATCGTGGTCGGCGAAGGTCAGTCGCTGGGCGTCGGGCTGCAGTTCGGCGGGCCGTATGTTGGTTTGTTCGCCTGCCGCGGCGATCGGAACTTCATCCGCAATATGCCGGGCCGTCTCGCCGGTGAAACGGTGGACGCCGATGGCCGCCGCGGCTTCGTGCTGACGCTGTCGACGCGCGAGCAGCATATCCGCCGCGACAAGGCGACGTCGAATATCTGCACCAATTCCGGCTTGATGGCGCTCGCCTGGACGATCCACTGCACCCTGCTGGGCCAGGCCGGCCTCGCCAAGCTCGCCCGCCTCAACCATGAGCGCGCCGGCGAGCTGGCCGACCGCCTCTCCGCCCTGCCAGGCGTGGAGCTGGTCACAGACGCCTTCTTCAACGAGTTCACCCTGCGCCTGCCCAAAGACGCCACCAGCGTCGTGAACGCCCTGGCCGATAAAGGCGTCCTCGCTGGCGTTCCGGCCAGCCGCCTCTATCCAGGCAAGGGTCTCGATGACCTCCTGCTGGTCGCCGCCACCGAAACCAACACCGACGAAGACTTCGCCGCGTTCGAAGCCGGCCTCAAAGAGGTGCTGTAGCCATGTCCATGAATTCCCAAGGCCGTCCGTCCCGCCCGCTTCACATCCATGATGCAGGCGCCTATGAAGACACGTTTTCCGGTTCCAAGGGCCTTGATCAGGCCGAGCCGCTGATCTTTGAGCGCGGGCATTTTGACAATACCGGCGTCGATCTCGACGAGCCCAAGGGCGGCCCAACGCGTCTGGGCGGGCTGGATCGTAAGGGCGAGATCGGCTTTCCGGGGCTGTCCGAGCCGGAGGCGGTGCGCCACTATGTGCGCCTGTCCCGGAAAAACTACGCCATCGATCTGGGGCTTTACCCGCTGGGTTCGTGCACGATGAAGCATAACCCCCGCCTCAATGAGAAAATGGCGCGCCTTCCGGGCTTTGGCGACATTCACCCGCTGCAGCCGCAATCGACCGTGCAGGGCGCGTTCGAGCTGATCGGCGAGCTGGCCCACTGGCTGATGACCCTGACCGGCACGCCGGCCGTGGCCATGAGCCCGAAGGCCGGCGCCCATGGCGAGCTGTGCGGCATGATGGCGATCCGCGCCGCGCTGGACGCGCGCGGAGAGACCCACCGCCGCCGCGTACTGGTTCCGGAAAGCGCCCACGGCACCAATCCGGCGACCGCCGTGCAGTGCGGTTTCACCGTGGACGAAATCCCCGCCAACGCGGGCGGCCGGGTCGACATGGAGGCCTTCAAGGCCAAGCTGGGCGATGACGTCGCCGGCATCATGCTGACCAACCCCAACACGTGCGGTCTGTTCGAGCGCGACATCCGCGAAATCGCCGATCTGATCCACGAGGCGGGCGGCTATTTCTACTGCGACGGCGCCAATTTCAACGCCATTGTCGGCCGTGTGCGGCCGGGCGATCTGGGCATCGATGCGATGCACATCAACCTGCACAAGACTTTCTCCACGCCCCATGGCGGCGGCGGTCCCGGCTCTGGTCCGACGGTCTTCTCCGAAGCGCTCGCGCCTTTTGCGCCGGTGCCCTTCGTCAAGCAGGACGGCGACAGCTGGACGATGGTCGAGCACGAAGAGGACGCGCGCGAGGATGGTGTTGATCCCTTCGGCCGGATGACCGCCTTCCACGGCAATATGGGCATGTTCACCCGCGCCCTGTCCTACATGATGAGCCACGGCTCGGACGGGCTGAAGCAGGCGGCCGAAGACGCGGTGCTGAACGCCAACTATATCCAGGCGCGCTTGAGCCATGTGATGACGCAGGCCTTTGAAGGGACCTGCATGCACGAAGCCCTGTTCGACGATCGCTTCTTGAAGGACACGGGTGTCTCCACCCTGGACTTCGCCAAGGCGATGATCGACGAGGGCTATCACCCCATGACCATGTATTTCCCGCTGGTCGTGCACGGGGCCATGCTGATCGAGCCGACTGAAACTGAGTCCAAAGCCAGCCTTGATCGCTTCTGCGACACGTTGGAAGGCCTGGCCCTGGCGGCGAAAGCGGGCGAGGCCGATCGCTTCACTGCGGCCCCAGTCCACGCGCCCGCCAAACGTCTGGATGAAACGCGCGCCGCGCGCTCGCCGATCCTGCGCTGGACGCCGCCGGCGGATGAGCAGGTCGCAGCCGAGTAAAGCTTACCAGATCCGGTCGGCCGGGGTGCGTGCCCCGGCTGACTGGTCGGCCTTAAACAGCTGCTTGCCCACCTGACGGGCCCATCGGATGGTCGGCCGTTCGATCAGGTGAAACGCCATCGCCGCAACGATGAGGCTGCCGGCCGCGCCAAGGATCATCACCAGAGTATTGTCGAACCAGCCCAGGTCCGGGCCTTGGTTCGCCGACAGGCGCGTCAGGTAAGCCACTAGCGGCAAGTGGCAGAGATAAAGCGCGTAGGACCAGTCCCCAACCCGTTCCAGGCTCTTGGGGCCCTTCACGCCGTGATCCAGCTCCAGGCCAAGGGCGCCATAGGCGATGAGCCCGGCCGGCACGCCCCAGGCGAGCACCCGGTCCCAGCCCATGGGAACCTGGGTTAGCGAATCAGTGAACGACAAGACCGCCGTTGCGACGATCCACCAAGTCACACCCAACGCCAGGGCGGGCAGGGCGAATTTGCGCCGTCCCGACACCACCAGCAGGCCGATCGCACAGCCCAAAATGAACTCCGCAGTGAGCGGATGGACGAGGATAGCAAGCGCGGGGCTGAGGCTTGAAAGCCCGGCGCTATGAGCGATCGCGACACCGGCGAGCCAGGCGAGCAACAACCCCGGCAACCAGCGCGCCGGCGCCAGCAGCAAAAGGGCGAAGCCGAGGTAGAAATACATCTCGTGGATTAGCGTCCAGGCGACCACCAGGACCGGCTGTGTATCGCTGGGTAACAGGAATAGGGTGGCGAGAAGGTCGAAATCCTCAGCCCCGCGCGACAGGCCGGGAAGCATCGCGTAGCCCGCAATCATCGCGGCGGTGAAAACCCAGTAAATCGGATAAATGCGGGTCACACGGGCGAACAGGAACCCGCCGATGGCGGTCGCATTCGCCGGTGGCAGGGGCCGCGTGACATAGACCATCACGAAGCCGGAAATGACGAAGAATAGATCCACCCCGCTGACCCCGGCGACCAGCCAGGCCGGCATGATGGGATCGGCTAAGAACCGCATCTCGCTTTGGCCAAGGTGGCTGATCAGGACCATCAGGGCCGCGATTGCGCGAAGGATTTGAAGGGATTGAAGCGGCATGTCCGCAAGGATCCGGAAATGAAATCTTGTTAAACAGCTTAACGTGGGACCGCCGCAGCACTATGTGCCTTTTCAGCACCGCGCCTTGCGAATTCGGACCTGCCCTGCCACTAACGCGCGCTTCCGGCACTGCAGAGCCTATGCGCCGTGACATTGTCGGGCCACAATTGTGACCCTATCTGGATGGGCCAGTGATGGCCCCGGAAGAAGGAGCCGCTAAGGGTGGCGATGAACGAGCCGTTTAACGGAAGGGGCCCCGGCCCCGTGAACGGGATGATCCAGGTGATCGCCCGCTCGATCGCCGTTGTGCTCGCGATTTTCCTGCTCGTTATTGCGATTCCTCTGTTCTTCCTGCCCATTCCATTGGGCTTGCCGCTCTTCATCATTGCCATGATTTTGCTCGCAGCGACCTCGCGTCGCGCCCATGGCATGATCACCGGATGGCTGAAGCGTCACCCCGGCGTCTGGGATCGGGTCAAGCATATTTTCGACCGCTTCCATAAGGACTAGGCGAGGGACGCTTGCGCTAGCCGCCAAGTTTCGCCTTCAAGCTCAGCAAGTCCGCCCAGGCCTTCGCTTTTTCCTGCGAGCGGCGCAGCAGGAAGGCCGGGTGGAAGATGGGCAGGACCGGCAGCTTGGCGCCATCACTCATCTCATACTCAGCCCAGCGGCCGCGCAGGCTGGTGATCCCCGATTTCGCCCGCAGCAGGGTCTGCGCCGAGATGCCGCCGGCGAGCACCAGCACATCCGGTTTCACCAATTCTATATGCCGCTCCACGAAGGGGCGGCAGGCTTCGATCTCTTGGTCGGTCGGCTTGCGATTGCCCGGCGGGCGCCAGAACACGACATTGGTGATGTAGGCGCTGGTCTCATCCAATCCGATCGCGGCGAGCATGCGGTCCAACAACTGTCCGGCCTGTCCGACAAAGGGCGCGCCCTCCGCGTCCTCGTCCCGGCCCGGCGCTTCGCCAATGATCATCACCTTCGCTTGCGGATTGCCCCGGGCGAAGACCAGATTGCGAGCCGTCGCTTTGAGCGGGCAGCCATTGAATTCCGCCAGCGCCGCTTTGAGCGCTTCAAGGTCACCCGCCTCCTGGGCCATGGCGAGCCCATCCTGGTCGGGGACCGCGCCGAATCCGGCTGCTTGGGCGGCTGCAGGTGACGCGGTCGGCGGGGCTGCAGGCGGCTGTTTCGCCGGGCGCGGCGCGGGTTTTCTCGCGCGTGTTTCCTCCGGCAGCGGGGGCAGCGCCTCCACGCCGGCGTCCGCCCACCAGTCCACGACGCTTTCAAGCGCAGCGATGTCTTCTGGGCTTAACGGCTGGGACATGGCGAATACGGAGAATTCCTGATCTGCAACGGAGCTCGCCCGGTGGCCCGGACACCCTAGCTCCATAAGGCAACCTAAGCTAAGACGGGCACAAAGCGTGCGCCAGAGCCTATCTGCGCATCGGGGAGACAAGAGGTCTGGGAGTGAACATGGCCGACGGGGCGATCGAACGTGAATCCATGGACTATGACGTCGTCATTGCAGGGGCGGGCCCTGCAGGTCTGGCGGCCGCCATTCGAATCAAGCAGCTGTGCGAAGAAACGGGTCAGGACGTGTCCGTCGCCGTGCTGGAGAAGGGCTCTGAAGTGGGCGCCCACATCCTCTCCGGCGTGGTCTTTGATCCTAAAGCGCTCGACGAGCTGATCCCGGATTGGCGCGACGACCCGACCCAGCCGTTCGACACCGAAGTGACCGAAGACCAGTTCATCGCACTGGGTGAAGCCGGCTCCGCCGTGCTGCCCGGCTTTGCGATGCCTAAATTCATGCACAATCACGGCTGCTATGTCGGCTCGCTGGCCAATCTGTGCCGCTGGCTGGGCGAGAAGGCCGAAGCCATGGGCGTCGAGATCTATCCAGGCTTTCCCGCGGCCGAGTATATTTATGAAGACGGCGCAATCCGCGGCGTGATCACGGGCGACATGGGCGTCGCCAAGGACGGCTCGCAAAAAGACATGTACCAGCCGGGCATGGAGCTGCGCGCCAAATACACCCTAATCGGGGAAGGCGCGCGCGGCTCGCTGTCGAAAAAGCTGATCGAGCAGTTCGGCCTGGGCGAAGGCCGCGATCCGCAGAAATTCGGCATCGGCATGAAAGAGCTCTGGCGCATCAAGCCGGAGAATTTCCATAAGGGCCGGGTCCAGCATACCATGGGCTGGCCGCTCGATCTGGAAACCGGCGGCGGCTCCTTCCTTTATCACTTTGGCGACAACTTGGTCTCAGTCGGCTTCGTGGTGCACCTGAACTACAAAAATCCGCACCTTTTCCCGTTCGGCGAGTTCCAGAAATTCAAGACCCATCCCGACATCGCACCGATCTTTGAAGGCGCGGAGCGCCTGTCCTATGGCGCGCGCGCGATCACCGAGGGTGGATACCAGTCCGTACCCAAGCTGGCCTTCCCGGGCGGTGCGCTGATCGGCTGCTCGGCGGGCTTCGTGAACGTGCCGCGCATCAAAGGCAGCCATAACGCCATGAAGACCGGCATGATGGCGGCGGAGGCCGTCGTCGAGGCGCTGGGTGACGCGCGCGGATATGACGAGCTGACCGCCTATGAAGCGGCCTATGACGCCAGCTGGGTCAAAAAAGAGCTGAAGAACGTTCGCAACGTCAAACCGCTTTGGACCAAGTTCGGCACGCTGCTCGGCGTCATGCTGGGCGGTCTGGATATGTGGACGAATTATCTGTTCGGCGGCTTTTCTGTCTTCGGCACGCTCAGCCATGGCGGCGCCGACCATGAAGCCACCAAGCCGGCCTCCCAGTGCAAGCCGAAGCATTATGACAAACCGGACGGGGTGTTGACCTTCGATCGTTTGTCGTCGGTCTTCATCTCCAACACCAATCATGAAGAAGACCAGCCGGTGCATCTCAAGCTGTCTGATGCGGACCTTCAAAAAGCGTCAGAATACGACGTCTTCGGCGGTCCCTCGGCGCGCTATTGCCCGGCCGCGGTCTATGAGTGGGTGGAGCCGGAAGAGGGCGGGGATCCGAAATTCGTGATCAACGCGCAGAATTGCGTGCACTGTAAGACCTGCGACATCAAAGACCCCAACCAGAACATCAACTGGACCACGCCCGAAGGGGCGGGCGGTCCCAACTACCCGAATATGTAGGGAGAACGGCCATGGGCCCCATCTCGGCCCTGCGTGCCGGGCTCATCGCCGTGATCGGACTGGCCGCTTCAGCCTGCGCTGGAGGGCCGGTCTTCCTGCCGGCTGACGATGGTCCGCAAAGCGCCTATGGCGCGGTGCTGTCGGCCAGCTACGCCAGCCGGGTCCGCGATGTCAGCGCGTCCTCCCGGCTTTATGGCGAGGCGCTGAGCTTTGAGCCGGACTCAGCCCTGGTGACCGAGCGGGCGTTTATCGCCGCCCTCACGGCGGGTGATTTCCGGCGCGCCGATGAGGCGGCCGAGGACGCGATCCAGGCTGAGGGCGCATCCCAACTCGCCCATCGCTATGCCGATGCCGCACGCCTGGCCGGCGCGCCGATCGCAGCCGCCTCGGGGCGTGAAGCCAACGCCGATCCGTTCGGCGCTCTGGTGGCGGGCATACTGGCCGACTGGACCGAAGCGAAGACCGGACGGGCCGGACGCGCGGCTGTTGCCGAACGGCTGGTGCTCGAACCCATGGACGTCACCGGCTACCGCCTGGTTCACCGCGCTTTGGTGTTTGAGCTGGCCGGACGCATGGACGAAGCGGAAGCCGCCTACCGCGCCGCCGACGCCTCGCTGAATTTGCGCGATTTCACCTCAGTCCTTTTGGGCGAGTTTCTGGAACGCGAAGGCCGAACCGATGAGGCCATGCTGCTTTATCGCGCACAGATCGCGCGTGGGAGCGGCCAGGCTGATGCGGAAGTCGGCACAGCGCTGGCGCGGGTGGAAGCGGGGGGACGGCCGCCGCGCCGGCCAGACGCCGAAGGCGCAGCAGCACGCGCACTCTTCGCGCCCACAGCTTTCCTCGCCGTCCAGGCGCCGCCTGAATACGCAGCGCTCTACTTGCGTCTTATCGAACGCATCGACCCGGACTTCGCGCGAGGGCGGATGGCTCTGGCCAGTTTGCTGGAAGAGCTCGAACTCAACGACCAGGCCCTGGTGGCCTATGACCAGCTCAGGCGCACCACTTTCGGCTATGACGCCGGGGTGAGCGCAGCCTGGTTGCGGTTTCGCATGGGCGAGTTCGATCTCGCCATGGAAGATGCCCGCCGCCTGTCCAGCGGCCCACCCTACAATGCAGAACTGGCTCTTGCGGACATGCTTCGCTTCACTGGTGGTTGCGCAGAGGCGCTGGAGATCTACCTGAGGGTCAGCAGCGCCCGGGCCGCGGCGGATGAGCTTCTCGATTGGCGACACCTCTTCTACGCCGGCATCTGCACGGAGCAGGTGAGCGGCTGGGCCGACGCCGAACCGTTATATGAGCGTGCGCTGGAGCTTGCGCCGAATGAGCCCATCGTTCTCAATCATCTCGGCTATTCTTGGATCATCGGCGGCGAACGAGTCGATGAAGGCGTCGATCTGACGGCTCGGGCGGCGGCTCTGGCGCCGCAGAACGGCTCCGTGCTTGATTCCTTTGGCTGGGGTTTGTTCAAAATCGGTCGCCTGGACGACGCCGTGCGCTGGCTGGAGCGCGCCGCCGCCCAGTCGCCGGCCAACCCGACGATCCAATGGCATCTCGGCGACGCTTACGCTGCCGTCGGGCGTACGCTGGAAGCGCAGTTTCAATGGCGCCGCGCGCTTGAACTCGACCCGGATCCAGAAGAAATCGACCTGCTCACCCGCCGCCTTGAGCTGGGCCTTGAGGCCGGACCCGCCGATATCTCATGACTGATACTGCCGCCGAATTCGCACCCGCAAAGGTCAATCTCACCCTCTCCGTCGGACGGGTGCGGGCGGACGGCTATCACCCGCTCAATTCCATTGTGGCGTTCGCTGATTGGGGCGATGAGCTCCACGCTGAAGAGGCGGACACGCTGACCCTGTCGCTCGGCGGCGAGCGCGGTCCGGCGCTGGCCGATGAACCTCAAAACCTCGTGCTCAAAGCCGCCTTCGCATTGCGCGCCGCCGCGGAACAACCCGAGCGCGGCGCCGCACTCACCCTGACAAAGCGCTTGCCGATCGCGGCCGGTCTTGGCGGCGGATCGGCGGATGCGGCCGCCGCCCTGCGTCTGCTCAACCAGCTTTGGGATATTGGATTTTCAACGCGTCAGCTGGCCGAAATCGGAACGGTTGTCGGTGCTGATGTCCCTGCTTGCGTCTATTCCCGCCCGGTCGTGATGGGCGGCATCGGTGAAAAAATCACGCCGCTGGTGGCCTGGCCTGCCTTGCCGGCTGTGATCGTCAATCCGGGCAAAGCGGTGGCCACCGGGCCGGTCTTCAAGGCCTATGACGCTACGTTTCCTGGCGCGCTGGATGGGGCGCGCCCACCCGTCGCCGGTACGGTTGCTCAGGCTGTCGAAGTGATCGCGGCGGGGCGGAATGATCTGGAAGCGTCGGCTATCAGCCTCGAACCCGCCATCGCCCAAACGCTTGAGACCCTGACGGCGGCCCCAGGGATCACGCTCGCGCGCATGTCTGGGTCTGGCGCCAGCTGTTTGGGGCTGTGTGAAAGCGAGGCTGCGGCGCAGGCGGCGGCCGAAGCCCTCTCCCGTGCGCATCCGGAATGGACCGTGAAGGCGGTGACGTTGCAGGCGGCGGCATGAGTCCGGCGTTCCTGGTCATTGCGATGGCCGCGTTCATTGCGTCACTGATCGTGACGGCTCTCTCAGTGCGCGCAGGCGTTCTGGATTTTCCCAATGCGCGCTCCGCCCATGCCCGCCCGACGCCGCGCGCGGCCGGGATCGGTCTGATCGCCGGCCTGGGCGCCGGCGCCATCGCCGCCGCATTCTTTCCGATCAACGCCGGGGCGGTTGGCGGCGTGCTGCTGATCACCGGCCTGTTCGCCGCCTTGGGCCTCGCGGATGATTTGTTTGATCTCTCCGAGAAGCTGAAATTTCTCGTCTTCGTCGCGCTCTGCCTCGCCATGGTGGGGGCGGCCGGCCCGGTCGTACGCTTGCCCGTGACCTTGGAGTATGGCCTAGACCTCCCGCTCTGGCTGGGTGTGCTGGGCTCGGTGCTGTTCGTGTTCACCGTGGTGAACGCCGCCAATTTCATGGACGGTTCGGACGGCATGCTTGCAGCCGTGATGGCGCCGGCCGGCGTTGGGCTTGGGGTGGCGGGGCTGGTCGCCGGTGAGCTTTCCACCAGCGTGATCGGCGTCGCTTTGGCCAGCGCCTGCCTCGGGTTTTTGGTGTTCAACCGTCCGCCGGCCAAAGCCTTCGCCGGCGATGTCGGCGCGCTCGGTGCGGGCGCGGCCTATGCCGGCGGGGCGCTGGCCATGGCGGGGCAGGGCTTTGCCGGGTCGCTCTGGCTGGCGCCGCTCTTTGTGCTGGTCTTCCTCGCCGACGTTCTCCTGACGCTTTTGCGCCGCGCGCGGGCCGGGCGGCTCAAGCTCACCGCCCATTCCGAACACGCCTATCAGCGACTGATCCGCGCAGGGTGGAGCCATGGGCGCGTTGCGCTGATCTATGGCGGCCTGACCAGCCTGATTGTGCTGACCGGGCTTGCCGCGGCGCAGGGGCCAGACGGCGCGGTGCTGGTCGCCTTCGTGGTGTGGGTGGTGGTTTTATCCGGGCTTTACGCCGCGGTGGAGCGACGAGCGCCGACCTAAAGCTCGTCCAGGATGGCGCGCATGGCGTCGAGCTGGCTGGCGCCCAACTTCATTGAGCGCTCCGGCGACCAGCCATAGTCCTCGTCTGGCGTGATCGCGCTATCCTTAAACGGCATCTCCAGCGTCATGGCGAGACAGCCAAAGGCGTGGCGCATCCAGTTGGTGGCGATAGAAAGATCGGCCGAGCCGGGCGCATTGACCGGATAACCATGCTCGGTCTGGAAGTCCGGGTTGAAGACCATCAATTCGGTCTTGTAGCCATCCAGCTTGCCCTGGTCTTCTGGCGTGAAGCCCGGCACGCCTTCCGCACCCGCGATGAAATTGTACGGCAGGGCTTCGTCGCCATGCATGTCTAGGAAAAGATCAACGCCGGTCTTGGCCATCTCATCGAGCACGCAGCGCACTTCGGGACTGTTCTCGGCTGAGGCCTTGTCCCACTCCCGATTGAGATTGACGCCCTTGGCGTTGGTGCGCAGATGGCCGCGGAAGGATCCGTCCGGATTCATATTCGGCACGATATGGATGACCGCGCGATCCAAGAGATCGCGCGCCACCGGATCGGCCTCGTCGAGCAAGCGATCGAGCAAGCCTTCGGCGGCCCACTCCGCCATCGTCTCACCGGGATGTTGGCGCGCGGTGACCCAGATCGTTTTCTTGCCCTCGCCGGGCTCGCCGACGATCAGCCGGTCCATGTCCCGGCCGTCCAGCGTCTCGCCGATAACATCGAGCATTACGCGCGGAGCGAACTGGCAGTGCGCAATCAGTGCGTTGTGGCGCTCCATGGAATAGGGCGCGAAATAGGCGAACCAGACCGCATCATCTTCAATCAGCGTTTCAAAGACCAGCTCGCCGTCCTGATAAAGTGTTTCGACGCGCGACCAGGTTTGCCGGTCAGACGACATGCAGGCTTCATAGCCGTCCCAGCCGCCGACATAGGCGGCGCCGCCCGCATTTTCGATGACGAAGCGGCAAACCTGACCGGCCGCGCCGGAGACGCGGAAATAGAACCACTGGTAAAAGTCTGAGCCGTGATCCTTTCGGATTTGCAGGCGAATATTGCTCGGATTATTGGCGGAGACGACCGCGATATTGCCGCCGTCGAACTGGCTGGAGATGCGCATCGGGCGACCTCTATGGTTTTGGGGCAGGGGCGGCGGACGGCCTAGTAGGCGCGTTCGACCACGAATTCGGCGAGGGCGGCCAGGGAATCCGACCAGACATTCTTGGGCGCGCCCTGAAGTGCTTTCACGGCGCTGGCGGCGTGGTTGCGGGCCGCTTCGAGCGTGGCGTCCAGGCAGCCGCGGCGTTTAAGGATGGCGACGGCTTCTTCCAGATCGCCGTCGCGCTGACCATTCGGGTCGGTGATGACGCGGCGCCAGAAGGCGCGCTCGTCATCGTCCGCCTGCTCCACCGCCAAAACCAGCGGAAGGGTCATTTTGCCTTCGCGGAAATCATCGCCGACATTCTTGCCGAGATCGGCGGCGAGGCCGCCATAATCGAGCGCGTCATCGACCAGTTGGAAAGCGAGGCCCAACTCGCGGCCATAGGTCTCCAGCGCATGCTCCATCTCCGGCCCTGCGTCAGCGAGGATCGGGCTGACCTGAGCGGCTGCGGCGAACAGGGCGGCGGTCTTCGCATCAATGATGCCCAGGTAATCGTCGCGGCTGAGGTCGATGTCGCGCACCGCTTCAAGCTGTCGTACCTCGCCTTCCGCAATCACGGCGGCGGCCCGGCTCAACACATGCAGCGCCTGCATCGAGCCGGCGTCGACCATCAGCATGAAGGAGCGGGCGAACAAAAAATCGCCAACCAGCACGGAATGGGCGTTGCCATAGACTTGGTTGGCCGGCTTCTTGCCACGGCGCAGCTCGCTTTCATCCACCACATCGTCGTGCAGCAGGGTGGCGGAATGGATGAATTCGACCGCCGCCGCGAGCGAGTGGTGACCGGCGCCGTCATAGCCCAGCATGCGGGCGGCCGCGACGGTGATTAGAGGACGGATCCGCTTACCGCCGGCTTCCACCAGATAGCGCGCCACCGAGGCGATCAGCGGCGTGCGCTCGCTATCGACGCGCTCGGCGATGACCGTCTCCACCTGCGCCATATCGTTGGCGGCGAGGGTTGAGAGCCTGACGACCGGATTGATCGCGTCCTCAGGCTGAAAACTGGTTTGCGGCAGGCCGTTCACCCCGAGCCCTCTTGAAACGTTTGTTCACGTGGCGGCACAATAGGAAGCGGCCCCACCACCGGCAAGCGCTGGACGCTGTGAGTTGGCGTCGCAGGGTGGAGAAAGCCTGTATCCAAAAGGGAGACATAGGCGTGATTGAAGTCTTGGCGACCAATGACCCCATTCGTCTCAACTTTGCGGAGACGGTGTTGCGCGACGCGGGTCTGCACGTGGTCACCCTGGATGCGGAAACGGCGGCGGCGTTCGGCGGCGCTTTGCCGTGGGTGAAGCGGAGGATTTTGGTGCCCGATGATGAGGCCGAGCAGGCCTTGCGGCTGCTCAAGGAATTCCTGCCCCAGGACGACGAAGCTTGAACACGGCCGACGTGGGGGCGGTGCGCTCTGACTATCTGGGCGGCAAGCTGACTTTGCTGCAGCCCGCGCGCGGCTACCGCGCGGCGATCGATCCGGCCTTGCTGGCGGCCTCCTTATCCCTGAAATCGGGGTCAACGGCGGTGGAGTTCGGCTGCGGCGTCGGCGCCGCGCTTCTGAGCGCGGCGGTGCTTCACCCGGGCGTAAACTTCATTGGAATTGAACAAGATGCGGCCGCAGCAGCGCTCGCACAGCGCAATATCGCGCTAAACGGCCTGTCAGACAGGATCACCATCCGCCAAGGTCAGCTTGCTGGAAAGCTGGTCGAGGCGCCGGTCGATGCGGTGTTTTTCAACCCGCCCTTCTTCGACGACCCCAAAACTCTGCGCGCGCCAGCGGACGAGAAGACCGCCGCCTGGATCAATGACACCTCGCTAGCCGATTGGATCGTGATCGGGTTGAGGCGCCTTAAAGAGGGCGGGGGGATAACTCTGATCCAGCGCGCTGATCGTTTGGCGGATATCCTCACAGCGCTTCACTCCAAGGCGGGCGGAGTACGCATCCTGCCGATCCATCCCCGTGCCGATGCCCCGGCCAAGCGGGTGATCGTTTCAGCCATCAAGACCTCCAGGGCGCCCTTGCAGATTTTGCCCGGTCTGGTGCTTCACGAATCTGATGGCGGCGCCTACATGCCTGACATTGACGCCCTTCTTCGCGGTGACGCCGTCACCGCCCTCGCTCAGCTTTAATACGGAGCCCCCATGTCGGTCATTGATACGGTGAAGACCCAAGTTGAAGCCGGCATGGCTTTCGCTCGCAAAGTCTTAGGCGCGGAGGTTCCGGTGGTGCCGCTGGTGCGCATGGAAGGCATGATCGCCTCAGGCGGCCGGCAAGGCGTGCTCAACCTCACCCGGCTTGAGCGCCTGCTTGATCGCGCCTTCGCCAACACGCGCGCGCCGGCGATCGCGATTGCGGTCAATTCGCCGGGCGGCAGCCCGGTGCAGTCCCGGCTGATCCATGATCGCATCCGACGTCTCGCGGCCGAGAAGGACAAGCCCGTCCTCGTGTTCTGCGAGGATTTGGCGGCGTCCGGCGGTTATATGATCGCCTGTGCGGGCGATGAGGTGTTCGCCGATCCCGCCAGCATCGTCGGCTCCATCGGCGTGATCAGCGCGGGCTTTGGCTTCACCGACGCCATGGAGAAGCTGGGCGTTGAGCGCCGCGTGAAAACCGCCGGCAAATCCAAAGTGCTGGCCGACCCGTTCGCGGCTGAAACCGATGAGCAGAAAGCCCGGATGAACAAGCTGCTCGAGAGCATCCACGCGCAATTCATCGCGCTGGTGAAAGAGCGCCGGGGCGACAAGCTGGACACCGGGCAGGAGCTGTTCGACGGCTCCATTTTCACGGGTGAAGAAGCGTTGAAGGCGGGCTTGGTCGATGGCTTGGCCGAAGCGCGCAGCGAGCTGCGCCGGCGCTTTGGCGAGACCACGAAGGTCCGGGTGCTCACCCCAACGCGCTCGGGCTTGCTCAGCCTGTTCGCCGGCGCGGTCGTTGATGTGATGGAAACCCGCTTCGCCTGGGCGCGTTTCGGGCTTTGAGGCCAGAAAAAGCCCCCGGCGAGACCGAGGGCTTCCTGCTTTCGCGCTTAGTCGGACCGATCAGAACGGCCAAAGCAGATTATACAGCTCCTGGCCGACCGGCGGGCGCTGCATGTCGGAGATGTGGCCGCGGCCGCCATAGGAGATGCGCGCTTCTGCGATTTGCTGGTGGTCGATCGTGTTGTCGGCGGCGATGTCTTCGGGCCGGACGATGCCGCTGATCAACAGCTCGCGCACTTCGTTATTGATGCGCACTTCCTGGCGGCCATGGATCACCAGATTGCCGTTCCACAACACGTTGACGACGATGGCGGCGGCGGTCAGCTCGATGGTCTCAGACCGATTGACGCTGCCCGCGCCCTGGGTGGAGGAGGTGGTGCCGAAGCTCGCCACGCTGGACGGGTCAATGGCGTCGTTAAAAAATTGGCTCAGCGCGGCTTCCCCGCCGAAGAAATTGGTCAGGTCGCTATCTTCCGCCGAGGTGCGCGAGCGGGCGGTCTGATTGGAGATCTGGGCCCGGTCGGTGATGTTGATCGCTACCGTGAGGATGTCGCCGATCTCCGCAGCGCGCGGATCGCCAAAGAAGGTCGCAGAGTTCGATCGCCACAGCGAGTTCGGATTGGTCTGACGCGCCTGGGCTTCGGTGATCGCCGCAACGCGGGCGAGGCGGGCGGCTTCTGCGTGACGGGCAGTGGGATTCTGGGTGCCCGGCAGGCCGGTCAGGGCGGCCTGGTTGTCGATCTCATTCATCGGCGGGGTTTGACCCACATAGGACATCCGGTCCGCCGCGGCACACGCCGTCAGCGCAGCCGAGGTCAGCAGGATCACGGTCAGGTTTTTGATCGAACGCATCAGCGTCTCCTTAGTGGGTGTAGGCCGGGCCGGTGACGCGGGCGCGTCCAGGGCCTTCGGCGACGGCTTCCACCGTCCGATTAGATTGCAGGTTCACAAAGCGGATGAGTTCGCCCTGGGCGCCGTCCTCGATCGCCCGGGCGCGGGCGGAGAGGGTGAGGGGGCCGGAGCGGAAGATCAGGTTCACGATCTCGCCGCGCTCGATCAGCACCGGCGGCTCGACATCAAAGGCGCGCAGCGGCGTGTCCGCGCGCAGCGGGCGACGCGCGGCCATGCCGATCAGGCTGTCCGCATCAATGAGCGTTTGCCCGGTCACGGTGCGGGCGGGGATCTGCATCCAGGCGATATCGCTGGCGTCGATGACGCCGCCGATCCCGATGGCGCGGGCGAGCACTGGAATGTCGACCACGGGCTCGGCGCGCCCGGCGACCCGAACCGGCTCGCCGCCGGGATAGGCCGCGATCTCCGCGCGCAAGAAGCCGGAGGTCGCATCATGGTCAAAGCTGACCAGCTCCGGCCCGCCAAAGCTGTCCATCGGCGCGAACAGTGTCAGGCGCTGGTTGGATAGGCGCACCAGATGCGTTTCGCCGGTCTCAACGAAAATCGCTTCCTGGATGAGGTTTGCGATCTCTGTCGCGCCGATCTGGCGGGCTTCGCGCTCCACCGTGATGCGCAGCACATTGCCGGCGTTGGCCCAGATCAAACCCTCGCGGGCGGCGGCGCTGCGCACATAGTTGGGGTCTAGAGACAAGCGTTGACCTGGCGCGGGCGCACGGGCGACAGCTACATCGGCCGCCTCACCAGCGTCCTCGAACAGGTCGCCCAAGGTGATGACCGCGCCATCGGTGCTTAGGCGCTCAGACAAAATGACGGTTCGCTCCTCCTCGCCGAACGCGGGGGCGCTGGCGAGGATCAGGGCGGCGAAACCGGCGGCGGCGGCGCGGATCATGGCTTAAGCCTCAGCGAAGGTTGGAGGAGGCGGCGAGCATTTCATCGGCCGCCGTGATGACCCGGGCGTTCATCTCATACGCGCGCTGGGCCTGAATGAGGGCGGTGATCTCGGTCACCGCATCGACGTTGGAGCTCTCCACAAAACCCTGGCGGATCACACCGAAGCCTGCCTGGCCGGGCAGGCCGGCGTTGGGCGCGCCGGAGGCGGCGCTTTCCAGCAGCAGATTGTCGCCCATTTGCTCGAGACCCGCCTGATTGGGGAAGGTGACAAGCTCGATCTGGCCGACCACTTGCGGCGCCGGCTGGCCGTCGAGCAGGACCTGAACCTGGCCTTGCTGGTTGATCACCATCTGGCGGGCTTCGGCGGGCACCACGATGCCGGGCATCACGGTATAGCCGTCCGCCGTGACGATCTGGCCGTCCGGCGACAAAGAAAAATTGCCGGCTCGGGTATAGGCGTCGTTGCCGTTGGGCATCTGGATGCGGAAATAGCCCTGACCGGTGATGCCGACATCATAAGGATTGTCGGTCTGATTGAGGCTTCCCTGCTCGGTGATCCGGTAAACGGAGCCGGCGTTCACCCCCAGGCCGACCTGAACGCCGGTCGGCACGATGGTGCCGGCGTCCGAGCTGTTGGCGCCGGGCTGGCTGATCGTTTGATAAAGAAGATCCTGGAACTCGGCCCGCTGGCGCTTGAACGCTGTGGTGTTCATGTTGGCCAGGTTATGGGAGATGACCTCAACGGCCAGCTGTTGGGCTTCCATACCGGTGGCGGCGGTGGAGAGGGCGCGCATCTTAGCTGCTCCTTCGGGTCAATTAGGGCCGGCCAAGGCGTTCGATCGCCTTGCGGCTGAGTTCATCAGCGTCGCGGATCATGCGGGTGACCGAGGCGTAGGCCCGGCTCACTTCCATCATCCGTGTGATTTCGGTCATCGGGCGCACGTTGGAGGTTTCAGTGAAACCCTGGCGCACCAGCGGCGGCGCATCGGCGAGGCGTTCAGCCTCCTCCGGCGCGGTGAAGCGGTTGTCGCCGGTCTTTTCCAGCAGCGAGGCGTTTTCAAACACGGCGATGCCCAGGCGCTGGCCGGCGACGCCGTTCTGGCTAATCACTCCAGTCTGATCGATGGTGATCTGGCCGGCGGCGGGATCAAGCCGAACAGGATTGCCGGTATCGTCGAGCACGCGGGCGCCGTCACTGGCGGTCAGTTCGCCATCGGCGTTCAGCGTGAAGCTGCCGTCGCGTGTAAAGCGCTCGCCGGCTTCAGTCTGCAGGGTGAACAGGCCTTCGCCTTCCAGCGCCACGTCCAGCGGTCGGCCGGTCTGTTGCAGAGAGCCTTGGGAGAAATCGCGGCCCAGCGCCCACTCGTCGACAAACGCGACGCGGTTGGGTCCGTCCACATGGCGCGCGCGGCTGTCGAGATTTTCCGCCAGCATGACGCGCTCGGCCTTGAAGCCGGTGGTTTGCGCATTGGCGATATTATTCGCCGTCACATCCATGGCGCGGCGCAGGGTCAGCTGACGGGTCAGCCCGATGAGCATCGTATTGTCCATGGCGCTGTTAAGGCCTCCTTCTGGCGGTGCGCGCCGGCCAGGGTTTCTCCCCGGCCCGACGCCCTCATCCTGCGCAAGGGGCGTGCCATGGTTAACGCGTTGATATTTATAGTTTTGATTGCGCGGAGTGGAAAATTACCCAGCGCGCTTTTGCCCGTTTCTCGGATGGAGCGGCAATTTCTGCCCACTTCGCGCCGTTTCCAAACGGATCGTTAACCGCGTCACCGGTTAATGGTTTCAGTGAAGGGCGTATTGCGCCTTGGAATCAGGAGGATCGGGTCATGGCCGAAGAGGCTGAAGACGCCGGTGAAGAGACCGAAGACGGCGCGGAAGGCGGCGAAGAAGAGAAGAAGGGTGGGCTTAAAAAGCTCATTCTCTTCATTGGCTTGCCGGCTGCAATCGTGATCCTGGGCGGGGTTGCGGGCGCGCTGATGTTCCTGGGTGGCGGTGAAGAGGAAGTCGTCGCCGATGCTGAGGCCGAAATCGTCGAAGACGCCCCGACCGACGCGGAGCAGGCGGCCGCCTATTTCGAGATGTACGAGAGCCCCGAGTTCCAAGTCGTCACCAATATTGATGACGGCGGGCCCAATGCGCCGCTGATCAGCCTGAATTTGGTTTTGGTCTACGAGGATCCGGAATTGACCGAGCTTTTCGCCCGCGAAGACGTGCACCTGCATCTCGAAGACACTTATCGGGACTTTATTCGCACTCTGCGCGTGGAGGACATCAACGGCTCCATGGGCACCTTCCGGCTGCGCGCGGAATTGCTGCGCCGGACGAATCTGGTGATCGCTCCGGCACGTGCGGAGCGTGTGCTCCTCACCGAAACCCTGATCACGCAGTAAGGCGAGGCGTAAAGACGTGAGTGAAGTTGATCAGGATGCCATGGCCGCCGAATGGGAAGCGGCCGCCGCCGGCGACCAGGTGGATTTTGATTCCATTGGTGAAGACGACGGCGACGCCGGCGACGAGCTCGCCTCTGAATGGGAGGCGATGGTCGGCGGCGATGAGGGTGAAACCTTCGTGCCCAGCCAGTCCAGCTCCGGTCCGGAACGCATTCTTAATCAGGACGAGATCGACAGCCTGCTCGGCTTCTCGATCTCCGATGACGAAGCCAATGAGCGCTCGGGCATTCGGGCGATCATCAACTCGGCCTTGGTTTCTTATGAGCGCCTGCCGATGCTGGAGATCGTCTTCGACCGCCTGGTGCGGTTGATGACGACAAGCTTGCGCAATTTCACCTCAGACAATGTTGAGGTGAGCCTCGACAATATTTCTTCGATCCGGTTCGGCGACTATCTCAACTCAATCCCGCTGCCGGCGATCCTTGCGGTGTTCCGCGCCAAGCAGTTGGACAATTACGGCCTGCTGACCGTCGATTCCAATCTGATCTACTCCATCGTCGATGTGCTGCTCGGCGGCCGCCGCGGCACTTCGGCGATGCGGGTTGAAGGCCGGCCTTACACCACGATTGAGCGCACCTTGGTGCAGCGCATGATCGAAGTGGTGCTCGACGACGCCAAAGCCGCCTTTGCGCCGCTGACAGAGGTGGAGTTTGATCTCGACCGGGTGGAGACCAATCCGCGCTTCGCGGCCATCGCACGGCCGGCTAACGCCGCGATTTTGGTCAAGCTGCGCATCGACATGGAAGACCGCGGCGGGCGGATCGAGTTGCTGTTGCCATACGCGACGCTGGAGCCGATCCGCAAAATGCTTCTTCAGCAGTTCATGGGCGAGAAATTCGGCCGCGACAATATCTGGGAAAGCCACCTCGCGACCGAGCTGTGGTCGACCAAGATGGAGGTCTCCGCCGTCCTCGACGAAATGCGCAAGCCTTTGGGTGAAGTCATGAATCTCAAGGTCGGCGATACGCTGATGCTGGATGCGGGCCCCGATGGCGGCGTGGATTTGCGGTGCGGAGCGATCCAACTCACCCACGGCAAGATGGGCCGAATCGGGCACAACATCGGTGTTCGGCTGGAGAAACCGCTCTCCAAGGCCGCCCGTAAATCACTGATGGGGTATTCATGACACTCGCCGCGATCGCCTACGAAGCCCTGGTTTGCCTCCTGCTCGCCGCCGCGGTGGTGATGTGCTGGCGCGTCGACCGCCGCCTGCGCGCTCTGCGCTCCGGGCAAGACGGGCTGAAAACCACCATCACCGATCTTAATGATGCTGTGGACCGCGCCCGCGCCAGCCTGGCGGCGCTTGACCGCGCGTCGAAAGAGCAGGGCGCGGCGCTCAAGTCCGATGTCGACGCCGCGCGCCGCCTGTCCGACGAGCTCCGGTTCTTGACAGATCAAGGGGAAATCCAGGCGCAGTCGGCGCTGGCTCGGCGCGAGCGTCCTGCTCCGCCTCCGCCGACCCGCCGGGCGCCAGAGCGCACCGATGAAGAGCAGGGCCTGCTTGATGCGTTAAAGGCGCTGCGCTGACGAGATGGGTGCGCGTCCGCTTCTCCTCCTCGCCGTCCTTCTGGGCGGCTTGCTAGCTCTGAAAAGCCTATCGCTGCTGGACGATGTCAGCGCGTTGCTGACGGAGCGCGCCTATGCCGCTGCGCCAGACGATGAGCCGCCGGCCGACGAGCCGGAAGATGCGGAGGCGGATGATTTGCCGCCGCCCCCGCCGCTGCGCGATGCGGCCCGCCGGGAATTGCCCAATGCCTCGCGGCTTGGGCTGGAACGCAATCTTGCAGCCCGCCGCCGCGAACTGGACCAGCGCGAAGAGGGGCTGGACACCCGTGAACAATTGCTGGTGGTCGCCGAGCAGCGGGTCGACGAACGGATCGCACAGCTGGAAAGCCTGCGCGATGAGGTTCAGGCGTTGCTGGGGCAGCTGGACAACCGCCGTGAAGAACAGATTGGCGAGATCTTGAATACCTATATGGCGCTGGAGCCGCCTGCAGCGGCGGGAATTTTCTCCGCCATGCGTGAAAGCGATCCAGAAACGCTCTTCATGGTCGCAGAGCGCTATCAGCGCGAGAACCCGCGCAAATTCTCCCAGGTCATGGCTGAGATGAATCCCCTCCACGCCGCCGAGCTGACGACCAATCTGCGCGCGCGCGCCGAGGCGCTGGAAACCACCGCAGAGGCGGAGGCCCGCCGTGTCGTTGCGGAAGGCTAGACGCATACTGCTCGCTGCCGGCGCTGCTTTTGCGGCGTTGAGCGCCTCGGCTCTCGCGCAGGCGCCGGCGACCCTGGATGTCGAGCAGGAAGGGGCGACCACCCGCATCCTCATCGTGCTGCCCGAAGCCGAGGGCGGCGACTTGTCCGCTGACGCTGAAATCGCTGCAGGGGCGGTGGTGATCGCCCGGTTGTCCGACGCCATCGACGCCGACATCTCGGTGTTGACCGCGGAGGCTTCAGACTATGTCGCTATGGCGCGCCTGGATCCCGACGGCCGCACATTGCGCCTAGCCTTGAATCGGACCTTAGACTCGCGGGTGTCCGTTTCCCACAACGTGATCGCGATCGATCTGGCGCCGGAAGGCACGCCCCCGCTGCCGGACGTGATCAGCCCTTACGAGCAGGCCCAGCGCGCCGCGGCCCAGGCCCGCGCGGCGGCGGAGGCTGCAGCAGCGGAAGCGGCGGCCAATGCTGTGCTGCCGCCTTTGCCGGCCAGCGTGCGTGTCGGAGAGGCGACGGAATACACGCGCATCGTCTTTCAATGGCCCGAAGCGGTCACCTATGCCCTGGAGCAGAGCGAGGGCCGGGCCGTCCTTCGCTTCTCCCGTCAAGCCGATATCGACTTATCCAGCCTTCGCGCCGACCCGCCGCGCTTTGTCGACGTGGTCACGCAGTTGGAGGGGGAAGACGGGCTGACGCTGGCATTCGTCCTGGCTGGCGATGTTGAAGCGCGGGTCTGGTCGGACGAGCCGGGGCGGGTCGTTATGGATGTGGCGCCGGCCAATGGCGGTGGGGCTGGTGCTGTCCTTGCGGCGTTGGGCGAGTATGCCGAATCCCAGGCGCAAACCGTTGTGGCCGACGCGGCTGCGGAGGCTGAAGACGCCGTGGAGCCAGCGCCTGAACCCGTGAGCATTGAACGCCCCGATCCGACTCCCGAAAACGGCGTCGTGCCGGTTCAGGTGCGAGTTGACGGTTCGGATCTGGCGCTGACTTTCCCTTGGGCTAATTTGCCCGGCGCAGCGGTGTTTCGCCGGGGTGATGCGCTCTGGGTTGTGTTTGATGCGGCCGCCCGTTTGGACGCTGATGAAGTCGCGGCCGCCGGAAGCCGTCATGTCCGCAGCTATCGCGTGGTGTCCGGATCGGACTTTTCCGCCTTGCGCATCGCGGCCCCGGGCTCGACCCAGGCCGATGTGCGCGCCGCCGGGGCCAATTGGACCGTGATATTGACGGAATCGCTCGATGAGCCGCCGCGCGCCGTCCGCCTTGCGCGCGAGACCAGCTTCCGCCGCCCCGCCTTATTGCGCTTTGGCCTCAATGGCGCGCGCAGTGCGGTGCGCGTGCCTGATCCGGTGGTGGGCGATAGCTATCTGGTGCTCACTGCGGATGGGGAAAAGCGCGGCGTGATTACGCCGCGGCGCTTCGCGGAAACTGAATTGCTCACCTCCGCCCATGGCGTGGCGCTTTTGCCCTTTGTGGATGATCTGGAGTTGACCGTCATAGCCGGCGGCGGCGAGCTGACTCGCCCAGGCGGCATGGCGCTTTCGCGCGCCGCCGACCCCGCCTTGGCGGCGAGCTTGGACCGGCCTGTAACGGCGGGCTTTCTTGATCTGGAGCGTTGGCGCGGTGGCGACGATTATCGCGCCGCCCGCGACAGGATTGAGCAAAGCTCAAGTAGTCTCGAACCCGAGGCGATCCTGGCTTACGCGCGCTTTCAGCTGGCCTGGGAACTGGCTCATGAAGCCCTGAGCCTCACTGAGCTGGCCGTGTCGGAGCGGCCGGCGCTCGACACAACGCCGGAAGTCGCCGCGCTGCGCGGCGCAGGCAATTACATGGCGGGCCGCTATCAGGAGGCTGAAGAGGCCTTGGCCCATCCTGGTTTGCAGAACGACCCTGCCGCCCAGCCTTGGCGGGGCCTGATCGCCGCGCAATATGGCGACTGGGCCGAAGCGCGCCGCTTCTTTGATGCGGGCGACGAGGCCATCTTCTTCTTCGACCCGGTTTGGCGCGCGCGCATTTCCGCCTGGCAGGCGTTGACCGCTCTGCGCACCAACGATCTCGGCAGTGTCGACGCTTTGCTGGTCGCAGCTGAGAGTGCACTCGACGATCCTGAAGCGATCGCCATCGCCGCGTTTACCGCGGCCGGCGCCCAAGCCGCGCGCGGCGATATCGACGGCGCTTTGGCGGCTTATGAGGCGCTGGGCAGCCATGAGTGGACTCCAATCCAGGCCCGTGCCCTGCTTGAGAAAGTGCGCCTGGAGGTCGCCGAAGGCCGGACCGATCTCGACGAGGCCGTCGATGAGTTGGAAAGCCTGCGCTATCGCTGGCGCGGTGATGATGTGGAGGTGGCGTCCGCCGCCATGCTGGGTGAAGTCTATGCTGAGGCGGGGCGCTATAATGAAGCGCTCGCCACCATGGCCCAGACGCGCACACGCTTCCCAAACAGTCCCGTGACCCGCCAAATCGGCCTGGACATGCAAAACCTCTTCCGGGACCTCTTCCTGGATGGCCGCGCGGACCGGATGGATCCGCTTGACGCGCTCTCGCTCTGGTATGAACATCAGGAATTGACCCCGATGGGGCCGGATGGGCTGCGCATGGCGCGCCGGATCGCCGGCCGGTTGATCGAGATCGATCTCTTGGAGCCGGCCGCCGAGCTCTTATCCTATCAAGTGTTCGAGCGCCGGGTGACCATGACCAATCTTGCGCGGGCCCAGATCGCCTCGGACCTCGCGCGCATCCAGCTCCTGGACAATCGCCCCGAAGAAGCTTTGCGCGCAATTGAAACCACCCGCGTCGCGCGCCTGCCTCAGGAGTTGGTGGATGAGCGCCGCCTCCTGCAGGCTCGCGCTCTGTCAGATCTAGGCCGTACCGATCATGCGCTGGAATTGATCGCCAATGATCGCGGCCCGGAGGTCGAGCAGTTGCGCGCCCGTATCGCCTGGGATGCGCGCGACTGGGGTGACGCTGGCCGCCGAACCGAAGCGCTGCTGGGCGATCGCTGGCGTGACGACACCGAGCTGACCGATCAGGAAGCCCATGACGTTCTACGGGCGCTGATCGCTTATGCGCTGGCCAACAACACGGGCGGGATGGGGCGGATTGAAGCGCGCTACGGCCCCGCCATGGCCCGCACTCGCCACGCCTGGGCCTTTTCCATGGTCGCCGGGCGCAGCGCGGGGCTGGGTGATGCCCGCCTGTCCGCCTTGGTCGCCGAGCTGGGGGCGATGGACCGCGCCGACACGCTGACCGCCGGTTTCCGCGACGAAGACGACCCGGCGACCTAGCCTCAATCTACTATCCGATGCTGTAGAGCGTGTAAGTGGGGCTCAAACCGGATTGTTTCCCGATACCCACCGCGATCACCGAATTCAGCCAGCTGTAGCGCTCAACACCACATTCGAACTGTGCGGTCATCGCTAGCGAGTAGCGCTCGGGTTCAAGCGTTTTTCCCGCGAAAACGTCGGCAAGCGCTGTGTCATCACCAACAAAGCGGCCCTGGTAATTCAGGTAAATCAGAGCCTCGTCGTCGGTCTTCAGGACCAACCGGACATCAATCGAAAATGCGCCGTCTTGGCGGGTGAGGACCCAGTCCGCTCCACCGGGCAACACGGAGCCGTTCAGATGTTCGCCTTCAAAACTGCCGCCAACAATGGGCGTGATTGAGCGGTGCCCGGCGGGCACATGGCCGATCCGAATGGCGCGTGCGACGTCTACGTCCAGTCGTAGGGTCAGGAGGTGGTTGTGGGGTAAGGGTTCAATTATCATTTCGCGCGTCACCCCGGAGGCGGCAACCCGGTCTGGAAGCTTTGCACCAGCGAGCCCGCCACCAGCCGCCAACCGTCGACTAGCACAAAGAAAATCAGTTTGAACGGCAGGGAGATCACGATCGGCGGCAGCATCATCATGCCCATCGACATCAGGATGCTTGCGACCACCAGATCGATGATCAGGAAGGGAATGAAGAGGAGGAAGCCGATTTCAAAGGCGCGCCTGAGTTCTGAGATCATGAAGGCGGGCGCCACGACGTGAACCGGGGTGGCTTCCGGGGTTTCCGGCTCGACGCCCGCAATGCCCATGAACAGGGCGAGGTCGTCTTCGCGCGTGTGGGAGAGCATGAAACGTTTGACCGGCTGGGTGGTCGCGCCGAAGGCCTCTTCCGTGCTGATCTCCCCGTCGATCAGGGGCTGAATGCCCTCTTGATAGGACTGGGTGAAAACCGGCGCCATGATGAAGGCGGTCAAGAATAAGGCCAGCGAGATCAGCACCGCGTTGGGCGGGCTTTGCTGCAAGCCCAGCGCGGTGCGCAACAGCGACAAGACCACGATGATCCGCACGAAGCTGGTGGTCATGATCAGAATGGATGGGGCGAGGCTGAGAACCGTGAGCAGCGCGATCAGCTGGAGCACGCGCTCGGTCAGCGCCATGTCGTCATCGCCCAGATTGATCGTCACGCCGGGCGCAGCGGCGACCTGAGCCAGCGCCGGACCGGCGAACAGCGCCGCCAGAACGGCGCCCAGGCCGACCAGGCTCGCGCCGAGTGCAACCCGCTTCATGCCGACGCCTCGCGACGCGGGGGCAGGGCTTTGACGTCCGCCTCTTCCCCATCCGCCCCATCCGCGCTTTCACCATCCGCGGCGGCTTCCGCCTCGGGCATTTCCGGTTCAAACACCGGTTCTTGCTTGGCGGGGCGGGTGGTGAGGAGGGTTTCGCGCTCCGGACCCAGGAGGAGGACATGCTCCTCCGCATCGGCTTTGACGATCAGGATGCGCCGGCGCGGATCGAGAATCAGGCTCTCTTTGACTTCCAAACGCCGCTCAAGGCGCGGCCCGGTCAGATTGGCGATGGCGGGAAAGCCGCCGGGCAGCCAGCCGCGCCGGACAATCACCGCGAATCCGCCCAATAGCCCCAGGACCACCAGGAGCGCGGCGAAATAGCGTGAGAAGTCAATAATATCCAAGGTCGGCCGCCCGCGTTAACGCTCGGATGCGCCTGCTGGCGCAAGAGTTCAGACCCAAACAGCTAACGGGAGTCGGACGGCGCGTTAAGCGGGGTTAATCGTGTCTTAACCGGCGCGGCGCAGTCTGTTGTGGACAAGGCGATTCTCGCCTCACATCACAAGGTCGTCCGAAGGGCGGTTTAAAATGAACCCCACCGATCTCAACGTGCTCGACACGCTGCGCACCATGTTGGGCTTTCACAATGCCCGCCAGCGGGTGATTGCGGAGAATGTCGCCAACGCCAACACGCCGGGCTTCACGCCGTCTGACGTGTCGCAAAGCCAGTTCGAGCGGGTGCTCGCCGGCCAGGTCCAGACAGGCTCCGGTCTGCGCACCACCGATCCGCGCCATTATGGCGGCGCCAGCAACGGGATCAGCGATCGGTTCAATCCTGAAGCCACGCCGGACAGCGAAACCACCGCCAACGGCAATTCGGTGGTGATCGAAGAACAGATGGTGCGGGCGAACGAAAACCGCATGCGGTTTGAAACCGCGCTGAGCCTTTATCAAAAAAGCCTCGGCCTGATCCGTATGGCCGCCCGGCCGCCGGGCCAATAAGACAGGAGCTTTGATCCATGGATAAGGCTTCAGAAACCCTTCAGATCGCCGCTGCAGGCCTGCGTGCGCAGTCGGCGCGGATGCGCATCATCGCGGAGAATGTCGCGAATGCGGAATCCACCGGGCAAACCCCGGGCGCCGATCCCTATCAACGCCAGATCCCAGTCTTTGAGGCGGAGCTGAACCGCGAAGTGAACGCCCGCATGGTCCGGATGAGCGACGTCCAGATGGATCAAAGCGACTTTCGCCTGGTCTATGAGCCCGGCCACCCTGCAGCGGATGGAGAGGGGTATGTGAAATACCCCAATGTCTCATCCCTCATAGAGCTGATGGATATGCGCGACGCGCAGCGGTCTTACGAAGCGAATCTGACCATGGTGGAAGGCACGCGCCGCATGCTTGAGCGTACGCTCGATCTGCTGCGCCGCTAAAGGAGCTAAGCCATGGATCTCGCCGCTCTTCGCGCCTACGCCGCCGCCTCTCAAGGCGCGGCACCCCAGGCGACCCAGACCCAGCCGGTCGACGGCGCGGGTTTTGAGGCCATGGTCAAAGACGCGATCGGCTCCGTGGAAGAGACCGTCGCCACCGCTGAACAATTGACCGTCCAGGCCGCGACCGGTCAGGCCGAGATGGTCGACGTGGTCACCGCCGTGGCGGCCGCCGAGGTCCAGCTGGAGACCGTCGTGGCTGTGCGCGACCAGGTGATCCGCGCCTATCAAGAAATTCTGCGCATGCCGATCTAAGGCTCTCGCTGGGACCGACGGCGTTATCCCATCCGTTAAAGAAAAGCCCCGGAGCGTAGAACGCTCCGGGGCTTTGACCATTCTATGTCCGGATTGGATCAGAAGGTCTTGTTGGCGCCGATGAAGAAGAAGCGGCCGCGCGGACCGGCCGGGCGCGACAGCGTGCCGAGCCACGGCTCTTCATCAAAGGCGTTATTGATGCCGCCATAGATCTCGAAATCATCGTCTATGGAGTAGGAGACCGAGAAATCATGCACCCAAGCCGAACCGGTATTGGTCTGGCTGGCGAAGTCTGGATCGTTGGCGATGTCGTCATTCTCAAGACCGGGCAGGAGCTGGTCATCCTCAAACCGGGCGCTCCAACCGAAGACAAAGTTGGAAATCGCCCAATCGGCGTTCAGGTTGAAGATCCATTCAGGCCGCGTGAAGGTGCCCAACACATCGGTGATTTCGTCGGGCGCGGACACGTCGCGCGTTTCGTCATTGGAGAGGAAACGGGTGCCCAGCGAGGACAGGATGATCTCGCCTGGATCTTCAAACGGAAGGAAGGACGGAGCGTCGAAGCTGTAGTCGATGCGCCAGTCGATACCCGTGGTCTCCACCGCGGCCAGGTTGATGAAGCCGGACCGGAAGCCCGTGATGAAGCCATTAACCGGATCGCGATCGACCGCGGCGCAGAACTGGTTGTTGATCGTGGGGGCATCCACGCAGTTTTGCGCAATGTTGAAGCCCGACAGGCTGTCGATCAGGCCGTCGATCTGGATGTCGTAGTAATCCAGCGTCACGACAAGACCGGCGAATAGCCCGCCGAACTCGTTCGTCGGAGTCCAGACCGCGCCAAGCGTGAAGGTTTCAGCCTCTTCCGGATCCAGATTCGGGTTGCCGCCCGTCGTGCCGGACACGAAGGCCGACAGGAATTGGGTCGAATCATAGGTTCCGTTGGTGACCGCCGCACCGATAAGCGCTTCGCAATTCTGGAAGCGGAACTCTGAACCGGCGTTGATGAAGTTGGGGTTGCACGGGTCCTGAGACGCCCCGATGGTGGCCGCAAACGTCGGCGCGAAGGCTTCTTCGATATTGGGCACACGCACCGATTGGGACAGCGTGCTGCGAAGTGCGAGGGATTGAACCGGCGACCAGCGCAGGTTCACCGACCATGTATCGGTCGTGCCGTACGGGTCATAGTCAGAGTAACGATACGCGCCCCCAACCTGAAGCTCTTCAATGAAGCGCACGCCCTCGATAAGCGGAACCTGAACTTCGGTGAAGAATTCCGACACGGTGTATTCGCCTGAGGACGGGTTTGTCGGTCCCGATCGGGAATCTTGCGTGCCGAAGGTCAGACCGGCGGCCGAGAAGCTGTCGGGCCTAAAGGCGCTGCTTTCGCGGCGCCATTCATAACCCAGTGCGAACTCGATCGGGCCTGCAGGCAGGCTGAAGAAATCTTCACTGTCGCCAGACACAGCGCCGATGAAATTCTCCTGGACGATTTCATTCACCGAGGTCGCTGGCTGGAAGATGAAGTCCGCGCCTTCCTGGCTGATCGAGTTTTCCCCGAACAGGCTGATCGGCACGCACTGTCCATCGCCCGGCTGGAAAGTCAGGAAGCCGAAATTGCCATTCGCCCGCGGGAAAGGCGAGGTCGGCGGAACGGCGGTCGGATCAAGATCCGAGCGGCACACGATATCGCCCGTCGCCGGATCGACCACCGCGTCGATAGCCGCAAAATACCGGTCTTCCAAGCGGACCCGCGAGACGATGTCTGCATCCGTACGGCCGTAATTATACGACAGCTCATAGTCGAAACCGAGACCGGGAATTTGGCCGTCAAAGCCGGCCACAATCCGGAAGGTCTTCCGCTCGGCGACCGGATTGGAACGCGCCGTCACGTCCAAGACATCGCGCGACATCACCAGATTGGGCGTGATGCCCTCGCTTTGAAGCGCGGCGATCTGGGTGGCGAGGGCCGCCGGAATAAACGGGTTGTCGAGCGCGATTGGAATATCGTCGTTAAACCCGTTGACCTGATTGGTCTCGATGGTTTCCGAAAAGAAATACTTCGCATCGATGAAGAAGTTGACGAATTCGTTGATCTCATAATTGCCGCGCGACTGGAACATGTAGCGCTCGATGTCGGGCAGGATGATCTCATCATCCGGGTCGCCCGGCACACCGTCACCGCCGCTGGCGTTGAAGGCGGTGATGAAGACGTCGCCGGGATTATACGGTCGGAGCGTGCCGGTTTCGTCGACATATTGGCAGGTTGCGAAATTCTGACTGCCGATGGTGCCGCAACCCGGCGTGCCGCCGGACAGCGCAGCATCGAAAAAGGCGCTGCCGGTCAGCGAGATGACGCCGCCGCCGCTGGAAATCGGCAGGCGGAAATCAGGCACCCAGGTGTTGGAAAAGCGCGGATCGATGCCGAAGGCGGCCACGGTGGCGGCATTGTTCGGCACGAAGCTGAACAGGCCCGAGCCTGCAAAATCGCGATCTCCGGCGAACACGGCATCGGAGGTCTGGTATTCGGCGGCGAAGACGATCTCACCGCGCCCGTCGGCACTTGCAAAGCCGTTTGCGATCGAAAGGAAGAATTCGTCAGCATCGGACTCGCCCGAGATGCCGGCTTGGGCGCGGACTTCAAGACCGTCGAACGAGCCGCCATCGCGCATGGTGAAGTTCACAACGCCAGTCACCGCGTCCGCGCCGTAAATCGCAGAGGCGCCGCCCGTCATGATTTCAACGCCGCCGAGCAAGGCGGTGGAGATGGTGTTGACGTCCACCGAGGCCGAGCCCTCGATGCTGGGGACGTGGCGGCGGCCGTTTTCGAGCACCAGCGTGCGCACGGTTCCCAGATTGCGCAGGTTCAACCGGCTGGCGCCGAGCGCGCCGCCGTTAAACGCTGAAAATGAGCCGGGAAGGGACGCCTGGAGCTGCGGCGATTCGCGTAACAAGACTCCCAAATCGATCTGACCCGACGTCCGGATGTCGTCACCGCTTATGGCGACGACCGGGCTTGGCGCTGTCAGCGCGCTATCGGTCGCAATGCGCGAGCCGGTGACGACGATGCGGTCTTGGGCTTCAGCCTCTTCGCCCTCAGCCTCTTGGGCGAGGGCCTGCGGTCCACCCAGGATACACAGCGACGCGCTGGCCAGAACGGCGGCTTTGAACGTCTGATGACGACGATTGCGAAGTTTCATCTTGATAGTCTCCCCGTAAGCCCGTGCCTGCCACGCTGAAGACTTGCGTGTGTCAGGCTCTTACAAAGCCATCACTCTGCCCGCGAATGTTGCGGTGCACCATGCAATTTCAGCCATCTTCAACCTTTGTCCGGACCTGTGTTGTAAATTTGTCATAGTTAACGCGTTCAGCCGGACGTTAACCCAAGTTCAATCTTCGTTAACCGTGTCGCCCCAGGCTTGAGCCGTCGGAAAGAATCTCCCACGAGTGCCTGCTAGAACGAGCGTTGAGGACGAAACCATGACCGCAGGGGAAGTGCTGGATATCGGCGCGGAAGCCATTTGGGTCATGCTGGCCATGGCCGCGCCGGTCATGCTGATCGGGCTGGCGGTTGGCGTGATCATCGCTTTGCTGCAGGCGCTGACCCAGGTTCAGGAAATGACGCTGGTCTTCGTGCCGAAGATCATCGCCATCTTTCTCGCGCTGCTGATCTTCCTGCCGTTGATGGGCGCGCTTCTGTCCGGGTTTATGCAAACGATCGCCGACCGAATCGTCGCAGGCTGAGGCCCATGTTTTTCGGGCTCGACCTTTCCCTGGCCGTTTTCGCCGCTGCGATGGTGTTCGCGCGTCTCGGCGCGATCTTGCTGCTGCTGCCCGGCATTGGCGAGAGCTCGATCCCGCCGCGCATCCGTCTGTCTTTCGCTTTAGCCTTTTCCCTGGTGGTCGGCCCGGTGATCGCGCCGCAGCTGCCGCCGGCGCCGGAAACCACGATGGCGGTCGCCGGCCTGGTGATGATGGAGGTGGTGATCGGTTTGATGATCGGGGCCGGGGCCCGCTTCATGTTGATGGCGGGGGCCGTCGCCGGTCAGGTGATCGGTTATCAAACCGGCCTCGCCATGGCGCAGTCTTTTGACCCGACGCAAGGCCAGTCCGGCGCGCTGCCGGCGCAATTTCTCAACCTCCTTTTCATGGTGCTGATCTTCGCCACCAATCTGCATCACCTGCTGTTGCAGGCGGCGGCGGGATCCTATGATCTGATGCCGGCGGGCGATGCGCCGATGTGGGGTGATGCGGCGCGCTGGGCGTTGGGTCTGTTCACCGACGCCTTCGTGCTGGCGGTGCAGATCTCCGCTCCGCTGATCGCCTTCGGGCTGGTTTTCTATCTCGGCCTGGGCGTGCTCTCGCGCCTGATGCCGCAGGCGCAGATTTTCTTCATCGCCATGCCGCTCAATATCCTGATCGGCTTTGCGATCCTGGCGATCACGCTGGGCACGGCCTCTTTGGTTTGGCTCGACCGGGTCGAGCGCTTCGCAACAACGCTGAGTTAGTCAAATGGCGGAAGGCGAAGATAAGTCACAAAAAACAGAACAGCCCACCGACCGAAAGCTTCAAAAGGCCAAGGAAGAGGGGGATGTCCCGAAATCCCAGGAGATTTCGGGCTGGTTCACTCTCGCCGCAGGTCTAGCGGTGTTCGCCTTCATGGCGCCCGGCGTGTCGCGCGATCTCGCCAATATCCTGACCGCCTTCCTGGCGCGGCCGCACGAAATGAGCCTGGACGTCGGCTCCTCGCTTCAGCTGGCGGCGTCCACCGGCATGCGGCTGGTGGCGGTGTTGGGTCTGGCCTTTTTGGCGCTAATGATCGCGGCGATCGCCGGCAATCTGGTTCAGACCGGCTTGATGTTCACGCCGAAAAAGCTCGAACCCAAGCTGGACAAGTTGAACCCGATCGAGGGTCTCAAGCGTATGTTCGGGCCCCAGGGCTGGATGAATTTCTTCAAGGGTATCGGCAAGATGGCGCTGGTGGCCGGCGCCATCGCCCTGGTGTTGTGGCCGCGCCGCGATGATTTATTGGCGCTGCCGGCCGCGGCGCCGATCGGCATTTTGATGGAGGTCTATGACGCCGCCATCCAGCTCTTGATCGCCGCATTGATCGTCTACGCCGCCATCGCCGCGCTCGATTTCGCGTTTCAAAAGCGGGAATTCATTGAGCGCAACAAGATGTCGATGAAGGAAATCCGCGACGAGTTCAAAGAAACCGAAGGCGACCCGATGGTGCGCGCCAAGCTGCGCCAGATCCGCCAGGAGAGGGCTCAGCGCCGCATGATGGCCCGGGTGCCCGACGCCGCCGTTGTGATCACCAACCCGACCCACTACGCCGTGGCGCTGGAGTATGAGCAAGGCCGAACGCCGGCACCCATCGTCATCGCTAAGGGTGTTGAAGAGGTCGCTCTGCGCATCCGGGAAATGGCCAAAGAGCACGATATTCCCATCGTTGAAGATCCGCCGCTGGCGCGCGGGCTGTATGCGGTGGCCGAGCTGGAAGAGCCCATTCCCCCAGAGCATTACGCCGCCGTCGCCAAGGTGATCGGCTATGTCTTGTCGCTGGCTGGGCGTGGTCCGAATACGGAGTACGAGCCTGATTAAGGCAGCCCCTTCGGCATTGGGAGAAAACATGGTTAACCTTAGCAGGTGATTCTGCGCCCTTAAGACTCGTTCCCAAGCCTGTTGGAGGCTGACATGACCGATGCGCCGCAATCCCCTTCAGTTCCCGGTCTTAAGACCGGCAAGGCCAATCGGCTGGTGCGGCCAATGACCCGCGCGATCTTTTGGACGTCCAGCCTCGCGGCTCTGTCCGCCGCCGCCGTCGCTCTGTTCGCGGGGGCGGGGGCGGGTTGGCACGGCGTGGTGCTGCTGTCCGGCATCGCCTGTGCGGCTTTGCTGGTGATGTACGCCCTGGCGGCCGGCGATGCGGCCGGCCGGGCGTTGTCCAGCGACGGTGAAATTATCGCTGTGGACGGTCTGGCGGTCTCTGCGCTGGACAGCCTGTCCGACCCCGTTCTGATCACCGGGCCACGAGGCGCGGTGCGCTGGGCCAATGCGGCGTACCGCCATCTCTGCGCCAACTCTCCGGCGGGCGCCGGCGGAGCTCTGGCGGCTCCCGAACATCTCTTCGCCGGCGCTGCGTCCGGCCCGGTTTACCGCCTCACGCGCGCCGCCATGCGCGGGGATACGGCGCGCGAGGTGCTTGGGCGGATCGACTTCGCGTCCGATGAGGCCGCGGTCTACGCCGCCGAGGTCGAACCGATGGCCGACGGCGGCGCTGTCTGGCGCTTGCGTCCCGCTCAGGGCGCCGATGTCGAGCCGGATGGAGAAACGCCGCCGGACTGGGCCGATCAGGCGCCGGTCGGGCTGTTCTTGGCCGACGCGGAAGGCCGCCTTCTCGCCGCTAACGCCACCTTGCGCCGCTGGGCCGGAGCGGGGGCGGACAAGGCCTTAAAGCTCTCCGACATCCTGGCTGGCGACGGTGCTCGGCTGCTCGCCAATGCACGTCAATCCAGCGAGCCTGAGCGGTTTGATGCGCGTCTGGTCTCCGCCAGCGGCGGTGAAACGCCGGTGGTGTTGGCGTTGACCTGGACAGATGATCGCCCCGCGCTGGCGCGCGGCGTCGTCTACGGGCTCAGCACCACGGGCGCACCGCCCAGCGTCGCTCAACTCGCTGTTGGGGCGCCAAGTGCTGACGCTGCGACGGCGATGGATGAGATGTTCGCCGCCGCCCCCTTCGGCGTCGCTCGGATCGACGGCTTGGACCCGATGAGCGCTGTGGTTATGGACGCCAACCCGGCGCTGCTGCTGCTCACCGGCGGAACCGCCGTGCCAGGCGCACGCTTTGCCGATTTGTTCCAATCCGACAGGCAGGATGCGCTCAGCGCCGCCTTCACGACCGCGCTGGCCGGAACCGGCGAGCCGGGGGAAGCCACGCTCAAGCACGCCGATGGCGCCAAGCCGGTTCATGTCTTTTTGGGCCCCGCCACGGATGGTCGCCGCGCCGCATATATCGTCGACATCGCCGCCTGGAAGGATTTGGAGACCCAGGTCGCCCAGGCCGGCAAGATGCAGGCGGTCGGCCAGCTCGCCAGCGGCGTGGCGCACGATTTCAACAATATGCTCACGGCCATCCGCCTCAATGTCGGCGAGCTGTTGAGCCGCCACCCGGTGGGCGATCCGTCCTATCAGGACCTGCAGCAAATCAACGCCACGGTCACACGCCAGGCGGGTTTGGTGAAAAAGCTCTTGGCGTTTTCCCGCAAGCAGACCTTCCGCAACACGGTGTTTGACGTCGCCGACGTGTTGTCGGACTGCTCGGTCCTGCTGGGCCAGATTCTGGAAGAAACCGTGCGCCTGGACATCCGCCATGGCCGCGAATTGCCGATGGTGCGCGCAGACCGCAACCAGATCGACAATATTTTGGTCAATCTGGCGACCAACGCCCGCGACGCTATGAAATCCAACGGCGGCGGCGTGCTGACTATCCGCACCGAAGGTTTGGATGCTGAAGATGTGCGCAAGGCCGGCGGCGCGAGCGCGCACGAGGGCCGCTGGGCGGCGATCCATGTCACCGACACCGGCTCGGGCATGGATGCGGAGACCCAGAAGAAGATCTTCGAGCCCTTCTTCACCACCAAGGCGGCGGGTGAGGGCACGGGGCTTGGGCTCGCGACGGTCTATGGCATTGTGAAGCAGTCGGGCGGCTATCTCTTCGTCGATTCCGCGGTCGGCAAAGGCACCACCTTCTCGATTTATCTGCCCGGCCATATCCCGAACGCGGAAGAAGAAGCGGAGATCGCGGCGGAAGAAGCTGCTAAGACCGAAGAGGTGAAACCAGCCGATCTCGCCGGGCGCGGCCGGATCCTCTTTGTCGAAGACGAAGACGCGGTGCGCGGCATCGCCGCCAAAACGCTGGTGAAGCGCGGCTATGAGGTTGTCGAAGCCTGCGACGGCGAAGAAGCGTTGGAAATCCTCGAAGGAGAGCCGGAAAGCTTCGATTTGCTCATCTCAGACGTGGTGATGCCGGGCCTGGACGGGCCTTCGCTGCTGAAAGAGGCGCGGCCATATCTCGGCAATGCCCGCATCATCTTCATCTCCGGCTACGCCAAGGAAGAATTTTCCGACACCTTGTCCTCGGACCTGGAGATTTCCTTCCTGCCCAAACCCTTCGACATCCAGCAGCTGGCCGAACGGGTGAAGCAGGAATTGGGGCGTGTGCATGCTTAAGTAAATCCTGTCCTGACGCAGTCTGCAGGTGAGGTGAAAATGGGTGCGCTTACCGGTAGGATCGCCCTTGTAACCGGCGGAACCAGGAGCGTTGGGAAAGGCATTGCCCTGGGTTTGGGCGAGGCAGGCGCGACCGTCTATGTGACCGGTCGGTCCATCAGCGACAGGGCCGTTGCCGAGATCACGAAAGCCGGTGGAAAGGGCATCGCTATGCCTTGCGACCACGATGATGATCAGGCGGTGCGCGCGGTTTTCGAGCATATCGAAAATGAAGCGGGTCGTCTGGATATCTTGGTCAATAATGCATGGGGCGGATACACACGACTGCGCAATCGCGCCCAAAACAAAGGGTTCAAGTGGAAAGATCCGTTCTGGACCCAGCCAATGGGTCTTTGGGACGAAATGCACCGGGTCGGTGTCCGGTCAAACTAAGTCGCGGCAAGCCACGCCGCACCGATCATGATCGCTCAAGGCGCAGGATTGATCGTAAACATCTCGTTCTATGCGGCACGCAAATACTACGGCAATGTCGCATACGGAGCCGCAAAGGCAGCAACGGATGCCATGAGCCGCGACATGGCCGCTGAACTGAAACCGCATGGTGTTGCGGTTGTCTCGCTCTACCCAGGACATGTGATTGACAAGAAGAAGGGGAAGATGCCGAAACGGGAATCCGCCCAATTCGTTGGACGAGCGGTTGCGGCCTTAGGTTCGGACCCAAAGATCATGAAGCGCTCGGGGCAGGTACAGCAAGTCGCCTTACTGGGGCAGGACTATGGCTTTCTTGATATCGACGGAACGCAACCCGCGCCATACGATACATTGTAGGCCTCATAAGCGCCTCGAAATGCAGATTGGAAGCAGACCTTGGCGTAGCTGCGATGAAAGCTCACCTCGTCCGCCCATCGGACCTTCATACCAGCCACGTTAAACGCCAGTTTCTCACTGCTGGCCCCGCAGATGTCATCAGGTGCTCGAGACCGTCGCTAAGGGCTTGGAACGCTGATCTAAGTCAAGCTGGCGCCCGAGCCCGTCGGGCTCGCAAGGCGAATAGCCGCCCGCAGCGTGAGCGAGCTTGCTCGCGGCAAGCGATGAACCGACCGGACGGATGTCCGGGAGGACCGCAAAATGTTCCGCTTGTGTTCTGAGAACAAATCGCGTACATAACCTTTGATTGCCCGACTCATTCGAGCGTGAAATAAGGGGAGAGACCCAATGCCTTCGGCAAAGCTGCGCGTGGTGGACGATAAAGATATGGATAAGCAAAAAGCGCTCGACGCGGCGCTCTCTCAAATCGACCGCGCTTTCGGCAAAGGCTCGGTGATGAAGCTCGGCGCCAAGCCCAATATGGATATCGAGGCGATCTCCACCGGCTCTTTGGGCCTGGACATCGCTTTGGGTGTCGGCGGTCTGCCCAAGGGGCGGATCATTGAGATTTACGGTCCGGAAAGCTCCGGCAAAACCACGCTGGCTCTGCACACGGTCGCCGAGTGTCAGAAGAGCGGCGGCACGGCCGCCTTTGTCGACGCCGAACATGCCCTCGATCCGGTCTACGCCAACAAGCTGGGCGTGGATGTCAGCGAATTGCTGGTGTCCCAGCCTGACGCCGGCGAGCAGGCGCTGGAGATCACCGACACGCTGGTGCGCTCCGGCGCCATCGACGTGCTGGTGATCGACTCCGTGGCGGCCCTGACCCCGCGCGCGGAACTGGAAGGCGAAATGGGCGACTCGCTGCCCGGTCTTCAGGCGCGTTTGATGAGCCAGGCGCTGCGCAAGCTGACCGCCTCGATCTCCAAGTCAAACACGTTGGTCATCTTCATCAACCAGATCCGCATGAAGATCGGCGTAATGTTCGGCTCGCCGGAAACCACCACCGGCGGCAATGCGCTGAAATTTTATTCCTCCGTCCGCCTCGACATCCGCCGCATCGGCGCGTTGAAAGATCGCGACGAGGTGATCGGCAACCAGACCCGCGTCAAAGTGGTTAAGAACAAGGTCGCCCCGCCGTTCCGCGAGGTGGAGTTCGACATTCTTTATGGCGAAGGCATCTCCAAATCCGGCGAATTGCTTGATCTGGGCGTGAAGGGCGGGATTATCGAAAAGTCCGGCTCCTGGTATTCCCATGACAGCCAGCGCATCGGTCAGGGCCGTGAAAACGCCCGCCGCTTCCTGCTGGACAATCCTGACATCGCCGCCGGCATTGAAGCCAAGGTGCGAAAAAACGCCGGCCTGATCGCGGACGAAATGCTGGTCGGCCCGGAAGGCGATGAAGATGAGGGCGACGCCGAAGCTGCGGGCTGATCGGTCGGTCTCAGGCCGAAAACCGCAGCCTGACACGCTTTAAATCTACAGCGGGCGCTTGGCTAAGCCGGGCGCCCGTTCGTATATGAGGCCTAGACTTTCCATGCGCGCCAAGATTTGAAGGCGCGCTAAGCCAAGATTGACGTTGGGAGCCGCCCATGACCGCATTGCGGGATATTCGCAGCCAGTTCCTCGACTACTTCGCCGGACAAGGCCATGAGCGTGTCGCCTCCGCCCCGCTGGTGCCGCAGGATGATCCGACCCTGCTGTTCGTTAATGCCGGCATGGTGCCGTTCAAGAACGCATTCACGGGCGCTGAGACCCGCGCTAATCCGCGCGCGACCAGCTCGCAGAAATGCGTGCGCGCGGGCGGCAAGCATAATGATCTGGACAATGTCGGTTATACGGCGCGCCATCACACCTTCTTTGAGATGCTGGGGAATTTTTCCTTCGGCGACTATTTCAAAGAAGAGGCGATCGAGTTCGCCTGGCGCCTGGTCACCAAAGAGTTCGCGCTTAACACCGACAAGCTCCTCGTCACCGTCTTTTCCGAAGATGAAGAGGCGGCCCAGCTTTGGCGCAAGATCGCCGGGCTTTCCGATGACAAGATCATTCGCATCGCCACCTCGGACAATTTCTGGTCCATGGGCGACACGGGCCCGTGCGGGCCGTGTTCAGAGATCTTCTATGATCATGGCGACCATATCCCCGGCGGTCCTCCCGGCAGTCCGGATGAGGACGGCGACCGTTTCATCGAGATCTGGAATCTCGTCTTCATGCAGTATGAGCAGCAGCTTGGCGGTGACCGTCAGCCGCTGCCCAAGCCGTCGATCGACACGGGCATGGGCCTTGAGCGGATCGCGGCCGTGCTTCAGGGCGTTCACGACAATTACGATATCGACTTGTTCAAGACGCTGATCGCGGCGTCCGAAGACTTGTTGAAGGTGAAAGCTGAAGGCGCCCAGCAGGCGAGCCATCGGGTGATCGCGGACCATCTGCGCTCCACCAGCTTCCTGATCGCCGATGGGGTGACACCGTCCAATGAGGGCCGCGGCTATGTGCTGCGCCGGATCATGCGCCGCGCCATGCGCCACGCCCATTTGCTCGGCGCCACGGATCCGGTGCTGTTCCAGCTCGCCAAGGTGTTGGCGGACGAGATGGGCGACGCCTTCCCGGAGCTCAACCGGGCGCTCCCGGTCGTTGAAGAGACCTTGCGCGGCGAGGAAGAACGCTTCCAGCGCACGCTGGGCCGCGGCCTGTCGCTGCTTGATGAGGCCACAGCCGGATTGAAAGAGGGCGATGATCTGCCCGGTGAAACGGCCTTCAAGCTTTACGACACTTACGGCTTCCCGCTTGATCTGACTCAAGACGCCTTGCGCGAAAAAGGCATGGGCGTCGACCAAGCTGGATTTGACGCCGCGATGGAGCGCCAGCGCGCCGAGGCGCGGGCCAGCGGCTTTAAGTCTGGCGATGCGGCGACGGAGGCTGTCTGGTTCGCGCTTAAGGAAACCCTGAAGGACACGGCGTTCACGGGCTATGCCGCGACCGAAGGCCGGGGCGCGCTGGTGGGTCTTGTCGCCGGTGACGGTCAGGTCGACGCGTTGGCGGCGGGCGCGAAAGGCGCCTTGGTGTTCGATACGACGCCCTTTTACGCTGAGGGCGGCGGCCAGATCGGCGACGCTGGCGAGATCCGTTTTGACAACGGTGCGGTGTTCCGGGTGGACGACGTTCAAAAGCGTGCGGGCGTGCTCTATGCCCATATCGGCGAGTTGGTCAGCGGTGCGATTAAGGCGGGCGAAACCGCTAGCTTGATCGTTGACGCAGATCGCCGGGCGAAAACCAAGTCCAACCATTCGGCGACCCACTTGCTGCACGCCGCGCTGCGTGATGTGTTGGGCCCGCACGTCACTCAAAAGGGCAGCTATGTCGGCCCTGACCGGCTGCGCTTTGATTTCTCTCACGCCAAGGCGCTGACGGCGCAGGAGACCGAGGCCATTGAAGCCCAGGTCAACGCCGTGATCCGTCAGAATGCGGCCGCCAAGACGGCGTCGATGACGCCGGAGGCTGCCATCGAGGCGGGTGCTTTGGCGCTGTTCGGGGAGAAATACGGCGACACTGTGCGCGTTTTGGCCATGGGCGATGCGCTTAATGGCGGCGAAAAGGCCTATTCGGTCGAGCTTTGCGGCGGCATCCATGTGGATCGCACCGGCGATATCGCCGTGTTCAAAATCGTCGGTGAAAGTGCGGTCAGCGCAGGCGTGCGCCGCGTCGAAGCCTTCACAGGTGAAGCGGCGCGCCAGTATCTGGAGACCGAAGCCGGCCGGGCCCGCGCGGCGGCGACGGCGCTGAAGGTCCCGACCGCTGAGCTCGTCGACCGGATTGCTGGGCTGCAGAGCGAGCGCAAGACGCTCGAGCGTCAGCTCGCCGAAGCGAAAAAACAGCTCGCCATGGGCGGCGGCGCCGGCGCTGCGCCGGCTGGGCCGGAAGACATCGCCGGCACCCAGCTGATCGCCCGCGTCGTCCAAGGCGTCGGCGGCAAGGATTTGCGCGGCCTGGTCGACGACGCGCGCACTCAGATGGGCTCGGGTGTGGCGGTCTTCATCGGCGTCAATGACGGCAAAGCTGCTCTGGCCGTAGGCCTGACGGATGATCTGAAAGGCCAGCTCAGCGCCGTCGATCTGGTGCGCGCCGGCGCCGCGGCGGTCGGCGGCAAGGGCGGCGGCGGCCGTCCCGACTTCGCCCAGGCCGGCGGTCCGGACGGCAGCCAGGCCGACGCGGCGCTTGAGGCGATCCGCGAAGCCTTGCGCACAATAGCAGCCGCGGCTGAATAGGCCGCAGGCCTGCCCGCTGGCGTCGGGGCGGTGAGCGCGTATCCTGCGAGCTTACAGCGACTCAAATTGCGTCGGGGGGAGTATCAGTGGCGGTTGAGGGCCATGAAGTCTGGCTGAAGGATGCTGCGGTCTTTTTGGTCGCCGCCGGCGTCATCGTACCGGCGCTCAAGCTGGTGCGCGTCAGCGCCGTACTGGGCTTTTTGCTCGCCGGTCTTGCCCTGGGCCCCTTTTTGCTTGGGGGGCTCGTAGATCAATTTCCGATCTTGGAATGGGTGACCATCTCCGATCCTGAAGCCGCAGCCCCCTTCGCCGAGCTGGGCGTGCTTTTCCTGCTCTTCCTGCTGGGCTTGGAGTTATCTTTCCAGCGTCTGTGGGCGCTGCGCCGTGCGGTGTTCGGCGCCGGCGGTCTTCAAGCGGCGGGCAGTGCGGCCGCCATCGGCGTCGCCTGCTTCTTCATCGGCCTGACGGGCCCAGCCGCCTTGGTGATCGGCCTGGCGCTGGCGCTGTCGTCCACCGCCATCGTGATGCAAATCCTGTCGGAAGAACGCCGCGTCGCCACGCCGACCGGGCGCACGGCGCTGGCCGTGCTGTTGATGCAGGACATTTTGGTAGCGCCCATCCTGATTCTGGCTGGTTTCCTCGCCCGGGATGCGGCGGGCGGCATCGGGGCCGCGCTGTTGGAGGCGTTGATCCAAGGCGCGATCGCCATCGTCGTCATTGTTCTCCTGGGGCGCGTGGTGCTCAAGCCTGCTTTCCGCCTGGTCGCCAAAGTCGGCGGGCGCGATCTGATGATGGCGATCATTTTGGCGACGGTGGTCGGCGCGTCTCTGCTGACCGCAGAAGCGGGACTATCGCTTGCGCTCGGGGCCTTTCTGGCCGGGCTCTTATTGGGTGAAACCGAGTTTAAACACCAAGCCGAGGTCGACCTTGAGCCCTTTAAGGGGCTGCTGCTGGGGGTGTTCTTCACCACGGTGGGCATCGGGCTGGATCTGGGCGCCGTGTGGGCGAACGCAAGCGTGGTCCTGGGCGGGCTTGCGGCGATGCTGGTGGTCAAATTCATTGTCGTCTATGTCGCCGCGCGCCTGTTCGCCGGCAGACATCCGGTCGCGCTTGAAGCCGCCTTCCTGCTGGCGCCCGCTGGGGAATTCGCCTTCGTAATCCTCGCCACCGCCACAGCGGGGGGTGTGGTGGACGCTGACACCGCCACGATCGTCACCGCCATCGCCGGCCTGTCCATGCTGCTCACGCCGGCCTTCGCCGCCATCGGCCGGCGCCTGGCGGCCGGTCTGGAAGCGAGGGCGGCGTCAAATGAGGTACAGCCGGAGACCCTGGAGGGCATGACCGATCTGGAAGGCCACGCTGTGATCGCCGGCATGGGCCGGGTCGGCCGTGCCGTCGCACGGGTATTGGAGACGGAGGGAGTGGAGATTCTCGCCCTCGACCGCAACGCCCTGCGGGTCAAAGAAGTGCGAAAGGATGGCTGGCGGGTGTATTTCGGCGACGCCTCCCATCCCGACATTCTCGCCAAGGCCGGGGCGGCGAACGCGGCCCTGTTCGTGGTCACGGCGGATGATCCGGACAAGGCCTGCGCCATGGTCCATGCGATCCGGAAAACCCGCGATGACGCCACGATCATCGCCCGGGCCCGTGATGTGGAGCATGCCCAACAATTGCGGAACGCCGGCGCCACCCATGTCACCCCGGAGGCGATTGAAGCCGGGCTGCAGATGGCCGGACGGGCGCTGGAGGATTTCGGCCTGCCGCCTGAAGCGGTGCGCGACCGCCTCGCTCAGGAACGCGACGACGAATACGCGCGGATCGAGCGGGACTAAAAAAAGGGCGGCCCATTGGGCCGCCCTGTCTGAGTTTGATCGTGAAGGGTTAGCTGGCGGCTTTGCCGCCATTCGTGGCGTCGGTCGTCGCCGACACATCCGCCCCGGCCGATCCGCCGGCCAGGCCTGAGAGGTCGCCGGCCTTCAAGCCCAGCTCGCCCATCAGCGCATCCACCAGCGGGGCTTGGGTGCGATAGCGAAGGGCGGCGCCCACCGCTTGGTCGGCGAGACCGCCGCCATTGACGCCGGCATCGCCCCCGCCATGGCCGCCGACGCCGTTGAGGCCGTCGACCTGCAGGATTTTAATGTCGCTGATCTGCTCCATCGGTTTGGCGCTTTCCGCGATGATGCGCGGCAGCTCTTCAAGCAGGCGCAGGCGGACCTGCATCGCGATCTGCTCGGGCGAGAGGATGTTCTCGGCCTCGTTGATCGCACGCTTGCCTTCCGCTTCCACTTTGTAGACCAGCTCCTGAGCGGCGGCGCGCAGGCGCTCGGCGTCGGCGTCGCCGGTCGCGGCGATCTTCACCTTTTCGGCGTTGGCCTCAGCCGCCACGCGGATGGCTTCCGCGCGGTCGGCTGCAGCCTGCTTTTCCGCGTCTGCGGCGACGGTGATGGCGATCGCCTGCTGTTCTGCAGCTTTGCGCGCTTCGATCAGCTGGATCTGCTTTTCACGATCTGCGATCTCGGTTTCGCGCGCCGTGGTCACCTCCTCGGCGGCCTTGGCGGCGATGGCGCGCGCTTCGTCCGCCTTGGCGTCGGCTTCGGATTTCTCGCGGGACTTTTCAGCGACTGCGATATCGCGGGCCTGTTCGGCGAGCTTGATCGACTTGTCTTTTTCAACGTCCGCCGCTTCGATCGCCTGGCGCTTCGCGATCTCTTTTTCCTCGATCAGGCGGTTTTTCTCGATCTCGCGCTCTTCCACAGACTGGTTGGAGCGGATCGAGGCTTCGCGCACCTGCTGGGCGGCGAGGATTTGCGCTTCTTCCGCTTCGCGCTCGCGCTCGGCTTTTTCCTGCGCGATCTGGGCGGCCTGTT
>CAZAGE010000015.1:0-59975 GCA_964484345.1 uncultured Oceanicaulis sp. | reverse complement strand
CCCGAACTTCGCCATAGCATTGCGCGCCGGGCACGAAGACCCAGTCGCCGACGCTCCGACCGGAAGCCGGGCCGGCTTCGACAACACGACCTACCGATTCATATCCAGGAACAAGGGGATATCCCATGCCGGGGAAGCTCGGCATGGCGCCGGTCCAGAGCAGCCTCTCGGTTCCGGTGCTGATTCCGCTCCAAGCGATTTCGACAACGACATCCTCGTCGCCGGGCGCCGCAATCGCCAAGCGATGCAGCGCAATATGTTTTGGCTGTTCCAGTATGACGGCAAGCGCGTCCATTTCAGCCTCCCCGAGGGCCGGAAAGCCCCCAATAAGAGTGTCAGTTTACATTGACACTCTCTACAGTCAATTCAGATTTACGCCGCACCCGCTTGAGCTGTAATCACGTCAGTTATCAAAGGAATGCGGGACCGGTGCACGCGAACGGCGCCAAACCCCGCCTCGCCCAGCATTTCAGTCAGACGTTGCGCATTGCGCGGACGTCCCCCACCCATCGCCATCAGATAAAAGCCGAAATACGCCTCCCCCATAGGCGCGGCGCCGCGCGCTTCGGCCATGGGCTCGGCCAAGAGCAGAGTCCCGCCCGGCGCGATGGCGGCGCGGCAGGCCCTCAGGCACGCCATCGCGTCTTCATCGCTATGGTCATGAATGATCCGGACCAGGGAAATGAGATCGGCGCCCGTCGGCAGCGGATCTGACAGGAAACTGCCGCCATGGATCTCGACCCGGTCCGCGAGGCCCTTCTCGGCGAGTTTTTTCTCGGCACGGGCGGCCACGGGCGGCAGATCGAAAAGCGACAGAGCCAGATTGGGCGCCTGCTCGGCCACTTCACTCACGAAGGCGCCCTCGCCGCCGCCGACATCAAGATGCCGGTTGAACTTGGAAAGATCGACCGCAGCGAAAATCTCCTCCGCCACCATGGGCAGGGTGTCCGCCATCAGCTGGGAATAGGCGTCCGGGCGTCCGGCTTCACCGGACTCTTCGCCATAGCCCCAAAACTTGGCGAGCGCGCCATGGCGTTCGCCGCGCAGCAGCGCCAAAGGATCGGCGAGATCGGCGTAGAAAAGCTGGTGATGCTGGACCATCGCGCCGAGGCCGGGCTCATCGACCAGAGCTGCGCCCAGCGGACCCAAGGCGAACCAGTCTTCGCCCCTCGGCTCTAACAGTTCGATCGAGGCGGCCGCCCGCGCGAGACGCGTTGCGCCTTCCACAGGCAGATCGCCCTGGGCCGCGATGGCGCTGATCGGCTGGGGGCCGGCTTTGAGGAAGTTGAACAGGTCGATCTGGGTGCAGGCGAGCACGGTTTGGGAATAAACAAAGCCCGCGATCAGATCAAACAGGGCGCGGGCGTTGTCGCGCGCCTTGGCCCGGGTCGGGGCGAAAGCTTTGGCCGAGCGGCGAAAGCCTGGATCAGAGACCAGCTTGTTTCGAAAATCGCCGAGCGCGTCCGGCCAACCCATCAGTCCGCGCTCACTCTGCTGCGACAGCGAGATTCTTCGGCACCAAGCGATGGGCCTGCGCCAGAACCAGCTCGCGCAGCGTGTCCGAGCCGTAGACTTCCGGAACAGACTCCACCGCGTCATGGACCAGCGTCTTCAGCCGCGCCACGGCGCCGTCAATACCCAGCTCCGCAACGCTATTGGGGCGACCCAGCGCGGCGTCTTTGCCGACACCCTTGCCGCCCTCATCCTCGCCCGCCGCGTCCAATAGATCATCGGCGACCTGATAGGCTTCGCCGATCTTTTCACCCAGCGTGCGCCAGCGGCGCGGATCTTCGCCGGCGACGACCGCGCCGGCCATGGTGGCGCAGACGAACAGCGCCCCGGTTTTGGACTGGTGATAGTGCTGGAGCGGCACTGTGGGCTCGCTCTCCCAAGCCTGGCCGGCGGCGATCCCCATGGGCGCGCCCACCGCGCGGGCGACCAGGGAGGTCAGGGCTGGCATACGATCAGGCGTCGCCACCCCCGCCCGCGCGATGGTTTCAAAGGCGAGCACGATCAGCGCATCGCCGGTCAGGATCGCCAAGGGCTCACCGAAAACCGCATGGACCGAGGGCTTGCCCCGGCGCTGGTCGGCGTCGTCAAAGGCGGGAAGGTCGTCATGAACCAGCGACGCGCAATGCAGCAGCTCCAGCGCTGCGCCGGCGGCATCGGTCAGGTTAGGGTCCGGGTCTCCGCAGGCCCCTGACACCGCCAGCAAGAGCTGGGGCCGAACCCGCGCCCCGCCTGGGAAGACGGCATAGGCTAAGCTTTCTGAAAAGCGCGGCGGGCATCCTCTGCCCCCGGCGCGATCGATAGCAGCGTGAAGCTCGGCTTCGATACGTGCGTCGGCGTCCATGCCACACTCCTCCTTGCTTGCAGGCGTCAACATAACCTGTCAACTTATGTGTCATGAAGACTGGACACTCTGACCGGACCTGTCAATGACCAGCGCGCGATCGCAAGACGGCGTGGTGGTTATCGGCGCGGGCATGGGCGGGCTTTCCGCCGCCATCGATCTGGCCGCGCGCGGCGTCCCGGTAACCCTTGTAGAGAAGGAAAAAGCGCCCGGCGGGAAGATGCGCACCATCGAGGTGGGCGGGCAGCCTATCGACGCCGGCCCCACCGTGATGACGCTCAAGAGCGCGTTTGACGCCTTGTTCGAAGACGCGGGCGCCAGCTTCGACGATCATGTCCCGCTGATCACCGCGACACGCCTGGCGCGCCATGCCTGGGACGATACGGACACCTTTGACCTGTTCGCGGACCCTGATGAGTCTGTAGAGGAGGTCCACCGCTTCTTCGGCGGAGACCAGGCGGGCCTGTTCCGCAAATTCCTCAAGGATGGCGCGCGGCTTTATGAGGCGCTGGACCGCAATTTCGTCCAGGCGCCGCAAGCTTCGCCGGTCGGCCTGACCACGCGCATGCTGATGAATAATCCCAGCGGCGCCTTCACCTTGCGGCCCTTCTCCACACTTTGGGGGGCCCTCGGCGACTATTTCCCGGACAAGCGCCTGCGACAGCTATTCGGACGCTACGCCACCTATTGCGGGGCTTCGCCTTATAACGCGCCGGCCACGCTGATGATGATTGCGGAGCTGGAGCAGCGCGGGGTCTGGTATGTCAAAGGCGGGATGAGCCGCCTCGCCCATGGCATGGCGAATTTCGCCAGCCAGCTGGGCGCAGACATTCGCTATGGCGACGGCGTTGAAGAAATCCTCATTGAGGGCGCCGAGGCGGTCGGCGTCAGGCTTCAATCCGGCGAAACGATCCGCGCGCGGGCCGTATTGTCGAACGCGGACCCCGACGCGCTGCGCGACGGCCTGCTGGGCGATCCAGCGAGCTGGGCGCTGCCCCCGGCGAAGATGAAGCGCAGCCTTTCCGCCATGGTCTGGACGGCGGTCGGCCGCCCCGACGGCTTTGCGCTCGACCGGCACAATGTGGTGTTCAGTCCGAACTATGCGGCGGAATTCCAGGCGCTGTTTGAAGAGCGCCGGATTCCGGACGATCCGACCATTTATATCTGCGCGCAGGATCGCGGCGTCGACGCCGAGCCGGACGGCCCGGAACGCTTCTTAATCCTGATCAACGCCCCCGCCGACGGGGACACCCACACTTATACGGCGGAGGAAACCGGCCCATGGCTCGATCTCACGCTCAACCGGCTCAAGGCTTGCGGGCTGGAGCTGTCCCTGGACGACGCCGTGGCCACCGCCCCGGACGGCTTCGCCAAGCTGTTTCCCGGGTCCAGCGGAGCGATTTACGGCCGCGCGCTGCACGGATGGCAGTCGGCGTTTCAAAGGCCGGGGGCGCGCAGCAAGATTCCGGGGCTGTATCTGGCCGGCGGCGGGACGCATCCGGGGCCCGGGGTGCCCACCTCGATGCTGTCGGGCCGCACGGCGGCGCGCTCGATCTTAGCCGATTTGGCTTTCAGGCCGAGATCCCGCCCGGCGGCTACCGCTGGCTCTACGCCGACGCCTTCAGCGACGACGGATGCTTCGGCCTGATCCTGATCGCGCTGATCGGCAGCGTGTTCTCCCCCTACTACGCCTGGTCCGGACGGGGCCGGCCGGAAAACCATTGCGCGCTCAATGTCGGGCTTTACGGCGGCGGCAAGACCCGCTGGGCCATGACGGAGCGGACGTCCAAGGCGATCGACCGGGGCGAGGATCACTTTGTCTTCGGCCCCAGCAGCGTCCGCTTTGAAGACGGCAAGCTTATTTTCAATATCCGCGAGACCGCCGCCCCCATTCCCTATCCGGTGCGCGGCCAGATCGTCATCGAGCCCGAGGTTCAACAAAGCGAGCAATTCACCCTCGACCCCCATGGCCGCCATGCCTGGCGGCCGGTCTGGCCCAAGGCCCGCGTCAGCGCCAAATTCGACAAGCCGGAGCTCGATTGGTCGGGCGATGGCTATGTCGACATGAATGCGGGGCTGGAACCGCTGGAGGCAGGCTTCAAATCCTGGAGCTGGGCGCGTACGGCGATGCCGGACGGCGCGGCGATCCTTTATGACTGTCAGCCCGCCGGCGGCGGCGAGCATGGCTTGGCCCTGCGGATCCGCGAGGACGGCGGAATAGAGCATTTCGAGGCGCCGCCGGAGATCGCCTTGCCCAATGTGATGTGGGGCGTCGCAAGGCCGTCCCGTTCAGAGGGCGACGGCCGCGTGGTGAAGACGCTGGAGGATACGCCCTTTTACACCCGCTCGATGATCGAGACGGAGTTATTGGGCGAACGGCGCATCTCCATGCATGAAAGCCTGGATCTCAAGCGCTTTTCGTCAAACTGGGTGCGCCTGCTGCTACCCTTCCGAATGCCCCGCGCTTTCTGAGGCCTCTTTGGCCTTGGCGCGCCGGATGTCGCGGCTGACATCCCAATACTGCCAGCCCAAAAAGGCGAACAGGCCGCCGAAGACCAGCAGGCCTTTGACCAGATAATAGCTATCAACGCTCATGCCGGGCTCCCTTGTCGGCGCAATATGGCGAAGTTCAACGCTCCTGCAAAACTCACCCAGACGAGATAGGGCGCAAGCAGGGCCGCGGCGAGCAGATCGATCTGAGCAAAGGCGATCAAGGTGGCGGCGATGGCGACCCACATCGCCATCAGCTCAACCAGCGCCAGCCCCAAGCGCTTCATCCCAAAGAAGATCGCCGACCACAGCGCGTTGAGGCCCAGCTGCACGCCCCACAAAACCAGCGGCACGCCGACGCCATCGAGCTGCCAGACCCGCCAAGCGGCATAGGCCATCATCACGAAAAGCCCCGCCCAGGCGACGGGGAAAAGCCAGTTGGGCGGCGTCCAGCTGGGTTTATCCAGCTCGCGATACCAGACGCCGGGCTTGAAAATGGCCCCCGTCGATGAGGCCAGCAGCACCAGAAGGAGAAAGGGAATGGCGGTCCAAAAGGGGGCGTCCATCACTCAGCTCCGTCCTGGTCTTTCTTTAGCCGATCCAGCAGCACCAGCTCTCGGACGCCGAAGGCCACGAGAGCGAGAAAGGGCAAGGCTTCCATGAAGAGCAAGAGATAGAGCGTCATCGCGTCTTCTCCACGCGGAACGCAGCCCGTCTAATACCGGCGCGCGCGCTGGCGCATCTCCAGATCATAGAAGATGGTCGCGATGCGGCCCACATCCTTGTCGATGGACTGCCACCAGGGCGGCAAGGTGTCAGGTTGGGCCTCATTGGGCGCCGCGTCGACCAGAAAGCGAGTCTCCTCCAGCGGCGCTTTGCCGGATCCGCTTGACCCGAACGCGGCGTCGAGCAAAGCCGCGCCGGCGAGCTGAAGCTTGCGCCCTTTGGAGGTGACGGCGCGGTGGGTGACGGTATTGAAGCCGGCCTTTTCCGCCTCCACCCCGATCTCGCGATAAATCCGCGAAGCGGCGTGGATGGCCGGGCGGCACGTTGCCGGCAGAAGGGCGACGCCAGGCCGGGCGCGGGTATAGAGCCGGTCCGCCTCGGCGAGCAGGCGTTCGACGAACGCGGCGATGTTTGGATTAAAGACTGGCGCGGCGAGCCAGGCGTCTGGGTCGAGATCCGCCTTGATGAACCACTCGCGCGGCAGATAAAGCCGGCCCAGCCGGGCGTCTTCGCCAACATCGCGGGCGATATTAGTGAGCTGCATGGCGACGCCCAGGTCGCAGGCTCTCGCCAGAGCTTCCGCACTACGCACGCCCATGACCAGCGCCATCATGGCCCCCACCGAACTCGCCACGCGCGCGCCATAGGCCCGGACATCAGAGAGGGTTTCATAGCGCCGTTCCTCGGCGTCCCAGGCGAAGCCTTCAATAAGAGCGGCGGGCAGCTCTTGGGGGATGCCGCAGTCGCGCACGACATCGGCGAAGGCGCGATCGACAGGATCATCGCCAGGCTCGCCGCCATAGATCAAATCGAGCCGCTCGGACAGCCGGGCGCACGCGGCCGCCGGGTCCTCGCCCTCATCCACCGCGTCGTCGGCGAACCGGCAGAAGCCATAAAGCGCATACGCACGGTCGCGGGTCTTGCGCGGCAGCAGCAGCGAGGCGGCGAAAAAGCTCTTCGAGCCCCCGCGGATCGCCGTGCGGCAGGCCTTTAGATCGTCATCGCTGGCGAAACGCTCAGCCATGGACCTTGGCGTCAGGCACTACGGCGTCGAGCACCCGGGCCGAAGACAACACGCCAGGCACGCCCGCGCCCGGATGGGTGCCCGCGCCGACCAGATACAGCCCCTCCACATCGCCGCACTTGTTGTGCGCCCGGAACCAGGCCGACTGGGTCAGCAAGGGCTCCAGCCCGAAAGCGGCGCCGTCAATGGAGTTCAAGCGATCGCGGAAATCGATCGGAGTGAGAACGCGAGACACCGTCACATTCTCCTTCAGGCCGGGCAGCACCGTTTCCTCCAGCCGCTGTTCCACGGCCTGCCGATAGGGCTCGGCCATCGACTCCCAATCCGTATCCCCTTTCAGATTGGGCACCGGGGAGAGGACGTAGAAGGCTTCACACCCTTCCGGGGCCATGGACGGATCAGTGGCGGTGGGCCGATGGAGATACAGGCTGAAATCATCCGCCAGCTTCTTTTTCTTGAAGATGTCGTTCAAAAGCCCGCGATAGCGCGGCCCCAATATGATCGTGTGGTGATCGACGTCCGGGTATTTCTTCTTGGTGCCGAAATACCAGAGGAAGAGGCTCATGGAGTAGCGGGCATTGTCGACCTTGCGGTCGGTCCAGCGTTTCCGCTTGGTCTCCGACAACAGATATTTATAGGTGTGGCCCACTTCGGCGTTGGAGACGACGATATCGGCCCGCACCTGCCGGCCATCGGCCAGGCGCACGCCGGTCGCTTTGCCGTTCTCGGTGGTGATCTGGGCGACTTCGCTGTCACACAAAACCTGACCGCCTTGGCCCTCGATCAGCTTGACCAGGCCCTCGATCAGCTTGCCGGTGCCGCCCATGACGAAATGCACGCCCCATTCGCGCTCGAGATAGGAGATGAGGCAGTAAAACGAGCTGGCCGCATAGGGATTGCCGCCCACCAAAAGCGGGTGGAAATTCAGCGCCACCTGTAGCTTGGGGTTCTTCACATAGCGCGAGACCAGGGCATGGACCGAGCGATAGGACTCCAGCCGGATCAGATCGGGCGTGACGTCGACCATGGATTTGAGCGTGTGGAAGGGCACATGGGCGAGCTGTTTGAAGCCCACCTCGAAGATGTCCTTGCTCTTCTTCAAAAAGCGCTCATAGCCCTCGACATCGCCGGGCGAGATGCGTTTGACCTCTTCGCGCATCACATTGGCGTCGCGATAGCAATGGACCACATCGCCGTCATCAAAGCGGATGCCGTAGAAGGGATTCATCTCGCGTAGCTCGATATCGTCTTCGAACTTGCGGCCGGCCAGCTCCCATAACTCTTCGAGCAGAAAGGGCACGGTGATAATGGTGGGCCCCGCATCGAAGACATAGCCGCCGTCTTTAAACACGTAGGCCCGGCCGCCCGGCGCATCGAGCTTTTCCAGAACCGTCACGCGGTAGCCGCGCGCGCCCAGCCGAACCGCGGCGGCGAGACCGCCAAAGCCCGACCCGATCACGACGGCGTGGGGCCGGTCATCCTCAGGCGTTTCATCATCGGTGCGTTTCAACATGGGGGGCTCCTTACCGCGCCAACTCAAGCAGGGGCGCGTCTTCGGCGATGTGAGTGATGAGGCCATGCCGCTCAGCGGCCTGGCGGATAATCTCGGCGGCCTTTTCCGGCGCTTCTTCATGAGCGAGATGCCCGAAGCCGGTGAGGCGAATGAGTTCTGAACGGGGCGCGAGACGCGCAGCCTGTTCCGCGTCGCGCACGGGCGTGGCCTTGTCCCGGTCGCCGACAATCAGGGTCAGCTTCGGCGCAAGCTGGGGCAGGTCTTCCAACAGCGGCCGCAGATTCCAGTTCGCCATCAGGCGCAGCGCCCCGGCCAGATGCTCGGGCCGTTTGAACAGGCGGACATAATAGTCGGTCCCGGCCGGATCGAGGCGAGATCCCGTGCTGCCCAACAGCTTCGTCACTCGCTTCTCGCTCGCCTGCATCGCGAGCAGGCGCGGCGCGATTGGATTGAAGAAGACCAGCTTGGCCAGGCGCGACGCAAGACCGTCAACGGATCCGCCATAAGGCTTGAGCGCCGGGGCCAGGCCGATCACACCGCTAGGGTCGATCCAGCCATCCAGCGCCATGCGGATCGCCACCGCCGCACCGGCGGAATGGCCGGCCACCAGAGCCGGCGACACGCCCAGTTTCTTTATCAACGCGCCCAGCGCTTCCGCCACACGCGGCAGGCTGGGTGCATCAAGCGGGCTGGAAAAGCCGTGACCCGGCAGGTCGACCATGATGATTTCAAAATCACTCGCGAGCTGATCGGCGAGGCTGCGGAAGGAGTGGGTCGACGCCGCGGTACCATGGATCAGCAGCAGCGCCGGGCCGGTCCCGAAACGCTGGACATGCCAGGCGACGCCGCCCGCTTCGATGGTTTCGCTGGCGCCTTTGTGGGGCCAGTCTTGCGGGACAGGCAAAATCCTCATGCCGCCGCCTCCCGCGCCAGATCGGCCAGCGCGCCGGGATTATTGGTCGGCAAGCGCGCATAGCGTGCGCCCATATCCAAGGCCATCGACCGCGCCGCCTCCGCGCCGCGCTTGGAGACGTCGACGACGATCGCCGCGTGGCCCTGGGCGCGCAGATTCTTGGCGGCCTGGCGGGCTTCGGCTTGCGCCATCTCCCGGCCTGGTTCGCCCTCCCGGGTGACATTGGCTGCGCCATCGGTGAGGAAGACCAGCGTCACGCTGCGGCCCTGGCGCGTGGCGGCGTGGGCGGCGGCTTCCGCCGCTTCGATCGCCGCGGCGAGCGGCGTGCCGCCGCCGCCCGGCAAGGCCGCCAGGCTGCGCTTGGCGCGGGTCAGCGAGCGGGTCGGCGGCAACAGCATTTCTGCGCCCCGGCCCCGAAACGCGATCACCGCCACCTGGTCGCGGCGCACATAGGATTCCGCCAGCATCAGCTCGACCGCGCCTTTGGCTTCGGCCAAACGGTTCAGCGCCAGAGACCCAGACGCGTCGACGACAAAAATCGTCTCGGTCTCGGCCTTTTGCTTGAAGCGTTTGATGCGGAAGTCTTCCTTGCGCACTTCCACCGAGGGTCCCGGTTTGAAGCGTTTCCAGCCCCGGCGGCGCGCTCGGCCCCAGGGGGCGGCGGCGCGCAATGTCGCCATAAGATCGAGCCGCCGGCCCTGCCCCACCTCGCCGCGGCGCGAGCCGGCCGGGCGGCCGCGCACGCCGTCCTTCTGGACCGCGCCCGCCTTGCCGGCGGCGCGCGACTTCGGCGCTTGGGCGCCCGCCTCCAGCTTGGCGAGCAGGCCGGGCGGGATGGCGGCTTGGGCGGCTTCGGTGGTGATTTCGGTCAGGGCGTCGGGCGCGGGCGCGTCATCGGCGTCGCCCTCCGGCGTATCGGCGCGCGCTTCCGCCTCGCCCTCGTCCGGCGCTTCAGGTTCTTGCGGCTCGTCCTCCTCCACGGCGGGCAAGCGCGTGGCGCGGGTGGCGAGGATCAGCCTCGCGGCAAGGGAGGCGTCGTCTTCGTCGATCTCGTCCCGGCCATCCAGCGCCGCGGCCGCGCGCGCGGCGCGTAGCGCGAAAATCGGCGGCCGCAAGCTGTCGACGCCCAGCGCCAGCGCCGCCGAGGTCAGCGCCGGCTCCGCCCCGCCATTAAGCACATGGGGCAAATGCATGCGTGCCATGGCCAGGGTTTCGCGGTCAATCTCACGCGTGTCCTCATCGAGCGCCCCAAGGGCGATGTCGGAGAGATCAAGATGGAAGGCGAGGCGCTCCGCCAGGGCGGCTGGCACGACTTCATCCGGCTCAGCGCCTTCATCCAGCGCGACGATCAGGGGCGGGTTTTCGCCGTCCAGCGCCGCCGCCAGGCGACCCGCGAGGCCAGCCTCGGCGCGTTCGGCCATGGCGAGCACGCCGACACCCGACCCAATGGCGTCCAGCAGGCCGGAGCGGTGCACCGCGCGGCCGGTCTTGAGCGTGGCGGCAAGATCAATCCCGCCGAGCAAGGCCTCGTCCGTCACCCCCGCCGGGATGCGCCGCCAGGGCGTGTCCTCGTTGATGAGGCTTTGAAACAGCGACAGCCAGGCGTCCCTCACAGGACCAGCCCGCGCGCGCAGCACGACGCCGCCAAGACCAGGATCAATCGCCAGCAGGCCTGCGACCAGACGCGCTTGAGCCCAAGGGCTTCGCGTATGGCCGCTCCCGCTCACGCGGCGAAAACCTCTGAGAGCCCGCGCTCGATGCGGGCGGTGGAGCCAGCCTCATCCAGCGGGTCACGGCGCAGACGGTGGCGCAGCGCGGAGGGCGCGACGGCTTTGAGATGCTCGATCTCCACCGTGTCGTCGCCATCCAGCGCCGCCTTGGCGCGGGCGGCGCGAATGAGGGTCAACTCGCCGCGAAGACCGTCTGCGCCCATGGCGAGACAAAGCTCGGACGCTTTGCGCAGCACAGCTTCAGAGGCCTCCAGCGCGTTGACCCGCGCCTGGGCTTCGGCGATGCGATTGCGCAGCTCGGCTTCAGGCTCGGCCCACTCGGCGCGGAAAGCGTCGGGGTCGCGCTCAAAGGCATCGCGGCGGCGCACGACTTCGATGCGGTCTTCGATATCGCGCGGGGTCTCCACCTCCACCGACAGGCCGAAGCGGTCCAAGAGCTGCGGCCGCAACTCGCCCTCTTCCGGATTGCCGCTGCCCACAAGGACGAAGCGGGCGGGATGGCGGACGGAGAGCCCGTCGCGCTCGACGACATTCTCGCCGGTGGCGGCGACGTCGAGCAGAAGGTCGACGATGTGATCCTCCAACAGGTTCACCTCGTCGATATAAAGAAAACCGCGATTGGCCTTGGCCAATAGCCCAGGCTCAAACGCCTTTTCGCCCCTGCGCATGGCCTTTTCGATGTCGAGCGCGCCGACGACCCGGTCTTCGGTGACGCCAAGCGGCAAATCGACAACCGGCGTCGGCTTGGTCACCTCCGGCCCGCGATTCTTATCATGGCCGTTGATCGGCTGGGAGCCGGGCGCGGAGTTATACGGGCAGGACTCATAAGTCTTGATCGGCGGAAGAAGATCAGCCAGAGCGCGAACCGCGGTCGACTTCGCCGTGCCGCGGTCGCCGAATACCAAAACGCCCCCGATCCGCGGCTCCACACAAGCGATGAGCAGGGCCTGTTTCATTTCCTCCTGCCCAACGATGGCGGGGAAGGGAAAGGATAGAGTCATGGACACGCCTCGGGCCGCTTAACGACCCAAGTGTCCAACAAACTGGACAGTTGGACAATTCTTTTCCCTGGTTGAAATAGGGATTTAGCCGCTACAAAACCGCGCGGAGGGGATTGGTGAGGTCAACTTTCAAACCCAGGCGCGCGCCCAAGAGGTAAACGCCCGCCAGTTTTCGTTGAATGAAGATCAGCGCGGGCGGCGGCGTATGGCTAAGATCACGATTGCGCATTTGCAGGGCGTCGTCGCGGATACCTGCCGCCATGGAGCGATCGGTGAAGTCGATAAGGCCGCCTTCGCGCAAGGGCGCAAAGCTTTGTTCGGTGAGATCAAGGATGGAGGCGCGCAGTTGCGCATCCATGCTGTCGGCCAAGACGCCCAGCCCCTCCAAGGCTGCGTCCAGATCGGCGCGGGTCCCGTCCAGCGCAGCGCCGAGCACGGTGCGATAGCCCTTTGAAACTTCGATAGGAATATCGCGCACCGCGCCAAAATCAATGAGACCCAGAGGCTGGCCGGGTCCGGCATAAAGGAAGTTCGCGAAGTTCGGATCGGTTTGCATCAAACCGAGGTGGAACAATTCCGCCAGCGTTAGATCGAAGAAGGCTCTGAAGACGCGCTCCCGCTCTGCCATCGACTGATCGGCCGCGCGCTCAATACCGCCACCGTCAATCCAGTCGAGCACCAAGATCGTCGCGCCGGATCGGTCGGCATGGACGCCTGGGATGGTGAAGCGCTCGTCCTCGCCAATCGCCGCAGCGTAGCGCCGGGCATTGTCGGCTTCGCGAACATAATCCGTCTCGTCATGGAGCTGGCGCCGAACCTCGTCCAATAGCGCCGCCATATTGATCCCTTTGGGCGCCAGGCCCGACATCCGCACCAGCACGCCGACATTGTCGACATCGCTGTCGATGCTCTCTTTGACGCCGGGGTGCTGAACCTTCACGGCGACGACGCGGTCATCTTTCAGGATCGCTTTATGAACCTGGCCGATGGAGGCGGAGGCGGCGGGCCGGGCGCTGAAGCGTTTGAAGGTCATTAGCCAGCCCGGCCCCCACGCCCGGTCGAGCGACCGGCGCAGCTGGTGCGGCGCCATCGGCTCCACCCCGTCGCGCAGGTGATCGGTCAGCTCAGCGAGCTCAGGCGGGAGAAAATCGCCCGCGTCCATAGACAGCATCTGCCCGGCTTTCAGCGCGGCGCCGCGCAAGCGCGCGAGTTCTTCGCCCAAGCGCTGGACCGAACGCGGCGTCATGATCAAATCCGAAAAGCTGGTCTTGCGCCCGGTCATCACGGCGCTTGCGCCCTGCACCGCCGCTGAGCCCGCCGTGCCGACACCCCAGGCGCCCAGGCGCGCCAGGCGATTCAATCGTCCAGTGGGGACTTTGCGGCCGGTTTGATCGGACATGGGCATTACGCTCCGCCGTGGGTGCGACGGAATTTAGGCCGATCCAGCGCAAGGTCGCGGTTTAGGCCTCGCTCACCGCAGTTAGGCGAAATTCGGCATGCGCCGAGGCCTTGCTGTCGCCGCCCACCCAGACATCGAACATGCCGGGCTCCGCGCCGAAACTCTTGTCCCGGCGGCTGAAGGCGAGATCGGCCTCGGCCAGCGCAAAGCGCAAGGTCGTCCGCTCGCCCGGCTTCAGGCTGACGCGCTGGAACGCTTTAAGCTCCCGCACTGGGCGGGTCAGGCTGGCGGCGCGGTCGCGGATATAAAGCTGGGCGATCTCCACCGCCTCGCGCTCGCCGGTATTGGAGAGCTCCACGGTGACCTCCAGCGCTTCGCCGGCGCCCATCTCATGGGTGCTGAGCCGTACCGCGCCATAGTGGAATTGCGTGTAGCTCAGGCCATGGCCGAAGACGTAGGCCGGCTCATAGCCGTCATCGAGATGGAAGGAGCTCATGCCCAGCGAGGTCTGGGGGGCGCCGACCGGAATGTCGTCGATATGCACGACTTTGTCCGGCTCGGCCGGGCGGCCGGAATTCTTGCGGTTATAGTGGATCGGGATTTGGCCGACCGATTTGGGGAAGCTGAGCGGCAGCTTGCCGGAGGGGCTGACCTTGCCTGAGATCACATCGACAAGCGCCGTGCCGCCCCGATTGCCGGGGTGCCAGGCATAGATCAGCGCATCGAAGCACTCGTCGACATTGGACAGCACCAGCGGCCGCCCCGCCAGCACCACGCCGATCACCGGCTTGCCGGTCGCTTTCAGCGCCCGCGCCAGCTCGACCTGGGCGCCTGGCAAGGTGATGTCGGCGCGGCTATGCGCCTCGCCGGACAGGATGGCTTCTTCGCCAAGGCAGAGCACCACAGCGTCACTGGCCTCAGCCGCGTGCACGGCGGCCTTGAAGGCCTCATGGCTCGTGTCGCGGGAATGGGTCAGGCCCGGTACGAAGCGCAGACGGTCGGACCCCAGCGCGTCTTTAAATGCCGCCGCCGGCGTCACGCTGCGCTCGGCTTCGCCGTCAAACACCCAGGTGCCCATCTGCTCCACCGGCTGATCGGCGAGCGGACCGATCAGCGCAAGGCCGTCGAGCGCTTTGAAATCGAGCGGCAGCACCTCGCCTTCATTCTTGAGCAAAACGAGAGACTGAACGGCAGCCTCGTGCGCCAGCGCGAGCGCCTTTTCGCGATCCGGCGTGCCGCCGCGATGGATGTCGGCATAGGGGTCGTCCACCACGCCGAGGGTGAATTTCAAGGTCAGCACCCGGCGCGCCATCTCGTCCAACACGTCTTCAGGGACCAGGCCTTCGCGCACCAGCTTAGGCAAATAGTCCACGAAGGCGGAGGACATCATGTCCATGTCGACACCGGCCTCAGCCGCGATGCGCGCCGCCTCCTTAGGGTCTTCGGCGAAGCCGTGGATGATCAGTTGGCCGATGGAATCCCAATCGCTGATCATCAGGCCGTCAAAGCCCATTTCATCGCGCAGAACGCCGTTTATCAGATAGTCGTTGCCGGTCGCCGGAATGCCGTCGATATCCCCGAAGGAGGTCATGAAGGTCGCCGCGCCCGCCTTCAGCGCCGCCTTGAACGGCGGCAGATAGACATTGCGCATTTCATTGTCGGGAATCGTCGTGGCGGCGTAGTCGCGCCCAGCTTCGGACGCGCCATAGCCGGCGAAATGCTTCACGCAGGCGGCGATGCTGCCTGGGGCGGACAGGTCCTCGCCCTGAAAGCCCTCCACCATCGCCGCGCCCAGCACGGAGGCGAGATAGGGGTCTTCGCCCAGCGATTCCGCGATCCGGCCCCAGCGGGCGTCGCGGGAAATGTCGACCATGGGCGCAAAGGTCCAGCGAATGCCCACCGCGGCGGCTTCATGGGCGGCGATGCGCGCGCCCTCACGCACGATATCGGGGTTCCAGCTGGCCGCTTGGCCCAAGGGCAGCGGGAAGACGGTGTTGAAGCCGTGGATGACGTCCCGGCTGAACAGGAGCGGGATGCCCAGACGGCTTTCTTCCAGCGCAATATGCTGAAGGGCGCAGATTTCCGGCAGCTCGACCTGGTTGAGCACCGCGCCGATCCGGCCCGCACGGATATCGTCGGCCAGGCGGCTGGACGGATCGGGGCTGGAGGCGTCGACGCTGTTCAGCTGGCCCGCCTTTTCCTCCAGCGTCATCTGCGCCAGAACCGCCTCCACCCGGGATGCGATGTCCATCGGCTCCCTGTCTTCAGTGCGCATGGCGTTGGCCATTATCGTCTTCCTCGAACCTCTGAGCGCTGTAGGTAAACGTTGTCATTGGGGTTTTAAACCGGTTTCCCTCCGCTTGTCCCGCCTGTTACTCGGCCGGATGCGGGTCGGGCGCGCCGCGGCGCAATTCAAGCTCGGTGCGAACGGCTTCAGACTTCTCGCGCGAGACGTTCAGCGTCAAGACGACGCCGATCGCGAGAGCGTAGAGCAAAATCGGCAAGCCGATATCGTAAACGCGCAGCAGCAGGAAGGTCGCGTCGCTTTGGTCCCCGCCCAGGTCCACGTCCAGCCCCGTGCTCGCCAGGAGCCAGGCGCCGACCATGGCGGCGGCGGTTTGACCAAGCTTGACCACCCACCAATAAATCGACGCGAACATCCCTTCGCGGCGCTGCCCGGTCCGCAGCTCGTCCTGGTCGACCACGTCCGCCATCATCGATGGCATCAAGGTGAAGAGAGAGCCCAAACCAAACGCCATCAGCGGCGCCGGCAACAAAATCAGCCAAGGGTGCTCGGGGCTGTAAGCGAAAGTCTTCAGCGCATACCCCAGCATCGCCAGAGAGATGGCGATGATGAAGGTGCGTTTCTGCCCGATGCGGGAAGCCAGCCATGTCACGAAGGCCACAATGGCGAAATTCGCTAGCGAGCCCACAGTCGCGACGAGGGCGCCGAGTTCGGCGCCGGCTTCAGTATCACCGGCGAACACGTAATAGCTCAGAACGAAATAGCCGTAAGACGCGATCAAGATGAAGCCGTTGAAGACCAGGAAGGTGACGAAGCAGATCTTCAAGAAAGGCACGAAGCTCAGCGCCTGCGCCATGCTGACGAAAAAGCCTTTGAGCTCGTTGACCAGATTACGGCCATGCCCGGTGCGTTCGCTTTCCTCCAGGGCGATATCGGCCATGCGCTCTTTCAGGAAAATCGCCGGGATGACTCCGCAAATGATGACCACCACCGCGACGCCGGCGGCCACCAGGCGCGCGCCATCGATCGGATCGGCGAACCACTCGCTCTGCTTGGCGATGACCAGCATGTAGGGCGGCAGGAAGAAGGCCAGCTGGCCGATGAAATTCTGCGTCCCCATGAGCAGGGTGCGCTGATCGTAGTCCGGGGTCAGCTCATAGCCCAGCGCCACCCAGGGTGTGGCGTAAATCGTGTAGGCCAGGAAGAAGATGATTGACCCGGCGGTATACCACCAGACGTAAAACTCCGGGCTTTGGCCTTCTGGGAATTGCCAAAGCAGGAAGAAGCAGATTCCCACTAAAATGGCGCCGACGAAGATGAAGGGGCGACGCCGCCCCCAGCGGGATTTGAAGTTATCGGAGATGTAGCCGACGATCGGGTCGGTGAGCGCATCAAAGAAGCGCGGGGCTGCGGTGATCACGCCGAGCATAACCAGGCTGACGCCGAGATTTTCGTGAAGCAGCACGATCATGCCGGTGATCGCGCCCGCCAGAAGATTATTGGCGAAGGCGCCTGACCCATAAGCCAGCCGGTGGAGGAAGGACACGCGGTCCTCCGGCGCGGTGACGCGTCGGGCTTCAGTCATGGATCAGGCGCCTTTATGCGCTACTGGTATGGCGCGCTTAGCGCTGCACAGCCGCGTTGCGGCACGCCACGGCCGTTTCCGGATCTCTCGGGCAGTCATAGACCCGCACATAATCGATCTCGAATTGCTTGGGATAGCCTTGCGGATCAACCCCGCCCGCCGACCGGCTTTCCGCCAGATGCCCGCCGATGGCGAGGTTCAAGATCAGGTGGAAACGCTGATCAAACGGCGCATAGGGATTGCCCCGGGCTTCCGCGGCGTCCGATAGGGTGCGCCAGCGGCGCTGGGTCAGATAGCCGTAGGATTCCCCGTTCAAGAACCACTCGATCCGTCCCTCACTCCACTCGATAGCGAAGTCATGGAAGATCTGCTCACCGTTTTCGCCCGTGGGCAAAGTGGTTTCGCGGTTCTGATAGGTGTTTTGCGGCCAGGCGCCGCCGAAGTGGAGCGTGCCGAAGATGCGGTTCTCAACGCGGCCGCGGCACTCTCGGCATTCCGCGCCGAGATTGACCGCTTCCAGAATGTCGATTTCGCCCGACAGCGCCCAGCCGCCATAAACTTCGTCGGTGGGCAGCATCCAGATCGCTGGCCAGGTGCCCTGACCTTCGGGAAGGCGCGCGCGCACTTCGATCCGGCCATAGGTCCAATCGCCTTTGCCCGCCGTGTTGATCCGGCCGGAGGTGAAAGGCTGGGTATTGGTGTTGGTGCGGTCTTCTTCGGTGGTCCACAGACGCTGCGGCAGGGCCGGGCCCGTGGCCTCCTCCAAACGCGCCTCCAGGATCAGCATGCCGTCTTCGACGCGGGCGTTTTCCTCTCGCGCCGTGTAGCATTGGCGCTCTTCATTGCCGCCGCCCCAGCAATCGACTTCACGGTTCCACTTGGTCTCGTCGAGGGCTTCACCTTCGAACTCATCAGACCAGACAAGACGCCAGCCGGGCTCTGCTTGGCTGCTGTCCACGGCTTCCGCCGTGGACAGCGCCAGCGTCCCCCCAAGGCCGGCGAGCAGGGATGACAAAATCATCTCGCTCTCCTTTAAGGACGTTGCTCGATTAATAGACCCAGCGGACCCGCGCGCCATAGGTGCGCGGACGGGTGAAGAAGCGGGTGTTATCAAACTGGGTGATGATAATCGCCGCTTCCTTCTGCTCGTCGGTCAGGTTCTGAACATAGACCTCGAGGTCCAGGTTCGGGAAGCGGGACGGCGTGAAGCCGGCGCCCGCGTCAATCGTCGCATACGCCTCCGTCGTATCGTTCAAACGGAGCGGATCGTCATTGGCCAGGTCAAACTCCGGGTAGACGACGCCGTTGAACAAATCCTGGTTCTGAGACGTGCGGTAGCCGAGCGAGACGATCCAGTCGAACTCGCCGATATCCATGAAGATGCGCTGGCTGAGCGAGGTCTGGATCGACACTTCCGGCGTGCGGCGCAGACGGAAGCCGTCGATGGACTGCGGGATCGCTTGGTCCGGCGCAACGTCCGCCTGGAAGCGGGAGTCTTGGATCAGCTCCGCGTCCACAATCCGCGCTTCCGGCATCAGCAACAACGTGCCCTTCCACTGCATGTTTGCGGGAAGATCAAAACCAGCTTCGAACTGGGCGCCGTAGATCTCAGCGTCTGCGGCGTTGAAGTTGAAGTTCACCACCAGGCCGAGCTCGTTTGCGTCCGCGCCCGACGTATCGAGCCCTTCACCGTCCAGAATCTGCCCCACGGACAGCAGGACGTTTTGGATCAAGTCCTGGTAATCATAATAGAAAACCGAAGCGTTGAAGTAACCTGTCCCCCACTCGGTGTCGAACTCATTCTTCGAGCCGAGCTCGTAGACGATGACGCTTTCTTCATCGAAAGTCGGCGCCAACGTGGAGGTGTCGAACGGCGTCGACCCGCCGCCGGTGACGTTGAAGCTCACACCGCTGACATCGGGCAGGTTGTCGTTGAAGCCGCCGCCGTTATGGCCGGTGCTGACCGAGCCATAAACCAGGTTGCGATCGGTGACGTCCCACTCAAAGCGCAAACGCCAGTCCACGAAGTTGTAGTTCGCAAACCCGTTCTGCGGGGCGATCTGACCGAGGAAGGGCAGCGCGAAGGTGAGCTTGCCCGCGGCCGCGTTGTCCCACGGAATGCCGTCGGTGGCTGACGGGCAGTCCCAGAAATCCCCGACAATCGTGTCCAAACAATCGGGATAGCTGGCGATCTGACCCGGATTGCCCAGATCAACGCCGACCAGACCGCGAATTTGACCCGTCACCGGATCAATGAAGATGTCATCCACATTGTCGCGCGCGCCGAAGGTTCTCACGCCGTCGAAGAAGAATTCCAGCGTCTCCTGGTCCGTCACCTGACCGTCGCCATCGGTGTCCGGATTGAAGATCGAGCGGTCGAAGACGTTGAACTCGAAGCCTTCCGTACCGATCCGCACACCGCCGCAGCAGTTGTACCCTGCGCCGCCGATGGCGAAGCCGTAGCGGGCGTTGACGCCCTGGCGCTCTTTGTCTTCGTCCGAGTATCGGATACCGGCCGTCACGCGGAAGGTGTCGGTGACCGGATAGGTCGCGTCGGCGTAGAAGGCGATGGATTCCGTCTGCGTGCGCTGATTGAATTCCAGCCCTGAGAAAAACGGGCCGCGGTCGCCCGTCGCGCCCAGGAAGGTGCGCTGGTCTTCTTCAAAGTAGAAGACGCCCGCATTCCAGACCGCGCCGTTGTCATACTGGTTGAATAGGCGAAGTTCGTGAACCTGCGACTCGGAGTCGTTGATGGACTGGAACCAGGAGAAGTTGTCGAACGCCTCGTCCAGATTGCCGTCCACCGGGTTACGCAGATTGTCGTAGACCCCGTCATAGAACGGCGAGAGCGGGGTCGCGGCGCGATAATCGTAAACCAGGTCGCGATACCCGCCGATATACTCAATGCTGAACCAGTCGGTGTCATATTCCAGATGGGCTTTGAAGCCGTAGTGATCGGTGTCGAGCTCCGGGGTGAAGGCGCGGCCGACGACGTCGCGCGGATTGGAGATGTCGTCAGGATTGATCCCGTTGCCGAGCGGGTTGGCGTAGTTCACGCCGGTATAGCCAGAACCGTTCTCGCCTAGCCAGTCGGCGGTCAAGGTAACGCGCAAGCGGTCCGTCGGCTCGATCAGATAGGACGCCCGCAAACCGAAATTCTCAGCCGCCTCAGCAACGCCGATCCCCTCAGACTCCGCGATCCCAAGGCTTGTGCCAAGCTGGGTGCTCGGCGGGTTCACATTGGTGAAATAGCTATCATGCTCCAGATAAGAGCCCGCCAGACGGAAGGCGGAATTCTGGGTCACCGGAATATTGACCACGCCTTCGAGCGTGCGCTCATTGTAATTGCCGATGCTGGCTTCAAGCGCCGCGTTGAACTGGCCGATGCCGGGACGCCAAGGGATCACGTTCACAGACCCGGCCGTCGCGTTACGACCGCGCAGCGTACCTTGCGGACCGACATTCACTTCAACGCGCTGAATGTCGAAAAAGGCCGCGCCGAAGCCAGACGGGCGCGGAATATAAATGCCGTCCAAGTGGGTCGCCGCCGCCGGCTCGCCGAGTTCGGTGTTGTTCGACGAGCCGACACCGCGAATATAAACCTCGATATTGCCCTGATTATTCGCAACCTGCAGGCCCGGATAGCGGCCATTGAGGTCGGCGAAGGTCTGGATGCCAAGATCCTTCAGGCTTTCGCCATCGAACGAGGCCACCGTAGCGGCGACGTCCTGAATGGATTGCTCACGACGTTCAACTGTGACGGTGATAACGTCCCGGACTTCCGTCTCTGCGTCATCGTTTTCGTCCGCTCCCTGCGCGAGAGCCCCAGGCGCGGCGGCAAGCATTAATGCAGAAGCGGAACAGGCCGAAAGAAGCGACGCCATGCGTCGTGAATGAATCATAATTACCTCCCCGAATGCGCCCGATCATTTTGGCTGACGGTGCGCTCGATCCCATCACTCAGCCGCAAATGTCTATCCTTGTCAATTTCTTTGTCTCGCGTTGTCATGACGTCTGACCGAACCAGGGTCGCCATTTAACGCATAAAAATCAGCGCTTTATGGGAGGCGCGGTCGAGGCGCGGATTTTTAATGCGTGCTCGAGCGTTCGCGTCTGTGGTGTCCAGGACACGCCTGGATCTGTTGGCGTCTGGGAAATCAGCTCGACCACGGCCCGCGCCATCGCATCAAAGGGCTGAGCAATCGTGGTGAGCGGCGGCCACAGCGTGGTGGCGATCGGAACATCGTCAAATCCGGCGACCGAAAGATCTTCCGGCACCCGCAAACCCATTCGTCCTGCGGTGAAGCAGACGGCCGCCGCGGTTTCGTCATTGGCGGCGAAAATGGCGGTGGGCCGCTCCGGCCCCTCCAGCATTTGCTCGGCCGAGGCGATGGCCTCTTTAAACCGGAACAGGCCGGGAAGGATCCAATCCTCGCGCACCTGCGCGCGGCCATGAGCCCTAATGGCGTCCTCAAAACCGGCGCGGCGTTGACTGGATGCGGTGTGTCCGGCCGGCCCGGACAGGTGGCCCAGGCGCACATGGCCCAAGTCGAGCAAATGCTCGGTGATCTCCCGCGCCGCGCCATAATCATCCATCCGCACGGTATGCGCATAAGCAGATGGTTTGCTGGGCGCGATGGTCACCGCCGCCACCCTATGTTCGGCAAGCTCCTGCTGAAGCTCCTCGGAATCGCACAACGGCGGCACCAGGACCAGACTATCGGCGCGCGTCTTGCGTCGAAAATCACTGAACTGGCGTCGCCAATCAGGATCGGATTCGTCGAACAGGCCCGCTGCGAGAAAATAGCCCGCTTCCGCGCATGCCTTTAGGGCCGCGTGATGCAGGCGCGCCTGGAAGCCGCTGGACGGATCGGAGAACAACATGCCGATAAAGCGCGAGCGTCCGCTGCGCAGTTCGCGCGCGGCGGTGCTGGGCTGATAGTTCAGCTCAGCCATGGCTTGGCGCACCCGCTCCGCGGTGGCGGGGCGCACATTCTCGGCGTTGTTCATGACCCGCGAAACGGTCTTGATCGAGACCCCGGCCCGTTTCGCCACATCAATGATCGTCGTCATGCCTCTGTCCTGCAGGCGGCGTCAAAGAGCACGTAAACCTCACCTGCTAACTCGAAATTGACAAGCATGTCATTGCGCCGGGCCGCAGACGCCGGCTTTTGTGCGGGGTGCGCGCCTCGATTCACGCACACTTTGCCGCGGCTCGCCGCGTTGCGCCGCCCAGGCGCCCGCCTTACCTTTTGAACGCGTTCAATTTTGTGGCTCCGCGCCGCGGGTGACGAGATCATGAGGAGTTGAGGATGGCCGACATTCTTGTTGTCTATGCCACGGTGGAGGGCCAATCCGCACGGATTGCGGGTTTGATTGTCGATCATCTGACCCGCAGCAAACATGCCGCCAATGGGTTCAACGCCTCAGCGCCCCACGCGGAACAACCCGCCCTTTCCGACCATGACGGCGTGATCGTCGTCGCGCCGGTCCATGCCCAGGCGCACCATCCCGCCGCCCGGCGCTTTCTCAGTGAGAACGCGGAAACGCTTACCCGCATGCCCTGTGCGCTGGTCTCCGTCTCGCTTCACGCCGCCAGCGGCGAAGCGGAAGACGTCGAAGAGATGCGGCAGTATGTCGATATTCTGTGCGGCGAGACGAAATGGCTGCCCCGCGCTGTACACTACGCCGCAGGCGCTCTGAAATTCACCGAGTTCGATTTCTTCAAACGCTGGATGGCGAAGCGCCTGGTGAAAACGCTCGATATGTCCGTGGACCCGGGCAAAGACGTGGAGTTCACTGACTGGCCCGCGCTCTACGCCTTTGTTGATGATTTTATCGCCGGGCATGTCGCCGCCTGATCCATCCTCTGCACCCGACCCGCACTATGAGCCAGGATCCTCGCGGAGCGAGCCAAGCCGCGCGCCATGAATCCTCCGCTCAACCGTGTAAAAGTGGCGGGCGCCAACATAGCCTGCTGACGCATTGACCATGCCGCCACCTCCCGATCGTCCTGAAGCCTTGTCGAGCGATCCTCTGGAGCCGCTTCACCCTGCGACGCCAGACCAGGTCGCGGAGGTATTGCAAACGGATCTGCGCGGTGGACTCGCCACGCCCGAAGCGGAGCGGCGTGCAGCCCTTTGGGGCCCCAACGCCCTGCCCAGCCAAGAAGGGTTTTCAGCGCTTCGGACCGCCATACGGCAGCTGCTGGATCCGCTAATCCTGGTGCTGCTGGCGGCCGCCACACTTGCGGGCGCGCTGGGCGAGCGCCTCGACGCCGTCATGATCCTGGTCATCGTCGCTTTGAATGCGGCCCTGAGCTTCTTCCAGGAATGGCGTGCGGAGCGCGCCTTGGCCAGCCTGTCTCAAATGCTCACGGCCCATGCGACGGTCGTGCGCTCCGGACGCGTCATGAAAATTGACGCCCGTGACATCGTACCGGGCGATCTGGTGCGCCTTGAACGAGGCGAAAGCATACCGGCTGACGTGAAACTCATCGATGCGACTGCCTTGATCGTCGACGAGTCCGCGCTCACCGGCGAAGCCCATGGCGTCACCAAAGCGCCCGGCGCCGATCCGGCGGACGCCGCCCTGCACGAGCGCGAGTCGATCGCGTACGCCGGCTCGGTCGTGCTGGACGGTCACGGAGCCGGCCTGGTCATCGCGACGGGCACGCGCAGCGAGTTTGGCAATGTCGCCGCCTTGGCGGCCTCGGTGCAGCGTCAGGCGACACCCCTGCAGAAGCGGCTTTCGCGCCTGGCCCGCCGGCTCGGAGCCCTGGCCTTGATGGCGGCGTTCGCCGTGGCGCTGGCGGGCTATTTCGCCGGGCGGGATCTGCTGGAAGTGGTGTTCACCAGCGTTTCGCTCGCAGTGGCGGCCGTGCCCGAGGGCTTGCCGGCGCTGGTGGCGCTAAGCCTGGCGCTCGGCGTCCGCACGATGGCCCAGCGCAACGCCCTGGTGCGTCGCCTGCGCGCCGCCGAATCGCTGGGGTCGGCCACGGTGATTTGCACGGATAAGACGGGAACCTTGACGACCGGGCGCATGGTTGCCGTGCGCGCGGCGACATCGCAAGGCGACATGGCGCTCGATCACGTCGCCAGTGAGAAAGATCCCCTGCTGATCAGCCTGCTACGCACCGCTGGCTGGTGCAATGACGCGGAAGCCACCCCGGAAGGCGCCCAGGGCGAGCCCACCGAAACGGCGCTTTTGGACGCCGCGCTGCGCTGGGCGGCCCTGGACGAGGACGCCCCGCCTCGGCTCGCCGAAGAACCCTTTTCCGCCGAGCGCAAACGGATGACCGTCGTCGTCGAACGCGACGGACACAGCGAGGCGCATATGAAAGGCGCGCCCGAGGTCGTGTTGGATCTTTGCACGCACAACGCCGAAGCGGATGGCGACCTCGCCATGAGCGCGGAGGATCGCGAGGCTTGGGCGGCGCGGATTGAAGCCATGAGCGCTGAAGGCCTGCGGGTCATCGCCATGGCGCGCAGAGGAGGCGATGCCGGCGTTCGCCAAAGCCCGGACAGCGAGAGCGGCGGCTTTGTCTTTTTGGGCTTGATCGGACTGATGGATCCGCCGCGGCCCCGCGCCCGCCCCGCCGTGGCGGCGGCCCGCGACGCCGGGGTCCGCGTGCTGATGATCACCGGCGACGGCCCCGGCACCGCCCGCGCCATCGCGGAAAAGGTCGGGCTGGACCATGACATCGTGCTCTCCGGCGCACAGATCGACCAGTTGGACGACGACGCCTTGCTGGACCAGCTCAAGCGCGGACCGGTGCTGAGCCGCACGACGCCAGAGCATAAGCTGCGCGTCGTGCGACTATTACAAGGCGCCGGTGAAATCGTCGCCATGACCGGCGACGGCGTCAATGACGCGCCCGCGCTTAAACAGTCCGATATCGGCATCGCCATGGGCATTCGTGGGGTCGACGCCGCCAAGGCCGCCGCCGACATCGTTTTGCTGGATGATGATTTCGGCACCATTGTCGACGCCATCCGCGAAGGCCGGCGTCAGGATGAATCGATCCGCAATTTCACGCGCTTCCTGTTGTCTCACAATTTCGGAGAAGTGGCCGCGGTGGCGGTCAGCGTGGCGTCCGGCGCGCCGCTCATTCTCACCCCGGCCCACCTGCTGTGGATCAATCTGGCGACCGACGGCCCAATTGCTTTGGCGCTCGGCGCGGAGCGGGCGAATGCGGATCTGATGAAGCGGCCGCCGCGTGAGCCAGGTTCCAGAATCCTTGACAGGACCGCAGCCCTGCTCGCGCTGACCTATGGGGGCTGGCTGTCCGGAGCGACCTTGCTGGTCTTCTTCATGACCCTGCCCCAGGGGCTAGAGCTAGCGCGCACCGCCGCCTTTAGCGCGGTGGTCATGCTCAGCCTGGCCGGCGTGATTTCCTTCCGCTCGCTGACCACGCCGCTCCATCGGCTGGGCTGGTTCGGCAATCCCTGGCTCTTGGGGGCCATGGCGGGAACCTTCGCCCTTCAGCTGGCGCTGGTCTATTTTCCGCCTTTGCAGCACGTGATGGAGCTGGAGCCTCTACCCCTGTGGATTTGGGGGGTGATCGCCGCGACCGCAGCGCCGGTCGTGATCATTCCCGAAGCCATCAAGCTGATCCGCGCGCGGATCACGTCGGCAGCTCGACCTCGATGATGTCCGGGCTGCGCTCGGCATAGTCGAGCGCGTAATCGAGCTCCGCGGGCGTGTCGGCGTGGACATGCAGCATGGGTTGGCCGCGCTCGATCTCGCTGCCCAAGCGAATCTCCATCAGAACGCCCGCCGCCTGCGCCTTGGGCGCGCCCGCGAGTTTGGCCAGTCTGGCGAGCTTACGGCTATTGATATGCACGACCCGGCCCGAAACAGGGGCCAGCAATGCCTGTCGGCACCGGGCGCGCGGCGGCATGCGCAGCCCGCCTTGCGCCTCGCAAATGCGCTGGAATTTCGACCAGGCCCGGCCGTCACGGATCGTCTCCAGCGCGAGCGGCGCGCCGGCCCCGGCGCCCGCCTTGCCGCCCATTTCGAGAGCCGCGCCCGCGATTAGAGCCGCGCGCTGCCGCAAGTCATCTGGCGCGCCGGCCTGGTTCTTAAGAACCGCGAGCACGTCGTGGGCCTCCAGCGCCGGTCCGATGCCGCGGCCGACCGGCTGCGACCCATCGGTTTTGAGGCACTGCACCTTCAGGCCGAAGCGTGCGGCGACGGCTTCGGTCAGCCGCGCCAAACGGTCGCCATCCTCCTGGGTGCGCACCTTGGCTGTCACCCCGATGGGAATGTCGAAGACGACATGGGTCGCGCCTGCGGCGATTTTTTTCGACAGGACCGAGGCGATTAGCTGGCCTTCGGTGTCGATGTCCATTTCCCGCTCGATCTTCACAAAGCGGTCGTCGGCCGGGCTGAGATGGACCGCGCCGCCCCAGGCGATGCAGCCATTCTCCGCCTCCACCACCCGCTTGAGCTCGGTCATGTCCAGGTCCACCGGCGCGAGCGTCTCCATGGTGTCAGCCGTCCCCGCCGGTGAGGTGATGGCGCGCGAGGAAGTCTTGGGAATGAAAAGGCCGTGAGAGGCGACGATCGACACCACGATCGGGGTCGTCCGGTTACCCGGCACCCCCCCGACGCAATGTTTATCCATCACCAGATCAGAGTCCCAATCGAGCCGATCGCCCACTTCAACCATGGCGCGGGTCAGCTCATAGATTTCCGCCTCGTCCAGGGGAAAGGCCGCGCTGCCGGTCAGGAAGGCGGCCAGGTGGACCTCGGTATAGCGTCCGGCGACCACGTCGCGCACGATGGCGTCAAAGGCCGCACCGTCCAGCCGCGCACCATAAATCCGACGGCGCACATGGGCGAGCGATTCCAACATCGGCGCGTGGCTAACTTCGACCGCCTCGCCATCCTCGATGTTGAGAATATCCCAGGCACTTTCAGACAGACCCGCCTCATCGGGCGCGAGCAGGTCGCCGCCTTCAATCTGATACAGCGTCGCCTGCACCTGATGGCTGTTATTGGACAGCAGAATTTGCGAGCGGGCGGACAGGCCTTCGGACCGGCAGACATGGCAATCGGTCCGCATCACCACGACCGGCTCGCTCTGCGTGTTCAAATGCAGCCGCTTGGCGCGCAAGGTAGGACGACGCTCTCGGGCTTCGGAAGGGATGTCGAGAAGGCTCATAGATCAAACACCTGGTCGGGGCGGGGCACGCTGGCGCGCCAGCCGAGCTCCTCGCCTTGAATGCGCACGCGCAGCGCGTCGGACGCTTCGGGCTCACCATGGACGATGAAGATCCGCTCCGGCTCACGTTGGAAGCCGGACAGCCAGCGCATCAATTCGTCCGCATCGGCGTGGGCGGACAGCTGGGACAGGTCAGCGACTTCCGCCTCAATGGGAATCCACCTTCCATGGATTTTCACCTCCCGCTTACCGCGCAGCAGCCGGCGCCCTCGGGTGCCGGCCGCTTGATACCCCGCGAACAAAATGGTGCTGCGCCTATCCGGCCCGAACGCTTTGAGATGATGCAAAATCCGGCCGCCCGTCGCCATGCCGCTGGCGGAGATCACCACTTTGGGATAGCGGCTGGCGGTGATCGCCTTGGATTGCTCGACATCGCGCGTGTATTCGGCGATCGCGCACATTTCCCGGCAACTGTCGCGGTCGAGGCGGTGATCCTGGATATGGTCGCGCAGCAAGTCCGTCGCGTCGATCGCCATCGGGCTGTCCATATAGATCGGCACGGAATTCATCCGGCCCGCCCGCTTCAATTGCCAGAGATAGTAGAGAATAAGCTGCGCGCGGCCGACCGCGAAGGACGGGATCAGCAAAGTGCCGCCACGCTTAATCGTCCGCTCAACAATGGCGCCGAGCTCCTCCAATGGGTCGTCAGCTTCGTGCAAGCGGTCGCCATAGGTGGATTCCAGCAGCACATAGTCAGCGTCCGAAACAGGCGTCGGATCGAACATCATCGGATCGCCATAGCGGCCCAGATCTCCCGAGACCACAATGCGCCGCCCCGCCCATTCAATCTCAACGATAGACGCGCCGAGGATATGGCCGGCGCGCCGGAAATTGAGTTCGGCCCCGCCAGGCAGAGATATGGTTTCGTCAAAGCCCGCTGGCGCGAACAGGCCCAGCGCGCGCTCGACATCCTCGCCGGTGTAAAGCGGCAAGGCCGGCTTATGCTTGGTGAAACCCTTGCGGTTGGCGTATTCGGCGTCCTTCTCCTGCAGATAGCCTGCATCGCGAAGAATGATCTCCGCCACATCCGCCGTCGCCGAAGTGGCGTGGACAGAGCCGCGAAACCCATTGGCGACCAGCCTGGGCAGATAGCCGCAATGATCGAGATGAGCATGCGTCAGCACCACCGCATCAATGCTCGACGGCGCGATCGGCAAAGGCTCCCAGTTCAGCTCACGGAGATTTTTCAAGCCCTGGAACATGCCGCAATCGATGAGAATGCGCCGGCCCTTATGGGTGAGGAGGTGCTTGGAGCCGGTGACGGTCCCGGCCCCGCCCAGGCAGGTGAGGGTCAACATGGCGTCACCCTTTCGGTTTCATGATGACAGTCGGATCGCCGCGCCCGGCGAGCGCTGCGATCTCGTCTTCTGACAACAGGCCGGAAACCGGTCGATCCAACACCGAGGCCGCCGCCTCCACCAAATGCGCCCAGCTGCAGCGGTTGGCGAACAAAAGGCCGGCCACATCCAGCGTACCGCCGCGGTTGATATAGCCGCACGCCGCTGTGCGCCCTGGCCCGGCGTCGATCCGGCGCAAGACACCGAGCATCGGTTCAGGCCGGGTGTGGCAGGCAAGAACGCGCGGCGTTCGGCTCGGGAACAGCGCCTCAACCTGATCGTCAGACGCCGTGAACGCCGCCTCGATCTCGTCGCGGGGAGCCCGGAAGCGGCCAGGCTCCGCCAGCACGGTGACCAGCGGCGCGATGCCCTGCGCCGACAGCCGCTCTGCGGCTTTGAGGACCTCGACGAGCTGATATCCGCCGATGGCGACAAGCTGCACATCCGCTGCATCCGCCTCGCCTTGGACATGAACCGCGCCATCGGCGGCGAGCGCTTGCGCTGCAGCGGCGCCCAAGCGATGGGGCAAGGGCTTCTTGGGCACGATCAGGCAGGCGAATTCCCCGCGCCCGCCATAAAGCGCTTTCAGGCACCCCATGGCCGAGTTGGCGTCGACCGGGAACATCACGCGCGAGGTGTCCGACATCTCGCCGAGCAGCGCTTCCCCGAGGGTTGGATCTTGGTGGGATTGCTCATTCTTGGCGTTCTCCCAGACATGGGAGCTCGCAAGCAAAGGGATTGAGAGCCAGCCCGGCGCTGCTCCGACCTCCTTTTGACGCCGCGCGAAGATAATCTCCTGGCGCATAAGGCCCAGCATCTTCACCGCAAAGGCTTCATAGCTGACGATGAGATTAAGCCCGCCCTTATTACCCAGAGCGGCGCCGGCGACGGCTTCTTCGTTGAGCGCGGTGATCACCGCGCCATCAACCGCTTCGGCGATGCCGGGCTCTGGCTGGTTCACCCGGTGCTTTAGCCGGTCGAGCGTGGCGCCCATCTTGTTGCTGCGCAGCTCATCGGGATTGCCGACGCGGACGCGCAGCGTCGGATTGGCGTCGACAAAGCGCACGAACCAATCATCCAAAGCCTGCATCGCGCTGGCTGACCGCGCCTCAAGCTTGCGCCAATCCGGGCTGGGAAGATCAGGCGCAGGCGGTTGGCGCGACGCCAAAGGGTGACCGCTTTCCAGCGGCCGTGCTTGCGCGCTATGGGTCGCCAACGCGCCGACCGCCTGCTCCAGCGCCTCAGGCGGCACGAAAAGCTTGGCGGCGCCGGCGTTAAACGCCTCACGTGCGTCAGCATCATCGAAAGGATTGCCCTTCAGCGGCAGGTTATGGGCTTCGTTGGCGTCAGCGCCCGGGAAGCCGAACCCCTTTTCCGTTTCCGCGATGATATAGGGCAGGCGCGCCGGGTAGCGGCGGTCTGGGTCGGACGCAAAGGCTTCTAGCCGCGCCTCCGCTTCCAAGATCGCCCAGGCGAAGGCGGCCGGGTCGCGGCCGTCAATCAGGATGGGGTCAAAGCCGTTATGGGCGAGATCAGCAGCGAACCAAGCCGCGCCGCCCTCTTGCGCGATTTGAGTGCGTTCTTCGATCCGGCGCCCGTTAAGGATCATCACCGGCACGGACAGGCCGCAATCCTCCGCCCGCCACCAGCGCGGCGACCAGTCCGAGCCGCGCTGTTCCTCAAAGGCGCCGTCACTCAAGAAGGCGACCAGGCGCTCGCCCGGCAGCGGCATATGCACATATTGAACGCCGGCGAAGCCGAGATAGCCGCCTTCAGACACCGCTCCCGCGGTATCGGGACCGGCATGGCTGCCCAGGGGCACGCCGGGCCGGCCGGAGGGATCGATGGCATAGCTGTAGAAGTCCGACACCAGGTGCGACAAGCCGGCCTGGGTGCGATCATAGCGTCCGCGCTGTCGGGGCGAGACATCGCCGGTGAGCGCATTGACGGCTTCAATCGCCGCGACGCAATGACCCTGCCCCATCAGCCAGGCGCGGGTGTGGCCGCTTATCGCATTGGCCAAAAGATATCCCACGAAGGCGGGCGCCATATTCAGCGAGCCGCCGGTATGGCCCTGCGGATCGGGCTTGAACGCCTCGCGCGGCAGCGGCGCGCCGGACAGGTCCACGCGGCGGGCATAGGTCATATGCGTGATCGTCCACATGGCGGCGCAGGTCAGCCGGTCTGCGGCGGCGAGCTGGCCGAATAGCGTCGCTTCATCGATGCCGGGGCGGTGCAGCAGGGTTTCTGCGCGCTGGATCGTCTCCGGCCTGTGGACGATGGGGCCGCATCCGGCTTGCCAAAGCTGAGCGGGGCTCTGGGTCATGGCGCATCCCTCAAGCCTGATAGGGTTTCGGCGATCAAAGGCGCCAGCGAGACGCGGTTGCTTGGATGCGGCACGCAATCGGTGGAGATGATGTCGGCGCTCACCGCACGCAGCGCCTCAAACGCATCTTCCGCGAACAGAGGATGGACCACCGCGCAGACCGGCGGCGCAAACCCGGCTTGGCCAAGTTTCTTCGCCGCCTCGATCAAGGTGCGGCCGGAGGAGGCGATGTCGTCGATCAGCACCGGCTGGCGCCCCGCCCATACGGACAGATCCGGCAAGGTGATCTCGACGCTTCGATCGCCGTGCCGCGTTTTGCTCAAGACGGCGTAAGGTGCATTGATGGCGCGCGCGCTCTCGCCAACCCATTGCTCGCTTTCCGCATCCGGGCCGATCAACAGCGGAGCCTCGACTTCACGACCAATCCACCCAGCCAGCACAGGCGCAGCGTGCAAGGTCGTGGAGGATAGGGTGTAGAGCGCGTCCAGCGACGGGTGGCGATGCAGATGCGGATCGACGGTGACCAGATGATCGAAGCTTGAGGATAACAGGCGCGCAAAGCTGAGCGAGGTGACCGCCTCGCCGGGTTTGAAGCGCTTGTCCTGGCGCATATAGGCGAGATAGGGTGCGGCCAGATTGACCGTGCGCGCGCCTAGTGACCGAGCCGCGTCCGCGGCGAAAATCAGTTGAAGAAAGCCCGGGTCGGGTTTGGCCAGCGTGCAGGCGAAATCGATATCCCGGCCCTCGACCTCGCTCAGCAAGCGTACATAGCTCTCCTGATCGGGAAAGCGCCGGACCTCAAGCGCGCCAAGCTCAAAACCGGCGTGCTGCGCGATCGCCTCGGCGAAGGCGTCATTGCCCGGCAGGGGGATGACCAAACGCATGTCAGCAGACCTCCAAGCCTCAGGTTAAGAGCATAACTCTTTGAGTATGCTGGGTCGTCAGGAAAATGAAACGCGGCAAAGAGGTTCGCGACCGCCGATCGGCAGCGCTTAGGCTGGGCCGGCGAGACCGGTCCGCGGGGCGGGGAAGCTTCAGCCGGTCGCCCCGCAGGCGCGCCGCGCATGGCGCCCGTCCAGCGGGCAGGCGCCTGCGAAGGTATGACACGCTTTGAACGGTCGGGATTTCCCCTAAAAGCCGATTTGATGTGGCAAATTAAATGCCTAACGGGTCGGGGCCGGACGAGAGCGCTCGGCGGTCGGTTTCACTGCGATCACACAAGGAGGACGATCATGCTGACCACAGCGATATTTCCCGGCCGCTATGTGCAAGGGGCGAACGCCCTCGACCAGCTTGGCGATGAGGCCCACCGTCTCGGACGCAAAGCCCAGGTGCTGATTGATCCAGGTGTCGATGACGCCATGCATGACGCCATCGCCCAAGACCTCGCTGAACGCGAGCCGCTCCTCCTGCGGTTCGGCGGGGAATGCAGCCAGAAAGAAATCGATCGAGTAAGCGAGTCGGCGCGGATGGTGGACGCTGAGGTCATCGTCGGGGTCGGCGGCGGCAAGACGCTCGATGCCGCCAAAGCCGTCGCCCACGCGCTCAGCCTTCCGGTGCTGGTCGCGCCGACGATCGCCTCAACGGACGCCCCCTGCTCCGCGCTGTCGGTGATCTATACCGAGGACGGCGCGTTTGAGCGCTATCTCGTCTTGCCGCGTAATCCGGACGTCGTCCTCGTGGACACGGCGGTCTGCGCCAGAGCGCCCGTCCGCTTCCTGGTCGCCGGCATGGGCGACGCCCTGGCGACCTGGTTTGAAGCGGAAAGCTGCCGGATCAAAGGGGCTGCGAACATGACCGGCCGGCCCGGAACCATGAGCGCCTTTGCGCTGGGCCGGCTGTGCTACGACACCCTGATGGAATATGGCCGGCTGGCCCGGACCGCGGCAGAGCTCAATGTCGTCACGCCCGCGCTGGAACATGTCATTGAAGCGAACACCTTGTTGTCCGGGCTGGGCTTTGAATCCGGCGGATTGGCGGCCTGCCATGCGATCCATAATGGATTGACCCAGCTTGAAGCGACCCACGCCTACTGGCATGGCGAAAAAGTCGCCATCGGCGTGCTGGCGGGCCTGTTCCTGTCCGACCAGCCGGCGGACACCATCGACGAGGTTTATGACTTCTGCCTCGATGTCGGCCTGCCGGTGACGCTGGCGGAGATCGGCTTGTCGGACGTGACCGACGCGGACCTCATGACGGCGGCCCAAAGCGCCTGCGCGCCGGGTGAGACCATTCACAATGAGCCGCTCGGCGCAACGCCGGAGACGGTGTTCTGGGCGCTCAAGGTCGCGGACGCTGAAGGCCGGCGCAGATTGGATGCGCGATAGCGGCCAAGACGGCGGCGGCCCGGAACCCGCCGTGCCCTTTTCAGGGTCAGACGATTCACCCCACCACTGACCGATGACATCCGGAGGTCGCTATGTCTTTGTCGAGGCGCCTGCTGGCGCTGCTGCCGATCGCCAGCTTGGTCTGGCTCGCCTCATCGGTCTTGATCGCGGGCGCTTTGCGGCCAGGTTATGATCACAGCGCCCAATTCATGAGCGAGCTAGGGGCGAGCGGCACGTCCGGCGCCTGGGCGATGAATGTTTTCGGCTTTCTCCCGGCTGAGCTCTTAATGCTTGGCTTCATTGCGCTGGCCACGGCGAGGTTGCGGCGCAACAGCCTCGCCCTCATCGGGCTGGCGGCGCTGACGCTGTATGCGGGCGGCCTGATCGTCGGTGCGCTTGCCCCATGCGATCCAGGCTGCCGCCCGGTGAACCCGAGCGCGACCCATGAGATTCATATGCTGGCCGGCACGGTGGCTTATCTGAGCGGGCTGGTCGGCATCGCCGTCCTGGCCTGCGCCGCGGGACGGGTCGGGGCGCGAGGATTGATCATGACCGGACTAGCCTGTGGAATCGGCGGCGTCCTGCTCCTGGTAAATCTCGATCCGGACTTCGCCCGGGTCGGCCTGATCCAGCGCGGCCTCGAAGGTTTGATTTATGCTTGGCTGATTGCGTTCGGCCTGTGGCTATCGCGAACTGAACACTAAACCTCAGCGCCCGGCCCAAGCCGGACGCCGGGTTGAGAGTTAGCACGGCATGAAGCCAGGCACGGCTGTCTCGCAGGCGTTCATCTGCCCGGCTGCATAGGTGAAGCCCTGACCTGCAAAGCTCTCGCACTGCGACCGGCCAGCCTCGGCGAACCGGACGCCGCCCGCCGACGCCCCGACCCGCCCAGGCGCGCCAAAGGGGATGCGCAACTCAAGCCGACCGGCAGTGGCTTTGCCCGTCGGGAGGACAAGGGGGTCTATGATCTTCTGGTCTGGAGCCCGGATTTGGAGAAACGCGAACACGAGCGCGAAACTGCGGACGGCGCGCCCGGTCGCTGACGCGGTCAGGTAAAGACGTAAAGACCGCCTCATAATGAAACCCGGCCTCGGTCTCCGCGATCGGCACAAGAAAAATATCGGTCTCACCGAAAGATGGCTGCGACAAGCGGTCCGTCGCCTGGTCCAGCACGGGCTCTCGAGGCCCCTGGAAAACCAAAGACCCCCCCGCCATCGCGCACACTGGCGGACAGGGCCGCCACCTCGATCAAAGAGAGCCGGATGGGTCCCGGCGCCGTCGTGATCTCAAAGTCTTGGGTTTCAAGGTTTTCAAAATCGGACTTTTTCAGATTCTCTAGCGTCGCCAAAGTCGCGCCCCTTCATATGGATCCAACCTAGTTTTTCTCGGAGCCTCCGCGAACCAAAAATTGATAAACTTCAATCAGCAAACGCGAGTGGTGAAATAATAAAACCAAAAGACGAGCTGGCGCGCAGGCTGGGCCAGCGCGGGCAGGAACCGGCCTTTGTCTTGACCGGTTGCGGTCTACCTCTCGGCGAAGGGATGATGGAGCGGTGATGCTGGTTCAGGTCGATAATCTAGAGAAAGCCTATGGCGTCGGCGCGGAGCGCCGGTCGGTGCTGCGCGGCGTCAGCCTGAGCCTCGATCCTGGCGAGAGCCTCGCGATCACCGGTGAATCCGGATCCGGTAAGAGCACGCTGCTGCACCTGATCGGGCTGTTGGATTCCCCGGACGCCGGCGAGATCTGGCTCGACGGAGACACGGTCTCTGCGCTGGACGACGCCGGCCGGGCGGCCCGCCGCCGCAAACAGATCGGGCTGGTCTTCCAGCAATTCAATCTCGTGCCCTCGCTTACTGTCGCTGACAATATCGCCCTCCAGGCCCGTCTGGCGGGCCAATTCTACGCCGACTGGGCGGACCAGCTCGTCGATCGGCTGGGCCTGTCGGACACGCTGACGCGCTTTCCTGAACAGCTTTCCGGCGGGCAGCAGCAACGCGTCGCCGTCGGACGGGCGCTCGCCGCCCGGCCGGCGCTGGTCCTGGCCGACGAGCCGACCGGCAATCTGGATGAAGAAACCAGCGCCCAGGTCCTCGACTTGATGCTTGAGCTGTGCACCGAGGCTAAGACCGCCTTGATCATGGTCACCCATTCAATTGCGGCGGCGGAGCGCTTATCCCGGCGTGAACATCTGACCGGCGGGCGGCTGTCTTGATCGCAACCGTCCTGTCCACGCTGTTGTCCCATTGGCGGCGCAAGCCGGGCCAGCTGGCGACCTTGGTGATCGGCTTGAGCTTGGCGACGGCGCTCTGGACCAGCGTGCAAGCGATCAACGCCGAAGCGCGCGCCAGCTATGACCAGGCCAGCGCGACGCTGGGCGGCGGGCCGCTCATCGTGCTGACGGCGCCGGAGGGCCGGATTCCCGTCGCCACCTGGGCCCAGTTGCGCCGCGATGGCTGGGCCGCCTCTCCAGTGATTGAAGGCCGGCTGGCCGTTGAGAACCAGGTCTTCACCCTGACCGGGATCGAGCCCCTTAGTGCTTCCGGCGGCCCCGGCGCCGCAACCCCAGGCGGGGAGGCGATCGGGATCGAGTTTCTCACCCAAGCCGGCGTCCTGCTCGCCGCGCCGGAAACCGCCGCCATCCTGGAGGCCTCCGCGCTCAATCTTCCGCCCGTGCGCGCAAGCGCCGAGATCGCCCGCGGCGACATCGTCACTGATATCGCGGTCGCCGCCCGCCTGTTGGGCCGCAGCGACACGGTGGACGCCATCTTGATTGATCCCGTCGCCCGGCCGGGTCTGACGCCCTTGGCTGAGATTGTCCCAGACCTGCAGCGCACGCAGGGCGATGCCGGCGGCGAGGTCGCGCGCCTGACCGGCAGCTTCCACCTCAATCTGACCGCCTTTGGCTTTTTATCCTTCGCGGTGGGCCTGTTCATCGTCTACGCCGCTGTGGGGCTCGCCTTCGAACAACGGCGCGGTGCGCTACGGACGCTACGCGCTCTGGGCGCCCCGCTCTCAACCATCATCCCCGCTCTCATTCTAGAGGTCCTGGTTCTGGCGTTGCTCGCGGGAGCGGCCGGCGTTGTACTGGGTTATGGCGTGGCCAGCGCGCTCTTGCCGGACGTCGCGGCGACCTTGCGCGGGCTTTACGGCGCGAATGTCTCCGGCGAGCTGGCGATCCGGCCGGAATGGTGGGTGTCAGGCTTCGCCATCGCCATCCTGGGCGCCCTTGCCGCGACCGGCCAGTCCATCATCCGCGCGGCCAATCTACCCCTCTTGGCCTCGGCGCAACCGCGCGCCTGGGCGATCGCGTCGACCCGCCGTTATACGGTTCAGATCGCCGTCGCACTCGGGCTTTTTGGGGCCGCGGCTGTGATCCCGCAGCTCTTCTCCGGCGTGGTGGCGGGTCTCGCGTTGCTCGCCAGCCTGCTCTTCGGCGCGGCGCTGGCCCTGCCCCCCGTACTCGCCCTGACGCTCAATCTGGGCCAGAGGCTGGTGCGCGGGCCGATCGCGGAATGGTTTATGGCCGATACCCGCCAGCAGCTGCCGGGTCTGTCGATGGCGCTGATGGCCTTGATGCTGGCGCTGGCGGCCAATATCGGCGTGGGGACCATGGTCGCCAGCTTCCGCCTGACCTTTGAAGGCTGGCTCGATCAACGCCTCGCCGCCGAGCTTTATCTGACCACGCGAGACGAGGCCCAATCCGAAGCGCTGCGGGACTTCCTCGAGCCTCGCACCGACGCCGTCCTGCCGATCTGGAGCGCGGATAGTGACATCGCCGGCCGGCCTGGCGAAGTCTTCGGCGTGGTTGATCATTCAACCTATCGCGATCACTGGCCGCTGCTGATGGCGCAGGCCAACGCCTGGGACGCAGTGGCGTCTGGCGAAGGCGTCTTGGTGAACGAGCAAACCTGGCGCGCGCTCGCGTTGGAGCTGGGAGACCCGGTCCGCTTCGGCGCCGGGCCGCCGCTCACTCTGGTCGGCGTCTACACCGATTACGGCAATCCCAACGCTCAAGCGATGATCGGCATGGACGCGCTATTGAGCCGCTATGGCGATGCCGTGTCGCGCTTGCGCTATGGTGTGCGGATTGATCCAGAGGACGCGCCCGCGCTGGTCGAGGCGATCCAGGCCGCGTTCGGCCTGCCCGCGAATGGCGTGATCGACCAAGCCAGCGTGAAACGTTTCTCGCTCTCCGTGTTCGAACGCACCTTCGCGGTGACCGCAGCGTTGAATGTGCTGACCTTGTCCGTCGCGGCCTTCGCCATGTTCGCCAGCTTGACCACGCTCGCCGCCATGCGCCTGCCCCAGCTGGCGCCAGTCTGGGCCCTGGGCCTGACGCGTAAACGCCTGGCGCAGCTGGAACTCGCGCGCGCCACGGTGCTGGCGGTTTTAACCTGGCTCGTGGCTCTGCCCACTGGGCTGCTGCTCGCCTGGGCGCTGTTGGCGGTGGTTAATGTCGAGGCGTTTGGCTGGCGCTTACCGATGCATCTTTTCCCGCTCGACTGGCTGCGGCTCGCCGCCCTGGCCGCGCTCGCCGCTTTTGCGGCTGCGGCCTTGCCGGCCCGGGCCCTCGCCCGCCGCTCGGCGCGCGCCTTTCTGCAAACCTTCGCCCAGGAGCGCTGAGCCATGATCCGCCTGATCCTGAGTGTGATTGTGCTGGCCAGCGCCGTCACGGCTTCGCTCGCCGCTCAAGGCTTCGCCGGTCTCGGCACCCGGTCGGAGAATTTCGCGACGCCGCAGCCCGACCCGGCGTTTGACTTCCCCGCCGACCATGGCGCCCATCCGGATTACCGGATTGAATGGTGGTATCTGACCGCCGTTCTCGAAGATGAGGACGGCGTCCCCTACGGCGCGCAATGGACGCTGTTCCGCACCGCCCTGGAGCCGCGCGCCGGCGAAGGCTGGACCACGCCGCAGCTGTGGATGGGCCATGCCGCAGTGACCACGCCGGATGAGCATTTCCATGCCGAACGCCTGGCCCGGGGCGGGCTCGGCGTCGCGGGCGCGCAGGCTGAGCCGTTCTCCGCCTTTATCGACGAATGGGCCATGACCAGCGCCACTGACCGCCTGGCGCCCGGCGACGACGCCCTGTCCGCGCTTGACCTGTCAGCGCGCGGGGCCGATTTCGCCTACACGCTCGATCTCGACGCCCAAGGGCCGCTGGTCTTCCACGGCGCGGACGGCTTTTCGGTGAAGTCCACCGAGGGCCAGGCGAGTTACTATTACTCGCAGCCGTTTTACGAAGTCTCAGGCGTGCTCGAGCTGCCCGGCGGGCCGGTGGAGGTCACCGGTCAGGCTTGGCTTGACCGTGAATACTCCTCTCAGCCTTTGTCGGAAAACCAGTTCGGGTGGGACTGGGTCTCCTTCCATCTGGACACGGGCGAAAAGCTGATGGGCTTTCAGCTGCGCCAGACAGATGGCGGCGTCTATACCGCCGCCAGCTGGATCACACCGGACGGTCAGCTGACCGCATTCGAGGACGGCGCTCTAACTATGACGCCGCTTGAAACCACCAGCGTGCGGGGGCGTGACGTGCCGGTGCGTTGGCGGGTTGAATTGCCGGCGCGGGCGCTGGATGTGGAGATCGAGGCGGTCAACCGGCAAAGCTGGATGCCGACGCTGTTTTCCTATTGGGAGGGCCCGGTGTCCATCCAGGGCAGCCATCGCGGCCGCGGATATCTGGAGATGACCGGATATGATGCGCCGAACGGCTGACGCGTAACGGTCAGGCCGCCCGCCATCCAGGCTCTGCAAGCTGGCGCAAGACCGCATTTGTCATCGCTTCAGTCCCATCGGTCCCGCCAATATCAGGCGTGCGCAGCCCGGCGTTGAGCGCGGCAGCGATAGCATGCTCAAGCCGCTCAGCGGCCTCCGGCGCCTTAAGCCCATGGCGCAGCATCATGGCAGCGCTTGCGATCGCACCGATCGGATTGGCGACGCCCTGGCCGGCGATATCCGGCGCGCTGCCGTGGATCGGTTCAAAGAGGCCGGGACCCGCCTGCCCTAAGCTCGCCGAGCCTAGCAAGCCGATCGACCCGGCGATGACGGCGGCTTCGTCAGATAGGATGTCGCCAAACAGGTTCTCGGTCAGGATGACATCAAAGCGGGCAGGATCGGTCACCAGCGCCATGGCGGCGGCGTCGACATAAAGATGCTCCAGCGCGACGTCGGGAAACTCTTCGCCGATCCGCGTGACGGTTCGCCGCCAAAGCCTTGAGGTGGCGAGCACATTGGCCTTGTCGACGCTGGTCACCCGGCCGCGCCGGCCGGCGGCGGCGCGAAACGCCGCCCGGGCGATGCGCTCGACTTCCACCGCGCTATAGGCGCAGCCGTCAAAAGCCTCCCTATCGCCCTCGCGCTTGTCTCCAAAATAAAGCCCGCCGGTCAGCTCGCGGACGATCAAGAGGTCCGACCCCGCAGCGCGTTCGGGCCTTAAGGGCGAGAGATCTTCCAAACCGGGAAAAACCGCGACGGGGCGCAGATTGGCGAATAGACCCAGCGCCTTGCGAAGGCCCAAGAGGCCCTTCTCCGGCCGCTCCGGCGCGTCGTCCCAAGCCGGCCCGCCCACCGCGCCGAGAAAGACGGCGTCGGCGGTCTTGGCCGTTTCAAGCGTCGTGTCCGGCAAAGGCGTTCCACAGGCGTCAATCGCGGCGCCGCCGAACGCGGCCTCGTCAAATTTGATCGAGAGACCCTCGGCGCTTGCCGCGGCTTCCAGGCATTGACGCGCGGCCTCGGTCACTTCCGGACCGATACCGTCGCCAGGCAGGAGGAGAACCGACCTCACGCCGCACGGACCGATTCAAAGCGGGCGATGGCCGCGCTCTGCGACAGGATATAGCCCAGCGGATCAACGCCTTCGATCAAGCATTTGCGCGCGAACGGCTCAAGTTTAAAGCTGGCTTCGATCGCGCCGCAGGTCACGGTCTGGTCGACGACGCTCACGTCCGCCTCTTCACCGGCCCGGTCCAGCAGCGCGGCATGGGCCGCCTCATTGACCTCGCAGACAACCAGCCCGTTCTTGAGCGCGTTCGACTTGAAAATGTCGGCTGCGCGCGAGGTGATCACGGCGTCAAAGCCGAAATCCTTCAGCGCCCAGGGCGCGTGCTCGCGGGAGGACCCGCAGCCGAAATTGTCGCCCGCAACCAGGATGCGCGCCGCTTCCGGGTCGCGGCTATTAATCGGATGAGCTGTGGGCTGGCCAGCCTCATCAAAGCGCCAGTCGTGGAAGCAGGCCTCCGCCAGGGCGCCGCGCTCAGTCGTGGTGAGAAAGCGGGCGGGGATGATCTGGTCGGTGTCGATATTCGGGTCTCTCAGGGTGAAGATCTGCGAGCGAACAGATGTGATCGGCTCATTGGGCATGGCTGGCCTCCAGAATGCGGCGCGGATCGGCGATGGCGCCGGCGATCGCAGATGCGGTTGCGGTGGCGGGGCTGGCGAGCACAGTGCGCACGCCCTTGCCCTGGCGGCCGGCGAAATTGCGGTTGGATGTGGACACGATCAGCTCGCCCGGCTTGCCGCTATCGCCATTCATGGCGATGCACATGGAACAACCCGGCTCGCGCCACTCGGCGCCCGCCGTCTTAAACACCGCGTCCAGCCCTTCCGCCTCCGCCGCGCGTTTGACCGCTTCAGAGCCTGGAACGACCAGCATGCGCACGCCCGGTTTGACATGACGCCCCGCCATCACGGCGGCCGCTTCGCGCAAATCAGACAGGCGCGCATTGGTGCAGGACCCGATGAAGACCGCATCGATCTTCTCGCCCAGCAGCGCCTCGCCGGGTTCAAAGCCCATATAATCCAGCGCCGCGGCGACCGCGCCCTCGCTGGTGCGCGGCGCAGACGCGTCAACGGGTGCCGCCATATCGGGACTGTCGCCCCAGGTGATCATGGGGGCCAGGGTTGAGGCGTCGATCTCAATCTCGGCGTCGAACTTCGCGTCTGGATCCGATTTCAGCGCCGCCCAGCGCCGCTTCGCCGCTTTGAACGCCGAGCCCTGGGGCGCGTACTTACGCCCTTCAATCCAGGCGAAGGTGGTCTCATCCGGCGCAATGATCCCGGCGCGGGCGCCTGCTTCGATGCTCATATTGCAGACCGTCATGCGCTCCTCCATCGAAAGCGCTTCGATGCCCGGTCCAGCGTATTCGATGACATGGCCCGCCGCGCCGCCGGCGCCCAGCTCGGCGATGATGGCGAGGATCAAGTCCTTCGCCCCGACGCCGGTGTGCAGCTCATTGTCGACATGCACGCGCATGGTCTTGGGTTTGCGCTGCAACAATGACTGAGTCGCCAGGACATGGCCGACTTCCGTCGTCCCGATGCCGAAGGCAAGCGCGCCGAAAGCGCCATGGGTGGCGGTGTGGCTGTCGCCGCAGACAATGGTCATGCCCGGCAGGGTCAAGCCGAGCTCCGGCCCGATCACATGGACGATGCCCCGGTCCTCGCTCTCCCAGCCCGCCAGGCGCACGCCATGGCGCCGGCAATTCTCCTCGAGGCGCTCGACCTGAGACCGGGCGGCCGCGCTGGCGTAGATCGGCTTGGCGCCGGGCGCGCGCGGTGTGGTCGGCGTGGCGTGATCCAGCGTCGCGAAGGTCAGATCCGGACGCCGCACGGACAAGCCGCGCGTATCAAGCTCGGTGAAAGCCTGCGGGCTCGTCACCTCATGGATAAGATGAAGGTCGATATATAAAAGCGCCGGGGCGGCCTGGCTTTCCGGGGTGACCTCATGGGCCTCCCACAATTTGTCGAACAGGGTTTTGGGTTCGGCGCTCATGGTGATTATCTCGCTTCTACGGGGACGCGGTCGGCCGCTGGCGCGGCGGCTTCGTGGACCGGCTCAAGCCAGCCCCAATCGTCGGCGCTCGTTCCATCGAACAGGCCGAAGAATTTGTCTTGGATCAGTCGGGTGATCGGCCCGGCGCCGGCGGCGCGGGTGGGCTTGTCGTCAATGCTGCGGATCGGCGTGATCTCCGCCGCCGTGCCAGTGAAGAAGGCTTCGTCACACAGATACAACATCTCGCGCGGCAGGGTCTGCTCGACCACCTCCAGCCCTTCACGCTCGGCCAGCTTGATCACGCTATCCCGGGTGATGCCCTGGAGGATGGAGCTGGAGGCCGGCGGGGTCAGCAGCTTGCCGTCTTTGACGAGAAACAGGTTCTCGCCCGCGCCCTCGGACAAACGCCCGTCAATGTCGAGGCCAATGCCTTCAGCGTAGCCGCGCGATTTCGCTTCCCGGCTGATCAGATAGCTGGACAGATAATTGCCGCCGGCTTTCGCTCCGGTCGGCGTGGTGTTCGGCGCCAGCCGGTTCCAGCTGGAGACGCAAACATCCACGCCCTGTTGGCGCGCGGTCTCACCCAGATAAGCGCCCCAGGAAAAAGCGGCGATATAAACCTCAATCGGGTTGTCCGGCGCAGGCACCACGCCAATCGAGCCATAACCGGTGAATGCGATGGGCCGGATATAGGCGGAGCTCAACCCGTTGGCGGCGACCACCTGCTTGCACGCCGCGATCAGCTCAGTCTCGGAAAAGGGCAACTCGAAGGCATAGATGCGCGCGGAGTCGATTAACCGGCGCACATGCTCGGTCAGCCGAAAAACCGCAGATCCTTCAGGAGTTTCATAGACCCGAATGCCCTCGAACATGGAGGTGCCGTAGTGCAAGGCGTGGGTCAGCACATGCACCTGGGCGTCCTTCCACGCGATAAGCTCGCCGTTTCGCCAACAATACTCTGCTTCGTTAATCGCCATGGTCTCTTCTCGTGTTTGTTCAGGCTGCCGCGTCGTCGCGGGCGGCGTTTTGCACGCGCCGGATCTCCAGCGCGTTGTTAAGCGCGTCCACATAGGCGCCGACGCAAGCGGGGATGATGTCGCGCGCCCGCGCGCGCCCCGCATAGATCTCGCCGTCCACCTCGGCGTTAAGCTCGACCAACACATCGGCCCCCTGTCCGTCCGGCGCCGGATCTTCCGGATCGGCGGCGACATATTGCATGTCGATGTCGGCCACCCGGGCCGGGATCTCCATGATGTGGCTGATGGCGGTGTAGGCGGCGTCCAGCGCGCCGGGCGCTGCGGCCAAGTCGCTGACCCGGCCGCGGGTGCGGTGTTCCAGCTCGACCCGGGCGACCGGGTCCGCCGTCGGCGCAACGGGCGAACGGATCTCCAGCCGGGACAGCCGCCATTCCGGTTCGCCAGCGTCGTGATTGGCCAGGATGGCGATCAGCCGGGCGGTGTCGACAATGCCCACCTCGTCCGCGACGGTTTTGAAACGCGTGAAAACCCGAGACAGCGCCTCACCCTCCAACCCATAGCCCAGCTCGGCGGCGCGGGCGGCCAAGGCGTGCTTGCCGGAATGCTTGCCCAAGACGATCTGGTTGGACGGCAAGCCGACATCCTCGGGGCGCATGATTTCATAGGTCTCCCGATGCTTCAGGACACCGTGCTGATGAATGCCGCTTTCATGGGCGAAGGCGTTGGCGCCGACGATCGCCTTATTGCGCGGCGGATGGGTGTTGGTGACTTGGGACAGGGTCCGGCTCGCCGCGACGATTTGCGACGCGTCAACGCCGGTTGAGATCCCGAACGCATCACGCCGCGTGCGCAGCGCCATCACCGCCTCCTCCAACGCGCAATTGCCGGCCCTTTCGCCAATACCGTTCATGGCGCACTCGATCTGACGCGCGCCGCCGCGCACTGCGGCCAGGGAATTGGCGACCGCCATGCCCAGATCGTTGTGGCAGTGGGCCGAAAAGATGACGGCGTCAGGCCGGCTGACCTTTTTCGACAGCATGGAGAAGAGCTCGAAGATCTCTTCCGGCGTCGAATAGCCGACCGTGTCAGGCACATTCAGCGTCGTCGCACCCGCTTGTGCGGCGGTGGACAGAGCCTCGACCAGAAAGCCGGGCTCGGTGCGAATTGCGTCTTCCGCGGAGAACTCCACGTCATCCGCGAACTCGCGGGCATACGCGACCATCTCGGAGATACGCGCCAATATCTCGGCCGGGGTCATGTCCAGCTTATGCTCGCGGTGCAGCGGGCTGGTGCCGAGAAAGACATGGATGCGCCGGTTGCGCGCAGGCTTGAGCGCGCCAGCCGCCGCCTCGATATCGCCCTTCGCCGCGCGGGCGAGCGAGCAAATCGACGGCCCTTCAATCTCTTCGGCGATCCGCCGGATGGCGGCATGGTCGCCCGGGCTTGCGGCCGCAAATCCCGCTTCAATCACGTCCACCTTCAAGGCGGCGAGGGCGCGGGCCATCTTCAGCTTGCCCGTCTCGCTCATGGAAAAGCCGGGCGCCTGTTCGCCGTCGCGCAATGTGGTGTCGAAAATCCGAACCGTCTCGCTCATGATGCGCGCTCCATAAAGGGGGGATGGGCCTGCGCGGCGCGGACAGCCGTGACGCCTTGAACCTTGGCGACATGGCGGGACAGCGTGTTGAAGCAACGCGTCGCCTCGCGCGGAGACAATCCCAAAGTCAGCTGCGCCGGGCCGGCCTCAGTCTGCGGCATATCAACGGAGGTGACCTCAAACCCGCGGCGCTCGACGAGGCCGATGAGACGAAGAACCGCGCCTTCGCTACGGTTAAAGTCGATGACGATTTCGCCGGTCATTTCAGGCCTCCATCATTTGGGAATTGGACGCGCCGGGGGGCACCAGCGGCCATACGTTTTCGCGGGGATCGATGCGCACATGGGCCAGGATCGGCCCCTTGGCCGCCAGCAAGCGGTCGATGGCGCCGGGCACCTCTTCGCGGCGGTCGACCGTGAAGGCTTCCAGCCCGAAGGCGCGCGCCAGCTCGGCGAAGTCAGGATTGTCGTAAAGATCGATCTCGGAAAAATTCTCTTCGAAGAACAATTCCTGCCACTGGCGCACCATGCCCAGCTGGGAATTGTCCAGCAGCACGATTTTCAAAGGCAGCCGATAGCGCGTCAGCGTCGCCAGCTCCTGTATATTCATCATGATCGAACCATCGCCGGTGACCGTGACCACCGTCGCGTCGGGCTCTGCGAACAAGGCGCCCATGCCGGCCGGGATGCCGAAGCCCATCGTGCCCAAACCGCCGCTTGTCAGGTGCGCCTGGGGCCGGGAGAAGCGGCAATGCTGCGCCACCCACATCTGGTGCTGACCGACATCGCAGGTCGCAACGAAATCATCACCCGCCTGTTCCGACAGCGCTTTCAGCAGCGCCGGCGCGAAGACGCCCCGGCCAGGCGCATCGTATCGCGCCGCGTGTTGCTCAGTCATCGCCGTGCAGTGATCGCGCCAATCCTGGATATCCAGAGGCTGCGGGCGCAGCGCCTCCAACAGGTCCGCCAGGGGGCCTGTCAGGCCGATGTCTGCGCCGCGCAGCTTGGAGATCTCGGCCGCATCCGCATCAAAGTGAATGATCCGGGCGTTTGGCGCGAAGGTGTCCAGCTTGCCGGTGGCGCGATCATCGAAGCGTGCGCCGCAGGCAATCAGCAGATCACTTTCCTGCACGGCCAAATTCGCCGCCTGCCCGCCATGCATGCCCAGCATGCCCAAAAAGCCGTCGGCTCCGGTGGGGATCGCGCCCAGCCCTTTCAGCGTGGCCACCGCCGGAATGCCCGTGCGGGCGTGAAAAGCCCGCAGCGCCTGTTCCGCGCCCGCAATGCCGACGCCGCCACCGACATAGAGCAGCGGCTTGCTCGATTGCTCGATCAACGCGATGGCGCTGGCGACATCCTCGCTGGCGGTCGGCGGAGCGGACCGGCGGGGCGCGGCGCGGGCCGCGCCCATGCCCAGGGGAATAGGCATGGGCGCCTGGGTGACGTTCTTTGGCAGATCGATCAGCACAGGGCCCGGCCGGCCTTCGGTCGCCAGGGCGAACGCCTCGGCGAAGACGGCGGGAATATCAGCAGGATCGCGAACCACATAGGAGTGCTTCACGATGGGCAGGGTGATGCCGAAGGTGTCGATCTCCTGAAAGGCGTCCGTCCCCATCAAAGGGGTCGGGGTTTGGCCCGTGATGGCGACCATCGGAACGGAATCCATAAAGGCGTTGGCGATGCCCGTGACCAGATTGGTCGCGCCCGGCCCTGAGGTGGCCAAACACACGCCCGGCTTGCCGCTCACCCGGGCGAAACCGTCCGCCGCCAGGGCGGCCGCCTGTTCATGGCGCACCAGGACATGCTTCAGCCGCGAGCCGGTCAACGCGTCATAAACCGGCATGATGGCGCCGCCGGGATAGCCGAAGACATAGTCGACGCCCTGATCCTCCAGTGCGCGCACCACGGCGTGCGCGCCGGTGAACGGCGCCGATTGCGTTGGGGGCGATGGAGCAGCGAGCGCGGTCATGGTCACTCCGCAGCCCGGCTGGCCGACCCGCCAGCGTTCGCGCCGGGCTGCAGCCAAGCCATGCGCGCACGCAGACGCGCGCCCGTCTTTTCGATGGGCTGCTCGCAATCGGCGCGCAGCATGGCGTCATATTTCGGCTTGCCGGCCTGATTCTCCAAGATCCAGTCGCGGGCGAAGCTTCCCGATTGAATGTCGGACAGAACCTCGCGCATGCGCGCCCGGGTTTCCTCATTGATGACCCGCGGGCCGGAAACCAAATCGCCATATTTGGCGGTCTCGGAGATGAAGTCGTGCATGCGGGTGATGCCGCCCTCATAAAGCAGATCGACGATCAGCTTGAGCTCGTGCAGGCACTCGAAATAGGCGATTTCCGGCTGGTAACCGGCCTCAACCAGGGTCTCATAGCCGGCTGTCACCAGCTCGGTCGCGCCGCCGCACAAGACGGCCTGCTCGCCGAACAAATCGGTTTCGGTTTCTTCCGCGAAGCTGGTCTCGATCGCCCCGCCGGCCGTGCCGCCATTGCCTTTGCAATAGGCGAGCGCGCGCTCTTTCGCCTGGCCTGACGCATCCTGGTGGATCGCGAACAGGCTGGGCACGCCGCGGCCGATCTCGAACTCGCGCCGGACCAGATCGCCGGGACCTTTGGGGGCCACCAAAATGACGTCGATATCCGCGCGCGGCCGGATTTGGCCGTAGTGGATGGAGAAGCCATGGGCGACCATCAAGGTCTCGCCGGGCGCCATATTCGGTTCGATATCGGCCTCAAAGACGGCCTTGTGCGTCATGTCCGGCGTCAAAAGCGCAATGAAGCTCGCAGCCTTGGCGGCCTCGGCGGGGGTAAATGTGTCGAAGCCATCGGTCTTCGCCTGGGCTTCGGCTTTACCGCCCGGCCGTGCGCCAACGATCACCGCATGACCGCTGTCGCGTAGATTTCGGGCATGGGCGCGGCCCTGGCTGCCATAGCCGATGATGGCGATGGGGCCAGGTTTGATGGCTTCGGGCGACGCATCGTCATCGGTATAGATCGTGGTCGGCATGGGTTTAATCTCCGTAGGTCTCTCAAGGCCCTCCGGCGACACACAAAGAAAAACCCCCGCTCCGGTTTGGAGCGGGGGTCCTTGGTGTCTTGGAGGATTTTCTTATCCGTCAGACAGGCGCCACCGCTCCAGCTATGGAGGTAATAAGGACGACAAGTACGAGAAGGACGGTCGACGCCGCGACAGCCAGGCGAGCATCGCGCTGTTCAGTCTTCGCAAGGGTCTTCACGTCACGCATAAGCGCCCTGCCTCTCGTGTCCAGCAGTGGTCAAAACTTCAAGGGAGGCGCTCGTCGAGGGCCACCCGTTGTCTTCGTTAAAACGGTAACGTCGAATTCGCTGTCACGTAAACAGGGAAAATGTACGGACAAAGAGAAAAAAATTCTTTCATTTATATCAATGTATTAGATGGCGCCCTTCGCACCTGCCGCAATAAAATGGTGCATTTGCGCAACAGTGAGGTCATTGACGGAGCACCGGCTGAGCCATCAGAGTTTGCGTGTCGATCGCCAACGAGCGAGCCGACATGTGACTTGAGGGAGTTAGTCATGGGCGCTCGCCCCGGCTCAGAAGCGATGACAGATGCGGCGGCTGTGTCCGGCGTGATCGCGCGCGTCCTCATTATTACCCGCACGACAACTACGACGACCCTTGGCGGCAAGGGGCGGACAGGCGCGGGCTAGAGGAAGACCTCCACAGAAAACCCGAACCAACCCGCTCCCGGATCCCGGAAGCGGGTTTTTTCTTGCGCCGATCTCACCAAAAAAAGGACCTGACCCATGAAACACGATCCCGATCAACTCGAACCCCTTCGCGAGGCCGCCCGGCTTTGCGTTCTCAAATTCGGCGGCTCTGTGCTGACAGAACTGTCCGACTATGCCGAGGCGGCCACGGAGACCTACCGGCACATCCGGTCGGGCGAGAAAACGATTGTGATCGTGAGCGCGCTAAAAGGTGAAACGGACGCGCTCTACAAGGAAGCCGACGCTGTCGGATCCGGCGGCTCGGCCGCCGCCAAGGCGCGCCTGGTGCGCGTCGGTGAGTTTCGCTCGGCGGCCCTGATGGGTCTGGCCCTAGAGCGGATCGGCGTGCGCGCCGCCGTTGTCGATCCCGAAGAGATCGGCCTTTTCGCCGAGGGCGACCCGCTCGACGCCGACTTGTGCGGCCTGGATGTAGAACGCTTGATGGCCAAGCTTAAAGACGTCGACGCGATCGTGGCGCCGGGCTTCACGGCGAGCCATGGAGAGGCGGGCGCGGCCGTGTTGGGCCGGGGCGGCACGGATCTTACCGCCGTGATGTTCGCCGCCAAATGCGGCGCCCAACGCGCCCGGTTGATCAAGGATGTCGACGGCGTCTACACCGACGATCCCGCAAACAATCCCATGGCGAGCCGGTATGATCGCCTGGATTACGCCACCGCTTTGAAGGCGAGCAACGGCCTCATCCAGGACAAGGCGATCCTGGCGGCCGAAGCGGAAGGGGTTCAGCTGGAGGTCGCGGCGATGGGCGCTGCAGAGGCCAGCCGGATCCTGCCCGGTCCGGCGGTCTTGGAGCAGCCTGAGCGGCCCCGGCGCCAACGCGTCGCCCTTCTGGGCTGCGGCGCTGTCGGCGGCGGCGTGCTCGATCATGTCGGTCAGCGTCCCGACCTGTTCGACTTAAATCCGGTCCTGGTCCGGCGGCCCGAAGCTCGGGCTGGTGACGACCGGGCTGCCTTCACCAACCAAGCCGACGAGGCCTTGGCGGGCGACCCCGATCTCCTGGTGGAGATGATGGGGGGCGCCGACGAGGCGGCGTCTTTGATGATCGGCGCGCTGGAGAGCGGCCTGCATGTGGTCACCGCCAACAAGGCGGCTGTCGCCAAGCATTTCGACGCGCTGCACGACGCCGCACGCCGCGGCGGCGCGCATTTCGCCTATTCCGCAGCGGTCGGCGGCGGCGTGCCGATGATTGAGACCGTACGCCAGCTTCAGCCGGTCGGCGTTGCAGCGCTGGAAGGGGTCATGAACGGGACGGCCAACTTCATCCTGTCCAAGCTGGGCGAAGGCGACGCCTTTGAAGACGCATTGGCCGAGGCTCAGCGCCTGGGATTTGCGGAGGCGGATCCAAGCGCGGATGTGGAGGGCCATGACGCCGCCGACAAGCTGTCGATTTTGATCCGTGAGGCCTTCCAGGTCGCCGTTCCGCCTGGGCGTATCGCCAAACGGTCGCTCGCCGATATCACACCAGAAATGTGCGCCGAGGCGGCGAAGGCCGGCCAGGTCTACAAACAGATCGCCCGGGCTCGCCGTGTCGCCGGCGGCGCTGTGGCCGCCGAAGTGGTGATCGAACCGGTCGCGCTTGACCACCCTTTCGCCAGCGCCCGCAACGAGCAGAACCGTGCGCGGGTCACCGATGCCAAGGGCGAGGTGCACGCCGTGTTCGGCAAAGGCGCCGGTCGATGGCCGACCGCCGCCGCCGTCTTCGCCGACATGATGGACATTCAGCGCGCAAGCGCTTGTGATAGAGCGCAAAGACCCCATCCGGTCCAGGCGGACCAATCAGTGTCTCCGCTCGCCAGCGTGCGGCGCGCCTAGCCATGAAGGAGTTCAGCCTGAAACACGCCGCCCAAGCCAGCGCGCCAGCCAGCATCGGCAATATCGGGGTCGGGTTCGATGTCCTGGGACAAGCCTTTGACGCGGCGCGTGATACCGTGCTGGCGCATCGCGAGGACCAGCCGGGAGTGCGCTTGGGCGCCGTCACCGGCATCGTGAAGAGCCTGCCCTCGGATCCTGACGCCAACACCGCGCTCGCCGCGGCGGCGGCGGTGCTTAAAGCTGCAGGCGCCGAATTCGGGGTGACGCTGGACATCGACAAACAGATACCGGTCAGCGCCGGCATGGGCGGGTCGGCGGCCTCCGCCGTCGCGGCCGCCGCCGCCGTCAACGCCTTGCTGGACACCCCGTATGAAACGCGCGAGCTGCTGCCCTTCGCGCTGGCTGGCGAGACCGTTTCAGCCGATCCGCCGCCTTGGGACAATGTCATGGCGTCGCTGCTGGGCGGCGTGGTGATTGCGGCGCAGCTGGACCCGGCGCTGATTGCGCCAATCCCGGCCCCCTCTGGCGTCGCCGCCGTTTTGTTTCACCCGGAAGCGAAGACCGAAACCGCCGCCGCCCGCGGCGTGCTGGCCAAGCAGGTTCCCATGCAGACGGCCGTCGAGCATGCGCGGCGGATCAGCGCCTTTACACTGGGCTGCGCCACTGGAGACCGGGCGCTCATCCAGGCGGGTCTTGAGGACGTTTTGGTCGAGCCCCAGCGCGCTTTCCTTCTGCCTGAACTTGGGGCGGTCAAAGCCGCCGCCCTGGGCGCCGGAGCGCTGGGCTGTTCGTTTTCGGGGTCAGGGCCGTCCGTGTTCGCCTGGTCGGATGACGCCAAGCTTGATGACGTTGAGGCGGCGATGGCCGACGCGTTCCGCGCAGCCGGGCGATCCGCCCGCGCCTACCGCGCGCCGCTTGAGAGCGAAGGCGTGCGCCTGGAGCCTTTAAGCGAGGCGGTCCGATGAGATTTTCCTCCACACGCGGCCATGCGGCTTCGCTGTCTTTGAGCGAGGCGATCCGCACCGGGCAGGCCGCCGATGGCGGCCTTTTGATGCCGGAACGCTTGCCTGAGCATGCGGTGGAGCGCGCCGCCGGCGCAGAAACCCTCGCAGACTTCGCCGCCGCCTTTCTGGCGCCCGTCTTCGCCGGGGACCGGCTGGAGTCCGATTTACCCGCAATTTGCGAAGAGGCGTTTGATATCGCCGTTCCAGACGTCGATTTGGGCGGCGGCGCCTCGGCGCTGGAGCTGTTTCATGGCCCCACCGGCGCGTTCAAGGACTTTGGCGCGCGTTTCTTGATGGCGTGCCTGGACCGGCTAGGAGATGAGGCGGCCCCGCTGACCGTGCTCGCCGCGACGTCGGGCGACACGGGCGGCGCCGCAGGGTGCGCTGCGGAAGGCCGGCGCGGCGTACGGGCGGTGATCCTGTTCCCGGAAGGCCGTGTGTCGCCGTTTCAGGCCCATCAGCTGTCCTGCTGGGGCGAACCCGTGACAACCCTGAAACTCCAGGCGGATTTCGACACCTGCCAGCGCCTTGTCAAAGCCGCCTTCAGCGATCAAGACCTGTCCCAGCGTCACCGCCTGACCAGCGCAAACTCGATCAATATCGCCCGATTGCTGCCCCAGGCCGCCTATCTCGCCTTCGCAGCGATGCGGCGTCACGCGCAGACCGGCGTGGCGCCCGGATTAATCCTGCCCACCGGCAATCTCGGCCACGGCGTCGCCGCCCTGATGGCGCGAGCCTGCGGCGCGCCGGTCGGCCCTGTGGTCCTGGCCACCAACGCCAACGCCACGCTCGGCGAGTGGGCGCGCACGGGCGATTACCAGCCCCGCGCCTCCGTCGCCACCATCGCCAACGCTATGGATGTCGGCGCTCCGAGCAATTTCGAGCGTCTGAACGCTGGAAGGCTGGATCTATCCGGGCTCAAAGTCGAGCAGGTCAGCGATGAGGCGATCCGCGCGCGGATCAAGGCGGACCATGACCGCTTCGGCTATGTCTGGTGTCCCCATTCCGCCTGCGCGGCGGAAGCCTACGCCCGGCTGCCCGACGCCGCCCGCAAGGAGCGCCCCTGGATGATCGCCGCCACGGCGCACCCCTATAAGTTTGCAGACGTGGTCGAACCTGTGATCGGATCACCAATCGACCCGCCGGCGGCGTTGGCCGCTGTTCTGGAGCGGCCAGCCAAAGCTCTGGCCTGCCGCGCCAATCTGGCCGCCCTGTCTGAACATCTCAAGACCCTGGAGACGCAGCCCGCATGAGTGAAAAACGCCCGTCTCGCACGCTGATTGAAGGCCCTGCGCGCGCGCCGGCCCGCGCAATGTTGCGCGCGGCTGGATATGACGACGAGAAAATGGCCAAGCCGATGGTCGCAATCGTCAACACCTGGACCTCGGTGACGCCCTGCAACATGCATCTTCGTGATCTGGCCCATGACGCCCGAGCCGGGATCGAGGCGGCTGGCGGCACGCCGGTGGACTTCAACACCATCGTCGTCACCGACGGCATCGCCATGGGCACGGAAGGCATGCGCGCCTCGTTGATGAGCCGGGACTGCATCGCCGATTCCGCCGAGCTCGCCGTGCGCGGCCATTGCCTGGATGCGGTTCTGTTTCTGGTGGGGTGCGACAAGACCCTGCCTGGCGCGGCGATGGCGGCGGCGCGTTTGAACCTGCCCAGCGTCATCCTTTATGGCGGCTCGATCATGCAGGGCCGACACGGGGGTAAAGCCGTCACCATCCAAGATGTGTTTGAGGGTGTCGGCGCCTGCGCGGCCGGAAAGATCTCGGAACAAGAACTCGGCGAGATCGAGCGGGCCGCCTGTCCCGGCGCCGGTGCATGCGGCGGTCAGTTCACCGCCAACACCATGGCGCTGGCGCTCAGCATGCTGGGCCTGTCGCCCATGGGCTTAAACGATGTTCCAGCGGTCGACCCGCGCAAGCCTGAAACCGCACAGGCGGCCGGCCGCATCCTGATGGCGGCGCTGGAGGCGGACATCCGTCCCCGCGATCTGATAACGCCCCTGGCGCTCAAGAACGCCGCAACGGCGGTCACGGCGACGGCTGGATCGACCAACGCCGTTCTGCACCTTTTGGCCATCGCCCGTGAGGCCGGATTGACCAAGGCCGAATTCGATATCGATCAATTCGACGCCATCTCCCGAAAAACGCCGGTGATCGCCGACCTTAAACCCGGCGGGCGCTATATGGCGCCGGATATGACGGCGGCGGGGGGAACACCGCTCTTGGTAGAGCGGTTGCGCGAAGGCGGATTGGTCGCCGACGCACCGACGGTCACAGGCAAAACCCTGTTTGAGGAAAGCGCGACCGCGCAGGAAACAGCCGGACAAGACGTGATCGTTTCGGCGGACAAACCCTTAAAGAGCCGCGGCGGTTTCGGCGTGCTTTATGGCGATCTCGCGCCGAAGGGCAGCGTCGCCAAGCTGGCCGGTCATGACCGGCTCCGCTTTGAAGGTCCCGCGCGCGTGTATGACGGCGAGGACGCCTGCTTCGCCGCGATCAATGCGGGAGAAATTCAGGCCGGGGATGTGGTCGTGATCCGCGGCGAAGGCCCCGCCGGCGGTCCCGGCATGCGCGAAATGCTCGCCGTCACCGCCGCCATCCAGGGGGCCGGTCTAGGCGATGATGTGGCGTTGATCACCGACGGCCGGTTTTCCGGGGCGACTTACGGCTTCATGGTCGGCCATGTCGCCCCGGAAGCCGCCCGCGGCGGCCCGATCGCATTCCTGCAGACCGGCGACCGGATCACCATCGACGTCGAGGCCCAGCGGATTGACGTGGACGCAGACCTGACCGCGCGCATGGCCGGCGGCTTCACTGCACCGGAACCACGCTATCGCAGCGGCGCTCTAGCCAAATACGCCGCCCTGGTGAGCTCGGCCAGCGAAGGTGCAGTGACGAGCTTCCCCTTCGATTCAGCGTGATCCGCAGAAACACGGTACCCGGCCGAAAGACGAAACAATGAGCGACACCGAGATTATCGCCGCCCGTTCGGCGGGCGAAGAGACCACCGAGGCCCTGCGCGGGCTGGAACGCCAGGCGCTTTGGCTGGCGTCTTGGATGATCCACAACGCCAATCATGTCCGGCCGAGCCGGGACGGGGTCAAAGTCGGCGGTCATCAGGCGAGCTCGGCCTCGCTGGCAACGATCCTGACGGCGCTCTATTTTCATGTTCTGCGTCCGGAGGACCGTGTGGCGGTCAAACCGCACGCCAGCCCAGTCTTCCACGCTATCCAGTACATGATGGGCCGCCAGACCCGCGAGAATCTGGAGCGCTTCCGCGGCCTGGGCGGCGCCCAGTCTTATCCTTCGCGCACCAAGGATTATCCGGAAGTCGACTTCTCCACCGGCTCGGTCGGCCTGGGCGTTGCGGCGACCCTGTTCGCTTCGCTGGTGCAGGACTATGTGCGCGCCCATGAGCGGATGGACCCGGATAGCCCGATGGGCCGGATGATCGCCCTGGTCGGTGACGCCGAGCTGGACGAAGGCAATGTCTATGAAGCTCTGCTCGACGGCTGGAAGCACGATCTGCGCAATTGCTGGTGGATCATCGACTATAATCGGCAGAGCCTGGACGGCGTGGTCAACGACGCCCTGTTCAAGAAGATCTCCGGCGTGTTCGACACGCTGGGCTGGAACGTCACGACGCTGAAATACGGCAAGAAGCTGGAGGCGATCCGCGATCAGGCAGGTGGTGAGGCGGTCCTGGATTGGATCGACAAGTGCAATAACCAGCTCTACTCCGCGCTGACCTTTAAAGGCGGGCCGGCCTGGCGCGAGCGCTTGAGCGCGGAGATCGGCGATGCGTCCGGAGTGAAAGCCCTGCTCGACGCGCATGACGACGATGCGCTGCACGCCTTGATGACCAATCTGGCCGGCCATGACATGGCCAGCTTAGTCGAAGCCTTTGAGGCGATCGGCGACGATCCCGATCCACAATGCGTCATCGCCTATACCGTCAAAGGCTTTGGCCTTCCGATGGCCGGCCATAAGGACAACCATGCCGGGCTGATGACCCCGGCCCAGATGGCCGACTTCAAAGCCGCGATGGGCGTCGCCGACGGCGAGGAATGGGCGCCGTTCTCCACCTTTAAGACCGGGCGCGACAAGGCGCGCAGCTTCATCAAGTCCGCCCCGTTCATGGGTCGGCCGGAAGACAAGCGCCCCGCCCCGCGCGTCTCCATCGCGCCGCTCAACACGCCTCAGGGCGCGCGTCTTTCGACCCAAGAGGCGTTCGGCAAGATTCTGTTCGACATCGCCCGTCAGGGCGGGCCGCTGGCCGATGCGCTGGTGACCACCTCGCCGGATGTGACGGTGTCGACCAATCTGGGCGGCTGGGTGAACAAGCGCCGCCTGTTCCAGCGCAATATCGCCGAAGACATCTTCAAGGCCGAGAAAATCCCCTCCGCCCAGCTCTGGCGGCGAGGGCCCGACGGCCAGCATATCGAGCTGGGCATCGCCGAGCACAATCTGTTCCTGCTGCTCGGCCAGCTCGGCTTGAGCCATGACTTCTTCGGCGAACGGCTGCTGCCGATCGGTACGCTCTACGACCCGTTCATCAATCGCGGCCTCGATGCGCTGAACTATGCCTGTTATCAGGATGCGCGCTTCATGGTGGTGGCGACCCCGTCGGGGATCACGCTGGGGCCGGAAGGCGGCGCGCATCAGTCGATCCACCCCCCAGTGATAGCCATGGCCCAGCCCAAGCTGACCTATTTCGAACCCAGTTTCGCCGATGAGCTGGCTGCGGCTATGGCTTGGGGCTTTGATCATATGCAAGCCGAGGACGGCGGCGCAGTCTATTTGCGCCTCTCCACCCGGCCGATCGATCAAGAAGGGCGCGATCATGTTCCCGCAGGCGCGATTCAAGACGGCGCATACTGGCTGCGCGAGCCGGCGGCTGATGCACGCCTGGCGATTGCGTTCTGCGGCGCGCTGGCGCCGGAAGCGCTGGCCGCTTGGGAGGAGGCTCGGACGATCGATCCGGGCGTCGGCCTGCTCGCCGTACCCTCGCCCGACTTGGCCCATCGCGCCTGGACGGCCGGCCGGCGCGCTAAAGTGCGCGATGAGATCATCCGCCCGTCTCCAATCGACCGATTGCTGAGCCGGCTGCACCCGCAAGCCAAGCTGGTCACCGCCATCGGCGGTGTCAGACAAAAACGGATGGGTCTCGAAAGACCGGATTTGATCCTAGCTCAGGCCGCGAGTTGACGCCATTCGGCTAAGGCGGTGGAGCGGTTCTCCTTGAAGTCTGATCGAGAGTAAAAGTGACGTTCGAGATTAAAGTGGTTATGGACGGACGATTGGACCGCGGCGAACTTTTGAAGACTTCGCATCGACCTGAACCGCGTCATTGTTTTTTCTCGCCGCCGCAAGGGTTGATGTGAGTTTTCGGCCCTGTTGTTGAGCCACCTCCCCGTCTCCTGGCGGCTGGCGTTTCCAATCTCGCGGAAAGCTGACTTGTAGGACGGGAGCTTATCCGTGATCACCTGTTCCGGTCGACCATATCGCTTCATCGCTTTACGTAAAAATCGTAGCGCCGCCTTGCGATCACGGCGTTTGGTGACGTAAGCCTCAAGCACTTCACCTTCGTGATCCACAGCGCGCCACAGGTAGTTAAGCTCACCGTTTATCTTCACGAAAACCTCGTCGAGATGCCAGGTCCAGTTTGAGTAGTGCCCCTCCCGAACGCGACGCTTCCGGATCGACTTTGCGAACAGCGGGCCGAACCGGTTCCACCAGAAACGCACTGTCTCATGCGTGATGTCGATACCGCGTTCGTGCAGCAGATCTTCAACGTTGCGCAGCGAGAGCGGGAAGCGGATGTACATCATCACGGCCAGGCGGATGATTTCGGGTGAAGTTTTAAAGTATCGGAACGGATTGCGCATCACAAATCGCTACGAGATCAGGCGATCGGGCTCAAGCCCCGTTTAATCTGACAGCGCCAGCCGATCTATAGATGAGCGACTACGTCCGCGAAACTCAACCGGTGACAGCTGTCATCCCGAGCCGTCTATAGAACGACACTGCACCATGGGGATTGCTTGCCTCGACCTTTAGATCGACGAAATGCGCACCGCGTGACTTGAACTCTCGAAACGCAGCCCGCAGGAGAGCCGTCCCAAGTCCCATTCTTCGCCATGGTGCGGCAACAGCTAGATCCTTCACAAATCCGGACGTCCAACACTGCGCAAACCCAATCAATCTACTCGTTTCGCGATCGATGGCGACGAAGCACAGTTTCGGGTCGAACTCCGAATCGGCGGCTAACTTTGGCCACCATTCGCCAAACGGCTCGATTGTGCCACCACCCGAGGCGTATGCCTCGTTCAAGAGAAACCAAGCCTGCTCGGGGTGCTGTTGGCCACAGAAATCAGGCCAGTCTGTACCTTTCGGGCGGCAAGAAGGCTCATTGAGTGGTATGTCCAAGCTCATGCGGAATTTGATGACTGAGGCGCTCTTCATAGTGTCTTTCTGTGTTCGCAACGTTGTCCCTTCGCTCAACCAAAGGCGGTCAAATGGCATCTTAACGTGCTCGAACTGATTGTGGGCCCCGTGAGGTGGTCGCGCGAAAATGGCAAGGTCCCTAGGTAATTCTCACATGGAGTATACGTGAACAACATAGCAATCCTGGGCGGTGGAGGATTCGTTGGGCGTGCGGTCGGCCGCGCCTTGCACAGTCGCGGTGCGAATGCTTTTTGTCTCAACCGCACGGGATACAGCAATGACCCTATCGTACCAGGGTTTGCAGTTGATCGGCGCGATGCCACCAACGTCGTTTCTGCACTTGAGCGACTCGAAATCGATACAGTCATTGACACAATCGCCTACACCGCGTCGGACACGTTGCCGCTATTTGAGCGCCTTTCTGGTTGGGGTCGACGACTTGTTCTCTTGTCGTCTGTGGATGTTTACGCTGCCTTTGGCCGCGTACTTGGCACCGAATTATGCGCCATCGACGACGCGCCACTGACAGAATTGAGCCCTCTACGCGCGTCGCGCTTTCCTTACTCCGCGATCGGTGGTCGTGACGCTGAATATGATAAAATACCGCTGGAGGAAGCTGCGCGAGCTTGCGCGGGGATAGAGACCTCGATCGTTAGGATTACGATGATGTTTGGGCCGTGGGTACCACGCCGGCGATTTCAGACCGTGGCCGATGCGCTTGTGAATGGTCGCCGCCTGAGCCTACCCCGATCAGAAGCAAATTGGCGAATGCCTCTCCTTTACATTGATGATGCCGCAGATGGCATTGCCGCCGCGTGTCTGCACAAACAACCAGTGTCGCATCCACTGTTGCTCGGTGCCGACCAGCACCTTCGCTGGGCCGAACACGTCACCGCGTTCGCGGCGGCTGCGGGCAAACGTCTTGATCTCTCGGTAAACAGCGACGACAAGCCAAAACGGCAGAATTTGGTGCTCAATTCTACCGTCACGCGGACAATACTGGACTGGGCACCGCAGACGCCGCTTGTGGATGCATACTCGAGGACCTGGATGTGGGAGCGGGAGCTGCTGAAACAGGATTAAGCCGCTGCAGCGGATGCAATTAGAACGCATTCTGGCTTGTCCCATTTAAGTGGCCCAATTTTAAAGTTAGGGCCCGGCGGGTTATGTGCGGCGACCCTGTCGGATTCGCGAGCGGTGGGCCCGCGTATTTTAACCGGTATGTGTATGTCGCAAACAACCCGCTCAACGCGACAGATCCGACGGGGGAGATAATTAATTTCATTGTCGGCGCTGCAGTCGGTGCCGGTGTTGGATACGCGGTCGATGTTGTCGCTCAAATGGCAACGGCAGAGGGCGTTGGTTCACTTAGCGAACGGTGGGCTGCGGTCGATCAGGGGCGCGCTGGGCGAGCCGCTGCGGTGGGGGCTGCCTCGGGAGCATTGGGACCAGGGGCGGCAGTTGTCGCGCGAGGGCTTGGAGCAAGCGCAGGCACCGCCACGGCTGTTGGTGCAACAGTCGATACGATCGGTCAGCCGATTTTGGGCGCCGTTGCCACTGAATTAGTCACGGGCGATAGTACGCTGCAGGAGAATGCGGTTGGTGCGATGTCTGGGCATGCTGGGAGAAATGCTGGCCAATTGACTGACACGTTCTTCGACGCTCTTCCAGACGGCGGTGGGGGTAGTGTTTCAAAACGGCAGGTATTGGGCCGCGTCTTGCGCGCCGCTGGAGTGACCGCAGCCGGCGCACTTGGTGCAACAGCGTTTGACGAAACGGTAACAGAAGAACAGACGGCATCATCGGAAGAGCATATCGAATTGCACGAGGAGGAGGATCATTATCAATGAAGCGTATTGGGCTCTACCTTGGCATCCTTCCGATGTATTCGCTCTTCTTGATCGTTATTTTTCAAGGAGAGCCCGTCGGCTGGGCAATCGCACTACTTGTAGCGGGTATTATTACCGTTATCGATCTCACTTTCGCGATGGCTTCGTTGTTCGCCCAATGGATGCGTCGGTAAAACCTTTTAGATGGCCTTCAATTTTAAACCCCGCATCGGTGCCCTTTCAGTGGGCGTATGTCCGTGATGAGCACGGCTGGTCGGGCAGTGCCCCGCCCGCGGCCCATTATCGCTTCTCAACGGATCGCAAGGGCGAACATCCCGCCGATGGTGAAGGCCGTATTCGAACCGTCGGTCCGCAAACCGACTTTTCTTCACTGCGTCCAAAACATCAAAGCGGACCTAGTCCAGCAACGCGCCAGCACTCACACCCAGCGCCACCGCAATCTTCTCCACCGCCACGATCGTCGGGTTCCGGGTGCAGCGCTCTACGCCTGAGATATAGGTTCGGTGCAGCCCAGTCTGGTCCGCAAGCTCCTCTTGCGACCAAC
>CAZAGE010000014.1:0-60227 GCA_964484345.1 uncultured Oceanicaulis sp. | reverse complement strand
CCACCAGGCGGGTTTCAGCGCGGGCGTTGAACTGACCGAAGTCCGCTTCCACGCCAATTAGGCCGGAGAGCGGCGGAATACGCGGCAAGTCGCCGCCGCCATCCAACTCAGCCTGGACATAGTCGACCGAGCCGTCCGCCGACCAGGCCGCGCCGAAGGCGCTGCCCAGATCAAGGGAGCCGGCCACTTCAAAGCCGGTGAAGTCCGCATCGGCCTGGCGGTATTCGAACACATCCAGCTCGTCTTCTTCTTCGCCGGTCGGGAAGAGGCCGATGAAGCCGTCATAGGCGGAGTGGAAGACATTGGCCTGGGCCTGCCAGCCTTCACCACGCCACCGCGCCGTGCCTTCGAACGACCAGGCGGTCTCGGTGTCGAGGTTTAGATCGCCGATCTCGAAGGTCTCGGTGGCCAGGTGCGGGCCATTAGAGAAGACTTCGGTATCGGTCGGCGCGCGCTCTGTGCGCGAGATCGTGGCCGCCAGAAAGGCCTGCTCGACCGGGCGGAAGAACAGCGATCCGGAAGCGGAGAAGGTGTCGAAGCTGCGGTCTGCACGCTGGCCGCTCAGCTCTCGGCTCTCAATTCGGGCGCCGCCTTCAAAGCCCCACGTCTCGTAATCCCAGCGCTCGACCGCAAACAAGCCCCACTCGGCGGTGTTGACCGGCTCGACAAAAGCCTCTTCGCCCGCCGCGGCGAAATCCTGGTTGAGGAATTGCAGACCCCAGGCCCCGCTGCGTACGCCTTCATGCGTGTGTGCGAGCTCGACACGGCCTTCCACGCCATCGCGGGTGAAGGTGACGCCGACCTCGCCGCTCCCTTCAATCTCGGAGTGCTCATAGTCGCCATAGGCCAGAGACCAGCGCACGCGGTTGAAGAAGCCGTCCCGGTTCACCTCGCCGCGCACATCGATACGGGTCTGGTCCATGACCAGCAAAGCGCCTTCTTCTTCGCCGTGATCGTGCTCTTCATGATCGTGATCGTCATGATCGTGGTCGTCGTCATGATCCTCATCGTGATCTTCGTCATGGTCTTCGTCTTCGTGACCATGGGCGTGGCTGTGGCCCGGCAGACCATATTCGGCGTCGGTCGTCTTGAAGCCAAAGCCGACAAAGCCCCAAGTCTCAACCAGCGAGGCCGAGCCCGAGAAAGTCTCAAAGGTGTAGAAGGAGTCAGAGACGGTTTCGAAGTCTTCCTCCTCCTCATGATCTTCGTGATCGTGATCCTCGTCGTGATCGTCGTCATGATCTTCATCGTGATCATGCTCGTCTTCTTCCATTGCACGGAAGGCGGCGGATTCCGCAAAGCCCGGAATGTCAAAATTCTCCGCTTCGCGCCGCAGACCTTCAATTTGGAAGACAAACGGACCGGCGCCAAAGGCGACGCGGCCGGCGGCCTGGGTGCCCTCGTCAACGCTGGTGGCGCCCAGATAGAGGAAGCCGTCAAACGCGCCTTCGACCGGCTCGGTCGCAATGCGGCCGTCCAGAATGTTCACAACGCCGCCAATCGCGTTGCCGCCGTAAGCGATCGCCGCCGGGCCGCGCAGAATCTCAACGCCGCGCGCGCCCAGCACTTCAGCCCCGACCGCATGGTCCGGACTGGAGGCCGAGGCGTCCATGCTGGTCAGGCCGTTGATCAGAACCTGTACGCGGTCTTCGCCCAAACCGCGGATGACCGGGCGGCCGGAGGCCGGGCCGAAATAGCTCGAGCTGACGCCGGGAACCGACTCCAGCGTGTCGGCGAGATTGCCGTTGACCAGACGGATCAAGCTGGCTTCGTCAACGACGGAGACCGCGCCGACCACTTCGTCGGTGGTGACTTCGATCGGCAAGGTGGTGACGACGATGACGTCTTCAGTCTGGGCGACCTGGGCCCCAAGGGCGGGTGCGGCGGCGGCGATGGCGAGCAAGCTGGCGCTTGCGGTAAGACGGGGAGACATGACCACTCCGAAATGTTATAATGTCACACTTCACTGTGGTTATAGGTTTGAGATCGAAGGGCGCAAGCACATTCAGCCGCCTGCACCGGGCGCGGTGCGGGTCTGTTGCGAAAATGCAATGCGGGTCTGCCGCGCCGATATCGCCTGACGCCGCCGCACTCCGCTCTCGCCTCAGGCGTTGAGACCCATTAAGTTGACGCCATGACTGACGCACTCGCTCCTGCTTCTTCTGAGACCGAAACGACGCTCGCGGCGATAGACGCGAGCTGCGCGGAACGGGGCCTCTCCCTGACGCCCTTGCGCCGCCGGGTGCTGGAATTGCTGCTGGAGGCGGGCGGTCCGGTGAAAGCCTATGACCTGCTCGCCGCGCTCAAGCCCGACGGCTCGGCTCAGCCGCCGACCGTCTACCGCGCGCTGGACTTCCTGACCAAGGCGGGCCTGGCCCACAAGGTGGAGGCGCTCAACGCCTATACCGCGTGCAGCCATGGCGACCATGCCGACCAGCATGTGAACGACACCGCGGCGCTGTTCATCTGCGGGGCCTGCGGCGCGGTGGAGGAGCGCCACGTGCCCAAGATCAGTGGCGACGGCGCGCCAAAGGGCTTCACGCTGGAGCGTTCGGTGATCGAGCATTACGGCCGCTGCGCAGACTGCCCTGAGGGCTAGGAGCTTCCTCCATGGACGTGTTGTGGCGCGGCGTCGCCAACGCCTGGGAATGCGACGAGCTCGGCCATCTCAATGTGCGCTTCTATCTCGCCAAGGCCGCTGAGGCGGTCGGCGGGCTGGCGCACCTTCTGGCCATGCCGGACGCCTTCACCCGCAAACCCTACGCCACGCTGGTGGCGCGCGAGATCACCGTGCGCTTCCTCGCCGAAGCCCGGCCCGGCGCGCCGCTGAGCCTTCGCGGCGGGGTGCTCGATCATGACGAGACCGGGCTGACCGCCGCCCTGGTGATGGATCACGCGGCGCTGGGCGTGCCGGCGGCGAGCTTCACCGTGCGGCTGGAGCATTTCGCGCCGGCCTTCGGCCGGGTCTTCCCCTGGTCCTCGCGCACCCGCCAGGCGCTGGAGGCGCTGCAGATCCAACGGCCGCCGGAGTGCGACACCCGGTCGATCGACCTTGACCCGCCGACTCTCGACGCCAGCGCGGAGCGCGCCGATGCGCTGGGCCTCAAACCCATCGGGCGCGGCCTGATCAACGCCCACGAGGTCGATGCGCTCGGCCATATGCGCGCGGAATTCTGCTTTGGCAAAATCTCCGACAGCGTCATCCATTTCGAAGAGGCCTGGCCGGACCATTGGCAGGCTCTGCGCGAAGGCCGGGAGATCACCGTCTCCGGCGCGGTGCTGGAGGCGCGCATCGTGATGCGCCAATGGCCGCGGGCGGGCGACGGCTATCTGATCCGCTCGGGCGTGAAAGCGGTCAATGACAAGGTGCGCACCCTGGTGCACTGGGTCATCGACCCCGCCACCGGCGCGAACTTGTGGTCCATGGAGGCCGTCGCCTGCCTGATGGATTTGAACGCCCGCAAGATGAAGCGCGCCAGCGAGGATGAGGTGGCGGCGCTGGCCCAGCACATCGTGCCGGGGTTAAGGGCCTAAGCTTCTCCCGCCTTGCGGCTGCTCAGCCCGTCCTGGCCAGCGCTGCGCACGGCGCCTCGCCGGTGCGCTTTGGGGCAGCGTTTCAAGGGCTTAACAGGCGAAACGCCTTGCAACATTGGTTGCGACTCTTCTACTCTCTACGCGAGTTTTAGATCGGGGGCACAACTATGACATTATCTCGCTGGATACTGGTTGCGGCGGCGGCGCTGTTCGCAACGGCCTGCGTATCGCCGCAATACAATTATCGGCCGCCGACCGAGCAATTCAGCCGGCCGCCCCTGAACGAAATCGTCACCGTTTCGGTCGGCGATGAAATGCTCTCTCAGGGCAATTTGACCTTCCAGGACGGCATCCAGGTGTCAGATCCGCTGGCGTTTAGCGGCTATACGCTCCACGGCGGCTTTTACCCGCAAGTCGGACAGGACGAAGAGACGACCTTTCACAACTTTCTGATGGGCAACGCACCGAATGGCGAGATCGGCGCGCTCAGCAAGAGCGTCTGGGTGGATCTGCCCCAGACGGTGCAAGCCACCAACGACGACACACGGCTGTGCATCGTCACGGTGTTCAACGTCAGAAGCTGCACCGAGCACCCGTTCGAACGCACCCAGCGGATCTTCTCGGGCTCAAACTCCTTCCAGCAGACGCTGCTGTATAGCGGCCGCATCGGCGACAAGATCAACATCTCCTATCGGGAGTTCTCCGGAGAGCGCGCGCGGCCGGCCTTCTCCAACGACGTGGAATACGATCTGGCGGCGTCCGACGAGATCGCCTATCGCGGCGCACGCATCCAGGTGATCGAAGCGACCAACTCCTCGATCACCTATCGGGTGCTGAGCAATTTCAACACGCCAGGCTAGGATTTTTCCTGTCCTCCGGCCCCTCCGTGCCGTCGGTCCTCGCTGACGCTGCGGGCGGCTGTTCGCCTTGCGACGCCTTTGGCGTCGGGGCGGCAAGTCCCGAAGCACCGAGCTCGCGAGCGCCTGGCTCCCCGAGCCCACCGGGCTCGCAAGGGCGACCGCCCGCCCGCAGCGAAGGCGAGCTTGCCTCGCCGGGAGCGAGGACCGACTGAGCGGACGCGAAGGAGGACTAGGAAGAGTCCCACTCCCCCGCCCTGATCCGCGCGATCTCTTCCGGCGTGGCGCGGCGGTAGTCGTCTTCGCCGATGCGGAAGGGTTCAAAATCGAAGCTATCCGGGTCCAGCCCTTCGATCTGATCGAGCCCCGTCGCGCGCATCATCTCGCGGAGCTGATGGTCGAGCAGGCGCAGAAGCCGGTTTTCCAGCTCGGCCTTCGAGACCTCATAATCCTGCCGCTGGCGCCGCGCCGCTTGGCTCTCCTGGGTCTCGAAGCCGGACACATGCTCCGCCGCGGCGACAAAGCGCTGGCCCAGCAAGAGCTGATCGCGCGCCGCCTTGGCCTGCCCCGCCTGCGCCAGCTGCAACGCCGCGGCGAGCGCCCGCTCGCCCGCGGATCGAAGCGCGTCAGCAGAAACGGGGTCAGGCGCCCCTGAACTCCCGGACGCCGCCAGGCGATCCGGGACCTGGTGGCCGTCCAGCGCCTTATCCTGATAGAGGTCCCGGCTCTCCCTTGGGTCGGCCGGGATTTCAGACAGCGCCTCCCGCGCCAAATCACACGCCCGCCAGCCGCCCCGCGCGGCCCATTGGTAGAGCGTGGGAACCGGCACGCCGGTGGCGCGCTCGATCTCGGCCATGGACGCGCCCGCCAAGCGCAAAGCCTTGGCCTGGCGCTCCAGTTCGGCGCGCTGTTCGGGGGTGCGGTGGGTGTAAGGCATCACCGCCAGTCTACGCCCGGCGCAGGGGGTGGGGGATTGGTTGAGGTGTGTCCCCCCGTCTCTTCCCCAGCGAAAGCTGGGGCCCAGAGCCATGAAACGCCGCGCCCTATGATCTGTGGATCCCAGCTGGAGTTCACCCTCAACTTGATTGGGGGCCGGGAAAGAGAGGGAGAGGTATTGCGTCCTTCGAGACGGTCCTGACGGACCTCCTCAGGATGAGGACTGAAGGAGCTCTATGACCCCCTCATCCTGAGGAGCGCGCAGCGCGTCTCGAAGGACCCTCAGGATCAGGCGCCCCGAAGCCCTCAGGCTTCGCAAGGCGAACAACCGGTGTCTCCCCCCGCGCGCGGGGGGCTTGGGCCGCGAAGCGGACCGAGGCCCGAAGGGACGAGGGGGGATCAACACCAGCGCCCGCCCCCTCCGATCCCTTCGGGAGCGTTCGCTTGTTCAATCGATCTCCCAGATCGATTTCGGCAAGCTCACCCCCCGCAAGCAGGGGAGGACACCCCATCGCCCCTTCACCATACCCGCCCCCTCTTTCGTCACCCCCGCGCAGGCGGGGGCCCAGGGGTCATCAAACGCCGAGCTTGCCGGCTCTGGACCCCCGCCGGAGTTTATCCTGAACTCGATTCAGGGCGGGGGCGATGAGGGTAGGAGTATCCTGCGCCTCTTTTTGCTCTTCCCCGGCGAAGGCCGGGGCCCAGAGCCCTCAAACGCCGCGCTCCATGATCACTGGGTCCCGGCCTCCGCCGGGAAAGAGAGGAAGGAGATCATTCCAACCCCCTTCACCTTGCCCGCCGATTTTCGCAGCAAGCCGAGGGGTAAGGCGGCCAAGATTGATCCGGGGGATCAATCGACCCGCCGAACAGGCCGACCGGGGTGAGCGGCGATTGGCACGAATGAGCGAAAAAGCGAACCGCGCAACAACAAAGCGGCATTAATCAAATAAGATTATGCGCCATAAAAGTAATAATTAAATCAATCATTTAAATCACTCGCAAGCAAGACACGCGCCATCCCAGCGTATTCACACGCAGATTTCATAAAACGATTCTTTAGATCTCTTCGCCTGACTTCACGAAGTGGACCATCCGCTTGCTTATAAAGAGTAACCGCATCATTTATTTCTCGAATCTTCTCCACCTTGCGGAGAATAAGATCAATCCGCGACTTATCATTCAATTCAAGTATCCCAACCGATATTTCTGCCCTTTCATCTCCAGACTTCGCAAACACAACAGGTCCACGATGCTCGAGCATGTTCTCAACGTCATCCTTATACGGATTAAGTATTGGAAAACTAGGATCCCAAACATCACTCTTTCGTCGATTGCACTCAGTACAGGCCAGACCTAGATTATCCCAGGCGAAGTGTTTACTCTGGTCCTTCGAGCTAGGAACAATATGCTCGATATCACCCGGTGTATTGTGGCCTATTTTCGATTCACAATACATGCACTTACTGCCACACTCTTCTAAAATTTTCCCTTTGATTTCAGAGTGGCGATATCTGTACTTCTTTGTACGACTATCAGGCTCCAAAAGGTAGGCTTCGGTCCATGTATCTGCATTATCCTGCAGGATTTGGGGCTGTTCGAGTTTTTCGATCTTAATCATCCGCTTTGAGCTCACCACCTGAAAGCGCACTGGTATAACCAAGTGCCGTTATGCGCTCCCAAAGAGCATCTGCTCGCGCCGCATTCGGCAGCTGGCTCACGTCATTAATTAATCTTGAGATTTCGCTTTCAGCCCAAATCGGCAGCAGCGACTCAACCCCAAGTATATCCTTAAGTATAGTGTTCGGTGATGCCGAAAGCTCTTCTGATGACAGCCGCTCAGAAACGACGCCGTTACTTTCCGCATAGGTTAGGCCGTAAACCGCGGCATCTTTATCTGATGTCACGATAAACGGACTATGCGTTGCAACCAAAAATTTGCACTGAGGAAACGCACGCGACAACGAAGGAATAAGCGTTCGCTGAAGTGAGGGGTGAAGGTGATTCTCCGGTTCATCAAAAGTGATCGTGATATCGCCGTGCTTCCTACTGTACATATATATCTGCCATGCAATACCAAAAATTGATGTTATACCGCCAGACATTGCCTCTAGTGCGAAGTTCCCCGTACTTGTTCGCAACACGACATCTGGCATCCGGATTTCAACTCGTTCAAATCCCAATGAAGGCGGCAGCACTTTTGAAAGCACCTCTTGAAAACCCTCAAATATATCTTGGTACTCACGATTAGGCTCTACAGCCTGATTTCCGTATCCGAAAAGTGCTAGAGAAATAAGTGATTCCTTTTGTACTTTTCCTGGATTTTGTCTGGGTTGTGCAGAATAGGTTTGTTGCAACATTTGCTGATATTGTTGAAAAAAGTTAGAGGAGTCTTGAGGGTTTGCTGGTATGTTGGATACAGCGTGATATGTAGAAACAGGTCGATGCGACGGGATATGTAACCCAAATACACCCTGAAGATTAGAGTAATGAATTTTTGAATCTGCAGAATTATTTTGCTGCACAAAAATATCTGATTTCACATCGTTACTATACTTCAAAAACCCGATATTTATAGCATTTTTACCGGTAAATTCTTCTGATTCGCCAAATTGAGATAGAAAGTCACTCCATACCTTTTTACGCATTTTCTTGCTAAAATATGGAGTTGATACAAATCCCGCATTCCAACCAAAGTGTTGATTAAGCGCATTTAGTATTGTAGTCTTTCCAGAACCGTTCGCGCCGGTTAATATCGTTACACTTTTTGTTAGATCAATGTCGATTTTGTCAAATTGACGCCATCGATTTATCTGAATGTGAGAAAAAAAGGACATTCGAAAAAACTAACTCCAAACCCGCGGCAGTCATTGGGTTAACTAAGTACTCAGTCGCGCGGCTTCTCCAGATTCCAAATTGGCACCGATCTGCTCATGTGCTCCGCTAAGATAGCGCTAACTGCCCTGAGGTTGTCCGATTCAAATGAAGCTGGTTCTCGCCGCAACGTCAAGCGATTGGAATTTCGCCTAACCTCACCCCTCCCCGAGCCGCTTAATCTCATCCCCCCTGCTTTCGCAGGGGCAGGCTTCGCCGCGCCGCCAGCGCTTCGTGCGGGCCCGCTGAAGCGGGCGCCTTACTCAGCGTCTGCTGCATCGTTGGTGAGGCGCTTGATTTGGTCGCGGAGTTGGGCGGCGGTCTCAAACTCCAGATCCGCCGCGGCTTCGCGCATTTTCTTCTCCAGATCAGCGATGACCGCCTGGAGATTATTCGGCTCGAATTTGGCTTGGTCTTCGGCGACGCCGCGATCGCGGTCGCGGTCGCGCCGGCGCGAGCCGCGGCCTTTGGCGGTTTTTTCCATCACGCCTTCGAGCACGTCGCTGACGCCGCGCACCACGGTTTTCGGCGTGATGCCGTGCTCCAAGTTATGTTCGATCTGTTTCGTGCGGCGGCGTTCGGTTTCGTCCATGGCGCGCTGCATGGAGCCGGTGATGCGGTCGGCGTAGAGGATGACTTTGGCGTCGGCGTTGCGGGCGGCGCGGCCGATGGTTTGCACCAGGCTGGTTTCGCTGCGCAAAAAGCCTTCCTTATCCGCGTCTAAAATGCCGACCAGGCCGCATTCGGGGATGTCGAGGCCTTCGCGCAGCAGGTTGATGCCCACCAGGACGTCGTATTCGCCCAGGCGCAGGTCACGAATGAGCTCGATCCGCTCCACCGTGTCGACGTCGGAATGCATATAGCGGACCTTCAGCCCCTGCTCATGCATGTATTCGGTGAGGTCTTCGGCCATGCGCTTGGTCAGGGTGGTGACCAGGGTGCGATAGCCTTTTGCGGCCGTTTGGCGCGCCTCTTCGATGATGTCGTCGACTTGGGAGGTCTGTTCGGTCTGGACCGGGCGGACTTCGACCGGCGGGTCGATCAGGCCGGTGGGGCGGATCACCTGTTCGGTGAAGACGCCGCCGGTCTGGTTGAGTTCCCACTTGCCGGGGGTGGCGCTGACATGGATGGTGGGCGGGCGCATGGCCTCCCACTCCTCAAACTTCAGCGGGCGGTTATCCAGGCAGGACGGCAGGCGGAAGCCGTGCTCGGCGAGGGTGCGCTTGCGGTTAAAGTCGCCCTTATACATGGCGCCCAGCTGGGGCACGGTGACATGGCTTTCATCGACGAAGACCAGGGCGTTATCGGGCAGGTATTCGAACATGGTGGGCGGCGGCTCGCCGGGTTTGCGGCCGGTGAGATAGCGGGAATAGTTTTCAATGCCCGCGCAGCTGCCGGTGGCTTCGAGCATTTCCAGGTCAAACTCGGTGCGTTGCTGGAGGCGTTGGGCTTCCAGGAGCTTGCCGTTCGCTTCCATCCATTCGAGGCGCTCCTGGAGCTCTTTTTTGATGGCGACGATGGCCTGGTTCAGGGTCGGGCGCGGGGTGACATAGTGGGAGTTGGCGTAGACGCGCACCTTGTCGAGCTGGGTGATCGGCTTGCCGGTGAGGACGTCGAACTCGGTGATTTGTTCGATCTCGTCGCCGAAAAAGCTGATCCGCCAGGCGCGCTCGTCATAGTGGGAGGGCAGGATTTCCAGCGTGTCGCCGCGCACGCGGAAGCTGCCGCGCTGGAAGGCGGCGTCATTGCGCTGATACTGCAGGGCGACCAGGTCGCGCATCACCTGGCGCAGATCTTTTTCCGCCCCCACCTCCAGGTCGAATACCATGGCGGTGTAGGTCTCCACCGAGCCGATGCCGTAAATGCAGCTCACCGAGGCCACGATGATCACATCGTCGCGCTCGAGGATGGCGCGGGTGGCGGCGTGGCGCATGCGGTCGATGGCTTCGTTGATGGAGCTTTCTTTTTCGATATAGGTGTCGGTGCGCGGCACATAGGCCTCGGGCATGTAGTAGTCGTAATAGGAGACGAAATACTCCACCGCATTATGGGGAAAAAACGACTTGAACTCCCCGTATAACTGCGCCGCCAAGGTCTTGTTCGGGGCGAGGACCAAAGCGGGTCTTTGAAGCGTTTCAATGACTTTCGCCATGGTGAAAGTCTTGCCCGAGCCGGTCACACCGAGGAGAACCTGGTCGCGCTCCGACGCATTGATCCCCTCCACCAGCTCCGCGATGGCGGTGGGCTGGTCGCCCTTGGGCTCGTACTCGGACTCCAGCTGGAAGAGCTGGCCGCCCTCGGACTTCTCCGGGCGTTCGGGACGGTGGGGGGTCCAGTTGTCCGGCAGGGACAAGGGATCCTTGATCGCCTTGGAGGGGGCGACCGCCTTGTCCAGCACGAAGTCGGCCTGGCCCATATCCTCGACGCCGGGGGGCGTGAGCGCGGAATCGTCTGCGGTCAGCTTTGGCATGGACTCAATATGGCGTTCGCACAGCCCCGTGAACAGGGGCGGAACATGACGCGGCTGCAGTCGAGCGCGCGCAGCGGCTGTTGTCTAAGGCTTGGTTAACACCTGGCAGGCAGATTGGCTCTGTTACGAAGTCACACTCGCTTGGCCGATTCGCTTATGTCCCAAGGCAGTTTTGAGCGCATCCGTGTCCTCATTCTTGAGGATAACGCCCATATGTCGACCATCCTGCGGACCATTCTGCAGGGCTTTGGCGTGCGCGAGATCGTCGAGACCCGCGATGCGGCGGATGCGTTCGAAACCATGCGCAACGCCAATCCGGACCTGGCGCTGGTCGACTATATGCTCGGCGATGTGGACGGATTGGAATTCACCCGCCTGACGCGCACCGCGTCGGACAGCCCGAACAAATATCTGCCGATCATCATGGTGTCCGGCCACACCGACCGATCCCGCATCATGGAAGCGATCAATGCTGGCGTGAACGAGTATCTCGCCAAGCCCGTTCGCCCGGTCGATCTTTATAATCGGCTGGTTTCCCTGATCGAAAAGCCGCGTCGTTTCGTGAAATCGCCGTCCTATTTCGGGCCCGATCGCCGCCGGCGTCAGGACCCGCGCTATGCCGGCCCGTGGCGGCGAGCGAGCGATGAAGACAATAGCGGCGAAGCGGTCGATTTCGGCTAAGGCTTAGCCCTTAGCCGCGGCCACCACCGCATCGATATCAGCCTTCGTCGTGCGCCAGCTGGCGACGAAACGAGCCGAGCCGTCCGGCCAGCCATAAAAGCCTGCACCCGCCGCCTGAAGGCGCTCAGCGACCGCCGGATCAAGGTGCAAGAACACCTCATTGCCCTGGCACGGTTGAGCGGGCGTCACACCGGGGATGGCGCACAAGCGTTCAGTGAGGTCACGCGCTGAGGCGTTGGCATGGCGAGCCAGCTCCAGCCAGAGATCGTTCTCCAGCCAAGCGTCGAGCTGGGCGGCGACATAGCGCATTTTCGGCAGCATATGGCCCGCGCGTTTCTGGCGCGCCTGCAGCTTGGGAAACTGCGCCCGCGCCTCGCCGAACAGGATCACCGCCTCAGCCGCCAGCGCGCCGTCCTTGGTGGCGCCCATGCACAACACGTCGACACCGCGCCGCCAAGTCATCTCGGCCGGTGAACAGTCCAGATGAACCAGGGCGTTGGCGAAGCGGGCGCCGTCCATGTGGATGGCGAGCCCCTTCGCCTTGGCCGGCCCGATCAACGCATCAAGCTCCTCCAGGCTATAGGCGCAGCCGGATTCGTTGAGCTGGGACAGGGACAGCACGCGTGGCGGCGTGGTGTGGACGAAATCCTGCGGCCACTCCGCCAGGGCGCCGGCCAAACCCGCCGGATCAATCTTGGCGTTGGCGCCGCGCAGCGGCAGCAGCTTGGCGCCACCGGTGAAAAACTCCGGCGCCCCGCGCTCGTCGCGCTGAATGTGCGCCTCGTCATGGCACAGAATGATGTCGTCCGGCCCCGACAGGATGGACAGCGCCAGCGCATTGGCCGCCGTACCCGACGTGGTGAACAGCACGTCCAAGTCCGTCTCGAACAGATCGGTGAGACGAGCCTTCACACCGGCGCTTACCGGGTCCGCGCCATAGCTGGGCGCGAAGCCCTCATTGGCCCGCATCATGGCGTCGAGCAAGGCAGGATGGGCGGGGGCGGTGGTGTCGGACAGGAAATTCATGGGCACGCAGGCAAGACTAGCCCGCCGCCCTGGTCAAGCGGGCTCGCGCGGACGGTTCAGTCCTCGTAGCGCTCCAGCTCGCGGTCAGCGCGCTCGATCATATTCATCTCGCCCTCAGACAAGCGTTCAATAACCGCCGCGGTCAGATCAACGCCTGCAGCTTCGGGCGCCACGTTCGCCGAATCGGCGGCGCTTAACCCCCGATCCTCAGCCTCCAACCCCAGCGCCCGGCGCGCCAAAGATCGGGCCAAACCCTCATAATACGCCGCTCGGACCGCCGCCGCTTCGGGGCTGATTTCGCCGATCGACTGCGCTTCTTCCAAGGCGGCAAGGGCAGCCTGATAGGGCGGCGACGCGATCATGACGGCCTGAAGGTCCACCGTCGCGTCCGGCGTGATCGGCAAATCAGCGCCGGCGAAACCCGCCAAATAGGCGCCGATATCGGCGGGGTTGGCGTCGTCCACCGTGCGCCAATGGTGCACGCTGTCGGCGTTGAGGGTCTCGCCCTGCCCATCGGCGACCACCAGGGTCGGCGTGCCGAAAATATGATCGACGCCGAAGCGGGCGAGCTGATCAAGATTGCGGCTGCGCGTCCCGACATCGATAAAGGCCACCGCATAATGCTCGGCCATGAAGGCGGTGAGCGCTTCATCCGTCGCCAAGGTGTGCGCCAAGCCCCGGCTGTCGTGGCACCAATTGGCGCCGAAGACGAGCAAGGCGGGGACCTGGCGGGCCGCGGCCTCGGCGAGGGCGGCGTCGATTTGCGCCGCGGCGTCGGCGGTCTCGTCATAGACCTCGCCATAGCGCTCCTGCGCGCACGCGGTTGCTGCGCCCAATGTCAGTGCAGCCATCAAAGCCAGGATCAGGCGAGGCGTCATGCGATCATCCCTTTGCGCTTGAGGCCATTGCGCGGTGTTGCGCGTCTTCGGTCAAGAGGGGCGGCATGGCTTCACGAAGCATGCTAGGTCCAAAGCCTTGTCCATTTTTCGACTCGACCATCGCCCATGACCCATCGCCCCACCATCGCCCTCGCCTATGATTTCGACGGCACCTTATCGCCCGGCTCCATGCAGGAGCACTCCTTCATTCCGGAAGTGGGACAAGATCCCGCGACCTTCTGGGCGAAGGTCAACGGCGACGCCGCCAGGCTCGGCGCGGACAATATCCTCATCTACATGCATGAGATGGTGAAAGCCGCCCAGCGCGAGGAGGTTCGCTTCCGCCTGGAAGACATCAAGCGCCACGGCCAGGAGATTGGCTTTTTTGACGGCGTGGCGGACGGCTGGTTCCAGCGCTTGCGCGATTACGGCGCCGCACAGGGCGTCGAGGTCCAGCACTTCATCATCTCCTCAGGTCTAAAGGAGATGATCGAGGCGTGCGCCATCGGGCATGAGTTCAACGCCATTTTCGCCAGCGAGTTTAAATACAACGCCGACGACGTGCCGGTCTGGGCGGCTTCCGCGGTGAATTACACCAACAAGACCCAGTTCTTGTTCCGCATCAACAAAGGCACGCTCGACCTCTCCGACCATGCCGCGGTCAACAAATATGTCGCCGAAGATGACCGCCCGGTCCCCTTCCGCAACATGATCTATATCGGCGACGGGGACACGGACGTGCCCTGCATGCGCACGGTCAAGGAGCAGGGCGGCGTGTCCATTGCGGTCCATCCCGCCGGCGATGAGGCGGGCGCCAAGAAGACCGCCGCGCTGAAAGATGACACGCGCGTGCATTTCACCGCCGACGCCGATTACACCGACGGCTCCAAGCTGGATGAATACGTCAAAGCCGCGATCACCAAGATGGCCGCGGTGGAGCGGTTGAAGGCATTGGAGCGCGGCTAGATTCGCTCGCTCACCGCGATGGCGGTGTGGCAGCCCGCGGTGATCGCAGCCGACAAGATAGGATAGCCGACCGCGTCCTGAGCGCCTTCCTCCACGGCGAGGTCTTTGTGGGCGACTTCTTCCGCTTGGAATTGGGCGAATTGATCGGCCAAGTCTGTTTCGCCCATTAGGCGCAGCTCTTCGACCTGGCGGCCGTAATGGCCTTCGATCACGGTCTCCACCGCTTCGGTGCAGGCATGCGCGGCGCGCTCGCCGATTAGGGCCGTGACCGCCCCCAGCGCAAAGCCCGCCGCATGCCAGGCCGGCCCTAAGAAGGTCGGGCGCGCCAGGCCGTTGCGGATATGATCGTCAAAGGCGTCAAGATGGTGCTGCTCGTCCGCTTCCATGCGCTGAAGCTGGCCGGCGATGCGGGCCTTTGAAGGCTGATTGGCGAACACCGCGCGCTGGCCGCGATAGATGCGCACCGCGCCATACTCGCCGGCATGGTCGACGCGGACCATTTGCTCGATGCGCTTGGGATCGCGCACGCGGCCCGGACGGCGGACAGATTTTCGCTGAAAACTCATAGATCCGGCCTCCAGGACGGTCCTCTGAACAACACGGCCAGGGAGATAAGCCCCATCGCCACGCTGAAAAGGAAGTTATACCCGGCCATGGAGATTCCCAGCAGCGACCAAACGACCTCGTCGCACAGGGCGACGTTTTGCGGCGTGCTCAGGGCCGCCAGCAAGTCTTCGGAGGTGACGTTCACGCCGTCGACTATCTGACAGTCGATATACCAGAAGCCATATTCCATGCCGGCATGACGACCGGCCTCATACGCACTCCAGCCGAACAGCACCGCCATGATGAAGCTCGCGACCCGCGCCAGCGCGCCGGGCGCCTGATAAAGCGCATAAAGCGCCTGCAGCCGCGTGCGGAACCAGCCGCGCATGGCTTCCGCCCCGGTTTTGACCAGCTGGGCGTCAGGCCGGCGTAAAAGCCGGGCCGCGGCGAAACCGGCGACGCCGGCGATGATGATCCAGATATGCACCCAGCGCTGATCAATGCAGAGCGGACAGGGCGGATAATTGCCGAAAATCTCAAACGCATAGGCTCCGGCCAGGATCAGGGCGGAGCCCAACGCCGCCACCAGCGGCCAGCGGTCCGGGCGGGTCCAGGTGTCGAGGAATGTCTTCAGCACGCTCATAGCACTCAGATTACAGCGCGGATTTCAGATGCGCGAGCGCCTGCGGCGCCGCAGCACCAGCGTCAACCGCGCCCAATAGCCCCAGGATGAAATCCTTTAACAGGTCGATGAAGGCGGTTCCGAAGAACACGAAGCCGAACACCAGCAAGGCGATCCAGGCCGTCCCCAACACCAGTCCAGCCAAAACCAGCAACCCGTCACGTGTGATCAGGCCGATCGACGCCAGGGCGATGGCGATGCCGGGCGTGGTGTTGGTGGCTGGCAGCGGGACCAGGATGGAGGCGCAGAACAAGACGAAGACGCCGCCGATAACGCGTTCCGCCGTCGGACCGGATAGGATCAACAGGCGCGGCCGAGCCAGGGCTTCCACCCAGCCGAACCATTTGCGGGCGCCGGTCGCCATCCGCTCAAGGCCCGGCTTGCCGATCTGACGCTCGGCGAAACGGCGCGGCATCCAGGGCTCGGACCGGCCCGCGGCCATTTGCAGCGCGATCGCCATCATCGGCAAAGCCACCACCTGCGGCACGCCATAAAGGAAAGGCATGCACACCGGGATCGCCAGCGCGAACAGTAAAACGCCAAACACCCGCTCACCCAAGCGATGGGAAAACGCGCCCAGAGTCAGGCCGTCTTCGCCCGCCTCCGCTGCGATTTCTTCCAAGGCCGCAATCAGTCCGCCGGACGGGGCGGCTTCATCGATTTCGACGGGGTCGGCGGCATTGCTCATCAAGACGTCCTCAACGCGGTGGGCGCACCCTATGGCGGGCCGCCTGGAGCGTCTATGGCTGATGCAGCGCTGAACCGGCGCAGCGGCCTTGTGAAGCTGCCCCCTTCACCTTGCCCGAATTTCGCGCGATAGAGAGCTTTCTACCGTTTATGGCGCGCGGGTGTGGCGGAATTGGTAGACGCAGGGGATTCAAAATCCCCCGGGGGCGACCCCTTGCCGGTTCGAGTCCGGCCACCCGTACCATCTTCCCTGTCCTCCGCCCCATCCGGGTCGTCGGGCGCGACGACAGCCCCCTCACCAAGCTTCGACTGCTCGAGACCGTCGCTAAGCTCATGCAGCGCCGGATTTGGGGGGAGTCTAGCTTCCCGAAGCCGTAGGCTTCGCAAGGCGAATAGCCGCCCGCAGCGTCAGCGAGGACCAGACGCCCCGGAAGGGGCGGAGGATAAGAAACACCTCCGCGCGGGCGCGCGGAGCAGGGCCATTCCTTACAGGAAATTAATGTGATCGTTGTCTTTTCTACACGGCCAGAGTGGTGAATTCACCGCCCGGTGAGCTCTTGTTCTAAGCCCTGCAGCCGTTAAGGTTTATGTGGGTGTTTCGGGGACGATTGATGAGTGGATTCGCAGACGGCGCGCATGTCTTCCTGGTCGAAGATGATGATCAGGACGCCTTCCTGTTTGAAAAAATGCTCCGCGAAGAGGCCGGCGCCGCCAATATTGAGCGCGCGGTGGAAGGCCGCGCAGCACTCGACGCCCTAAAGGCGTCAGAGCGCGACCCCGACTGCATCGTTCTAGACTTGCGCCTGTCCGGCGAAGACGGCCTTTGGCTGCTGGACCGGCTGTTGGAAGACGACGACCTGGCGCGCATACCCGTCATCGTATTTTCCGGCGATGCGGCCCGCTTGGAACGGGCCTGCGCCTCCTTTAACAATGTCGTCTCGTCCGTACGAAAGCCGCAGACGCTGGACGATTACCGCTCCGCGCTGGCGATCGTCGGCGCCATTTTGGGCGCCGCCGTCGCCCGCGCCTAATTCCCCCTGCTTGAGTGCTTGCGCGGGGTGACAGCCCCGCTAGGCTCCGTGCCGATAACAGCACTCAAGGGCGTTCCATGGACTATCAAGGCAAAGTCGCCATCGTCACCGGCGCAGCCAGCGGCATCGGCAAAGCCATCGCAGAAGCACTGCACGCGAAGGGCGTGAAGGTCGCCGCCATCGACCGGGACGCCGCTGGAGCCCGCGCCGTGGGCGACGCATGCGGCGGGTTCGGCGCCGGCGTCGACGTCACCGATGAGCATGCTTTGACCCGGCTTTTCGTGGGCGTTGAAAAGCGCCTCGGCCCGGTGGACTTTTACATCTCCAACGCCGGGATCGGCGTCAGCGACGGCCCGGGCTGGGGCGCCGGCGATGCGCCCAACGCCAGCTGGCAGGCCTGCTGGGACGTCAATGTGATGGCCAGCGTCTACGCCGCGCGCCACCTGGCCCGATCGATGGCCGAACGCGGCGGCGTCTTCGTCGTGACCGCCTCCGCCGCCGGTCTGCTCAACATGATCGGGGACGCCCCCTATTCCGCCACCAAAGCGGCCGCGGTCGCATTCGCCGAAAGCTTGGCGATCACCCATGGCGATGACGGGCTTCAGGTTCACTGCCTGTGTCCGGAAGGGGTCAAGACCCCGCTGGTCAAAGGCATGGAAGGCGGCGCCCAGGGCCTGTCCGGCTATATCGAAGCCAAGGACGTCGCCGCCGCCCTCTTGGACGCCATCGACGAGAAACGCTTCCTGGTCACCACCCATGAACAGACTCCGCAAAGCGTGGCGATGAAGGGCACGGACTATAACCGCTGGGTCGGCGGCATGCGCAAGCTGCGCCGCATGGTGCTGGAAGCCAATAACGGCAAACCGTTTTAACGACAGGGACAGAGCCGATGACCAAGCCTGGCGCCATGACCGGAAAGGGCCTCGCCGAGCTGTCTGTCGGCGACAGCGCGCGCACCCAGCGCACAGTGACCGTCAATGATCTGGTCTTCTATTCCCACGCCTCAGGCGATTTAAACCCGCTGCATTTGCCGGAGCTGGATGGTGATGGCGACGGTGCGCCCGAAGCCCTCGCCCCGCCCGCCTGGCTGTCGGGCTTGATCTCCGCCCTGATCGGGTCCCAGCTGCCCGGCCCCGGTTCCCGGGAACTCTCCTGGACCAGCGAGGTCGGCGCGCCGGTGCGGCTGGGCGAAACCGTCACCGTGTCCCTGACCCTCATCGCCAAGGGCGAAGCCAGCGTCACGTTTAAGGGCGAGGTCCACGGCCCGGCGGGCCTAGCGCTCACCGCGACGATCGAGGTCGCCCCCGCCGACATCCCGCAACGCTTTGACGCGTACGACCTGCCCGACTTGTTGGTGCGCCGCCACCCGCATTTCGACCGCCTTCTGGCGGCGTGCGAGGGGATTGAGCCGGCGATCACCACCGTGGTGTGCCCGCACACCGACGACGCCCTGCTGGGCGCCTTGATGGCGGCGGATCGCCAGCTGATCACGCCCATTCTGGTCGGCGAGCGCGCCAAGATCGAAGCCGCCGCGCAAGAGGCGGAGCGCGATCTTTCCGGCTTTGAGATCATTGAGGCGCCCGATGCAAAATCGGCCGCCAGCACCGCCTGCCGCCTGGTGGCGGAAGGGCGCGCCTGCTCGGTGATGAAAGGCCATCTGCACACTGATACGCTGCTCAAAGCGGTTCTGGACCGGGCCCATGGCCTGCGCGGAGACCGGCGCTTGTCCCATGTCTTCGTCATGGATGTGCCCGGCGTCGAGCATTTGATGTTCGTCACGGATGCGGCGGTGAATATCGCCCCGGACCTGATGGCCAAAGCCGACATCACCCAAAACGCCATCGATCTCGCGCGCGCCTTGGGAGTCAGCCTGCCCAAAGCCGGCGTGTTGTCGGCTGTGGAGACGGTGAACCCGGCTCTGCCCTCGACGTTGGACGCCGCCGCGCTGTCGAAAATGGCCGAGCGCGGGCAGATCACTGGCGGTCTGGTGGACGGTCCCCTGGCTATGGATAACGCGGTGGATCTGGAAGCGGCGCGCGTGAAAGGCTTGAAAGGCCAGGTGGCGGGCCGGGCGGAAATCTTGATCGCGCCCAATCTGGAAGCCGGCAATATGCTGGCCAAGGAATTGACCTTCGTGGCCCGCGCTGAATCCGCCGGCCTGGTGCTGGGCGCGCGCGCGCCGGTCATCGTCACCAGCCGAGCGGATTCAGAGTTTTCCCGCTTGATGAGCTGCGCAGCGGCCGCCCTGCATGCGGAATACATGCGTACAGGCCGCCCGGCCGCCGGACTGATCGAGGGCGCATAAGCCATGAGCCTGGTCACCCTGAACGCCGGCTCCTCCTCGCTGAAGTTCGCCGTCTTCTCCCGCGACGGACGTGAGCGGCGCCTGACCGGCCATGTCGACGGGGTGGGTCAGGATGCAGCGCGCTTGATCCTGGACCGCCCGAATGGTGACGGTCGGATTGAACGGGTGCTGCGCCGCGGCGGCAGCCATGAAGGCGCGCTGGAAGCCGCCATGGAAATGCTGGCGGAGGTCGCCGGGGAAGCCGTTCATGCGGTCGGTCACCGGATTGTTCATGGCGGGGCGAACTTCACTCAGGCTTGCGCCATCACGCCTGAGGTGGAAGCCGCGCTCGAGCGGCTGACCCCGCTCGCGCCCTTGCATCAGCCGCACAATCTGGCCGCCGTGAACACCGCCCGGCGCGCCTTCCCCGACGCCGTCCAGGTGGCGTGTTTCGACACCGCGTTTCACAGCCAGCATGATTTTTCCGCCGACGCCTTCGCCCTGCCCCGGCGCTATTTCGATGACGGCGTGCGCCGCTACGGCTTTCATGGCTTGAGCTATGCTCACCTTTCCCAAGCCCTCGCCGAGGCGGAGGGCGAGATGCCCGAGCGCTCAATCATCGCCCATCTCGGTTCCGGCGCGAGCATGTGCGCGATCCGCGACGGGGTGTCGATCGACACCACGATGGGGTTTTCGGCCCTGGACGGCCTGCCCATGGCGACGCGCTGCGGTCAGATTGATCCCGGCGTGCTGCTCTACATGATGGCGGAAGAAAAGCTCGACGCCGACGCCCTCACCGCCCTGCTCTATCGCGAAAGCGGACTGAAAGGCTTGTCCGGCACCAGCGGCGATATGCGCGCGGTGGAAAGCGCGGAAACGCCCGAAGCGCGCGACGCCTTTGGCTATTTCATCGCCCGCTGCCGGCGGGAGATCGGCGGGCTGAGCGCGATGCTGGAAGGGTTGGACGCGCTGGTCTTCTCGGCGGGCATTGGCGAGCACTCGCCCGGCGTTCGTGCCGAGATCTGCGCGGGTTTAAGCTGGCTGGGCGTGGAGATCGACGCCGATCTGAATGCGGCCGCCGGCGGCGCCCCGATGAAGATCAGCACGGACGACTCCTTCGTCTCCGTCTGGATGATCCCCACCGATGAAGAAGCCGTGATCGCGGCGGAGACGGCGGCGGTTTTGGCGCGGACCTGACCTGCCCTTCTGTCCTCGAGACGGGGTGGAGCTGGAACCCCGCGCTTTACCCGACCAGGAAGACAGCAACGAAAGGTGCGTCCTTCGAGACGGCCTTCGGCCTCCTCAGGATGAGGAAAGAAGGCGCTCTATGAAATCCTCATCCTGAGGAGCGGGCACAAGCCCGCGTCTCGAAGGACCCTCCAGATCAGGCACGCAGCGCGATCACGCCGCACTGACCGCCGAACTGACCTGCATGCCCATCCCGTCCCGCGCGGCGCGAGGAGAAAAAGCGCGCCTCATCGTCAAACGTGCAGGCTTTGATCAGGCTGATCTGGCTGTCCGGCACGCCGGCTTGAACCAGCTGTCGGCGGCAGGCTTCGGCCACGTCGAGCCCGGCGCCGCCCTCATCGTCATGGGGTCCGATGAGGCCCTTATCGAGATCGCCGAACAGCGCCTCGAACTGCTCGAGCACTTCCGGGCCGACGCGGTAATTGGCTTGGGAGATGGCGGGGCCGATCGCGGCGCGCACCGTGTCTGGCCGCGTGCCATAGGCGCTCGCCATGGCCGCCAGCGTTTTGGGCAGAATCTCCTTCACCGCCCCGCGCCAGCCGGCGTGGATCGCCGCGACGGCGGGCCGATCCGGATCGAACAGCAAGACCGGCGTGCAATCGGCGGTTTGAGCACACAAGGCCAAGCCGCGCCGATCGGTGATCAGGGCGTCGCCTTCGCCCGCAGACCAGACGCCTGCCGGTTCGGCATCGACTTTCAAGACCGTGTCGCCGTGGACCTGATTGGCGAACACCAAGGCGACCCCGCCCAGCGCCTCAGCGACCCGGCGGCGGTTTTCTTCAACCCTCGCCTTATCATCGCCCCGCGACCAGGAGAGGTTGAGGCTGTTAAACGGCCCTTCGCTGACCCCGCCCGTCCGCGTGGTGAAGGCGTGGATCAGCCTTTCGCCTTCAAATCCCGGCGCGGTGAGCAGGTCGAGCGCGCTCATCCGTCCTGCTCCGGCAGGAAGCCGACCCGGCCCGCGCCTAAGCCATACGCCGCGCGCGCTTCGCCAATGTCGGCGGTGACGGCGTGGAAGAGCGACCAGTCGTCCTTTTCCGCGATCGGCGCCCACAGGCCTTCAACCGTTTCAATCGTCATGTGAACAGGCTCGGCGCGCTGGAAATAGCGATGCTGAAGCCGTTCGGGCCGGACTGGTGTGCGCATCTCGATCCGGGCGCGGACCGTGGCGAAATCGGAGTCTGCATAAAGCGGGGCGCGCGCGCTGGCGTCGGCGCGGTCGGCCGAGCCGCAGAACCAGTCAAAGAACATCGCTTCCCAGGGCGCTTCGGTTTCTTTCATGAAGTCGAGAAGGCCGGTCACGAAGCTGGCGTCCTCGTCCGTTCCAAGCGGCGCCAGCCCCAGGCGATGATGGAAAGCCTCGATCAAAGCGGCGCGGTAATGGCCCGGGTAGGCCGACAGAGCCGCGATGATCGCCTCGCGATCGCCGACCAGCGTCAACGCGCCCGCCAGTTGCTGCAACGCCCAGAACACGCTTTCAGGCTGACGGGCGTAGGCGTAGAGCCCGGTCTGGTCGAAATAGGCCGCGGTGAAGCCCGGCTCGAAATGCGGCAGGAAGCGCCAGGGGCCGTAGTCGAAGCTTTCACCCGTCACCACCAGATTGTCGGTGTTGAGCACGCCGTGGACAAAGCCCGCCGCCATCCATTGCGCCGAGAGCTGGGCGGAGCGCTTCGCCGTCGCCGACAGCATGGCCGCGGCCCGGTCGCCTTCAATGGCCTGGGCTTCGGGCAACAGGTTTTCGATAGCGTACTCGACCAGCTGGCCGATCAGCTCGGGCTGCTCGTGATAGGCATGGCGCTGGAACACCCCAAAGCGCAGGTGGGAGTGCTGAAGCCGCGTCATCACCGCGGAGCGGGTCGGCGAAGGCTCATCGCCCCGGTGCAGCGGTTCGCCGGTCTCAAAGACAGAAAACAGCTTGCTGGTGTAAACGCCGAGCGCTTCGAGCATCTCGGCGGCGAGGATTTCGCGCACCGCGCCTTTCAGCGTTAGCCGGCCGTCGCCGGAGCGGGAAAACGGCGTCTGGCCCGAGCCTTTGGTGCCCAGGTCCAGCAGGCGGTCATGCTCGTCTCGCAACTGCGCAAACAGGAAGCCGCGCCCATCGCCGATCTCGGGATTGTACTGGCGGAATTGATGGCCGTGATATTTGATCGCCAACGCCTCGGACTGATTGTCGGGCAACGGCTCGAAACGATGGAAATGCTTGGCGCGATCCTCCGCCTCCATCGGCAAACCGACGGCGTCCGCCCAGCGCACATTCCACCAGATCGGCCGGGCCAGGGGGAAATCAGCGGGTTCGACCGTGGCGGCGAAATCGAAACCAAGGGCGGCGAAGCGGGGATCGGGGCGATAGGACATGCGCCTCAGCTAGGGGTGTGGGGCCCCGCTTACAAGATCAATCGACCATCATCGCCCTGGAAAGCGCGCGGCCCATCTCTTCCGTCGCTGGAATGGCGGCCGGAATGACTTTGGTCGCGTTGAGAAATCCGTGCGGCACGGCTTTGTGCAAGCGGGTCTCCACCCGCACGCCAGACGCGGCGAGCCGGTCGGCATAGGCCTGGCCTTCATCCTTGAGGGGGTCGAGCTCGGCCAGCAGGACATAGGCGGGCGGCAGGCCGCCAAGCTCGTCGGCGAATAGCGGCGAAATGCGAAGGTCGGACGGGTCGGCGCCCTTGAGGTAATGCTTGGAAATCTCGTTCAACGTCGCCGCCGCGATCAGCGGGGCTTCGTGCCAGCGATATGTCTGCCGCTTGGTCTCGGCCAATTGCATCAGCGGATAGATCAGCAGCTGGAAGCGCACCTGGTCTCGGCGTTCGCGCGCGATGCTGGCGGACAGATTGCCCCCTGCACTATCGCCGCCGACCGCGAGCCGGGCAGGGTCCACGCCGTGCTCCGCCAGAGCGCCGACGGCGATGGCGTCAAAGGCGGCGAAAGCGTCCTCAACGGCGGCGGGATAAGGGTGTTCCGGGGCGAGCCGGTAATCCACCGAGATCACCGTGACGCCGGACACCGCTGCGAGCCGCTGGCAGATCGCGTCATAGCTCTGGAGCGTTCCGATCACAAAACCGCCGCCATGAAAGAACACCAGCGCCGGACCCGGCGCCTCGAGTCCATAGGGAATGTAGGCGCGGACCGGAATCGGTCCGGCCGGTCCGTCCAGATCGGTATCCACCCGCGCCGCGACGGGTGGCGGATCAGCGTCGAACAGCTCATGGGCTTTCGCCACCGCGCCGCGCAGCGCCGGCACGGTCTTGTGCGCCGAGAACAGGTCGGCGCCCGGCCAATCGGCGAACAGGCTTTCAAACGGATTGGAACGCTCGGTCATGGCTCAGGACATTGGGCGCTGAGCGCTGAAGCGCAAGGCGGCGTTTTGTTGCGGGGCGCATTGAGTATGACCCCGCGGCCAAGCCCCGGACTTGATCCGGGGCGCAGAGCCGGGGCCTTCATCCGCGTTTAGCGCAAAGTCCTGGACAAGGTCCCGGATCTTCGCTGCGCTCGTCCGGGATTTCAGGATTGAGCGCCTAATGCAGCGCGATCGGCGTTTCGCGCAGAATGCGGCCGTTAAGCGCGTCCTGGATCTCCGAGCGCAGAGCGCGCCAGGCGTCCGCGCTCTCGGTCTCGCCCTTGTCATCAAGCTCGATCACCGCCTGGTCGGCATAGCCCAGCGCTTGAGCGCCATGGCGGTCCACAAGGGTGAAGGCGATAATGCGGATGTCTTCAGGCGTGATGCGCGAGGCGCGGGCGGCAGGCATGGGCGGGCTCCAGATCAGAATTCGCCGATAAGAACTGCAAGCGCCATTCCGCCGTTAGTTTTAATGAATTCAATACTTTAATTTATCGCCGCGGGAGTCACTCCTGCCCTTCGGTCGATTTTGCCGGGCGTTTTGAGCCGGGTGCATAGCCGCCGCCATCGAGATAGGCCTGCTCTTCCGGCGTCGTGTCTCGGCCCAGCGCGGCGTTGCGATAAGGAAAGCGCCCAAAGCGCTCGATGACTTCACGGTGCAGCTCAGCATGGCGCAGCGTCGTGTCCTCCGGCCCCAACCGCTCGGCGGCCAGTTCGACGCAGCGGTGCTGATCTTCAAGGTCCTCGGAATGCATGAAGGGCATGTAGAGGAAGGGCCGCTCCACCTCGCTGACGGCGAAGTCGAAACCGCGATCGATCATCACACCGGCGGCTTCGCGCGCCAGCGGATCGAGATCAAAGGCGGCGTTGGAGCCGCGCCAGATATTGCGGGAAAACTGATCCAGCGCGATCACCAGCGCCAGGCCGGAGCGCGGCGCGGACAGCCAGGCGTCGCCGGCCACATGATCGACATCGCGAAAGCCATGCAACCAGGGCCCGAAGCGCCGGCGGATCAGCGCGTCAAACCCTGGGTCGACCTTGTACCAGCGCTTGGGGCCCGCCTCCTCAAACCAGAAGGCGAGAATCTCCTCCGGCGCCGGTGCGGGCCGCATTAAGTCGTGGCCTCCTGAATGGGGACGCCCGGGATGGCCCTAGGAGGCGTTTTGGGCAGGCGCGGCCGCGAAAGCGGGTCTTTAGACCCGGTGAGCGGGCGCAACGCCCCCAAAACGCCTCCTAGGGCCACCGCCTTGGCGGCGCGCGAAAAACCAAGCCTGGAAAGCGTTGCGTCGTCGGTCACGATGCGACAGCATCGCTCCACTCCTAACGCCTTGCCAGGCTTGGTTTTTCGCTGCGTCACGGGCATCTCCATTCGGGAGGCCACGACCTACACCCGCTTGTCGCCCGACACGATCGCGGCGCGCAGCTCCGCGGTCAAAGGCACATAGGCGCCGGTGTCGGGATCATCGAGGTAGAGGGGGTCGGTCACGCTCGCCGGATCCCAGCCTTCGCGCACCAGATCGGTCTTCTTCAGCTTGAAGGTGCCGGTAGTGTGCTCGTCCGGCGTCTCTGTGTGGATGCGCAGGAAGAGCGGGCGGGCATAGTGCGGCAGCTCTTTGTGGACATGGGCATGCAGCGCTGCGAGGTCGATCTCGTCGCCCTCGATCATCAGCGCGGCCATGCCGGCCTTGCCGGAATAATCGCCCACCGGCACGCCATAGACATTGGCCTGGATGACGCCGGGATGGACGCCCAACGCTTCGGCGACTTCGTTGGTGGAGACATTTTCCGACTTCCAGCGGAAGGTGTCGCCGATCCGGTCGACGAAGTAGAAATAGCCTTGTCTGTCGCGCTTCATCAGGTCGCCGGTGCGGAAATACACGTCGCCCTTTTTGAACACGTCACGCAGGATTTTCTTCTTGGTGGCTTCTTCGTCCTGATAGCCGTCGAAGCGGTAGCGCGCATCCTCGGGGCGGATCTCCCCGATCGCTTCGCCGACCTCATCGGGACCGCACTCAACGGCGAGGCCGTCCGCGCCGCGGATGACTTCTTCGGCTTCAGTGTCGAACTGAGCCAGACGGATATTGAAGCGCTTGGCCAGGTGCGGCGGCACGCGGCCGATGGCGCCCGGCTTGGAGTCGAGGTTTAGGAGGCCGACATTGCCTTCGGTGGCACCATAGAACTCCATGATGCGCTCAATGCCGGAGCGCTCCACGAAGCGCGGCCAGACATCGGGGCGCAGCCCGTTGCCGATGGCGGTATGGATTTTGTGGTTCTTCTCGTGCGGGTGCGGTTCCGCGGCGACCAGGAAGCGGCACAGCTCGCCGACATACATGAACATGGTGGCGCCGGATTGCGCGCAATCAGTCCAGAATTTCGACGCCGAGAAGCGGCGGCGCACCAGCACGCAGCCGCCGAAGGACAGCGCGGCGCCGACGCCGCACAGCCCGCCTGTCGCGTGATAGAGCGGCAGCACCATCATCATGCGGTCGTCCTTGGCCGCTTTCGCGGCGGTGCCGAAGACCTGCAGATAGTAGAGCGCCCGCGTATGCGCGACGATCGCCGCCTTGGGCAAGCCCGTCGTGCCGGAGGTGTACATCTTCATGCACGGATCTTTGGCGCGCAGATGCTCACGGCGGGAGCGGTCGGGTCGCTCGCTGGGCGCGGCATCGAGGCCGGCGCGGAAGTCCTGAGCGTTGGCGATGTCGGTTGCGACGCTATCGGTGATCCAAGGCGTGATCTGGCACTCAATCAGGTCGCAGGCGGTCTTATACTGTTCGGCGAGAGCGCCTTCGACGATGGCGTGCTGGGCTTCGGAGATGTTGAGGCCGTGAGCCAGCGCCTTGCCGGTCACCTGGTTGTTCAGCAGGGCGGCGAGCACGCCGACTTTCGACAGGCCAAACCAGATCGCCACATATTCCCAGCGATTGGCCATATAGAGCGCGACCGTGTCGCCCGGCTCCAGGCCTTGCGCAACGGCCCAGTGCGCGACCCGATTGGCGTAGGCGTCAAAGGCGGCGTAGCTGACTTCGGCGCCCTCATCGGTCTGAAACGCGATGCGGTCGGCGTGCGCATCGACGCTGTCTTCCAACAGATCTGGAGTGAGGTGTTCGGATTCCGCTGAAATCGATTTCAGCGTGCGCAGCAAGCGCGCCAGCTCCGTCGTGTAAAACCATTCACGCTTCAACGCCTGGAAGAAACCCATGGCCCCTCATCCTCCCTGTGCACGCCTATTTGACGCAGTTGAAAGGGAAAGTACGGGCGCCGCCTGACCGGTCAAGCAATCCTGACCGTAGCACTGCGATTCATTCGCGAGATTGCGCGCCTACGACGCAGGGCGCCCACACTGTCGTTATAACTTCATGAGTGATATGACTGTGGAAGCCGCTATCGTGAGAACTAAAGTAAGCTTATTGAATTCATAAGCTTAATGCTCATGGGGATTATGACGAATTGGCCTGAAGTTCTGCGTTCCTTCCGGCATCGCAACCAGCTCAAGCAAGAAGCCGCCGCCAGCCTGCTGGGGGTGAGCCAAGCTTATGTGTCGAAAGTTGAAAACGGGGCGGTCCAACCGTCAGCCGCCTTGCTGAAGCGGTTGGCGATCCTAATCCGCGAGCCGCAACACCGACCGACCCTCGGCCTGTTCAAGGCGGCGGTGCGGCACGCGCCGGCTTTGATCGCGCTTCTCGGCTTTCGCGATGGGATGGTCATAGTGGAGGAATCCAGTCGCGCCTTTAATGAAGCCGGCCATCCCTTCGATCTGGTCCCGCGGGCCGGAGAACTTAAGCTCTCCATGGTTGGGGAATCCGAGCAAATCGCGATGGCCGCCATCGCCGCCACCGGCGCCTTTCAAGGCAAGTTCGGACTAATCGAATCCGTCTGGACGACGGCCCCGGTCGAGACTGAACCGACCCGGCACTTCCGCACCGTCTTCGTGCCTTTGCGCACCGATCAGGGCGACTGGCTGTTGCAAGCCACGGTTTCCGAGATATCAGAGGCCGAAAGGCGGGCGGCCGAGAAGGCATGGGGCGGAACGCTCCGCTTTTTCGACCACGATGTCGAGCCGCCCCTGGAGTGGCCTTAGCGTTCGCTACGCGCGCTTCACCGGCGCCTAGTAAGCGTCGTGGGAGCTGCCGTCATCGCCGGTTTCCGCCAAGTGCAGCTCGTGCCACATGGCGTTCAAGATGGCGAAGGCGCAGGCCAAGCCGATGCCGAGTATCCATGCGAAATACCACATTCTGAACTCTCTCTAGTACATGTCCGGTGACTGGACCTGCTCGGTCGTCACCCGGCCCCACATCACTTTGAACGCCCAGGCCGTGTATGCGAGCACGATGGGCAAGAAGATCACCGTCACCACCAGCATGATGAAGAGCGTGGTATGGCTCGACGAGCTGTTCCACACGGTCAGGCTGGACGCCGGATCGATGCTGGAGGGCAAGATGAAGGGGAACATCGACACGCCCACCGTGGAGATGATCCCAACCACCGACAGCTTGGAGCCCAGAAAGGTCAGGGTTTCGCTGTTGGCGCGCAGACCAAAGAGCGCCAGCGCCGCCCCGCCAAAGCCCAGCGCCGGCGCCGCGATCATCCAGGGATAAGCCACGTAATTATTCAGCCAGGCCCCACCCTCGCGCACTGTCTCGGTGAGCAGCGGGTTGGACGGGCCGTTGGTGTCGACCGCGCTGGCGATATAGCCGAAATCGGCGAACGCGACCCAGAGACCGCCCAGCGCGAAGAGCACCATGGAGGCCAGCGCAAAGCGCGGCGCCAGCGCCCGGGCGCGGTCGCGGACCGGGCCATGCTCGGCCTTCATGGACAGCCAGGCGCTGCCATGCAGGAAGAGCATCGACACCGACAACAGGCCGCACAGCAAGGCGAAGGGATTCAAAAGGCCAAAGAAGCTGCCTTCCCAGAAGATCCGCATGGTCTCATCAATGCGGAAGGGGGCGCCGACCAGCACATTGCCCACCGCAACACCGAAAATCAGCGCCGGCACAAACCCGCCGATGAAGAGGGCATAGTCCCAGAAGCTGCGCCAGCGCGGGTCCTGGCGCTTGGAGCGATACTTAAAGCCCACCGGCCGCAGGATCAGCGCGGCGAGCACCACGAACATCGCCAGATAGAAAGCTGAGAAGCTGACCGCATAGACCATGGGCCAGGCCGCGAAGATCGCGCCGCCGCCGAGGATCAGCCACACCTGATTGCCTTCCCAGGTGGGCCCGACCGTATTGATGGCGATGCGCCGCTCCGTGTCGGTCTTGGCGACGAAGGGCAGAAGGCCCGCGACGCCCAAATCAAAGCCGTCCGTCGCGGCGAACCCGATCAGCAAGACGCCCAGAAGGCCCCACCAGATCACGCGGAGCATTTCATAGGAAAGAGGGATTTCCATGGGTCTGGCCTCCTACTCGGCCGGGAGCGGATCAAAACCGCCTTGATTGGGTTCGTGCAGCGGGCGGCCGTATTCTTCGGGGTAAGGCCCCTTGCGGATCAGGTGGACCATCAACATCACCTCCACGACCGCCAGCACGCCGTAGAGCACGGTGAAGCCGACCATGGTCAGGATGATTTGGTTCGCATCCAGGCTTGAGACGCCCAGGAAGGTCGGCAGCACGCCCTCGATGATCCAGGGCTGGCGGCCATATTCGGCGAGCAGCCAGCCCAGCTCCGCCGCCACCCACGGCAAGGGCAGCGAGAACAGCGCCAGCCATAGGAAGGGCCGGGTCTCGTGCTTTCTCATTGATGACAGGATAAAGGCGGCGAGGAAGAGGGCGATGAAATAGAAGCCGAGCCCCGCCATCACGCGGAAGCTCCAAAACATCACCGAGACGTCGGGCACAGTGTCCCAGGCGGCTTGGCTGATCTGCTCCGCCGTCGCTTCGCGCGGATCTTCAACATAGCGCTGCAACAACATCGCATAGCCCAGATCGCGCTTGGTCAGCTCAAAGCTGGCGCGTGCGATGACGTCGTCCGGATCCTCGCGCAGCCGCTCCAGGGCGTCATAGGCGAGAAGACCGTTTTCAACGCGGGTTTCGGCCACCGCGACGAGCGGCAAGATGCCTTCCACCTCACCATCAAAGCTTCGCGTCGCCATAAGGCCCAGCGCCCAAGGGATGTTGATCGCGTGCTCAGTCTCGCGCGTTTCCTCATTGGGGAAACCAATAATGGTCAGCGGCGCGGGCGGCTCATGGGTCTCCCACATGGCTTCCAGCGAAGCGAGCTTCATCTTCTGGTTATCGGTCAGCGCATAGCCGCTCTCATCGCCCAGCACGACGACCGACAAGGCGCCCGCCAAACCAAAAGCGCTGGCCACCGTCATGGAGCGCTTGGCGAAGCCGATATAGCGGCGATTGAGCAGGAAGAAGGCGGACACGGCGAGCACGAAGAGCGCGCCCGTCACATAACCCGCCGACACCGTGTGGACGAATTTGGCCTGGGCGACCGGGTTGAACAGCACCGCGGCGAAGTCGGTGACCTCCATCCGCATGGTTTCCGGATTGAACTCCGAGCCCACCGGATTCTGCATCCAGCCATTGGCGATCAGGATCCAGAGCGCCGACAAATTCGTGCCCAAAGCCATCAGCCAGGTGGCCGCGAGGTGGCCCAGCTTGCTCATCCGGTCCCAGCCGAAGAAGAACAAGCCCACCAGCGTGGCTTCCAGGAAGAAGGCCATCAGGCCCTCAATCGCCAGCGGCGCACCGAACACATCGCCGACATAGTGCGAGTAATACGACCAGTTCATGCCGAACTGGAATTCCATGGTGATGCCGGTGGAGACGCCGAGGACGAAGTTGACGCCGAACAAGGCGCCCCAGAATTTCGTCATGTCGCGCCAGACCTGGCGGCCGGTCATGACATAGACGCTCTCCATGATGGCCAGCATGAAGGCGAGGCCAAGGGTGAGCGGCACAAAGAGAAAGTGATACATGGCTGTCAGCGCGAATTGCCAACGCGACAGGTCCACGACATCCATATCGACCATGTTTGGCCTCCAAACCCTTACCGGGATCCCGCAAAAAGCCCCACCCCATGTGCGGCCTTTCCTTCCCTATGGCCTGCGCGAGATCGCTTGGGACCTCCGCAAGCTGTCACATGGGACGAGGCGCCGCAGACAAAGCGGGCCCAAGACGTGTATTCGGTAGTCATGAGAGACACCGTCGATCAGATCCGGGACATCGCCCCGCCCGATCCCGCCAAGCTGTTGAAAGCGTGGGGGCAGGTCGGCGCCGGCGATGAGCGCCGCGCGGCGGCGTTGGGCGTCGCTCAGCACCTAGCCTTTGTGCTGTTTGCCTGGGGCGCAGCCGGAGCCGTGAGCGCTTTGGTCGCAGGCGAGCTCAGCTGGACTTTTCTGGGATTAGCGGTCTTGGGCGCAGCGCTGCGCGCCGGACTGCAAGCCGGCGAGACTCGCGCTGGCGTCGAAGCCTCGGCGAAAGTTCGCGCCCATGTGCGCCGGGCCGCCGCCGAAGCGCTGTCCCGGCGCGGCCCGTCCTTCACCGAACGCTCGGCCTCCGGGGAAACCAGCGCGGCGCTGATTGATGCGGTGGAAAAGCTCGACGGCTATTTTGGACGCTATCGGCCGCTGATGCCGGTTGTGGCTTTGGGGCCGCTGGTCATTCTAATCGCCGCCTTCACCCAGTCCTGGGTGGTCGGCGTCATTTTCATGGCCACCGCCCCCACCCTGATCATCTTCATGGCGCTGGTTGGCGCCGGAGCGGCCGCCGCCTCGAAAGATCAGCTCGGCACGCTGAAACGCTTGGCGGGGCGGTTCAACGACCGCCTGATGGCTTTAGAGACGCTTAACGCCTTTAACGCCGTGTCGGTGGAGCGCGACGGCCTCGCCGCCGCGTCGGAGGATTTTCGCGCGCGCACCATGAAGGTGCTGGCGATGGCCTTCCTGTCCTCAGCCATTTTGGAGTTTTTCGCCGCTGTGGCGGTGGCGGGCACCGCCATCTATATCGGCTTCTCATTGCTTGGCGAATTGCCCTTCGACACTGGTGAGACCATCGATCTGAAGGCCGGCCTGTTCGTGCTGTTGCTGGCGCCGGAGTTCTACAATCCGCTGCGCCGCCTCTCCGCCGCTTATCACGACCGCACCGACGCAGAGGCCGGCGCGGAGGTCATCGCACCCTTCTTCGCTGATGCCGACACTGGTGAAGGCGAGCCGGCGCCCCGGCTTGAGACGGCCCCGCACATCACCTTCAAGACCGCCGGCGCGATCTACGCCGATGGCCGGCGCGGTCTAAGCGCGCTGAGCTTCACCGCCGAAGCCGGCCAGATCACCGGCCTCTGGGGCGCGTCCGGGGTGGGCAAATCCACCGCGCTGAAGCTTTTGTTGGGCTATGCGCCCTTGAGCGAAGGCGTGATTGCGGTGGATGGACACCCCCTAATCGGCCCGCTGATTGGCTCCGCCGCCTGGATCGGCCAGCGTCCGCGCGTCTTCCACGGCACGATCCGGGACAATATCACCCTGTTTGATGCGTCCGTCTCCGACGCTGACGTGATGGCGGCTGCGCAAAGCGCCGGCGTCATGGACTTCGCCGCCAGCCTGCCGGACGGGCTCGAAACCCGGGTCGGCGAGCGCGGCCACGGCCTGTCCGGCGGCCAGGCCCAGCGCGTCGCCCTCGCCCGCGCCTTGGCGGTCGACATGAAGCTGCTGCTGCTCGATGAGCCCACAGCCAATCTCGACGGCGAAGCGGAGACCCGCTTCCTCGACGCCCTCGCCCAAGCCGCCAAGGGCCGCACCGTGCTGATCGCCACCCATAGCGCCGCCGTGCGGGCCCGCTGCGATGCGGTCATCGATTTGGGAGGCGTGGCATGAAAGGCCTTTCCGATCTGAAATTCTTCCTGGATCTGGGCCGTCCGGATCGTTGGCGTCTGCGCCTGGGCGCCGGGCTGGCGGCGCTGACGCTTTTGACCGGCATCGGCCTATTGACCGTGTCGGGCTGGTTCATCACCGCCTCCGCCGTCGCCGGCCTCGCGGCGGCCGGGGCGGCGTTCAACTATCTCTTCCCGTCCGGCGGCGTGCGCGGCTTTGCGCTCGGACGCACCGCCTCGCGCTATGCCGAGCGCATGGTCACCCACGACGCCACCTTTAGAACGCTGGCGCGCCTGCGCCTGTGGGTGTTCGACGTCGCCGCGCCGCTGGCGCCGGGCCTTCTATCGGGGATGCGCTCGGGCGACGTCTTGTCCCGGGTCACCCAGGATGTGGATTCGCTGGATAATCTTTATCTGCGCGTTTTAACCCCGATCACCGCGGCGGTCGCGGGCGCCGGGCTCGCCGCCATCTTGCTGGCGATGTTCGCGCCCGCCGCCCTGCCGGGCGTTTTAGGCGCGTTTATTCTCGCCAGCGTGGTTTTGCCCTTGCTCGCGGCGCGGTCGAGCAAAGCGGCCGGGGAGGCGATCACCCGCAACGCCGCCGACGCGCGGGCGGAGGCGGGCGACCTCGTGTCAGGTCTCGCCGAACTCAAAGCCTATGGCGCAGACGCCCGCCTCATCGACCGCTTGGACCAGGCTGGGACCGGCTGGATCAGCGCGCAGCGCGAATTGGCCGATCGCAGCCTGATTAACGGCGCCATTCTCGCTTTTGCGGGCCCCGGCAGCTTTGTCATCGGTGTGGCGAGCGCCGCGGCGGCCGGCGCGCCCGCACCGCTGGCCGCGCTGGCGGGTTTTGTCGGCTTTGCGTTGTTTGAAGCGGCTGCGCCCCTGGTTCAGGCCGCAGAGCTGTCCGGCCAGACGATGGCGTCGGCCAAGCGCCTGCGCGAGCTTCACGGCACCGAGCCCCTGGTGAAGAACCCGGATGACCCGCAAGACCTGCCCCAGGATCGCGCGGTGACGTTCAGCCAGGTCAGCTTCACCTATCCCGGCGCCGATGCGCCGGCGCTCAGCGATGTGTCGCTGGCCCTGCCGGAAGGCTCGCGCCTGGCGGTCGTGGGCGCGTCCGGCTCCGGCAAGTCGAGCCTGATCAAGCTGCTGATGCGGTTTTACGCCCCGCAATCGGGCGAGATCGCCATCGGCGGATCCAATGTCGACCGTCACCTGATTGACCAGGTGCGCGAGCAGTTCGCCCTGGTCGACCAGCGCGCCGAGCTGTTGTCCACAACGGTCCGCGCCAATCTGCGGCTCGCCGATCCCAAGGCTGACGAAGACGCTCTGTGGGCGGCGCTCGAGCTGGCGCGCGCGGCGGACTTTGTGCGCGCCATGCCGGACGGTCTCAAGACCTGGATCGGAGAGGACGGCGCGCTGGTCTCCGGCGGTCAGGGCCGCCGCCTAGCGCTCGCGCGCGCCTTCCTGAAGAACGCGCCTATCCTTTTGCTGGATGAGCCCACCGAAGGGCTCGATGACGCGACCGAGACCGAGTTTCTCGATGCGCTGGACGCCTGGCTGGACGCCGAGCCGAAGCGCTCCGTCCTGATGGTCACCCACCGCGCCTCGCTGCTGCATCGCGCGCGCGATGTCGTCGTGTTGGAAGGCGGCCGGATCGTGGAACAAGGCGCAACAAACGCCCTCGCCGGCCAAGGCGGGGCGTTTGATCGCTTGTTTCCGGGGTTTGAGGCTTAGCCTTCCGGCTCGCCCAGCTGGCTTTGCATATAGCGCTCTTCGCCGATCTTCTCGATGACGGACAACTGGGTCTCGAGATAATCGATATGCTCTTCCTCGCTCTTGAGGATTTCATCGAAGAGCTGACGCGAGCCATAGTCGCCGATCTCTTCACAATAGGCGATGGCGTCCTTGTAGACCGGGTGCGCGCGGCGCTCGGCTTCCAGGTCGCACTCCAGGCACTCCTTGAGCGTTTCGCCGATCAGGACTTTGCCCAAATCCTGCACGTTGGGCAGGCCTTCCAGGAAGAGGATGCGGTCGATCAAAGCGTCCGCATGCTTCATCTCATCGATCGATTCTTCGTACTCGATCTTTGCGATGCGATGAAAACCCCAATCCTTAAACATGCGGGCATGCAGGAAATACTGGTTGACCGTGGTCAACTCCAGCTTCAGCGCCGCATTCAAATGCTCGATGACTTTGGGATCACCCTTCATGGCCGGTCCTTTCGATTCCCGCATCCGTTGAGGCGGTAATCTAGCGGCCCGCACGGCCACGCCAAGCCATCACGTTGAATTTTCTTTGTTTTTGAAAGTTACTCGCGTGTGCAGATCAGGCGAGCGCGTTGGCTTTCGCCTCGGTCGGAAGAAAGCGCGCCGCTTCTTCAAAGCAACGGCCGCATTTCGGCTTGGCGCCGCAGGCCTTAAACACGCCCGGCACATCACGCGCCCCCGCTTCGGCGGCGGCTTTGACGTCGCGGCATTTCAGGGCGTTGCAGAGGCAGACATACATGGGCGGTCGGACGCTTCGTGTTGATGCGAGTAATTTGCAAAAACACCTAAGCGCTTCTTGAGAATGAATGTCAACAACGAATTTCCGCGCGTCCTGCGGCATTTCGGAGCGGAGGCGGGTGACGCGCCCCCGTAGCGCAGCGCGACACATGCCTTGCCTCGGCCCCGCTCTATATGGTGCAATGCAACATAGTCCGGACATTCCAATGCCGAAACGGACCGGCGCATCGCGCGCGAGACGGAAAACCGCCGCGCGCAGACAGGGGAGACGGCCGCATGCTGCGTTTTACGCATGTCGACCAGCGCTATCCGGACAAACGCTCGCCGGAGGAGCGCAAGGCGGATTTCGATGAGATCTACGCTCCGTTCGACCCTGAGCGCGGCGCGGTGCAGGCCGAGCGCTGCTCGCAATGCGGCGTGCCCTTCTGCCAAACCGGCTGCCCGCTCCACAACGACATTCCCGACTGGCTGATGCTGGCCGCGGAAGGGCGCATGCAGGAGGCCTATGAGCGCTCCTCCGCCACCTCGACCCTGCCCGAGATTTGCGGCCGCATCTGCCCGCAGGACCGCTTGTGCGAAGGCGCCTGCGTGATCGAACAGTCCGGCCATGGGTCCGTGACCATCGGCTCGGTGGAGACCCACATTACCGAGACCGCCTGGGCGGAGGGGTGGATCACCCCGATCCGGCCGCACGCGGAAACCGGACGCTCCATCGGCATTATCGGCGCGGGGCCGGCGGGCCTCGCCTGCGCGGAACGCCTGCGCGAGCATGGCCACAGCGTTGTGATTTACGACCGCCATGACCGGGCGGGCGGCTTGCTGGTCTACGGCATTCCCAACTTCAAGCTCGACAAGTCCGTGGTCGCGCGGCGCATCCAGCGCCTGGAAGACAGCGGCATCGTTTTCAAGCTGAGCTTTGAGGTTGGGCGCGACGCCTCGCTGGACGAGCTGCGCGCCGAGCATGACGCCATCTATATCGCGGCCGGCGCCTATGCCGCCCGCGCGCTGAACTGCCCCGGCGGTGGCGGACGCGGCCTGGTGCCGGCGCTGGAATACCTCACCGCATCGAACCGCCGCGGCTTTGGCGAAAGCATCAACGACAATGGCCGCCTCAATGCGGCCGGCAAGCGCGTGGCGGTGATCGGCGGCGGCGACACCGCCATGGACTGCGTGCGCACCGCCATCCGCCAGGGTGCGGATAGCGTCGTGTGCCTGTATCGCCGCGATCGCGAGAATATGCCCGGCTCCGCCCGCGAAGTGATTCATGCTGAGGAAGAGGGCGTGCGGTTCGACTGGCTGTCCGCGCCCGCCGCCATTCTGGGCGATGCGGAAACCGCCACGGGGGTGAAGGTTCAAGTGATGGCGCTGGGCGCGCCCGACGCCACGGGCCGTCGGGAACCGGTCCCCGTCGAGGGGGACGAGCGCGATGTGTCCGCCGACATGGTGGTCGCCGCTCTGGGCTTTGAGCCGGAAGCGTTCAACACGGCCTGGTCGGCGCCCGACCTGTCGCTCAATCCGCGCGGCGCAATCCGGGTCAATCAAGGCTGCCGCACCTCTCTGCCCGGCGTCTACGCTGGCGGCGACGCCGTGCGCGGCGCCTCGCTGGTGGTCTGGGCGGTCAAGGATGGCCAGGACGCCGCGGCAGCGATCCACGACGACCTAATGGCGCAAATCCCCATGGAGGCGGCCGAATGAGCCTCGATCAATATCTTGAAGACCGCGACCGCCTGATCCAAGCCGGCGCCTATGATCCCGCCCTGGAACGCGACGCCTGCGGCATCGGCCTGATCTCAGATATTCATGGCCGGGCGCGCCGGGAAACCGTGGAGATCGCCATTAAGGCGCTCAAAGCCGTCTGGCATCGCGGCGCCGTGGACGCCGACGGCAAAACGGGTGACGGGGCCGGCATCCGCGTGGGCATCGCCCAGGATTTCTTCAAGCAAGACGTCGAACGCACCGGGCACAAGACCGGAGACGCGCCGATCGGCGTAGGGATGATCTTCCTGCCGCGCACCGATTTCGCCGCCCAGGAACGCGCGCGCACAATCGTGGAATCCGAGATCATCCGCGCGCGTCTGGAACTTTACGGCTGGCGCCAGGTGCCGATCGATCCCTCCTGCCTGGGCGAGAAGGCGGCGGCGACCCGGCCGGAAATTGAACAAATCCTGTTCGCCGACCCGCTCGGCCGCGATCCCGAGGCGTTGGAGCGGGAGCTCTATCTGGTCCGCCGCCGGATCGAAGCCCTGGCGCGAGAGGACTCCCTGCCCGGCTTTTACATCTGCTCACTGTCGGCGCGCGACGTGATCTACAAGGGCATGTTTCTGGCCGAGGCCATCGACCAGTTTTACCCGGATCTGACCGATCCGCGCTTCACATCGACCTTTGCGATGTTCCACCAGCGCTATTCCACCAACACCTTTCCCGAGTGGCGCTTGGCGCAGCCCTTCCGCATGCTGGCCCATAACGGCGAGATCAACACGCTGAAAGGCAACAGCAATTGGATGCGCAGCCATGAAATCCTCATGGCGTCCAAAGCCTTCGCCGGAGACGAGCACGTCGTCAAACCGGTGATCGCGGCGGGCTCATCCGACAGCGCGGCCCTCGACCAGGTGTTCGAGATCCTGGTGCGTTCAGGGCGCACGGCGCCGATGGCCAAAACCCTGCTGATTCCGGAGGCCTGGTCGAAGCGGACCGGGCAGATGCCGGGCGCCTGGCGCGGGCTTTACGAATACTGCAACTCGGTGATGGAGCCTTGGGACGGACCCGCCGCCATCGTGGCGTGCGACGGGCGCTGGGCGATCGCAGGGCTCGACCGCAACGGCCTGCGTCCGCTGCGCTGGAGCTTGTCCGGCGACGGCTTGCTGGCGGTGGGTTCGGAAACCGGCATGGCGGAATTGCCGCCCGAAGACGTGATCAAACGCGGCTCGGTGACGCCGGGCCGCATGCTGGCGGTGGACCTGGAAGCGGGCGGGCTGCTGCTGGAAGACGAGGTGCTCGACAAGCTCAGCGCCAAACACCCCTATGAAGCCTGGCTGTCCAACATCAAGGATGTCGACGCCGAGATCGCCGAGGGTCCCGAGCCCGCTTATTTCGACGATGAGGAGACAAGACTGCGCCGTCAGGCGGCGGCCGGGCTGACGCTGGAAGAGATTGAGATCATCCTCTCGCCCATGGCCGAGACCGCCAAGGAGGCGGTGGGCTCCATGGGCGATGACAGCCCGCTGGCGGTGTTATCCAACCGCTACCGGCCCATCAGCCATTATTTCCGCCAGAACTTCTCCCAGGTCACCAACCCGCCCACCGACCCGTTGCGCGAAGGCCGGGTGATGAGCCTAAAAACCCGGTTCAAAAATCTCGGCAATATCCTGGCGGAAGACGAGACCCAGACCGATGTCTTCGTGCTGGATTCCCCGGTGCTCAGCAACGGCATGGCGGAGCGTCTGATCCAGCGTCTGGGCGCCGTGGCGCGGATCGACACGCTGTTTCCCGCCAGCGCCGCAACGGGCCAGGGCGGCGGTCTGAAGCGCGCGCTGGACCGGATCCGCTTGGACGCCGAAAACGCGGTGCGCGCGGGCGCGGAACACATCGTCCTCACCGACGAGGACCAGGATGCGGAACAATGTCCCGTCCCGATGGCGCTGGCGGTGGGCGCCGTGCACACCCACCTCACCCGCGAAGGGCTTCGGACCTATTGCTCGATCAATGTGCGCGCCTCCGAGATCACCGACGCCCATGGCCTCGCAGTTCTGATCGGGCTCGGCGCCACAACGGTGAACCCTTATCTCGCCTTCGACACGATCGCAGTCAGACAAGCCCGCGCTCTGGAGGGCCTCGGCCCGGAGGAGCGCGCCCGGAACATGAAGACGGCTTTTGACGCGGGTCTTCTCAAAATCATGTCCAAGATGGGCATCTCGGTCGTCAGCTCCTATCGCGGCGGCTGCAACTTCGAGGTGCTTGGTCTGTCGCGCGCGGTGGCGAGCGAGTATTTGGGCGGCGTGACCAGCCGCATTTCCGGCATCGGGCTCGCGGGTCTTGAGCAAAAGCTGATCGAACTGCACCGTTGGGCCTGGTCCCACGAAGATGCGGTGCGCTTGCCGATCGGCGGCTTTTACCGCCAACGCAGCTCCGGGGAAGCGCACGCCGTCGAAGCGCGGTCCATCTCCGCGCTCCAACAGGCCGTGCGCAACGAAGATTACGACGCCTTTCGGGACTATGTCCGACTTCAGACAAGGGATGAGGACCCGATCCAGCTGCGCGACCTGTTGGCGCCGCGCCCGCTGGGCCCGGCGCTCGAGCTTGATCAGACCGAAAGCGTCAACGAGATTCGCCGCCGCTTCGTCACGCCCGGCATGAGCCTGGGCGCGCTATCGCCGGAAGCCCACGGCGTGCTCAACGTCGCCATGAACCGGATCGGCGCCAAGTCCGTGTCCGGCGAAGGCGGCGAAGACCGCACCCGCTATCAGCGCCAAACCAATGGCGACAACATGAACTCGGCGGTCAAACAGGTGGCCTCAGGTCGCTTCGGCGTGACCGCGGAGTATCTCAACGAATGCCGGGAGATCGAGATTAAGGTCGCCCAAGGCGCCAAGCCGGGCGAAGGCGGGCAACTGCCTGGCTTCAAGGTCACCGAATTCATCGCCCGCATGCGCCATGCGACGCCCGGCACGACGTTGATCAGCCCGCCGCCGCACCACGATATCTACTCGATCGAGGATCTCGCTCAGCTCATCTATGATCTCAAACAGATCAATCCGGAGGCGCGGGTTTGTGTGAAGCTGGTGTCCGCCGCCGGCGTCGGCGCTGTGGCGGCGGGGGTGGCGAAAGCCCATGCCGATGTGATCTTGATCTCCGGCAATGTCGGCGGCACCGGCGCCAGCCCGCAAACCTCGATCAAATTCGCCGGCGCGCCGCTGGAGCTGGGCCTGTCGGAAGCCCACCAACTTTTGTCGCTGAACGGCTTGCGCGAGCGGGTGACGCTGCGCGCGGATGGCGGCATCCGCACCGGCCGCGACGTAGTGATCGCCGCCATGCTGGGCGCTGAGGAATTCGGCATCGGCACGACCAGCCTGATCGCGCTAGGCTGTTTGATGGTGCGCCAGTGCCATTCCAACACCTGCCCTGTGGGCATCTGCACCCAGGACGACGCCTTGCGCGATCGCTTCACCGGTTTGGCCGACCATGTGGTCAATCTAATGACCTTCATCGCCCGGGACACCCGGGACATCCTCGCCTCCCTCGGCGCGTCCAGCTTGGAGGAGGTGATCGGACGGTCCGACTTGCTTGATCAGGTCAGCCGCGGCTCGGCCCATCTTGATGATCTTGATCTCAACGCGCTTCTGGTGCGGGTGAACCCCTCCCTCACCCCGATGCGCTCCACCCGGCTGCAGCGCAATGCGGTGGCCAAGAGCCTGGATGAACAGATCATCGCCGACGCCGAGCCGGTCTTTTCGCGCGGTGAGAAAATGCAGCTGGTTTATGACGTGCGCAACACCGACCGCGCCGTGGGCACGCGCACCAGCTCCGCCATCGTGCGCAAATACGGCCGGGACGGGCTTGACGATGGCCAGCTGACCCTGCGCCTGCGCGGCTCGGCCGGGCAAAGCCTCGGCGCGTTTGCAGCGAAAGGCTTGCGTATCGAGCTGGAAGGCGACGCCAACGATTATGTCGGCAAAGGCCTGTCCGGCGCGGTGATCGCCATTCGCCCCTTCGGCGGCTCGCAAGAGCATCGCCCCGGCGACATCATCATCGGCAACACCGTACTCTATGGCGCAACTTCGGGCGCCGTGTTCGCCGCCGGGGCGGCCGGCCCGCGCTTCGCGGTGCGCAATTCCGGCGCGACCGCTGTGGTGGAAGGCTGCGGCGCCAATGGCTGTGAATACATGACCGGCGGGGTCGCTGTGATCCTGGGAGAGGTAGGCGATAACTTCGCCGCCGGCATGACCGGCGGGGAGGCCTTCGTCCTTGATCCGGACGGGCATCTTGAGGGTCGGCTTAATCCGGACGCCGTCGCGCTAGGCGGCATCGAGGGCGACGCCGAGGCGCGCTGCCGCGCCTTGATTGAAACCCATCTCCAAGCGACCGGATCGCTGCACGCTGCAGCCCTTCTCAACGACTGGGAGAGACGCAAAACCGAGGTCCGTCATGTGGTTCCAGCCGAGTCGGTTCCTGACGTGGACGTGCAGCGGGCATAAGAGGCGCACCGCCTTGCCCCGGCATGCTCGCTCGCGTATGACCAGCGCAATATTATAACAATTGCGTCCCGAAAGTCTCAGCCTTGGACCCCATGACCTCCGCCATCGTGTTCGGGATGATCGCCGCCGGCGTCGCCCTTCTTGCGCTGATCCTGGTGCAGCGGGCGGCTGGCTTCACCCGGCGCAACGGGCCGCTCGCCGCCGCCTTCGCCGGCGGACTGGTGATCACCATTGCAGTCACCCACCTGATCCCCGAAGCGCTCGTGATGGCTCCAAATGCGCCCTGGCTGGTGCTCGGCGGGTTCGCTTTCGGCTTTGTGGTCCACACGCTGTTAGGCGGAGCGGGCCATAACCATCACGATGGCGAGACGCCCGCCCCGAACCGCGCCGCGGCGCTGGCGCCCGTGATTGCGATCGCCATGCATTCCGCACTGGACGGCCTGATCTACTCGGTGACGTTCGCGGTGGATTCAGCGACCGGCTTGATCGCGGCCACCGGCCTGATCATTCATGAATTCCCCGAAGCGCTGATCTGCTTCGTCCTGCTGCAGCGCGCCGGCTTGCCGAACGGCCGCGCCGCTCTGTTCGCTTTCCTGGCCTCGGGCGCGACCACCTTCACCGCGGCGGCGATCTCGGCGCCGTTTGCGGGCAGCCTTGATCCTGAAACCCTGGGGGTGCTCTTCGCCCTGGTCGCAGGCCTGCTGCTGCATGTCGGCGCCGCGCATTTGATCCATGAGGCCGCAGAAGCGGGCGCCTTGCGCGGCGGCGGCGCGGTGTTCGCGGGGGCCGGCGTCGCGGCTCTGATGGCGCTGGGCCATAGCCATAACCACGGCCATGATCATGATCACGCCCATGACGGGCATCACCACCACGATCATGATCCTGCCGAAATTCATTCCGATCATGACGCCGATCACGATCACGGGCATGATCATGGCCACGATCACGAGCACCCTCATTTCTAAGCCTTAAGGAGGCCTGGACCGATGTATCGTCTCGCTTTCGCCGCCCTTGCGCTGACTGCTGCGCCAGCCGCCGTCGCCCAGGAGCCGATGACCCAGCTGGGCGCCCATGTGCATGGCGCCAGCTCGCTCTCCATCGCCGCAGATCCAAGCACCGGCCTTCTCACCATCGAGATGGAGGGCCCGGCCTACAATCTTTACGGATTTGAACGCGCGCCCCAGACCGAGGAAGAAACCGCGCTGATCGCCCGCATCCAGACCAGCCTGATGGACAGCAGCCCGTTCGCCTTGAGCGCAGACGCGGGCTGCACCGCGCAAGGCGGCGAGATTACGGGCGGGCCGGGTCAGTCCGGCGACGCGCATGACCATGACGCTCATGATCATGGAGAACACCATGACCACGGACACGACCACGGCGATGATCATGAGCACGATCATGACGCGCTCGGTCACGACCACGATGAAGGTCATGACCATGGCCATGATGACGATCATGATCACGGCGAACACCACGATCACGGGCATGACGATGGGCATGACCACCACCAAGATCACAACCATGGGCACGCTCACGACGAGCCTCACGGCCACGACCACGATGCGGAACATACCCATTCTGACGTGCTCGTGCGCTGGAATTTCCAGTGCGAGACCGTGAGCGCCCTGGATCGTGTCGATACAGCGCTTCTGTTTGAACGCCTGGCGTCTCTGGAAAGCCTGGATGCGCAATTCTTTGATGGTGCGCGCGCGGCCGCGGGCGATTTGAACCGTGAGCAGACCGTCTTCGTGATCGACTAAGCCGCGCCTAAGCCTTGAACCTTGGCCGGGAAATGCGCATTTTCCTAGCTATGTTGTTGCGTTCCGTTTTCGCCGCCCTCGCCTTGGCGTTCGCCGCAAGCGCACCTGCGCTTGCGCTTAATGACGACGAAGCCTCCACTCCGGCCTTCCTGGATCTGGCTTGGGCCGATCTTCTGCCCGAAGGTGAAGCGGAGCGGATCAATCAGCTGATGCAGCTGCAGGCCTTGCAGCAGGGTTTCGACCATTTCGGCTCTGACCGCATGCCGCAACTCCAGACCTTCGAGGTCGTCGACGAGCTGGATGGCCGCCGGATCCGCATCGGCGGCTATGTCCTGCCCTTTGATTTCACCGGCAGCCGGGAGATCAGCCGCTTCTTGCTGGTGCCCTATGTGGGCGCCTGCATTCACGTGCCCCCGCCGCCGCCCAACCAGCTGGTGTTCGTGACCACAGAAGAGCCGATCCAGGTCCAGGGCCTATGGGACCCGGTTTATGTGGAAGGCATCATGCGCACCCAGCGCCATGACAATGAGCTGGGCGACACCGCCTATACGCTCGAACTGATCGAGATGACGCCCTACCGGTCTTGACCCTGGGCTCGCAGGCGCGCTGCTCGCCGTGGTCCTGAACCCCGTCTGAACAGGCCTGCCTGCTCTGCGCCCCATTCCCTTCAGATTGGGGCGAAACGGTCATGCTTGCGGCGACAACTTCATAATGACGTGCAAATTGCGCCCCGAGCGGGGCGCAGGATGTCACTTATGGCGGAACCGGACAGGCGGAACCGCCAGTCGACGACCACCGTGACCGTCTCGATCCTCCCGTAAGCGACGGCCGCGACCTGGGCCGGGATGCCCGCCTCCTCCCCGAGGCATCCCGGCCCGTACGCGCTCCAGGAGCCCGCAGAAAGCGGGGTTGGACCCGCCAATGCAGCGTAAGCCGTTCAGTTGCACGCGCCTTGCGTCGGCAGGTCCGGGGCCCGTCCTGATCGTGCCAGCGCGGCACACTTATCGTCAGAGGGGGGCGATGGAGCGCCTGCGCGTCCGCGGGACGGGTCCCACCTTCACCTTAGAATGCACCCCTTTGTGCGCCGGATTGGCCGCGCCGGCCTGAGACCGACGCCGCGGGCTAGCGCAGGATCGCCGCTTGCACCTTGAGCGCTTGAACCGTCTCGCGCACATCATGGACGCGGATCAGCGCACATCCCGCGCGCGCGGCATGCAGCGCTGCGGCCAAGCTGCCGCCGAGACGATCTGAAGCGTCTGCGGCGCTCGCGTCGATGGCTTGAATGAAGCGTTTGCGCGAGGCGCCGAACAGGATCGGGAAACCCAGGCCGGCCAGATGCTCCAACCCCGCCATGAGCCGGAGGTTATGCGCCAGCGTCTTGCCGAAGCCGATCCCGGGATCGAGCAGGATGCGGTCGCGCTCAACCCCCGCCGCCATGGCGGCGCCGACCTGCTGGCCCAGGAAGCGGGCGACATCGCTGACGACCGCGTCATAGCGCGGATCGGCCTGCATGGTGCGAGGTTCACCCTGCATATGCATCAGACAGATTAGGCAGTTGAGCGACGCGGCGGTTTCGCGCGCACCCTCGGCCCGCAAAGCATTGACGTCATTCCACATCAAAGCGCCAGCTTCGATCGCCGCCCGCGCGACCGCCGGCTTCATCGTATCGATGGAGATCCGCGCGTCTGGCCGTTCCGCCAGGATGGCCTCAATCACCGGAACGACCCGGTCGAGTTCCTCGGCTTGGCTGACCGGCTCGGCCCCAGGCCTTGTGCTCTCGCCGCCGACATCAAGCCAGTCCGCGCCGGCGTCGAGCAAATGCAACGCGTGATCACACGCCGCGACTGCACCCAAGAACCGCCCGCCATCGGAGAAGCTGTCTGGCGTGACATTGACCACGCCCATAACTTGAGGGCGGCCGTCAGCGTGGGGTGCGAAGATCGGGTCCATGGTCCAGGCTTATCCGGACCGGCGCGCGAGGACGATACGGTCCTGGAACTCGCCGCCCGTCGGTTCGCGCTCGCGCCAGTCGCCGCGCACGATCTCGCCTTCAACCGCCAAGCCCGCATTGTCGACCCAAGACAGAAACGCGGCTTCGTCAAACCCAATAGCCCGTTCGGGATGGCGGGGATCGGCGGCGAAGCTCACCCCATCCAGACGCTGCAGCGCCAGACGCGGGGTGCCGGCGTCAAGCGCCGAACGGTCCTGCGCAGTCACAATGAAGGCGGTCATCACCAAGCGCCCTCCAGGCTTGAGAACCCGGGCCGTTTCCTTGAGGTAGGCTTGCGTGTCCGCCGGTCGGAGATGGCTGAACAGGGAGGTCGCGAGCGCCGCGTCCACCGATGCATTGTCGGCGGGAAACCGATAACTGCCGGCATCAGCGCCTGTCTTGCGATACTCCGGGTTGGAGAGATCGGCGTGGTGAAAGGCGATGGCGCACCGCCCCTGTGTCACGCGCCGGGCGAAGGCTAAGGCTGTCTCTGCGATGTCAAAGCCGGTATAGCGCCCTCGCCCTGTCAGATAGCCGCAGATCGGGATGGCGAGCCGTCCCGCACCGCATCCTAGGTCCAGGACATGTGCGTCCGGTTCAAGCTGAACGGCGTCCCGAAAGCGTTCGAAGAAGACCTGGCCCGTGGTGTAGAAATCCCCGCCGCCGACATTATGGATCACACGCCATGGCCGCGGCCTGGGATCAGCAATCCGTTCCGGCAGCTCCCTGATATCACCCGCCAGATTCCAACCAAAATTCACAAGGCGGCGCGGCGCATACCGATGAATAAGGGCTTTAACCGGCATAAAGGCGCACCGATGTTCAAAGACAGGTTGGGCTAAATGAATTCATCATCAAATAGCATTATATCCACGTAGAACGCCATTCATGTTCGGGATCAAGCCCATGCAGATCTTCCTCGACACCGCCGACATCGACGCCATCCGCGCCCGCCTTGACGCTGGGCTGGTCGATGGGGTGACCACCAACCCCTCGCTGATCGCCAAGGCGGGCGCCGGCATTTTCGAGCGGGTGGCGGACATCTGCGAAGCCGTCGACGGTCCGGTCAGCGCCGAAGTGGTGGCCACCGAGGTCGACGGCATGATTGAAGAAGGCCGCCGCCTCGCCGCCATCGCGCCCAATGTCGTGGTGAAGCTGCCGCTGACGGCGCAAGGCCTCACCGCTTGCCGGACCTTCGCGGAAGAAGGCGTGCAAACCAATGTCACGCTATGCTTCTCGGTGAACCAGGCCTTGCTCGCGGCTAAGGCGGGCGCCAGCTATATCTCGCCCTTCGTGGGCCGGGTGGAGGACGCCGGCGGAGACGGCATCGGCCTTCTGGAAGGCATCCGCGAGGTCTACGACCAATACGGCTACGAGACTGAAATCCTCGCCGCCTCCCTGCGCGGTCCGGCGCATGTGGAAGCGGCCGCCCTGGCGGGCTGCGACGCCGCCACCATCCCGCCGAAAGTGTTCGACCAAATGGTCGCCCATCCGCTGACCGACAAAGGGTTGGCGGCCTTCTTGAAAGACTGGGAAAGCACCGGCCGGACGGGCCTGGACTAGGCGCTAGACCGGCCGCCTCAGCCGGCGATCAAGCGCGCGCGAATGGTTCCGTCCAGTGCGCGCACCTCATCGACAAAGCCGTCAGGCAGCGCGCCCTCCAGATCGGTGATCGCATAGCCCAGATCGCCCTCAGTCTTGAGGAATTGCGCAGCCACGTTGGCGTTCGCGCGCTGCGCCAGATCGTTCAAACGGCTTAGAAAGCCCGGGCGGTTCTCATGGGGAACGATGAGCCGCGTGCGTCCGGGCTCCACCGGCCCAGGCTCCACTTGGGGAAAGTTGACCGCAAAGCTGGTCGCCCCTTCAAACAGGTATTTGGCCAGCTTGGTGGCGGCGTCCAACCCGATCGCCTGCTGCGCCTCTGCGGTCGATCCGCCGATATGCGGGGTCAGGATGACGTTAGGGCAGTCCTGGAGCGGACTTTCAAAGGCTTCGTCCTTGCTCTTGGGCTCCACCGGGAAGACGTCGACCGCCGCGCCGGCGAGATGGCCGGACTTCAAAGCATCCGCCAGAGCGTCGACATCGACCAGATTGCCGCGCGCCTGGTTGATTAGATAGGCGCCCGGCTTCATCGCCATGATCCGCTCGCGCGTCATCATGTTGGCGGTGCGCGCTGTGGCCGGGACGTGAAGGGTGACCACGTCACAGGTCTTAAGCAGCGAATCCAACGAGTCCATCGCCCGCGCATTGCCGTGCGCGAGCTTGGGCTCGATGTCGTAATAGTGCACATGCATCCCAAAAGCGGAGGCCAGCACGGACAGCTGCGCGCCGATATTGCCGTAGCCGACGATGCCCAGCTTTTTCTTGCGCACCTCGTTGGAGCCTTCGGCGGTTTTCATCCAGCCGCCCTGGTGAATGGAAAACATCTTCTCGGGAATGCGCCGCATCAACATGACAATGCTCGCCATGGTGAGCTCGGCCACCGAGCGGGTGTTGGCGAAGGGCGCGTTGAACACCGGTATGCCGCGCGCTGCAGCGGCGTCGAGATCAACCTGATTGGTGCCGATGCAAAAGCAGCCGACAGCCTGCAGCTGCGAAGCCGCCTCGAGCAGCGCCGCGTCCACCTGGGTGCGCGAGCGGATGCCCAGCACCGAAGCTGTCGCGATCTCCTTTTCCAAAAGCGCCCGGTCCGGCGAACCGGAGAGCCTATCGACCTGAAGCGGCCCAAACGCCTGGAGCGCGCCATCGGCGTCGGCGTGGACATTTTCCAGAAGAAGCGCGCGGGGGTGTGTTTGCGCCATGGTCGATCCGTTTCTTTGTTCAGTGCTGCACTGCATCAGTGTGACCTGAGTCACGTCCAACGCAAGATGGCGGGATGACCAATATGCGCTTGTCCGCCCGAAACCCAACGCAGCCCGTCGCGTGACAAATCGCCCGCTTTGCGGGCAATGTGCGCGCCGCGTCGAAACGAGGAAAGGCAACGCCTGATATGACGGTGTTGGTCACGGGGGCGGCCGGCTTTATCGGCTTTCATGCCGCGCAGGCCTTGCTTGCGCGCGGCGTGCCCGTGGTGGGCGTTGATTGCCTGACGGACTATTACGACGTGGCGCTGAAGCGGGCGCGCCTCGGTGAGCTTGAGCGCCATGAGGGCTTCCGGTTTGACCCGTTGGATCTCGCGGACGCCGAACGCTTCAAAGCCCTCGTGCTGGACGTCCGGCCCGAACGCATCTTGCACCTCGCCGCCCAGGCCGGAGTGCGCTACTCGCTGGAAAACCCGTTCGCCTATACCCACGCCAATATCAACGGCCACCTCTCCGTGCTGGAGGCCGCCCGCGCGCTCGGCTCTACGCTCAAGCATGTGGTCTACGCGTCTTCGAGCTCGGTTTATGGCGAGCGGGAGGGCGCGTTTAAGGAATCCGATGCGGTCGATGCGCCGGTTTCGCTCTATGCCGCGACCAAGCGCGCTGATGAGCTGATGAGCGCGACCTATACCCATCTTTACGGGCTGCCGCTGACCGGCCTGCGCTTTTTCACGGTCTACGGTCCGTGGGGCCGGCCGGACATGGCGTATTTCTCCTTCGCCGAGCGGATGCTCGCCGGCACGCCGATCGAGCTGTTCAATCACGGCGAAAACCGCCGCGACTTCACCTTCATCGGCGACATTTTGCCCACCTTGCAGGCCGTGCTTGAAGACACGCCCGGCGCCGAACACCGGGTGTTCAATATCGGCGGCTCCGCACCGGTCGACACGCTGGCGCTGGTCACTGCGCTGGAGCAGGCCCTCGGGGTCAAAGCCGAAACCCGCATGGTGGAAGCCCAGCCCGGCGATGTGTCGAGCACCTGGGCGGACACGTCCAAGCTGGAGGCCGCCTATGGCGCCGCCCCTCGCACATCGCTCAAAGACGGGGTCGTGGCGTTCGCCGACTGGTTTAAAGCCTGGAAGGGCCAGGCTGCGGCCGCGTCGCGCGCCAGCTAGGCCAGCGCCGCATTGGCCTTAAGATGGGCCGGGCGCGTCGTGGTCATCATGACGCACCGCACCTCCGGCCGCGCCAATGCGGCTTTCAGTCCGTCTTCCACACCGACCCGTCCCCGCCCCGGCTGCGCTCTGAAGCGCTTCGCCAGCGCATAAAGGTCGGCGAGGCGTTTGGGCGGCGCCCAGGCCGAAGGGGCGTCGCCGGCGGTTTCAATGGCGAGCACGTCCAGGCCCGACTTCGCCGCCTGCGCCAATCGGGCGGTTTCGTCCTTCGACAAAAAGGGATGAACCGGCGCCATCAAGAGCTCAAACCGGCCGGTCTCCACAGCGGCGGACAATTCAGGCCCTCGCCCCACAGCGCCCAGTCGCCGAAAGGCGCCGGCCGCCTTAAGAGCGTCCAAGCGCTCAAAGAGCGCCGGAGTGAGCTCCTCGGGCGCCGCGCCATGCAGGAAGAGCGCATCGACACCCTCAAGCTGAAGGCGGTCCAAACTCGCTTGCAGACTTTGCTCGATAGCGTCGGGTGAAAAATCACGCCGCCGCCCGGACAGGCCGTAGCTCGACAGCCCGGCCTTGGTTGAGACGAAGACCTGGTCTCGCTCCAAAGTCCTCAGCGCCTCTCCCAAGCGCCGCTCCGCCTCGCCTGCGCCATAGGCCGGGGCGGTGTCGAACGCGCGTACGCCGAGCGCGAAAGCCTGCCGGATGATCGCCACACTGTGCGCGCGCGACACCAAAGGCGTGCCGTGGGCGCCCGAGACGCCGAATCCGATGCGGGAGGGAAGGCTCATGGCCCTAAGCTAGCGGCAGTTGGCCAAGGCGCCAGCGCCTATTCGGCGGCCGACAACACCCCGCCCGCGCGGATCGGCGTGCACGCCACCGCCAGCCCCGTTGAATCATCGGTTTCGACAAAAAGGCCGCACACGGTGGCGTCGCCGCTGGCCGCCTGGAAGCGCGCGGAGCGCATATGGGTCACGAAGCGATTGACCGGCTCTTCCTTGTCCATGCCGATGACGGAATCATAATTGCCGCACATGCCCGCATCGGTCTGATACGCCGTGCCCCCCGGCAGAACACGGTGATCGGCCGTCGGCACATGGGTGTGGGTGCCCACCACCAGACTCGCCCGGCCGTCGCAGTAAACGCCCATGGCGTTCTTCTCGCTGGTCGCTTCGCCATGCATGTCGACGATAATGGCGTCCGCGACCTCGCCCAGCGGCGCGGAGCGCAATTCGCGGTCGACGGCGGCGAAGGGATCTTCCAACGGCTGCATGAACAGGCGCAGCATCACATTCATCACCAGCACGCGCCGCCCGTCAGCCAGCGTGTAAAGCGAGGCGCCGCGGCCCGGCGCTGCGCCTTCAGGATAATTCACCGGCCGCAACAAGCGCGGCTCGCGCTCGATATAGGTCAGGGCTTCGTTTTGATCCCAGGCGTGATTGCCCAAGGTGAGGACATCGCCGCCGGCGTCATAGAGCTCATTGGCCGTGCGCTCAGTGATCCCGAAACCGCCCGCGGCGTTTTCAGCGTTGATGATCACAAAATCGAGCTGGAGACGCTCTTTCAGACCCGGCAAGTGCTCGATCAGGCCGTCCCGGCCTGACTTGCCCACCACGTCTCCAAAAAATCCAATGCGCATAGCGATGCCTTCCGTTCGTGACGGGCATATAGCGCGGGTCAGGCCCGCTCGCTATGCGTGTCGTCAGAAAGCTTGAGCTAGCCGACGAAAGCCTTCTCGATGACGAACTCAGCCGGCCGGGCGTTGGAGCCTTCGTTCAGGCCAGCTTGCTCGCAGCGCGCCTTGCAATCTTCGAGCATCTCCATGGAGCCGCAAATCATCACCCGGTCCGTTTCCGGATTAAGGGCGGGAATGCCAAGCTCTTGATAGATCACACCCTCATCCATCAGCGTGGTGATGCGGCCCTGTCGCTTAAACGGCTCGCGGGTGACGGAGGGGTAATAGATCAGCTTGTCGCCGACAAACTCGCCGACCAGAGGGTCTTCGCGCACCGCGTCGACCAGCTCCTTGCCATAGGTCAGCTCGGCGACCTCACGGCAGGTATGGGTCAGGATGACCTGCTCATAGCGCTCATAGGTTTCCGGGTCGCGGATGATCGAGGCGAAGGGCGCAATGCCGGTGCCGGTCGACAAGAGGTAAAGCCGCTTGCCGGGCAGCAGCGCGTCGAGCACCAGCGTGCCCACGGCCTTGGTCCCCAGAAGGATTTGGTCGCCATCCTTGATATGCTGCAGCTTGGAGGTCAGCGGGCCGTCGGGCACCTTGATGGAGAAGAATTCCAGCTCTTCGTCCCAGCTGGGACTGGCGACGGAGTAGGCGCGCAGCAAGGGCTTGCCGTTGACCTTCAGGCCCAGCATGACAAACTCGCCGGAGCGGAAGCGAAAGCTTTGGGGACGGGTGACACGGAAGGCGAAAAGCCGGTCGGTATAGTGGCGGACCGATTGAACGGTCTCTTCGCTGACTGCGCCCATGAATGTGCACGCCTTTCTACTTCGAACGCGTGTTCTAGGACCGGCGAAACGCGTTGCCAACATGGTGCGCTGCGGCCTGCCGTCACAGACACTTCAGCGTCGGCCCTCACCGTTCGGAGATCAGCCGTCAGTCTCGGGCGTGCGGGGCCGTACGTCTGGCGCGCGGGTGAGCAGGCCCAGCGGGTTCCAGGTCATCGCGCGCAGGATGGCCAGCGTGGAGGCTTGGCGGTCCGCCATCACCGCGCGCCGCTTCTCCATCAGCTGCGGCCAGCCGTTCAGCGCATCGGACAGCGCCTTGCCGAACAGGCCGAATTGCCCAAAGCGCGCCGCCGACAGCCAAAGCAGCGCCGTCATCACGAGATGCAGCGGCGTGAGCAGCCAGAGGCCCCAACCGGGCGTGTTTTTGAAGAAGGTCCAGAAGCGATTGCGGGCGCCGTGATAGGTCGCGAATTCCGACCGGCGGCCGGATGAGCCATAGCCCACATGGCTGACGACGGCGCTATTGAGCTGAACACAAGTCTCGCCCGACAGGCGGGCGCGAAAGCCCAGATCGACGTCCTCGACATAGCAAAAATAGTCTTCGTCAAAGCCGCCAAGGCGCTCAAACACGTCCCGCCGGACCAAGGTCGCCGCGCCGCAGGGTGCAAAGCATTCGCCATCAGGCGGCGGCGCCATGCGGCGTCCATAGCCGCCGCGATAGGGAACGCCGGTAACATGATAGACATCCCCCGCCCCATCCAGAACGCCGGGCGCGCCATCGGCCGTTTGGGTGCAGCCAAACAGGCTGACATCGGGATATCGCATCGTGGCCGCGACCAGCGTCTCGATCAGATCCGGCTCCGGGAAAGCGTCCGGGTTCAGCAGGAATATCCAGCTTTGATCGATCTGGGCGGCGAGCCGGTTATTGCCCGCGGCGAAACCCAAATTGGTTTCGCTCACCACCAGCTCGGCCCGGCCGGCGATCACCGCCTCATCGACCGCTTCGCCCTCCGGCGATCCATTTTCCAGGACCAGCACCCGGGCGGGCGCCAGGGTCTGAGCCTGAAGCTGATCGAGGACGCGCGGAAGGGTGTCGCGGCTGCGATAGGCGACGATCAGGACGGCGATATCCGCCTGTGCGGTCATACGGCTTTTCGAACCGCCTCAATCACTTCAGCGCCGCGCCCCTGCTCCAGATAGGCGTCCATCGGCAGGGAGATGACCCGGCTCATGGCGGCCTCGGTCGCGGGCAGACCGCCCCGCGCGACCGGGAAATCGGCATAGGGCTGCTGAACATGGATCGGCACGGGATAGTAAACCGCGGTCGGAATGCCCGCCTCGCCCAGCTTGGCGCGGAAGCCGTCGCGATCGTCCACCTCGATGGTGTATTGCGCCCAGACCGAAACGCCGCCGTCGATGACCACCGGGGTCGTCACGACATCGCTGAGACCGTCCCGGTATAGGTCGGCGCCGCGGTTTCGGCCTTCGATCTCATCGGCGAAGATATCCATCTTGGCCAGCAGGACCGCCGCCTGCAGCGTGTCCAGGCGCGAATTCATGCCGATGCGGTCATAGGCGTAGCGTTCTTCACCCTCGCCATGATTGCGCAGCGATTTCACCAGATGCGCCAGCGCGTCATCATTGGTCAGCACAGCGCCGCCATCGCCATAACAGCCCAGCGGCTTGGCCGGATAGAAGCTGACGGTGGTGATGTCCGCCCAAGCGACCGGGTGCTGACCGTTCAGCGTACAGCCATACCCCTGCGCACTATCGGCGATCAGCTTGAGGCCATGGGCTTTGGTCAGGGCGGAGATGGCGGGATAATCGGCGGGCTGCCCAAACAGATCCACCGCGATGACCGCCTTAGCGGTCAGCGCCGGATCGGTCTGCACAGCCTCGATCGCCGCCGCCAAGCTCTTCGCGTCCATGCAGTACGTGTCCGGCAGGATGTCGACGAAGACCGGCGTGGCGCCCAAAAGCGCTACGACTTCTGCCGTCGAAGCGAAGGTGAAGCTGGGCACGAAGACGGCGTCACCCGGCCCGATCCCCCAGGCCATCAGCGGCAGAGAGATGGCGTCCGTGCCATTGGCGCAGGTCAAGGCGTGGCTCGCCTCGCCAAACTCGGCAAGCCGCGCTTCAAGCGCGGTGACTTCCGGGCCGAAGATATAGCGGCCCTCATTGACCACCTTGGAGAGGCTGGCATCGAGCTTTTCGCGAATACGCTCGCGCTGCGTGGCAAGGTCGATGAACGGCATCATGGCTGTGTGAATCCTGTCAGATCTGAAAATCGCGACACCCATATGGGATTTCGAAACGCGGGGTAAGTCACGAATGGCTACAGTCTTTGTCGGTCGCGCTAGCTGAAGCGCAAGGCGCCCTCGTCGGTGACCACCCAATCCAGCGCCATGTCATGGCGGTCGGTGGGTATGGCGGACAGGCGCTGCGCCGCATAGGCCAGCCCCACCATGATGACGGGCCCGGTTTCGCGCAGCGCCTGGATCGTGCGGTCATAGAAGCCGGCGCCATAGCCCAGGCGGCGACCCTTGCGATCAAACGCGAGCAAAGGCACCAGGATAAGGCTCGGCTGCGCCTCAGACGCCGTGGCTTCAGGCTCCTCGACCTGAAACGCGCCGGGCGTCAGCTTCTGGCCCGGCGCCCAGCTTCGAAAGGTCAGCGGCTGACCTCTCTCACCTACACAGGGCAAGGCCAGGCGCGCTTGCTCGCAATGGAAGGTCTCCATCAGCGGCGTCGGGTCAATCTCGTCATGGATCGGCCGATAACCGGCCACCACGGCGTTGAGGGCGGGCCAGATCTCATCGGGGAAATGCTCGACCAGCTTGCGGCCAGCCTCCGGCCTAGCGGAATGAGCGGCGGCCCGCGCCGCTTTGGCCGCCTTGCGGGCGCGCGATTTGCGCCAGCGCATCAGCATGGGGATCGGGGAAGAAATGTGGCGGCGCCAAATGCGCCGTTGGTCGTTTTACAACCCTGCTGACCTGGATAACCAGGTGGGCGCCGCGTGTTCGGGACCACGATCCCGAACAGAGGCAGCTCCCTCACAGAGAAGTAAGGTCGCCGGGTTGATAAGACCTGACGAACGCTCCAGCCACCGCCGGAGCCCAAGATGGCCCTTCGCGGCGCCAGTCTCAAGGGGCGTCCCCAGAGCCGGAGTCAGCAGCATCGTCGACCAGCTGCTCCAGCTGCTCCGCCGCACTCACAATCACTTCGGCGGTGCGCGCGCGTTCCACGCGGCGGCGCGCCTCGCTTTCCGACAAGCGGCCCTTTAGATCCGCGATCGTTTCGTCCATGCCCCGCGCCTGGCCCTGCGCCTCCTTCATCTCGTCCGTCACGATCAGCGCCGCCATCAGGAGCAGGCGCAAGTCGCCGATTTGACCGACCCGCTCGGCCAGATCGCGCACATGCCCGTCCAGATGCGAGGCGAGTTCGCGCAGATAAGCTTGCTGGCCCTCCTCGCAGCCGATGGTGAAGGGGCGGCCGTTGAGCGAGATCGTGACCTTGCTCACCGTTCGCCCTCGGTCTTCGACGCGCCCAGCAAAGGCTCCAGCTCGCCCAGCGCCGCGGTGACCGAGGCTTCGGCCTCCTTCACGGCGGACAGGAGCTCCGCCTCCCGGGCGTGGGCGGCGTCAAGGGCGTCAGCGAGCCGATTGCGGTCGACATCATTCTCGCGCGCGGCGTCCGCCTCGCCGACGGCATGGTCCACGCGCAGCGACAGCGCGGTCAGGCGTTGCGCAACCCGCTCGATCGCCGCATCAAGACGGCCTTGAGCCGCAGCGATCGGGTCGTCGGCGTCAAGCTTTGGTGCATCAGGCGAACTCATTGTTCCAAAGTCAGGCTTTTGCAGTGAAATTACAAGCCGTGTGAACGCGTGATCCGCGATAGAACGGTTATGGCCAGCCAGGCATTAATCCTGCATAACTCCGGCCCGCCATTTCAGTCGGAGATCACCATGTCAAAGCGCTATTTCGGGACCGACGGCATCCGCGGCCGCACCAATGCCGGAAACCTGACGGCGGAAACCGCCCTGCGCCTGGGCATGGCGGCGGCGCGTTACTTCCGCCGGTCCGATGATCGCCGCCACACGGTGGTGATCGGCAAGGATACGCGTCTGTCTGGCTATATGCTTGAAAACGCACTGACCGCCGGCTTCACCAGCGCGGGCATGGATGTGAATGTCTTCGGCCCCTTGCCCACGCCGGCCGTAGCCGCGCTGACCCGCTCGCTGCGCGCCGATCTGGGCGTGATGATCACCGCCTCGCACAATCCCTATGAGGATAACGGGCTGAAACTCTTCGGGCCGGACGGCTTTAAGCTGAGCGACGCCGCCGAATTGGAGATCGAGTCTTTGATGGACGGCGACGCGGCGCACGCGCTGGCCCCGAGCAGTGAGATCGGCCGGGCCAAGCGCGTCGACGACGCCCAGGCGCGCTATGTGGAGATCGTCAAAGCCACCTTCCCCCGGCAAATGCGCCTGACGGGCCTGCGGATCGTCATCGATTGCGCCAACGGCGCCGCCTACAAGGTGGCGCCGGCCGTGTTGTGGGAGCTGGGCGCGGACGTCGTACCGATCAACAACGCGCCGACCGGCTTCAACATCAATGAAGACTGCGGCGCGGTCGCGCCGCATGGTTTGGCCGAGCAGGTCCTGAAATACCGCGCCGATCTGGGGATTGCGCTGGATGGCGACGCAGACCGGGTGATCTTGTGCGATGAAGCCGGCCGGATCATCGACGGCGACCAGCTGATCGGCCTGATCGCGCTGGCCTGGAAAAAGGCCGGCAAGCTGACCGACGACAAGATCGTCACCACGGTGATGAGCAATATGGGTCTTGAGCAAGCCCTTCAAAACGCCGGAATCGCGATGGAGCGCACCAAGGTCGGCGACCGCTATGTGGTCGAAGCCATGCGCGCGGGCGGGATTAATGTCGGCGGCGAACAATCCGGCCATATCGTGCTGTCGGATTTCGCAACAACGGGCGACGCCCTGATCGCCGCGCTCCAGGTTCTGGCGCTGATCGTAGACAGCGGCAAACCCGCCAGCGCTCTTCTTTCAGTGTTCGAACCGGCGCCGCAAATTCTGAAGAATGTGCGCTATGCGCCTGGCGCTGACCCCTTGAAGGACGAGGCCGTGAAAGCCGCGATCAGCGAGGCTGAAACCCAACTCAATGGGAAGGGCCGTCTTTTGGTCCGCGCGTCCGGCACCGAACCGGTCATCCGGGTCATGGCCGAGGGCGACAGCAAGCTGGTCGGACCGGTGGTGGACACCATTTGCAAGGCCGTGGAGCGCGTGAGCCGGTCATCATGAAGGAACCGGAAAAGCCATGGCGCGTGCTTGAAAGCAAAAAGGTTTACGGCGCGAGACCCTGGATTGAGGTGTTCCGCGACACGATAGAAACCGGCTCGGGCCAGGTGATCGACGATTTTCACCGCGTCGAGGCGATGGACTTCGCCTTGGTCTTCGCGCGCGATGAAAACGGTCGGGTATTGCTTTTAAGGCAGTGGCGCCAGGGTCCACGGCGCTTCGCCTACTGCTTTCCCGGCGGGCATATCGAGGCCGGCGAAGCCGCGGGGGCCACCGCCTTGCGCGAGTTGCTGGAAGAGACCGGCTACGCAGCCGATAGCGTCACGCCGATGGGACGTTTCTGCATGCACTCCAATCTCGGGCTCGGTTGGGGGCATTTTTTCTTGGCGACACAGGCTCGCCGCCATCAAGCGCCACGCAGCGAAGACCTGGAGACAGCGGCGGTCCATATGCTGGAACCGGCGCAGCTTGAAACAGCCCTGACCGACGGCGCCATCGCCACTGTGCATGATGCGCTGTGCGCGCAGCTGGGTCTCGCCGCCAGCGCCTAGCCAGCCAGGGTCAGATTTTCCAGATGCGTTTGTGGAAGCGCCAGGCGTCGGAGATGATGGTCTCGATGTCCGAGCGGGTTGGCGAGAAACCCAAGACTTCCGCAGCATGGGTCAGATCGGCCGACAGGACCGGGGCGTCACCGTCCCGTCGCGGGTGAATATCATAGGGCGGCTTTTGCCCGGTGACTTTTTCAACGGCCTGAAGGACTTCAAGCACAGACGCGCCGTGGCCGGTGCCCAGATTGGCGATGATCTCCCGCTCGCCGGCGATCAGTTTGTCAACCGCCGCCAAATGCGCCGCGGCAAGGTCCATGACGTGAATATAATCGCGTATGCAGGTGCCGTCGCGGGTGTCGTAATCGGTCCCAAACAGCTTCATCTTGCCGCCAATCCCGGCGGCGGCTTTGAGCGCATTGGGGATGAGATGGGTCTCCGGATCGTGCTGCTCACCGATCTCACCGTCAGGGCTGGCTCCGGCCGCATTGAAATAGCGAAGCGCCGCGTAGCGCACGCCATCCACGCTGGCGACATCTGCGAGAAGCTGCTCCACCGCGCGCTTGGTTCGGCCGTAAACACTGACCGGCTTGCAGCTTTCTGCTTCAGTGATCGGGACGACTTCAGGCTCGCCATACACCGCACAGGTGGAGGAAAACACCAAAGGCTTGACGCCCGCGCGCTCCATGGCGGCCAGCAACGTGACGACGGCGGAGACATTGTTGTCCCAAAATTGAGGAGGAAATCGCTCACCCTCACCGACCTCGATGTTCGCGGCGAAATGCATCACCGCATCGACTCTGTGGTCCAGAAAAACGCGGTCTAAATCACTGGCAGATCGGATATCACCGTGTACCAGAGGTCCCCAGCGTACGGCATGCATTTGGCCTGAAGTTAGGTTATCAAAAACAGTTGGTCGGTTTCCGCGAGCCTTGATCGCCTTACACACATGCGAGCCAATTTAGCCCGCGCCACCGACAACTAGAATATTCTTCACATTCCACCCAAAGACCGAAAGCTCCGCTAGACTGCCCACTCATAGCTCGAATTTTACAATCCCAATGAAGAACCCCAGAAACCAGACCCTTAAGCCACATAATTAAAATATGTGATCTATTATGAATATCATCATTCTATGATTATAAATATTTTATGTGAAACTATATTCTATATTTATCTCGAAAATCCTTCAAAATTAATATCCTCAAAATACTAACTTAACTAATATCACTTTTATTTTTATATAAATAATTTATAATCTGCATAACGAATAACGTATTGCATATATACAATTTTTTATTTATGATATATCTAGCAATTAGGCCTCGTAACACTTTAAGCGTTTCCGTTCCCGCGGCCCACCGTCAAGGGCCTATGGCTCGCCCCCTTTGCACCCTTATCTCAATGCGATAACAGCCGCGACAAACTACCAAGTTTGACTTAACCTAGACAAAAATGAGTAATACTAAGTGAGCTCAGCCGAAAATGCAGACTTTCAAACCGCACTCGACACGGCTTTTCCCCAAATTCCAAGGGGCCGCCAAATACCGCAGCACAGGCTTAGCTGATCGGTGCGATCTACTCATCTGCTCTGATCGCAATCCGCCTCAGATCGAAGAAAGATGGCGCAAAGGCCTAACGGAAGTAAAGACGGTTTTCCTATCTCTCCGCCAACCCGAGATCGCTTTAAATCACTTTTTAGATGTTATTCTTCCCAAACTAATGGGCCGATTTGTACTTATCACTGGATCGGAGGATGTAACATTACCTTTTCAAACTGACAAACGCTGGAGGCCTTTTCCTCATGATCTTACAACACGTCTAATCACTTTTCTTGATGATGATCGTTTATGTGCTTGGTTTTGTGAGAATCTTGATGCGGCCGTTCATCAAAAAATAAAGCCACTTCCACTCGGCTTTGTATTTCAGGACCATTTACCAACACACGATGTGGAAATTCCAATTTGGACACCGGTTGAACGCAAGCAGAAGCGCATCCTTTGTGGGCACCGTATCCGCGAAGGAGCACAGTGGGAAACAAGGAAAGCGGTTACAGCGCTTGCGGAAACGGCCTGGAGTGAATTTACGACCTTCGTAAACAAACCGCTCGAAGAATATGAGTTTACGCAATTAATTGAAACACACGCGTTTGTTCTATGCGTTGAAGGCGGGGGACTGGACCCATCGCCGAAAGCCTGGCAGGCTCTACTGCATGGTTCAATACCTATCGTTCGCCAGAATCCAACGAGCGCAGCATATGATGTATTTCCCGTGATAATGTTAGATAGTTGGAGCCCGTCGAAAATTACATCCTCCAAGGTCGAAAAATGGTATCAAGATTTTTTTATTTCTGAATATTTATATTCACGAAAATCTCAAATAATAGACAAACTTTCGATTGATTATTGGTGGAACTATATATATTCACATGTTGATTTTTGATGATGAAATAGGTGTTATTATGGTTGATTTACAGAATCTCCATTATACATCCATTTTAATACTGTAAATAGTTATTTATATAGATTCTCGTCCTGCTTTATTTAATTCTAGGTACAGTCCTTACTTTTTATGGCATGACCTGAGACCCTCCGGTCCCTCGTTTATTTCGAGAGTCTGAGCCTTTCATA
>CAZAGE010000013.1:0-65209 GCA_964484345.1 uncultured Oceanicaulis sp. | reverse complement strand
AGCGCGGTGGCGATGATGGTCAGCGAGCCGCCCTCTTCGATATTCCGGGCCGCGCCGAAGAAGCGCTTGGGCCGCTGCAGCGCGTTGGCGTCGACACCGCCGGTGAGCACTTTGCCGGAGCTCGGCACGACGGTGTTGTAGGCACGACCCAGGCGCGTGATGGAGTCCAGCAGGATCACCACATCGCGCTTGTGCTCGACCAGGCGCTTAGCCTTTTCGATCACCATTTCAGCAACTTGCACGTGGCGGGTCGCCGGCTCGTCAAAGGTGGACGCGACCACTTCGCCCTTCACCGTGCGCTGCATGTCGGTGACTTCTTCCGGGCGCTCGTCAATGAGCAGCACCATCAGATAGCTTTCCGGGTGATTAGTCTCGATGGCGTGGGCGATGTTTTGCATCAGCACCGTTTTACCGGTGCGAGGCGGCGCCACGATCAGGCCGCGCTGCCCCTTGCCCAGCGGCGCTACTATATCGATGATCCGGCCGGAGCGATCCTTCTTGGTGGGATCGGGCAATTCCATATGGAAACGCTCTTCGGGATAGAGCGGGGTCAGATTGTCGAAGTGGACTTTGTGCTTGGCCTTCTCCGGCTCTTCAAAATTGATCGAGCTGACCTTGAGAAGGGCGAAATAGCGCTCATTGTCCCGTGGCGCGCGGATTTCGCCGACGATCGAATCGCCCGTGCGCAAGCCGAAGCGGCGGATCTGGCTCGGCGACACGTAAATATCGTCGGGACCAGGCAGATAGTTGGATTCAGGAGCGCGCAGAAAGCCGAAACCGTCCTGCAGCACTTCCAGCGTGCCGCCGCCGGAAATTTCAGCGCCTTCATCGGCCAGCGCCTTCAGGATGGCGAACATCATCCCCTGCTTGCGCAGAGAGGACGCGTTTTCAATGTCTAGGCTTTCGGCCAGCGACACGAGTTCAGCCGGGCTTTTTTCTTTTAATTCTTGCAGAGACATCCGCTCGCCGGCGTGCTTGCCGGGGCCTTCGGAAACCTCTTCGGTTTCAATCTCGGAGTCGTCAATATACTCGTCGGTCATATCGTAATCTCGGATGACGGGCTGAACCGCTTTGGGAATGGCGAGCAACGCGCCGCAAACCCGGCGCCAGCCCGATCGCGGTCTAACACTGCGCACCTGCCTCAACGCGGGTTGAAGCCAGGTTATGGATCTGGGTTAAACAGCCGGGCGTCTGGTTTCACGCAGAAGTCAAACGCCGCGGCGAAAGAAGGGATCCCGCACGGCGGGACTTGAAAATATGCGTGCCATGCCTCGGTGACGGGGTCAAGCAGGCAGGGCCATGTCCTAGAAGGGTTTGACCACCGCCAGGATCACAATGATGATCGCCCCGATCGCAGGGACTTCATTGATGATGCGCCAGAATTTTTCCGTGCGCGGGCGCTCGCCAGCCTGGAATTTCCGGGCGCTGGCGGCGTAAAAGCCGTGCAGACCCGACAAAATCAGCACCAGCAGCAGCTTGAAATGAAACCAGCCGGAGCTGAGCAGCGCCGGATTGGCCACCAGCATGGTGATCGCCAAAACCCACATGGCGATCAGGGCTGGATTCATGATGATTTTCAGAAGATTGCGCTCCTGAGTTTGAAGCGCACCCTCCAGCTCGCCGCCGGCATCGGCCTGATGGTGATAAACAAAGAGGCGCGGCAGATAGAGCATGCCGGCCATCCAGAAAATCACGGCTGCGATATGCAGCGCCTTAATCGTGAGATAGACCGACCCCGACCCCAGCCATTCGATCACGCCGCGCTCTCCGTTTCCTGGACGCCCATTCCGGCCTCCAGGCAAGGGCAGCGTCTAAACTGACCCGGGCATACAGGCACGCCATTGGGCGGATTTAATCCGATGCGCCCATTGAGAGCCCCAATCACCAATGATTTCAAGCCTGCGATGAAATCAGGGTGCGTGCCGAGCGCCGGCACCCGATCATAACCGCGTGCCTCGAACTCTTCGGCGTATTCCGCATATTCCTCGTCGAGCTCGACCAGCGTCTCGATATGCTCGGAGACAAAGGCGATCGGGGTGAGCAGGATATGCTTGCCGTCTTCGGCCGCGCGCTCGATCGCCTCTTCAGTCGACGGGCCAATCCATTTCAGCGGACCGACGCGGGACTGATAGCAAATCTCGTGGTTTTTGAGCGCGTCGGGCAATTGCTCGACCACCCGCGCAACCGTCTGCTCGACCTGCCACTGATAGCTGTCGCCCTTTTTGATGGTGACTTCCGGAAGCCCGTGAGCAGAGAACAACACCCGCGGTGCTTCAGGCCGGCCCGCGGCCTCGTACGCCTCTTCAATGAGACGGGTATGGGCCGTGATGAAGTCGGCTTGTTCAGGATAGCAGCACACCGTGCGGGCGTCGCCGCCGCCAGCGTCTTTCCAGGCTTTCAGCGAAGAGCCTGTCGTAGTGGTGGAGAATTGCGGATAGAGCGGCAGCAAGATCGTCTCGTCCGGGCCCCAGGCTTTCACGGCCTCCACGGCTTCCCCGACAAACGGGTGCCAGTAGCGCATGGCGAGGAAGCATTGGATCTCGTCGCCCGGCATCGCCGCGCCCAGCGCTTCGGTCAGCGCGGCGGCCTGCTTTTGCGTCTCCGGCACCAGCGGCGAACCACCGCCCATCTTGGCGTAGTTTTCAGACGCCTCTTTGGTGCGGGTGGTGGAGATCAACCAGGCCAGCGCTTCACGGATCGGGCCCGGCGCGCCGATAATCGCAGGATCTTTGAACAAGTTGCGCAGGAAAGGCCGTACGCTCTCAGGGCCGTCAGGACCCCCAAGATTAAACAAAACGACCGCGATGCGTCGGCCCATGACGCGCCCTTTCCTAACCGCGGGACCGGACGCGCTCGATGAGTTGCGTCACGTGGTCAGGCGGCGTTTCCAAGTGAATTCCGTGTCCGAGGTTGAACACATAGGGCCGCCCGGCCCACGCGGAAAGCAGGCGATCAATCTCATCATTCAGCACGGACCCTCCCGCACGCAGGACAGAGGGATCGAGCTGGCCTTGAACCGGCAATGATTTCGGTAAGTTAGCTGACGCCCAGCTGGTATCCATGCCATGATCAAGCGCTAAGGCCGTCACCCCGGTTTGTGCAGCGTAGCGCACGCCCTGAGGTCCGGCGCCGCGCGGGAAGCCGATAATCGGCGCGGTCACGCCCGCCGCGCGCACGCGATCAACGATCCGCTTCGTCGGACGGATCACCACCCGGTCAAACAACGGATCGGGCAGGCTGTCCGCCCAGCTGTCGAAAATCTTCACCGCGTCCGCGCCCGCGGCGACCTGATCGATCAAATAATCCGCGCTGGCGTCCGCCAGAAGATCCATCAGAGCGTCAAAGCCCTCCGGATCCGCCCAGGCGAGATGGCGGGGATTGAAGCGGTCCTTGGAGCCCGCGCCATCAATCATATAAGTCGCCACCGTCCAGGGCGCGCCGCAAAAGCCTATCAGGCTGACGTCTTGAGGCAATTCCGCTTTAACCCGGCGAAGGGTGTCGCCGACGGGCTGCAAGACTTCGCGAGACCGCTCCCGGCTCAGCTGACCGATGTCGGACAAGGCGATCGGATCAAGCTTTGGACCTTCGCCTTTTTCAAACCAGACCTTCTGGCCCAAACCGTAAGGGATCACCAAAATGTCAGAAAAGACGATCGCCGCATCAAAGCCATAGCGCCGGATCGGCTGCAGCGTGACTTCAGCGGCGGCTTCAGGATTAAGGCAAAAGGCGATGAAGTCCGGCTGGGTGGCGCGAACCTCTCGGTATTCCGGCAAGTAGCGTCCAGCTTGGCGCATGAGCCAGATGGGCGGCGGCGACACCGTCTCTCCAGCCAAAGCCTGCAGAAAGGGTTTCTTCGTCTCGCTTGCCATTCACCTGTCCTCATACGCCGTCATGGGATCGGTTTTCCCCAATCCCCTCAAAGGCCTCTTAAAGGTCTTCTTTCCTTTTGGAAAAGGAGGGATGAGGAGTAGAGCAGCCGTTAGCGTGGAAAACCATGCGCATATTGGCACGGCGCCCGAAATTCACAGCCTGTGGAAGACTGTCATCCCCCAGCGCCCCACCCCTGTCGAAAGATTTGGGATTAATCCTTTCTTAAGTTTTGTAAACAGGAGGTTAAGGCGGACCCTCGCCGAAGACGACCCAAAGCCCCAGGCCGCTCCTCCACCACGATCCACAGATAGCGGAAACCCACAGCCAAGCTCGGCACGGATTGTGAAAGCCGGGGCGCCGAGCGGGCGCCAGTGACGCGACATGACGCCGCGCCCCTGGCTTGGCTCAGTTATCGTGGACAAAGCCGCTCACTTGTTCACAGGCGCCGGCAAGGCTACCCCTTGCTTAGAAAGGTCCGGGTGCATCCATGCCGCGCAGCGATTCTCTGATCCATTTTCATGTCCACATGATCTCCGATTCCACAGGGGAAACCCTGATCGAGGTCATGCATGCTTCGGTGGCGCAATTTGAGAAGGTGGAGCCGATCGAGCATTTGTTCGCGCTGGTGCGCACGTCCCGGCAGCTCGAACGCGCGCTCAAGCATATCGCCGAATACCCCGGCATCGTCATGTATACGCTGGTGAATTTCGAACTGCGCCGGGAGCTGGAGGATTTCTGCGCCCGCTTGGGTATCCCGGCGATCGCCGTGCTCGATCCGATCCAGGCGACGCTCAGCAGCTATCTGGGCGCGCCGATGCGCGGCAAAGCCGGCGCCCAGCATGAGCTGGATGCGGACTATTATCGCCGGATCGAAGCGATGAATTACTCCATGGCCCATGATGACGGTCAGGGAGATGATTTCGCCAGCGCGGACATCATCCTGCTGGGCATCAGCCGGACGTCGAAAACCCCGACCAGCGTTTATCTGGGCCATCGCGGCTATCGCGCTGCGAATATCCCACTTGTACCCGGCGTCCCGCTGCCGGAAGAGATCTATTCGTTGGAAAAGCCGATCATTATCGGTCTGACAGCCTCGCCGGAGCGGATCATTCAGATACGGCGTAACCGGTTGTTAAATCTAAAAGAAGACCGGTCCACTGATTATGTCGATGAATCCGCGGTCAAGGAAGAAGTCATCTACGCGAAGCGCTTGTTCGCGCGTCAGGGCTGGGCTTCGATTGACGTGACCCGCCGCTCCATTGAAGAAACGGCCGCGAAAGTCATCAATCTTCTCAACGAGCACAGACGGACGTTGTCATGAGCTTCATTCTCGCCTCCGGATCCGCCTCTCGGCGGACGCTGTTGAGCAATGCCGGCGTCGATTTTGAAGTCGACCCCGCCGATGTCGATGAAGGCGTCCTGAAAGCGCAGTTTGCTGGCTCCCCGGCGGATCTCGCTCTGCACCTGGCGGAAACAAAAGCCCTCGCCGTATCGACCCGGCGCGACGGCCTCGTGTTGGGCGCGGATCAAGTCCTCGAGCTTGATGGCGCGGCCTATGACAAAGCGCGCTCCACCCAAGAGGCCAGCGAACGACTGATAATGCTCCGCGGCAAAGCCCATTATCTAAAAGGCGGTGTGGTGCTTGCCCGGGGTAATGACATCGTCTGGCGTCATCAAAGCTCCGCCAAGTTGACCATGCGCGCTTGGTCGGACGCGTTTCATACGCGCTATCTTGCAGAAGCGGGCGATATCCTCACCAAGGGCGTCGGCGCCTATGCGTTTGAAGGTCTGGGCGCCCAGCTGTTTGAGAAGGTGGAGGGCGATTTCTTCTCCATCCTGGGCCTGCCGCTTCTGCCTGTGCTGGGCGCCTTGCGCGAGCATGGCGTGATTGAGCCATGAGCGTGCCCTTCGCGGCGGTTGCGGGCTGGCCGGCGAACCATTCCTTGTCGCCGCTGATGATGAGGGCTTGGCTGGACGCCGCGGACTTACCCGGCGATTACGGCCGTGTGGAAGTGTCCACGGAACACGCGGCCCGCTTCTTCAAATCCTTGCCGGCGCTGGGCTGGGCTGGGGTGAACGTCACCTTGCCGCATAAGGAGACAGCGCTCGCTGTCGCGGATGAGATGAGTGAGGCCGCACGCATCATTGGTGCGGCCAACCTCCTAACGGTTGAAGCCTCCGGGGCCTTGAAGGCGGACAATACAGACATCATCGGTGTCGAAAGCGCGCTGGCGGACGATGATCAAACCGCTCCGGCGGTCTTGGTCGGTGCGGGCGGAGCGGCGCGGGCGGCTCTCTATCACTTGGCCCGCCAGGACCGGCCTATCACCCTCGTTAACAGAACAACAGCGAAGGCTGAGGCGTTGGCCAGCGCCTATGATCGGCCGATCACCATCACCAACGATCTGGACAAAGCCCTGTCTGGCGCCGGTTTGGTGATCAACGCCACCTCCCTTGGGATGGCTGGCAAGCCGATCCTCGAGCCGCATCTGACCGCCACCCGGAATGACGCGCTGGTCTTCGACATGGTCTATACGCCGCTCCGCACGCACTTGCTCAAAGCCGCCGCTCGGGCCGGCCGGCGCACCGCAGACGGGCTGACAATGCTGATCGGTCAAGCGCGGCCAAGCTTTGAAGCCTTTTTTGGCGCTCCGCCGCCTGAGAATAATGACGGCCGGGCCAAGCTTTTGATTCAACTTGGAGAAACGCCGTGATCGTCGTGGGCCTGACTGGCTCCATCGGCATGGGCAAATCGACAACAGCGGCCATGTTCGCGGATGCGGGCGCAGCGGTGTTCGACGCCGACCAGGCGGTGGCGGCGCTTTATGCGCCGGGCGGCGCCGCCGTCGCGCCATTGGCCGACGCGTTTCCTGGATGCGCCCATCAGAACACCGGGGTCGACCGCGCGAAACTCTCCGCCCTGCTTCAAGAAGATCCGAGCCGGTTCGAGCAACTCGAACACATCGTCCATCCCCTTGTCGCCCAGACACGCGCAGAGTTTTTCCAGAACGCTGAGGCGCAGGGGCGGAAAATCGTCGTGCTGGATGTACCCTTGCTGTTTGAGACCGGCCAGGCCGATCAAGTGGACGCGGTCGTGGTGGTGAGCGCCCCGGCGCAGGTGCAGCGCGAACGGGTCTTGGCGCGCGACGGCATGGATGAAGCCAAATTTGAGGCCATACTGGCGCGGCAGACGCCTGATTCGATCAAGCGGGAGAAGGCCGATTTCGTCATTGAGACCGGCCAGGGGCTCGACGCCGCCCGCGCCCAGGTCGACCAGGTCATCACCGCCTTGCTGGAGCGCGCACCGTGACTGGACGCCAGATCATTTTCGATACCGAAACCACCGGTTTTCACCATGACGGCGATGACCGCATCACCGAATTAGGCTGTGTCGAAGTCATCGATCTGATCGCGACGGGCAAGGAATTGCGCATTCTGGTCAATCCGGAGCGCGACATCCCGGCCGAAGTCACCAAGGTGACCGGCCATACTTGGGAGATGCTCAAGGACGAGCCGAAATTCGCCGAAATCGCCGACCAATTCCTCGACTTTGTCCAGGACAGCGAGCTGGTCGCCCACAATGCGGGCTTTGACATGGGCTTCATCAATATGGAGCTCAAGCGCTGCGGCAAAGCCCCGATTGATCCAGTGCGCTTCATCGACACGGCGGCGATGGCGCGCAAGAAGTTCCCGGGTGCGCCGGCGAGCCTTGATGCCTTGTGCAAGCGCTTTGATATTTCACTGGAAAGCCGGACCAAGCACGGCGCGTTGATCGACGCCTATCTGCTAGCCGAAGTCTATCTCGAGCTCAATGGCGGGCGCGAACAGGGCCTCAGCTTCATCGCGAAATCAGGCGAGGGGCCCGACGTCGTCTATCCTGTCCGCGCCCCGCGGCCCGAGCCGCTCCAGCCCCGGTCCACAAATGAAGAGCGGGCCGCCCATGCCGCCTTTATAGGCGAAATGAACGACCCGCTCTGGAATTCACTCGGCTTGATGCCGAAAGCGGTGGAAACTGAAACGGCGGACTAAGCTGTCCCGACCGGCCCACCTTCCGTCGGCGCGCCAGGCGCGGTCGCCGCCGCCTTCTGGCGATACAGGGCTGCGAAATCGATCGGTTCGAGCATCAGCGGTGGGAAGCCGCCGTCACGGGTTGCGTCAGCCAGGATGCGGCGCGCGAACGGGAAGAGCAGGCGCGGACCTTCGATCAGCAGGAAGGCGTCGCGGGCGCGCTCGTCCATGTTCTCAATCAGAAACATGCCGCCATAAGTCAGCTCGGCGATGAAGAGCGAGGCGCCCTCGCGATCGCCCTTGGCGTTGAGCACCAGCTCGACTTCAAACATGTTCTGCTCGAGCGGCGTAGCGCGCACGTCCACAGCCACATCGATTTGCGGCTGGCCGCCGCCACGCAGGCTGGCCGGAGCGTTCGGGTTTTCGAACGACAAGTCCTTCACATACTGACCCATAACGCGAATGGTCGGGGCAGGCGGCTGTTCACCGGTCGGCGGAGTGGCGGGCGCATCAGTCATGACGAGAACTCGTTGATTAGGATCGGGTGGATAAGCTGAATCCAGCCAGGATCAAAAGTGGAAGACCTAGAAGCCGCGGCGCGTAGCATGGCCGGCACAGCGGAGCAAGCCAGCCGGGTTGCACCGCAGCGCGTGACGGGGCTGCACCAAATGCCTATATGTTGAACAAAGGGGCTCCGGCCCGTTTAGCGGAAGCACCAAAGCGCCATGGATATCCTTCAAATCCTCTTCTTCGCCGGATTGGCCGTCTTCTTGGCGGTGCGCTTGTATACCGTCTTGGGCAAGCCCACCGGTCGGACCCATGAGGAACATGTCCGTGAAGAGCGCGAACGCGCGGCCGCAGCTCCGGCTCAGGACATCGACGGCTCAGCGGACGCGCCGGCTTTTTCCCAAGCGTTCACCGGCCCGGCCGGCGAAGGTTTGGTCGCAATCGCCGGGGTTGACCGCAGTTTTGATCCCGACGGGTTCGCGGAAGGCGCCAAGCAGGCGTATACGATGATCGTTGAGGCTTACGCCAAGGGTGATCGGGACACGCTCGAGCCATTGCTGAGCGAGCGAGTGTATAAAGCGTATGACGCGTCGATCGCGGACCGTGATGCGAAAAATCAAACGCTGATCACCGAAATCGAGCGCATCAAGCGCAACGAAATTGTTGAAGCCTCTCTTAACGATAATCGGGCCAAGGTGAGGGTGGCCTTCAGCGTGGAGCTCGCCCGCGAGTTGCGGGACTCCGATGGCAAGGCTGTGGACGGCGACCTGACTGTCCTGCAGACGGTCGAGGAGATCTGGAGCTTTGAGCGCGATGTCACCAGCACCAATCCCAACTGGCGCTTGTCTGCGGTCAAGCCTGCCTAAGGCTTTCCTATTTAGTTTGGCGCTGCTGGGTCTGGCGGCTTGCGGCTCGACCCCAGATTCAGGGCCGTCCGCTCGGCCCTCTGCAGAGCCGGCACGCCCTTCAGTCACACAACCTATGTCCCGGCCTGAGCGCTCTTCAGGCGGCTTGAACATGCTGGCGGGCTGGTCGCAGATCGATGCGCGGGGAGCGCTGAACGCATTCGTGGAAAGCTGCCGGCGGATCGAGAACCGTCCTGATGCTGCGCCGATGAGCCCCAACGCGGCTTACGCTGGGACAGCTGGGGATTGGCGGGGGGTCTGCCTGGAGGCGGCGATGTTGGCCCCCGCCCAGCCCGATGAGAGCAGCGCCCGCACCTTCTTCGAAAGAAATTTCAAACCCCTCAACTGGAGACCAAGCGGCCGACTAACTGGCTATTACGAGCCGTATCTTGAGGTCAGAAACCAGCCCGATCCTGAGTTCTCCATGGCGATCCGGGCGCGGCCGAACGATCTTCTCACTGGCGATTTGGGCCAATTCATCGCGGGCTTGGACGGTCAGCGCATTGTCGGCCGCGCGTCCAATCAGAGTTTCGAGCCCTATCGCAGCCGGGAGGAGATTGAGCGTTATAATCTCGGCGTGCCGCTCGCCTGGGGCCGGCCGATCGATGTTTTTTTCCTGCAAATTCAGGGTTCTGGCCGCTTGCTTTATCCGGATGGCGGTCAGGCGCGGGTGCGCTTTGCGGCTCATAATGGCCGGCCCTATGTGTCCATTGGGCGGATCTTGATCGAACGCGGAGAGTTGTCGCCGCACAATGCGTCCAAACAGGACATACAGGCCTGGCTCCGCCGCCGTGGGCCAAGTTCATGGCAGGCTTTGTTCAATGAGAACCCGCGCTATGTCTTCTTCACCTTGGATGTGCTGGAAGATCCCAATTTGGGCCCCTCCGGCGCCCAAGGTGCGCCCCTGACGCCGATGGCGTCTTTGGCGATTGATCCACAACACCATGCCTGGGGCGTACCGATCTTGCTCTCCGCCAACCTTCCTGATGCGCCAGACTGGCAGGGCCTTGTGATCGCCCAAGACGCCGGCGGCGCCATCACCGGCCAGACGCGCGGCGACCTCTTCTATGGCTGGGGCGATGCCGCGGGCGAACGGGCCGGGCGTCAAAATGATCCTGAGGCGCGCTGGGTGCTGCTGCTGCCCAATGGCCTCGCGGACCGTCTGCGTTAAGGGACATGGCGCGCCGGCCCCCATCGCGACCGCTCTCTGAAGACGAGCGCGCCTTGTGGCGGCATACGGCCAAGGCCTTCAAACCTCTAGACGAAAGCCGCCTGAAACGGCTCGATGACCCCGCCCCTCCGGCCAGCAAATCTGATCTCATGCGCCAGGCCGCGCCGCTCAAAGCGGGTGCGGTCATGCGCGATCCTGCGCCCGTGAAACGCAAGACACCCGTGGACCGAGGCACGGAAAAGAAGGTTCGCCGGGGACGGGTGGAGATCGAAGCGCGGATCGACCTGCACGGTCTCACCACTAAACGGGCCCGGTCTGATTTGCTGGCGTTTTTAAAACGCGCCCGCGCCAATGGTCTGCGCCAGGTCCTCGTCATTACAGGGAAGGGCGCTGGCGCTCGTGCGCTCGACCAACGCCGCTTCGAGCCCTGGAATCCTGAAGACCGCGCCTTGCCCGGCGTGTTGCGCCGGTCTTTCACTCAGTGGATGGATGATCCCGCCTTCGCGGTTTTGGTGTCCGGCTATGCGGAGAGTCACCGTCGCCACGGCGGCTCAGGCGCATTCTACGTGATGCTGCGCCAATAAATTTATTAATTTCAGACACTTGATCATATAACTAATTTTTTAGTTGATGAATCTGAGCCGATATGGGATCAGATTTTAAACTAAGGAATTCGTAGATGGCGCGATCAAGCTCCCCAACCCTAACTGAAGCCGAACGCCGCATCATGGGCGTGCTCTGGGAGCGCGGTGAAGCCAGCGTGCGCGACCTGACCGACGCCTTGGAGCCACAATACGGCCTGGCCTACACCACGGTCCTCACGACCGTTCGGATCATGGCGGACAAGGGCTATGTGACGTTCCGCAAGGCTGGGCGTGCTCACATTTATGCGCCGGCCCTATCGCAGGAGGGCGCGCAGCGCTCCGCCCTGGGCTCGGTGATGCAATCCTTCTTCGGAGGCTCTCCGCAACGCTTGGCGCAGCAGCTCGTCGCCGACGAAAAGCTCACCCTGGATGATATCGAGGCTCTTCGGGCCGAACTGCTCTCTCAACACCCCAAGACGAAGGACTGAGTGATGGCGGAGGTGTTGTTCAAAGCCGCGATCATCGTTTTCGCCGGGTCTGCGCTCCTGGCTTGCGCTGCCTGGCTGGTTGACCGTCTGGCGCCCGCGCGTTTCGTCAAAGAGCGCTATGATCTGGCTGTGGCGGCGATCCTGACCTTGCCCGTTCTGTTCGCAATCAGCCTGCTACCCACACCGGCCTCGCCGATCGACGCGGTGAGTCTGCCAATCGCTCCGGCGCTTGTCCCTAATCTTGCGCCCTTGGGGGAGGCCGTGATGGATGGTTTGCCGATGGCGGATCAAGCGGCCGCAAATCCTTTGCCCAATCTTGCCCTCATCATGGCGAACCTCTCCCTTGTCCTTTGGGCTGTTGGCGCTCTGGCCCTCGGACTGAAGCTCGCGGCTGATGTCCTTGGCATCATTCGTCTCACCAGGCGGGCTGCTCCAGTTTCAGCGCCAAAAGGCGTTTTGTCCCAAACGGTCCAGCTACGCCGCTCTTCTGAAATCAGCTCACCGATGGTCGCCGGATATTTCCGGCCGCTGGTTCTTGTGCCGGACGCCTTTGGCTTCGACCAGAAAGGACTGGCGGTTCTGGAACATGAAATTGCGCATATTCGCCGCGGTGACATGTTTTTCGCGCTGGCCCAACGGCTTATCGCGATCGTGTTTTGGTGGGCGCCAGGCGTTTACGTCCTCAATCGCGTCGCGGCGCGGACGCGTGAGGCCCTCTGCGATGAGCGTGCGGCGGTGGTGACCGGTGACCCGCATGCGCTCGCCCATGCTTTGCTGGATGCGGCGGCGGCCCGGCTTCAACCGCTGGCTTTGGCGGTCCAGTCGCCGCGCAAATCAGACCTTCAATTCCGCGTCCGCGCGCTTGCCGCCGCCAGCGGTCAGGCCGTGCGCCGCACCCCTGTGCGTCTGATTTTCACTCTGCCGGTCTTGATCGCCGCCATGATCCTTCTCACCCCGCGCGTCGGCGCCGCGTCATTGCTTGGATCAGATTTATTAAGCGCCGTTCGCGCGGACCGTATCTCGGTCGTGCGTGCCGCCCTTGATCAAGGCGCAGACCCCAATCGGGTGTGGGTCGGTGACGGCGCCGCGCTGACCGAAGCAAGCCGATTGGGCAATGAAGAGATGGTCTCACTGCTCCTTCAAGCGGGCGCTGAGGTGGATCTTGTCACCCCGTTTAGCGGCGCCGCCCTGATCAATGCGGCGCAAGCGGGTCATTTGGGCGTCGTGAACCGTCTGCTCGCTGCGGGCGCCGACCCTAATCTCTTTGTGCTCGGCGATGAGACGCCTCTCATCAACGCCGCCGCCTACGGACACCTGGAGGTCGCCCGGCGCCTAGTGGAAGCGGGAGCCGACCCTTCGCTCAGCGTGCCGGCGCCGCGGGGCGATCGTGGCGGACCCTATCGCTCACCGCTCGGCGAGGCGAGGCGCTATGGCCAGGCGGAGATGACCGCTTGGCTTGAAAGCCTCGGCGCGGACCCGCCGCCCCCGGCGACGCCTTAACGCTTCACGTCACCCCCAAGATTCTCGTGTTTAGTAATCCGCCGCAAAGGTGGACAGGAGACCCTTATGCCTCAATCTCACCGCTTCCAAAGACCAGCTTGGCTGACCGGCTTGACCGTCGGCGCGGTCCTTATGGGAGCCGCCTCTCCCCTCGCGGCGCAGCCTTCGCCGGCGCCGGCCGCCAGCCCGGACGCCTTCACCGAGCTGTTGCGCGGACGGTTCTCCGACCAGGGCGACGTTGAACATTTCACACTCGAAGAGCGGATGGCCCATTATCAAGTTCCTGGGGTCGCCGTGGCGATCATTGATGATGGCGAAGTGATTTATGCAGAGGGTTTCGGCGTCCGCCAGGCAGGCTCCGATCTGAGGGTGACCGCCGACAGCGTGTTCTCTTCCGGCTCGGTCAGCAAGGTGGTGACGGCCCTGCTGGCCTTGAATCAGGTTCAGGCCGGCCAGCTGTCACTCGATGAAAACATCGCCAGTTATCTTGAGATCTGGCGGCCAGATCCGGAGAGTGAATTTGCGGACGCGCCGCTGACCCTGCGAATGTTGATGTCGCATACCGCAGGTCTTAGCCAGCGCGGCTATGAGGATTATCAGCCGGGCGCTCCTCTGCCGACATTGGCGCAAACGCTGAATGGTCAGGAACCGGCCCTGACCGCGCCTCTGCAGATCCTATCCCAGCCGGGCGCGCGTTATGGCTATTCCGGAGGCGGCTATACCCTGTTGCAGGGGATCATGGCGCAAGCGGCCGGTCAAAGTTTCGAAGCGCTTGCGGAAAGTAACTTGTTCGATCCCCTGGGTATGAGCCGCAGCACCTTCGCCAACCCTTTGCCGGAAGACCATGGCGATATCGCCTATGCCCATGACTGGAATGGTGAGCCCGCCGCCCTGCCGCGCGGCTATGAAGCTATGCCGGAGCTGGCGGCGTCTGGCCTGTGGGCCAGCGCAAGCGATCTGGCGGTGATGGTGGCGGAAATGCTCAAGGCCTATCGGGGTGAGAGCGCCTATCTCGATCAGGACTTGGCGATTGAGATGATGACCCCGATCGCACCGAGTGAACACGGCCTCGGACCGCGCCTGTCTGGCGTTGGCGAGACCTTTTTATTCCACCATGGCGGCGCCAATAATTCCTACCGCGCCTGGATCGAAGGTCATCTTGCGACCAGTGACGGCCTTGTCGTGATGACCAACGCCACCATGGGCATGGGCTTGGCGATTGAAATCCGCAATGCGGTCAATGACGCCATGGGTTGGACAGTGAATGAGGTGATCGATCTGCCCGATCTGACGCTTTCAGAAGCGCATCTGGACTCTTTCGTGGGGGCCTATGCGCTCGACGCGGACCACCGTGCTGAGTTGATGGCCCAGATGGGCCGCCCGCCCTTCACGCGGACGCTGACCATCGTGCGTCAAGGCGCGGAGTTGTTCGGCAGCTATGATGGCGGCGAAAACCTGACGCGCTTGGTCCCGGTCACGCCCAATCGATTCTATGTACCTGATTTTAATGCGCGTTTAGGCGCATTTGAGGTGCATTTTCACAGATCGGCGACCGGACAGATCAGCAGCGTGCGTGCGTCCATGCCGGGCGCGGATATCATCTATCTGCCTGCTTCTTAGCCGACTATTCGTCGTCCGGGGTGATTTCGGCAAGCGCCGCGCGGGTCCTTTGGATGGGCGCGGCGCACCTGGCTTGAGGGCTTAGAGGATGAATTTGGACAGATCGGCGTTCTTGGTCAGCGCTTCGACCTTGTCCTTCACATAATCCGCATCGATCAACAGCGTTTCGCCATCGCGGTCGGACGCGGTGAAGCTGATCTCTTCAACGACCTTTTCGATAATGGTCTGAAGCCGCCGCGCGCCGATATTCTCGACATTGGCGTTCACCTCGGCGGCGAAATCGGCCAGGGCGTCGATGGCGCTGTCCTCAAAGCTCAATTCCACGCCTTCCGTGCCCATCAAAGCGACATATTGCGTAACCAGGCTGGCTTCCGGTTCGGTGAGAATGCGGCGGAAATCGTCCCGGGTGAGGGCTTGAAGCTCGACCCGGATCGGCAAGCGGCCCTGCAATTCCGGCAGCAAGTCGCTGGGCTTGTTCACATGGAAAGCGCCGGACGCGATGAACAGGACATGGTCGGTCTTCACCGGGCCATACTTGGTCGACACCGTCGCGCCTTCGATCAGCGGCAGCAGGTCGCGCTGAACGCCTTCACGGCTGACGTCTGCGCCCTTGGCTTCGGCGCGCGCGGCGACCTTGTCGATTTCATCCAGGAAGACAATGCCTTCTTCCTCGGCCAGTTTGATCGCATCGGCCTGAAGCTGGCTTTCATCCAGCAGCTTGTCGGCTTCCTCATTGATCAGCGGCTCATAGGCGGATTTCACCGTCGTGCGCAGCGCCTTGGTGCGGCCGCCAAAGCCTTTGCCCAGCAAGTCGGAGAGGTTGATCATGCCCGCGCCGCCTTGCGGCATGCCGGGGATGTCCAGGCCTTGGATCGGCGAGCTGTCGTCGGCGACCTGAATTTCGATCTCTTTGTCGTCGAGCTCACCCGCGACCAGCTTGCGGCGAAAGCTCTCGCGCGTCGCCGAGCCGGCGCCCGGGCCCACCAGGGCGTCAAGCACCCGCTCTTCCGCAGCGCCGTGGGCTTTGGCTTTGACCTCTTCGCGCTTTTTCTCCCGCACCAAGGACAGCGACACCTCGACCAGGTCGCGGGCGATCGAATCCACGTCGCGGCCGACATAGCCCACTTCCGTGAATTTGGTGGCTTCCACCTTGAGGAAGGGCGCGCCGGCCAGCTTGGCGAGGCGGCGGGAGATCTCGGTCTTGCCGACCCCGGTCGGGCCGATCATCAGGATGTTTTTCGGCGTGATTTCCTCGCGCAGACCCTCTTCGACCCGCTTCCTGCGCCAGCGATTGCGCAGCGCGATCGCCACCGCCTTTTTCGCGTCGGCCTGGCCGATGATGTGGCGGTCCAGCTCGTGGACGATTTCGCGGGGAGAAAACTCGGTCATGGCGGAAGGCTCTTGCGGGATCAAAGGTTCACCGCTCATCTAGGCGCTCGCGCCGCAATGCGCAAAGCCAAGACTGCTGATTTGGAGCCCGCCATGAGCCACCGCCCCCGCTTTCACCTTGCGTTTCCAGTCCACGAATTGGAGGCGGCGCGGGCCTTCTACGCCGGCGTGCTGGGCTGCGGCACGGGGCGGGAGAGCGATCATTGGATCGATTTTGATCTGCTCGGCCATCAAATCGTCGCCCATCTGGCGCCCGAGCTTTGCGAGACTGGGCCGACCAATGCGGTCGACGGCAAACAGGTCCCGGTCCGGCATTTCGGCTTGATCCTGGATTATGACGGCTTTGATCAGCTCGCCGAGCGTTTGACCGCTGCGAACGCTGAGTTTGTCATCGAGCCCTATCTGCGCTTTGCGGGAGAACCCGGCGAGCAAAAGACCATGTTCGTCCGCGATCCCAGCGGGAATGCGCTGGAATTTAAGGCCTTTGCGGATGATGGGCAGGTGTTTGCCAAGGGCTAAGGACCGCCCGTCTGGCCTCACCGCCTCCTTCCCAAACTTGACCTGGGATTCAGGGCCATCAAGCGCTGCGCTCCGCAATCTCTGGGCCCCAGCTTTCGCTGGGGAAGAGAGCGTTGGGGTCTACTCCACCATGCCTTTGAGCGCATAGAGGAGATCCAGCGCCTCTCTGGGCGACAGCCCGTCGACATCCACGGTTTTGAGCCGCGCCTCGACTTCGCTGGGTTTCACCTCTGGTTCCGGCGCCACTGTTGAAAACAGCGGCAAATCCGCCAGCGCGGCGGCGGGCGCGCCGTCGGCTTCCAGGCGGTCGAGGATGTCTTTGGCGCGGGCGACGGCGGCTTTGGGCAGGCCGGCGCGTTTGGCGACTTCGACGCCATAGCTGCGGTCGGCGGGGCCGGGTTGGACTTCGTGCAGGAAGACCAGCTCGCCCTTCCATTCGCGCGCCTTCAGCGAGACGTTTCCGGCGGCGGCAAGCTCGTCCACCAGGCGGGTGAGTTCGTGATAATGGGTGGCGAAGAGGGCGCGGCAGCGATTGACTTCGTGGAGATGCTCGACCGCCGCCCAGGCGATGGACAGGCCGTCAAAGGTCGCCGTGCCGCGGCCGATTTCATCCAGGATCACCAGCGCACGGGGGCCGGCTTGATTGAGGATGGCGGCGGTTTCGATCATCTCCGCCATGAAGGTGGAGCGACCGCGCGCGAGATCATCCGCCGCGCCGACGCGGGAAAACAGCCGGTCGACCAGGCCGATGCGCGCGGACTTCGCCGGCACGTAAAGCCCGGCCTGGGCGAGGATGGCGATGACGGCGTTTTGGCGCAGGAAGGTGGACTTACCCGCCATGTTGGGCCCGGTGACCAGGGTCAGGCGCGGCGCGCTGGTCCCGTCGCCGTCCAGGCTGCAGGCGTTGGGCGTGAAGCGGCCGTCGCCAGTGCGTTTTAACGCCTGCTCCACCACCGGATGGCGGCCCTGCTCGATCTCGAACGCGCAGCTGTCGTCCACCACTGGCCGGCTGGCGCTGGTTTCCACCGCCCAGTCGGCCGTCGAAGAGGCGACGTCCAGATCCGCGAGCGCGGCAGCCGCCATGCGGATCGCGCCCGCTTGCGCTTCGACCCGATCGCGGAAAGCCTCAAACAGTTCCAGCTCCAGCGCGAGCGATCGCTCACCGGCCTTGGCGATCTTGGCTTCCAGCTCGCCCAGCTCGGGCGTGGAGAAGCGCACGGCGTTCGCCAATGTCTGCCGGTGGATGAAGGCGTCATGGCTCATCAAGGCGTCGGCGTTTTTTGCGCTGACCTCGATGAAATAGCCCAAGACATTGTTATGCTTGATCTTCAGCGCCGAGACGCCGCTCGCCTCGGCATAGGTGGCCTGCAGCCCGGCGACGATCTTGCGGGATTCGTCGCGCAAGGACCGCGCTTCATCCAAGGGCGCCGACCAGCCGGCAGCGATGAAGCCGCCATCGCGCGAGAGGAGCGGGGGCTCCTCCACCAGCGCGCGCGTGACGTCCTCGACCAGGGCCGCCAGGTCCGGGCGTTCGGCCAGCGACAGCGCATCGAGATCGGCCGCCACGCGATCCGGCGGCGGGTTCAAGCGTTCCTTCGCAAGGCCCGCGATCAGCCGCTCGCCTTCTTTCAAGGCGCGGACGAGGGCGGAAAGATCACGCGGCCCGCCGCGGCCCAGCAAGAGCCGGCTGAGACAGCGGGCGGGATCGCCGGCGGCCTTTAACCGTTCGCGCACGCCCATGCGGATCGCCCGGTCGTCGGCGAACCAACCGGCGGCGTCCAGGCGTGCGTTGATTTCATCAAGACTGAGGCTGGGCCGCGACAGCCGCTCCGCTAACAGACGCGCGCCCGGCGCGGTGAGGGTGCGGTCGATGGCGTCGACCAGCGAGCCTTTGCGCGCGCCCTGCAGCGTGCGCTCAATCTCCAGGCTCGCACGCGCGGCGGGATCGATCGCCATCACCGCCCCGGCCGCATGGCTGGCGGGCGGGCGCAGGCGCGCCGGGGCGCCGGCCTGGGAGAGTTCGAGATAATCGAGAATACAGCCCAGCGCCGCGATCTCCGCCTTGGTGAAGTCGCCGAAGGCGTCGAGGCTTTGCACCTCAAAGCGGGCCATTAAGCGCCGCTCGCCGGCGCTCGCGTCGAACTTGGTGCGAGCGCGGGGCGTGATGACGGCGTTCGGCGCCAGGGCTTCCGCGTCTTTCGCCGCATCATCGAGGCAGAGCAGTTCGGACGGGTTGAGCGCCGCGAGCTCGGCGTCCAGATCCACCGCGGTGACCGGGCTGGAGCCGAACTCTCCGTCCGACACATCCGCCCAGGCGAGGGCGAGATCGCCCGTGGCGAGCTGGGCGATGGCGGCGATCCGATTGGCGGAACGCGCGTCCAGCAAATCGTCTTCGGTCAGCGTGCCCGGGGTGACGATGCGGGTGATGGCGCGCCGGACCACGGCCTTGGACCCGCGTTTCTTGGCTTCGGCGGGATCTTCCATCTGCTCGCCGACGGCGACTTTGAAGCCGGCCTTGATCAGGCGGGACAGATAAACCGGGGCGTTGTGCACCGGCACGCCGCACATGGGCACTTTTTCGCCCTGGTGCTCGCCGCGCTTGGTCAGCGCGATATCGAGCGCCGCGGCGGCGCGCACGGCGTCGTCGAAGAACAGCTCATAGAAATCGCCCATCCGATAAAACAGCAGCGCGTCCAGCGGCGCTTCGGCGCGCAGCTCCAAGAATTGCACCATCATCGGGGTGCCGCCCTCCGGTGTCGGGAAGGCGCGCTCCATCATCTGATCGGGGTCGGGGACCTGAGTCATGACCGAAAGGTAAACGCGTGTCGGGTCCGCGCAAGCATGGCTCGCGGCCCAGACACAGCATTGCAATTTGCCGCATGGTGCGAAGCGGTTAGTTTAGGGGCCAACTTGCCCGCCCGCCCTTTCAGCCCTGCCCTAAAGGCCATTCGCCATGACTGAAAACCGCCCCCGCGTGGACGATGAAGAAGCGCTTGATTTTCACCGCAATCCCAAGCCGGGGAAAATCGCCCTTCGCGCCACCAAGCCGATGGCGACCCAGCGTGATTTGTCCCTGGCCTATTCGCCGGGCGTCGCCGCGCCGGTCAAAGCCATCGCGGAAGATATCGACGCGGCCTATGACTACACGTCCAAGGGCAATTTCGTTGCGGTGATCTCCAACGGCACGGCGATTTTGGGTCTCGGCGATCTGGGCGCCGCGGCGTCCAAGCCGGTGATGGAAGGTAAGGCCGTGCTGTTTAAGCGCTTCGCCGATGTCGACGCCATCGACATTGAGGTCGAAGAATCCGACCCCGAGGCCTTCATCGAGTGCGTGCGCCGGTTCGGAAACACCTTCGGCGGCATCAATCTGGAAGATATCAAGGGTCCCGATTGCTTCATCATCGAAGAGCGGCTGCGCGAAGCGCTGGACGTGCCGGTCTTCCATGACGACCAGCACGGCACGGCGATCATTTCCGCCGCCGGGATTTTGAACGCGTGTGAGCTGACGGGACGGGACATCGCCAAGCTGAAAGTCGTGGTCAATGGCGCGGGGGCTGCGGGCATCGCGGTGCTCGAGCTGATCAAGGCGCTGGGCGTGGCGCACAACAACGCCATTCTCTGCGACAGCCGCGGCGTCATCTATAAAGGCCGTGAGCAGGGGATGAATCAGTGGAAGTCGGCGCATGCCGCGGACACAGAGGCGCGCACCCTGGAAGAGGCGCTGGACGGTGCGGATTGCTTCATCGGCCTTTCGGTGAAGGGCGCGGTGACCAAAGCCATGGTCAAATCCATGGCCGCCGATCCGATCATTTTCGCCATGGCCAATCCGGATCCGGAGATTACGCCGGAAGAAGTGCGCGAGGCGCGTTCGGACGCCATCATGGCCACCGGCCGGTCCGATTATCCCAATCAGGTCAATAACGTGTTGGGCTTTCCGTATATCTTCCGCGGCGCGCTGGATGTGCGCGCCCGCACCATCAATGAAGAAATGAAGGTCGCCGCCGCCCGCGCGCTGGCGGAATTGACCCGAGAGGATGTGCCCGACGAGGTCGCCGCCGCCTATCACGGCTCGCGCCCGACCTTTGGCAAGAATTACATCATCCCGGCGCCCTTTGATCCGCGCCTGATCAGCCATGTGCCCCCCTATGTGGCGCAGGCCGCCATGGACACCGGCGTGGCGCGCAAGCCGATTTCGGACATGGAGGCCTATAAGGCCGCGCTGGCCCGCCGGCTGGATCCGACCGCCGCGATCATTCAGGGCATTCAAGACGAGGTGCGTTCGGTTAATCGCAAGCGCATCGTGTTCGCCGAAGGCGAAGAGCCCAGCGTGATCCGGGCCGCCTTCGCCTTCCAGAACCAGGATTTGGGCCAGGCGGTTTTGATCGGCCGGGAAGACACCGTGCACGCCAATATGCGCCTGTTGGGCGTGCCGCTGGACGCCATTGAGATCGTCAATGCGCGCCTGTCCGATCACAACGCGGATTATGCCGACTTCCTGTATGAGCGGCTGCAGCGCCGGGGCTATTTGCGCCGGGACGTTCAGCGCCTGGTCAATCAGGATCGCAATGTCTTCGCCGCCTGCATGGTCGCGAAGGGCCAGGCCCATGGCATGGTGACGGGTGTGACGCGCAGCTACGCCCAGGCGCTCGACGATGTGAAGCTGGTGCTCGACCCGGCCGAAGGCGAACGGGTGATGGGCATGAGCTTGGTGCTGTCGCGCGGCCGCACCCTGTTCATCGCAGACACCAATGTCACCGAGTTTCCAACCCCGGACGCGCTCGCGGATATCGCGTGCGAGACGGCCGCTGCGGCGCGCCGCTTTGGCGTGGAGCCGCGCGTCGCCTTCTTGTCTTACTCCACCTTCGGCAATCCGGCCGGTGAGCGCGCCGATACGATCCAGGCCGCGGTGGCGGCGCTGGATGAGCGCGGCGCCGACTTTGAATACGAAGGGGAGATGAACGCCGACGTGGCGCTCGACTCCGACCATCGCCGGCTCTACCCCTTCTCGCGCCTGTCAGGCCCGGCCAATGTGCTGATCATGCCGGCCATCCACTCCGCCTCGATCGCCACCAAGCTGATGGGGGCTGCGGGCGGCGCGACCGTGCTCGGACCCATGCTGCTCGGCCTTGAAAAGCCGGTGCAGATCGCCCGGCTGGGCGCCAGCGTGAACGAAATTCTGTCCCTGGCGGCGTTGGCGGCGCACGATCTCTCCGGTGAGGCGCACGAGGCGGCGGGTTAAGCACCCTCGTCTGCTGTGCGCCGCTCGGCGAACTTGTAGAGCCCTTTTGACGCCGGGGGTCCGGCGATCAGGATGAGGGCGAGCAAACCGCCGGCTGGAATCGTCCAGGCGGCGGTGAGGATGAAGAACCACACCCATTCCACTGCGTCGGCCAGCACGCCGGAAAAGCCCGCCATGAATTTCGGCAGAATGGCGTAGAAGGAACTCAGCAAAGCGTACTGGGTCGCCGCGTTTTCTGGATCCACAAGGCTGGAGAGATAGGCGATGAAGCAGGTGGTCACGAAGCCGCCCGCGATATTGTCGCCGACCACGGCGATGGTCAGCCGCCAAACATCGTCCGGCTGCGCTGTGGCGGCCAGCCAGGCATAGGCGCCATTGGTGATTAGGGTGATGATTAGTCCGATCACCAGGGCGGGCATCAAACCAAACCGCATGGCGGCCACCCCGCCTAAAAATAAGCCGAAAATCGTCGCCGCCAGGCCCGGCCCGCCTTGGATGGCGCCAACCGCGTCGCGGCCAAAGTCCAGGTCGGAATAAAGCGGCGCAGCCATCACCCCCATGGTGAAGTCACTGATCCGATAGAGCGTGACGAACAATAGAACCGGGATCAGCCACCAGCCCAGGCGCGAGAAGAATTGTCGGAAAGGCTCGACAACCGCGCGCACGACTTTCTCGGGAAAGCTGCCTTTGAGGGCCTGTTTCTTCAGGCCCTGGGGCGGCTCCTTCATCAGAAAGACCAGCGCGGCGCTGACCGCCATGGCGGCGGCCATGGCGATGAAAGACCAGGACCAGTTCGCCCATTCCGAGATCGCCAAACCGAGACCCGAGGTCATATAGGCGACGCGATATCCCAGCGAATAGGCGGCCGCCATATTCGCCTGCATGTCGTTGGGTGCGCTTTCAATCCGCCAGGCGTCGATGGCCGTATCGAGCGTCGCGCTGGAATAGGCGAGGAGCACCGCGGCGATCAGAACGGGCAGAAGCCCCTGGCTGGGATCGGTTTGCGAGATGAGCAGAAGAGCGATCACCGTGCCGCCGATCGCGGTGACGATCCAAGACCGTCTCGGGCCCAAAATCTTGAAAAGAAACGGAATTCTAACCCGATCTATAACTGGCGCCCACAGCACTTTCAGGGTGTAGGCCATCGTCACCCAATAGAAGAACCCGATCGTTGACCGCTCGATGCCCGCGTCCCGCAGCCAGAAAGACAGCTTCTGGAAGACCATGTAGAGCGGCAGGCCGGAGGCGAAGCCGAGCACCAGCATGGAGAGCATTACCGGGGTGAAGTAGACCGTTACGGTTTCCCGCCAGGTGCGATGCGGGGCAGGGGTCGTCGTATCGGTCATGAAAACACTCTTTGCGCATGCGGTTTATCCGACGTTTGCCCGGTTTTGTGGCGCACACAAGGCGGTCAGGCGGTCCGTGAGGGCCTCAGGGTCCAGCGGCTTGGTCATGAAGGCGTCCATGCCCGCCGCCAAACAGGCCGCCCGATCGGCTTCTGTGGCGTTGGCCGTCAAGGCGATCAGCGGCAGGCCCGCGGCGCTGGGAAGCCCGCGAATGGCGGCGGCGGCCTCCAACCCGTTCATCTCCGGCATGCGCAAATCGAGCAGGGCGGCGTCGAACAGCGCGCCGGCGGCCTGTTCCACCGCCGCGCGGCCGCTTTCGACATGGGTCACCGTCGCGCCCAGCTTACCTAGGACCGTCTTGGCGATCATCGCGTTGACCGGATCATCTTCGGCGAGCAGCAGGTTGAGGCCGGCCAGAGGTTGCGCCGCCGGGATCGCGGCGGCGTCAGCGGCAACCTCTTCGGCGGCTTCGCCCACCGCCCAGGCGGCGAGCGAGCGGGCGCGCACGGGGGCGACCAGCCAGCCATCCACGCCGTTCGGGCGATCTTCGCCAGCGAATTGGTCTTTAGTGCGCGGTTCAGCCAGCGCGAGCACGCGCGCATTGGGCCGGGCCGCTTTCAGCTCAGGCGCGGCTTGCACCCAGTCCTCGTCAAGAATAACCGTGACCGGCTCGGCGAGATTGGGGAGCAGCGAAATCGCCGCTTCTGAAGAGGGCGCTTCTGCTGTTTCCGCGCCAAGGGAGACCGCCTGTCGTACAAGGCCTTCGCGCTGCAGAGCGCCGGACGCCGCGACCAGGAGGCAACGTCCGTTGAGCGGGCGGAGCGTCGGGGCGGGCTTTAACGCTGTGATCGGGGCGGTGACCCAAAATAATGCGCCGTCGCCCAGATCGGATTTTACGCCAACCGAACCGCCCATGGCCTCGGCCAGGCGCTTGACCATGGCCAGACCCAGGCCGGCGCCCGGCGCGGCCTGGCGTTCCGCGGCGCCGCGCTCGAAATGTTCAAATAGTCGCTTTTGATCGTTGGCGCTGATGCCGGGCCCGCTATCGCGCACGGTCAGGCGGAATTCATCGCCGATTTCATCAACCGTGATTAGGACGCCGCCGGTTTCGGTGAATTTCACCGCGTTGCCGGCCAGATTGAACAGGATTTGTTTCAGGCGAGCTTCATCCGCCTCGATCTGCTCGGGAATGGCGGCGTCGATGGCGTGGGTCAGGGTCAGGTCGCGGTCCGCCGCGCGCGGGGCGAGCACTTCGCAAACATGTTCGACAAGCTGGCGCAGATCGACCGGGCCGGGGCGCAGCTCCAACCGTCCGGCTTCCAAACGCGTTAAGTCCAAAATGTCGTCGATCAGACCCAGCGCGTGGGCGGCGCTGTCGCGTACGGCGGTCAAATAGGCGCTCTGGTCCGGGGCCAGGGTGGTGTCTGCGAGAAGGTCCGCCGCCCCCAAAGCGCCGGACAAGGGGGTGCGCAATTCATGGGTGACCGCAGCGAAAAACACGGATTTGCCACGCACAGCTTCGCTTTGCTCGGCGCGCGCCTTACGTTCCTCGCTGACATCGCGGCCGACAGCAACGCTGGACCCATCGGGTGTCAGGGTTTCCGACCACTCGATCCAGATCGGGCCGGTGCGCGTGCGCATGGCCACATCATAGCGCTGGACTTTTCCGTCATCGGCGCCCGCGGGGGCGACCGCAAACCAGCAGCCGATCCAGTCCGTCCGCTCGCCGCCGAAGGCGCCAAGAAAGGCTGAGTTGACTTCAATGATACGGCCTTGCGCGTCGCGCATGATCACCAGCTCGGCCATGGCGTCCAGGGCGGCGCGCGCGACGCCGAATCCGGCCTCACGGAATCCGGGCCGATGATCGAGGAGGGGGCCGTGCGTACTCATCCCTCCTGTTTAGCCGCGGCCGCGTTAAGGAAATGTCGAGACGTTGGACGGGTGCGCCACGGCCTGGCGGCCGGCGGCGCTGGATTTTCGGGCGCTGAGCGCTTCGGCGATATGGATGCGGCGCACGGCGACAGACCCGTCCAGATCGGCGATGGTGCGCGCGACCTTTAAGATTCGATGATAGGCGCGGGCGGTCAGCGCCATGGCTTCGCTCGCCTTGGTCATCAAGACCCGCCCATCGGCGTCGGGCGCGGCCGCAGCGTCCAGCAAGTCGCCGCCGAGCCGGGCGTTGAGCACGCCGCGCTCGGCCTGCACGGCGCGCGCTTGCGCAACCCGGGCTGCGGCTTCGGCTGTGCCCTCCGGGGCGGGCGGCAAGGCCAGATCGGCGGGGGTGACTGGCGGAACATCAATCTGAAGATCAATCCGGTCCATCATCGGTCCGGAGATGCGCGCCTGATAGCTTTGAGCGCATTTTGGCCCCCGGGCGCAGGCCTCGCCATTCGCACCCGCCCAACCGCAGCGGCAGGGATTCATCGCGGCGATCAGTTGAAACCGCGCGGGGAAGGTGATCCTGGCATTGGCGCGAGCGACAGCGATTTCGCCGGTTTCCAGAGGCTGGCGCAGGCTGTCGAGCACCTGGGGATGAAATTCGGGCAGCTCGTCGAGGAAGAGGACGCCGTGATGGGCAAGCGAGGCTTCGCCGGGCCGAACCCGCGTTCCGCCGCCGACCATCGCCGCCATCGAGGCGGAATGGTGCGGGGCGCGGAACGGGCGGGTGCGCGACAGGCGGCCCCGATCCAACAGCCCGGCGACGGACTGCACCATGGAGACTTCCAGAAGTTCGGCCGCGTCGAGCGGCGGTAACAGGCCGGGCGCGCGGGCGGCGAGCATGGATTTCCCCGAGCCGGGCGGTCCCACCATTAAGAGATTGTGTCCGCCGGCCGCGGCGACCTCCAGGGCGCGCTTGGCGGTTTCCTGGCCGCGGACATCGCGTAAATCTGGGATGGCGGGGCCATCTTCCAACTCCCCGGGTGCAGGCCGGGCCAAGACCTGACCGCCCTTGAAATGATTGATCAGCTGGATGAGGGATGCTGGGGCAAGGATCGGCAAATCGCCCCCGGCCCAAGCCGCCTCGGGCCCGCACGCTTCCGGGCAGATGAAGCCGCGCCCGCGTTCGCTCGCCAGCATGGCCGCAGGCAGGGCGCCCGGCGCCGGGGCCAAAGATCCGTCAAGGCCCAACTCTCCCATCGCCAGGTGTTCCTCGAGCACGTCGGAGGGCAAAACCCCCAGCGCGGCCAATAATCCCATGGCGATGGGCAGGTCGAAATGAGAGCCTTCCTTCGGCTGGTCGGCCGGCGCCAGATTGACGATCAGCCGCTTGCTGGGCAGGGACAGGCCGATGGCGGCGAAGGCGGCGCGGACCCGTTCGCGGCTTTCAGCAACGGCCTTGTCAGCCAAGCCGACAACCACGAAAGTGGGCGTGCCGCCCGCTAGCTGGACCTGGACTGCGACAGGCTTGGCGCGCGCGCCTTCAAAGGTCGCGGACTCGGTGCGGATGCTCATGACACAAGCTCACTGATCAGATTCATTCCCTGTCAGGGTGAGTCCGTGTTATCCACACGCAAACGGAACACCGCCGATCAAAACCAGAACAAGTGTGGTACAAGTGACGGGTTGCGTCAACTCATACGCGAGCACTCCTCAGAAGTTCTGGTTTTAGGCGCTAGCCTGAATTCGCCCAGCGCGCATTCACCGCCGGCGCGGGCGGATCGATCGGCTGGATGGGCGCGTCGTCGACTTCTTCTGGCGCCGTCAGCGGGGGCGCCACGCTCGGTTCGATACCACCGTCACAGGCGGCGGCTTGCAGGGCGCCGCGGGCGGGAAGGTCCGCCGTCTCGCCAAAAACGCGCACCAGGTCGACTACTTCCTCCACCCCTTCGGCCAGCGAGGCGTGAAGCGCGGCCCGTTCTCGCTCCGCGTCGTTGCGGGCGAAGCCAAGCAAGTGAACGACGCCGTTATGGGTCTCGATATTGAAGTTCACCGACCGAATGGAGCTGTCGGCCACCAGGCGGGCGCGAACACGCTGCGTGATCAGGGCGTCGCGCGCGGTTTGGCCTGCGCCGCGGCCGCCGCCGATCTCGATGCGATTGCTCACCTCGCGCACGGCGGGCGCGCTCCAGGTTACGCACTCGGCATAAATGCGGTCTTCGGCGCGCGGGGCGTGGCCGGTGAGCAGCGCTACGCCTTCGGTGACCTCCACATCAACGCCGCCGAGACGATAGCCCTCCGCGCGCAACATCGCCGACTTGATGCCGGTGGCGGCGTTGAAGTCATCCAGCTGGCGGCCGGCTGACCGCTCAGATTGGAAGGCGGCGCAGCCCGCTGTGGTGAACACCAGGATAAGGGCCATCAGGCGAAGGGTCGAAAACATTGGGGAAACCTCGCAATCCTCCCAGCGACGGCAATTTGCCGGACAAGGGTAAACGCAGCGTTCACCTTTCTCGATTGCGCCTGCGTCTTACAGCAGATCCAGGCTCGAGCCCGTCTCGGCGGTGAAGGCCGCCACACGCTTGCGCGGCCAGCGCCATGGCGCGCAGACAATCAAGTCGAACCGCACCTCAAGATCCGCGAGGTCAGCCCGGCGTCCGCGCCAAATCGCGGCGGCGCGCAGCAGGCGTTGGCGCTGGTAAGGGGTTACGGCCGCCAAAGCGGTCGCCAGATCACCGCGGGCTTTGACTTCCACAAAGGCCAGCACTTTGCCTCGCCGAGCGACGATATCGAGTTCACCGGCGCCCGTCCGCGCGCGCTGATCGAGGATGCGCCAGCCGGTGAGCCTCAGCTGCAGCGCGGCCAGGCCTTCCGCGCGGCGCCCCCATCGCTCAGCCCGGCGCCGTTTTGTTGACGCAGTCATGCGTCAAAGCCGGTCTGGCGTGGTTGCGAGGCGCCGCCGCCACGGCTAGCTTCGCGCCAAGGGACGTCGGACAGAGGGTAGCGCGTCATGACCAGTCAAGCATCGCCGAGGATAGCCGTCTCGCCAAGACGGTGTTTGGGGCTTGCAGGCGCCTTCACGCTGCTGGCGCTCGCGGCTTGCGCGACGCCGGAAGCCGCGCCGCCGCCGGTCGCGGTCGCGCCCCCGCCTTTCGTCGGTGACCCGCCAGCCCCGGCCGTGCTGCCGGTGGAGATCGCAGAGTTGGGCTATACGCCCGAGCATATGCGCGGGCTTGAGATCAGCCGGGTCGCTTTGTTGCTGCCGTTCAGCGCCAGCGCCGGTGCGGCGCGCGCGGAAGCGGAAAACATTCTTAACGCCGCCGAGCTCGCTTTGTTCGAGCGTGCGGGCGACGGGGTGGTGTTGTTGCCCAAAGACACCGGCGGCACACCGTCCGGCGCCCGGGCGGCGGCTGAAGCGGCGCTGGCTGACGGCGCGGATCTTATCCTTGGGCCCTTATTTGCTGGCGCGGTTGAGGCTGCAGGCGCCGTCGCCGCCAGCGCCGATGTTCCGCTGATTGCATTTTCGACCGACGCGACGGTGGCGGGCGGTAATGTTTTCCTGTTGAGCTTTCCGCCGGATGAGGAAGTGCGCCGGGTCACCGAATATGCGGTGCAGCAGGGCGCAACGCGCTTCGCCTTCGCCGGCCCGGCGACGGGCTACGGTCAGGTGGCCTATTCCGCTTATGCTGATGTGATCGAGCAGGCCTTTGGGCCGGAGCCGCTGCCTGAGTTGGTCCTGGTGGAGCAGCCTTTGCCTGAGGACGCACCCGAAGGCGCGGAGCCGGAGCTGCGGGAGCGGGAGTTCGCCACCGGCCTGATTGCGGAGGCCTTCTATGACGGCGGCATTTCCGCGATGACCGAAGCGGCCGCGCGCTTGGCCTCGACGGGTATTGAGATGCTCGACCCGGCGGAAGCCGCCCTGATGTCGGGCGCGAACTGGACGCCGTCGCCGGCGTCCGCCTTCCAGGTGCTGCTGCTGCCGGAAGGGGGCGACCGTCTACGCATGCTGGCGCCGGTGATGCTGTATGAAGATATCGACCCGCTGCTGGTGAAATTCATCGGCACGGGCCTGTGGCGCAATCCAAGTCTCGCGCGGGAGCCGGCGCTCGCCCATGGCTGGTTCGCAGGACCGCCGCCTGAAGCGCGCGCGCGCTTTGAAGCGGCTTACCAGGACATCTTCAATGAAGACGCCTCGCGGCTGGCGGGTCTGGGCTATGACGCCGCCTCGCTGGCGGCCTTGATGGCCGCTGAAGGCGACGGCTTCAGTGTTGAGCGGTTGACCGATGCGGAAGGTTTCCTCGGGGTCGACGGCTTGTTCCGCTTCCGTGAGGACGGCACGATTGAGCGCGGCTTGGCGGTTTACACCATTCGCGGCGGAGCCTTCCGCGTCCTTGATCCGGCTCCGGCGCAGTTTGATGCGCCCGACGCGGTATTCGAGCCTGCATCCTAGATAACCACCCTAGGATTGCGGAGTTTTCGCTGAACGTGTTAAGTAAACGCGTCCGACCGAAAACTCCGCGTTAACTATGGTCATGTGATTATGACATCATCACATCGACCCTAGGGTATCGCATGGCGTCTCGCCTTCCCCTTTTCTGCCTCGTCGGCGCCTTTGCGATGATCGCCGCATCGCCCGTTCTGATGGCCGTCACGACCGCGCCGTCCAGCGGCCAGGTCGCGGTGATGTTCGACCCGCGCCTGGACCGGGCCGATCTGATGCGGGCGGTTGCGGACGCGGACGCCTCTTTGGTGCGCTTTGGCGGCCTGCCGGGAACGGTCATCGTCGACATGCCCGATGGCGGCGTCGCGCGGCTGGCCGCCTCAGGCGCCTGGCTCATCGCCGATCCCATCATGTTGGGCGGCTGCAATCCTGAAATCTCTTTCGATACTTTATCTCGCGGAGCATAATTCGATGACCCGTCTCGAAACCATGCGCATAAAAGCCCAGAAAATCATGATGGGCGCGATCGCCGGCCTCACTGTGGTGTTTGTGCTCGCGGCGCTGTTCATTAGCCCGCCCAAGGCGCTCGCCGGCGGTCTTATTCTCGCGGCGATTACCGGCCTGGTCTTCGTCGCCTGGCGCGCCAACCCGTCGGTCTGGACGACGCGGGCGCTGTTCGGCGCCGCGATGATGGCTTTTCCCGCCTGCATGACCTTCCTGATGATGGGCAGGGAATGGCAAATCGACATGCATATGCTGTTCTTTGCGGCTCTGGCGGCGGTGACGATTTTGTGCGATTGGCGCGCGCTTCTGGCCGCCGCGGCGGCTGCGGCGGTCCACCATCTGGTGCTCAACTTCGCGCTGCCTGCGGCGGTCTTTCCCGGCGGGGCGGATTTCGCACGCGTCGTTTTCCACGCCATCGTAGTCGTTGGCCAGACCGCGCTCTTGGTTTGGCTGGCTAAGGCGATCACCGATGCGTTGACGGACGCCGATATGAGCTTGTCGGAAGCTGAAGCGGCCAACACGCAAGCGGCTCAACTCGCCGAGGCCGATCAAGAACGCCAAAAGAAAGCCGAGCAGGCCAAGATCGACATCGCGCGCATCGCCAACGCGTTTGAAGGCGCGGTCGGCAATGTGCTGGACGAGCTCCAGGCGTCCGCCCAGGAGCTCGCTGACCTCGCCGGCAATCTGCAGGCGGATGCGGGCGCAACGCGTAATAGCGCGGAAGCAGCGTCCAACCAGGCGCGTGAAACCAGCGGCCATGTGGAGGCCGTGGCCTCGGCGGCGCAGGAGTTGTCCGCCTCCATCGCGGAAGCCAGCCGCACGCTGGGCGAAGCTGATACGATTTCCGGCCGCGCGGCTGACGAAGCCGGCAAGGCCGGCACGTCCATGGCTGAGCTGGAGACCGCAGCGCGCGAGATTGAAGACATCATTGAAATGGTCACCTCGGTGGCCGAGCAGACCAATCTTTTGGCGCTCAACGCCACCATTGAAGCGGCGCGTGCCGGTGAAGCCGGCAAAGGCTTCGCGGTCGTGGCCAGCGAAGTGAAGGATCTCGCAGATCAGACCGGCAAAGCGACGGGCGAAATCCGCACCAAGATCGACGCCATGCGCAAGGCGGCGGATGAGGCGAGCTCTGGTTTGCAGCAAATCTCCGGCACGATTGGCGATGTGCGCACCGCGTCCTCCAGCGCCCGTGACGCCTTCGCCGAACAGGCTAGCGCCACCGACGAGATCGCCCGCCTGGCCGCCGACGCGGCAGGCTCGACCTCGCGCGTTGACGCAGAAGCCGCCGCCGTGACCGGCGCTGCGGAACGCACCAATAGTGCATCCGAACGCTTTTCCGGCGCGGCTGAAGGCTTGTCGGCGGCGGCTGAAAAGCTTGCGGCCGAATTGGCGAAATTCCGCACCGATCTCGAAAAGGCGGCGTAAATCCAGACGGCGGGGTCGCAGTGCTAAGCGTTCAGCAGGGTCTGGACCCGGGCTGCGATCGCCGGCGTGGGCTCGTTGACGACATCCTTGGCTTCCTGATGGGCGATCTTGTCGTCCAGCGCCGCGGAAAAATGCCGACGCGCCTGCCCAAGAGCGGCTTCACTGGCCAATACGATCACCGCCTGAAAGGCGCCGGCGGCGGCCTGGCGGTTGAGGTGCTCGATCAGCCCCGCGACGAAGCGCTCTTCCTCCAGATCATGCCGATCGGTCTGCGCAACGGCTGACGCGCCGTGCGCCACCCCGGCGGGCAAGCCGGCCCCGCCGCTGCGTCCGGCGCCGTCAGGGAGCCGCCCAGCTGCATCGCTGGTCTGCTCGCGATCGGGACCGTTCTCATTGTCGAACTGAGCCACCAAATCCAGCGAGACCTCGACTGCAGTCCCGGAATTGCGAAAAATCAGAGCTTTGCCGCCATCAAAAGCAGCGACCCAAAGCTCGGGCGTCTTGGTGAGTTTCACACGCGCCTCCCTTTAAAAGTGAAGCGCTTAGTCTAGCAGAGCGAGCCAGCGGCCTCAGCCGCCATTGTGTCTCCTGCGACGATCCGCATCAGCTTGCCGGCGTTTGCGGCGCAAAGGTTTGAAGGCAGGCGTCGGACAAACGCCACTGACCATTTTCGGAGATGAAGCGGCAGGCGATATGGTCCACCCCCGCCCGTCCGAGCTCCGCACCCGGCTGATCGGGGTTTTGAAGGCTTTCAAACCGGCCGGCGGGGAAGACATAGGTCACCCGTTCGGTCCCGGACAGCGCCTGATCATACAAGCAGAGCGGCGGCTGCATCAGCACGGTGCGGACCGATCGGTCGCCCATGCGCTGGCCAAAGACCTGTTGTTCGATCTGTGGATCCAAGGCGCGCAAGCGCTGGGCTTGCGGCGTATCGGCCATCAGGTCTGCGACCCGCGCCTCATCATGGGCCACGATGGCGCCGAATAAAGAGCGTTCCGCCGCCCCGGCCTCCCGGCATACCGGCTCGGTCGTGGTGCAGGCGGTGGCGGCGAGACCACCAATCGCGGCGATCAGGACGGGTCGGAACATCAGCGCTCTCCATGAGGGCGGAGGGTCAGGCAGGGACGGAGCCGAAGCATGCCCGGCCAAAATGACCGCGCCAAGAAGCTTTTGCGGTTTTGCTTAACCGCAGCCTCCCGCCATTGCGTCGATCCAGGCCGCGATCAGCGCAACACCCTCCTCATGAACGGTGGACCGGCCTAGTTCCGGCATCATCACGTCCGCGCCGGTTGACGCCATACGATAGGTGAAAATCGACGCCTCAGCCTCGCCTGGAATGATGGAATAGAGGTGGCCCCCTGCGCCCCGGCCCGCTGCAATGGGCGGCTTGCACAGGCCCAGATTGGCGCTCTCCGGCTCCCAAGGCTCCAGATAAAGGCCCGACGTGTCCGCCTGGCCGGTGCGGGAGTGGCAATGGGCGCAATTGATGTCGAGATAGGCGCGGGCCGCCGCATTAAGGGCCAGGGCGTCCGTGGGCAGGCCGGCCGTCCAGGCGGCGGCCGCCGGGGCGTCGGCCGGAACACCCTCGAGCAGGCCGAGCTGTGTCCAGCGGACCAGCTGGTTCTCCGGCCCATCCGCATAGACGAAGTCGCCGTTAAGGTGGCGCGCCTTCGGCCCGATCGGGCGTTCGCCCAGACCATCACTCGTGTCTGTCGTGTGGCAGTTGGCGCACTGATTGACGTTGGGCACGAGATAATCGAGTCGCTCCTCATCGCGCGCGGTGCTGACCAGAATCAGATCGACAAAGGCCCCTGTGCGGGCGAGCTCCGCCTCGCTCTGATCGGCGTTCCAGACATAGCTGGCTGCGTCCCACTCGGCGCCCCTGCGCACCAGGATGCGGGTCTCCACCAGGCGCACGGCAGTGAGGTCGAGCCGGTCGCCGGAAAAATGCGCCATCGCGGCGCCGTCGCCGCTGACGCGGTCGAGGTCACGGCCGGCGCGCGGATAGTAAAACGTCTTGGTGATCACCGTGCCGTCGGGAAAATCAAACACCTCCCGATCATTATAGCGCGCCGGGGCTGCGCCTTCGGGCAACCAGACCGTGCGCAGCTTCAAGGCGTCGTCGGTGAAGAGCGCGGTGTTGAGCCGGTAAGGCACAACGCCGTCACCCAGCACCAGCGCACCCCCGCCGGCGGCCAATTGGCCCCAGTCCGACAGGGTCGCGGGCCAGCCTTCGGCGACACTTTGCGGGCTTGGGGCGTCCGGCACCGGTCCCAAATCCATCTCGGCGGAACACGCTGTCAGGATCAGCGATGCGGCGGCGGCCAAGGCGCGCCGCATCTACAGCTCCAGCGTCACAGCGGGCAGACGGGCCAGGGTGCAGCGATGCGCCTCGCCCTCCAGCCGCGCGTTCGCCGCGTCATTGGGCAGGTCGGCGTTGAGCACTTCGACCTCGTCGACGCAGATCCGCTGGTGATCCGGCAGAGCGCCGTCGACCAACTTGTCAGGATCCGCGAAGCCGTCCCACAAAACCGGCGGAATGCGGCCGGTCGGTCCGAACATCGCCACACGCAGCGCTTGCAGCTCCAGCCTGTCCGGATTGCCGCCGCCGCCTTCAAAACTGTTGGGGCCGATGAAGATGGCTTCGGGATAAGGATCATACGCCTCGCCCAGCTCGACGCCGTCCCAGCCTGAGGTGAAGAAGGAGGCGATGATCACGTGGGCGGTGCGATTATCGCGAAAGCGATTGTCGAACACCTCGATGCCGTCGCCGGCATTGACCAGCACACCCGTGCCCGCCGGCACGCTCGCCACCGCCGTGCCTTCATGGGCGAAATTGGCGGTGTTATTCTCATAGACATCATTGTCGAACACCCGCGTGCCGAACCCCGGCCGGGGCAAGTGCGGCATGTCGAAGATCAAAATCCCGCCGGTATTATTGGTCGCGACATTGCCGTAGACATCGGCGTTGCGGGAGTTTTCGATTTCAATTCCGGCGACGTTGAACTCGGCGCGGTTGTTTCGGACGATGATATTGTCGGACTGGCCGACATAGATGCCCGCGTCCGAGGCGCCGATCGTTACAGAGTCTTCGATCAGAACATTCGTCGTTTGAACCGGATAGAGCGCATAGGCGCCATTGTCGGTCGATGGGCCATTGGTCCATTCGATGCGCACGCCTCGGATGACGATATTGATCCCGTCGGTGATTTTCAGCGCGTCGCCGATGGTGTCCTCAATGGCGAGATTTTCGATCGTGAAGTCATCCGAGCCGGAGACCAGCAGGCCTTCTGCGCCCTGGCGCTGCTCGGCGAAGGATAAAATGGTCTCCTCCATGCCCGCGCCGCGGATGGTCACGCCATCCACATTGGCCAGCGAGAGCCCGCGCTCGATCAGAAACTCGCCCGCTGGAATCTCGATGACGTCGCCCGGCTGGGCGTCCAGCAAGGCTTCCATCAGCGTGTTTTGATACTCGCGGTCAAAGCCGGACACGTCGCGGCCTTCCGGCTCGCCGCCGCAACCGGCCAGCAGGCCTGCGCCGATCACTACGGCGGTTGAAATGCGCCAAACGCCCATCGCCTGTCCTCCCCTGTGTGAGCGGGGCCTTCGGCCTCTATGCCCAGTCAAAAGAGGATAAGCGAACGGTGTTCACCCTGTCGAGGATGAGGGTCGAGATTCAGGGAATGCGGCGAATTACTCCGCCGCCAGGCTGATCATCATGAAGAAGACCACCGGCACGGCGATCATGGCCGGGACGACCAAAGCCTCAAAGCCGAACAGCACGGCGATCAGCGCCAAACCCAGCGCCGTGTTGATGGCGATCACCGGCGCGGCGCGGTCCGGGTTGGCGGCGATTTCCCGCCAGAGCGTGCCGACGACGGGCAGCTTGGTGATCAGCGTGCTCAGCGCGTAGATGCCTTGGCGCAGCGCTTTGCCCGGCGCAGCCATCACAGCCGCGCTGCGGCGCGGGCGGCGCGCGACCGCCATGATCGCCGCCATGAACAGGCCCGCCACGCCGACGGCGGCGGCGCCCAGCACGCCTTCACCCTGATCAAAAACGAAGATCACGGCGGCGAGCGTCAGCAGCACCGTCAGCGGCGCGAGGGCGCGCTGCGTCCAGCGCGCCGGTCCCCAGACCGGCAATTCTTCCCCGGCGCGACCGGCCATGGAGTTGGCGATATAGCCTAGAGCCGCGATGTAGTGGAACAGCACCAGCGGGATGGAGACCGCGAGCAGCGCGAAGGTCAGCGGCGAATCCGTAATGCCCGGCTTCGGCCCTGGAAACGCCATCCACAGCACCGCCCAAATGGCGAAGGGCAGCATCATGAAAGCGCCGATGGCGTAGGGGATGAAGGGCATCAAAAGCTCCGCAGCAAATTGGGATCGCCGCGGGATATAGGGGCGCTATTCGCGGTTGCAACATAAATTGCTGCGGCGCAATAGCGCCCTTTGAAAGTGGGGTTACTGAAGGATCACGCCAGGCTTAATCCGCCGCCTTCCGCCCCGCGATCAAGTCGTCCACGACGCTGGGATCCGCCAGCGTTGAGACATCGCCCAGCTTATCAAACTCGCCCTCGGCGATTTTGCGCAAGATCCGCCGCATGATCTTGCCGGACCGGGTTTTCGGCAGGCCCGGGGCGAACTGGATCACGTCCGGCGTGGCGACCGGGCCGATCTCTTTGCGGACATGGGCTTTGAGGTCTTTTTCGGTCTGGTCGGTGGGCTCCAGGCCCGCCACCAGAGTCACGAAGCAATAAATCCCCTGGCCTTTGATATCATGGGGATAGCCCACCACCGCGGCTTCCGCGACGAGGTCATGGGCGACCAGAGCGCTTTCAATCTCCGCCGTGCCCAGACGATGGCCGGAGACGTTGAGGACGTCGTCCACCCGGCCGGTGATCCACCAATAGCCATCTGCGTCGCGCCGGGCGCCGTCGCCGGTGAAATACATCCCCTCATAGGTGGAAAAATAGGTGTCGATGAAGCGCTGATGGTCGCCATAGACCGTGCGCATCTGCCCTGGCCAGCTGCCCAAGAGGACCAGATTACCTTCCACCTCGCCCTCGTCCGGCAGGCGCTTGCCTTCGGTGTTCACAAGGGCCGGTCGGATGCCGAACATGGGGAAGCTCGCCGAACCCGGTTTGAGGCCATGCGCGCCGGGCATTGGCGTGATGAGATGACCGCCGGTCTCGGTCTGCCACCAGGTGTCGACGATCGGACAGCGCTTTTCGCCGACCACTTCGTGATACCAGCGCCAGGCTTCCGGATTGATCGGCTCGCCCACCGTGCCCAGCAAGCGCAGGGAGGAGCGGTCGTGCTTTTTCACCGGCTCTTCGCCCTCGCGCATCAGGGCGCGGATCGCCGTCGGGGCGGTATAGAGCGTTGAGACCTTATGCTTGGCGACGATGCGCCAGAAGCGGTCAGGGCCGGGATAGGTCGGCACGCCTTCAAACATCAGCGTGGTCGCGCCGTTCGCCAGCGGCCCGTAGACGATATAGCTGTGCCCGGTCACCCAGCCGACATCGGCGGTGCACCAGAACACGTCGTCCTCGCGCAGGTCGAAGGTGTACTCACACGTCATTGCGGCCCAGACGAGATAGCCGCCGGTGGTGTGCAGCACCCCCTTGGGCTTCCCGGTCGAGCCGGAGGTGTAAAGGATGAAAAGCGGGTCCTCCGCCTGCATCGGCTCGGGCTCGCATTTGGAGTCGACCCTCAGCGCCAGCTCGTGGTGCCAATGGTCCCGGCCGTCCACCCAGCCCACGTCTGCGCCGGTATGGCGGATGCACAACACGCCCTTCACGCCGCCGCCGGCGATCTCGATCGCCTTGTCGACATTGTCTTTGAGGGGCACGCCCTTGCCGCCGCGCACGCCTTGGTCGGCCGTGACGACGAATTCGCTTTCACAATCGGTGATGCGGCCCGCCAGGGCTTCGGGGGAGAACCCGCCGAACACCACCGAATGCACGGCGCCGATGCGCGCGCACGCCAACATGGCGTAGGCGGCTTCTAAAATCATCGGCATGTAAAGCGTGACCCGGTCGCCCTTTTTCACGCCGATCGCTTTGAGCTCATTGGCGAAGCGGCAGACATGATTATGCAGCTGCGCATAGGTGACAGCGTGGTGATAGGCCGGGTTATCGCCTTCCCAGAGGATCGCAACCTTGTTGGCGCGCTCGGGCAGATGGCGGTCGATGCAGTTGGCGCTGACATTGAGAACCCCGTCCTCAAACCAGCGGATATGCAGATCATCCTTGGCGAAGCTGACGTCGGAAATCCGGGTTGGCTCGGTGATCCAGTCGACGCGCTTTAACTCCTCGCGCCAAAAAGCGTCCGGCTCCAGCAGCGAGCGGCGATAAAGCGCCTGATAGCGCTCGGCGTTGATCTTGGCGTCGGCGAAGCTGTCCGGAACCGCGATACTGTCCTGGCCCATGGCGCTGTCCTCCCGTTTGGAGCGTCAGCATGGCGCCGGGATCCGGGGTCGGGCAAGGGCATGCCGCTCCGCTAAAGCCTCATCTGACCCCTTCGCTTGCCAGTCGGTGCGACATGCTGTCCTCTGACCTCAGTCCTTACGGCATGGGAGGCCGATCTTGCAGCTTCACACCGCGACCTGGCTGGAAGTCGACGCTTATCTGGAGCGCTCCAAAGGCATCATCATCCCCATCGGCTCCACCGAGCAGCATGGCCCCAACGGGCTGGTGGGCACTGACGCGATTTGTCCGGAAGTCATGGCGCGCGAGGCCGGCGAAGCGGGCGATATGATGGTGGGCCCGACTTTCAATGTCGGCGTCGCCCAGCACCATCTGGGCTTTGCCGGGTCCATGACGCTTCGGCCGTCCACCATGATCGCGGCGATCAATGACTGGATCGACTCGCTGCATCGCCATGGGTTTGACCGCATCTATTTCCTCAACGGCCATGGCGGGAATATCGCCACCATCCAGGCCGCGTTTGCCGAAAGCTACGCCAATTGGTCGCTGGACGGGGAAGCCTGCCCCTATCGCCTCAAGCTCACCAATTGGTGGGAATTGTCTGGCGTGATGGATGTCTGCCGCTCCATCTTCCCGGTCGCCGATGGCAGTCACGCCACAGCGTCGGAGATCTCGGTGACGTATTACGCCTATCCCGATGCCGTGAAGACGGTGGAGATGAGCCCCAAAGTCGCCCCGGTGGGCGGGTTTACCGACGCCGCGGATTATCGTGCGCGCTTCCCCGACGGGCGCATCGGGTCCGACCCTTCCGGCGCGACGCCGGAAAAAGGCGCGAAAATCGTCGCGGCCGCCCGCGAGGCGCTGGTGCGCGAAGCGCGCGCGTTCTTCAAGCGCTGACCCGCCCGGTTTCATGATGCTTCCGTGACACAGAAGGCTTGGCCCTTTTCGCCCCGCCGCGCGGGCGCTAAAGGAGCGGCCAGCTTTGTTCGTGAGTGGATTGAAGAGGACTTATCCATGTCTGCTTTGCGTTTCATCTCCGCCTCCGCCGCCGTTTTGGCCCTGGCCGCCTGCGCCCCGGCGACGGATACCGAGGAGGCTGACGTCCCGGCGGCTGCGCCTGAGAGCGCTGATGCAGCGGCGTCCGACGCGCCGGAGACCGAGCCGGCCCCGGCGGCCGATCCGGACGGCGAAACGCTCGATCCGCTGGAAATCCTGGCGCGCGAAGTTTGCGCGGCGGGCGATGAAGGCTTCGGCGCTTTGTTGCCGGACGGCGCGGGCTTCGCCTCGCGCGGCGCGGATGCGCGCGTGCACGCGGCGTGGAATCTCGATGGAGAGATCGGCGAAAGCCTAATCTATACGCCGGAGATCGCGCTGGATGACCGCGTGGTCTTCGACGGCGCGGTCGCCGACTTCCTGCGCCATAATCTGGTGGCGGGCTTTGACCGCAGCGGCCTCACCGGCGCTTTCCGCTTCCGCGATGGCCGTTTCTGCGTCGTCCAGACCGAGCGCGAAGTCGTTGAAGCCCTGCGCGATGCGGTGCAGACGGCGGAAGCGGTTATCGACGCCGAATAAGGTCTAGGCCGCCAGCACCTGGCCGTCTTTCACAGTAATCGCCACCGGCTTCAGGCCCGCTTGCGCGCCCGGTCCGCCGGCGCCTTCGCCCGTCTCAATATCAAAGCTCGCCCCATGAAACGGGCAGACGACAAAGCGCTCTTCGCTCACCAGCGTTTTGCCCGAGGGCAGGCAAAGCGGCCGGCCCTGGTGCGGGCAGACATTGATATAGGCGCGCACCGTCTCGCCCGAGCGCAGGATCAGGATCGGCAAATCCGCATAATCCGCCGGCGCGCCGCCCGGATTGGGGATGGTGTCCAGGGCCTTAAGGCGCGTGCCGGGGGCAGGGGTTTTGGGCATGGATCAAGCCTCTCGGGACGCACGACGCCGCCGCCGTGCAGGTGAGAGGCTCGATATCAGCCCTCGGCGTATTGCGATAGCACGCCTTCGCATTCGCTGTCGGACATCGCGGGTGCGAGATCGGCGACGGCTTCGCGCCAAATCCGGTCTGCATCATAGAAGTCGTCAACCATCTGAAATCGGGATCGGTTTACGGACTGGCGCGAGAGGTCCGCCTCAAATCGTTCAGGGTCCGCGGCGATATCCGCCATCCGGACCTTCAACTGGTTGCGCTCATAGGGGTCGAGCGTCGCCAGGCAGGCGAGGACTTCCAGCATGGCTTCGCGGTTCGACTGGTTCGTGAGGACGCTGAGCTCGGCGTCCGTCATGGCTCGATAATCAGCGGCAGGATCGGCTTCGCCCCGCTCGGCTGATCGGCGATAGTCGGCCGCCTCGGCCACGCGAGAAAGGTAGTTTGGATCAGGAACCAATGTGTATCGACAGCCAATCGCGGACTGGTCCCGCCGGTCCATTTCGAGCTCGACTGCTTCACTCAAGATCGCATCGAACTCAACTGTATAGAAGTTGGCGTACTCGAGAACGTCGGAAAACTCGCCCGCCAGCGCCTCGAACTCAGACTTGATTGCATCAGACTGTCTGAACAGCTCACCGGGGCTTAGAACCTCAAAATACGGCGAAAACCTCGGGCGATCGCGATGAAGCCAGCACAGCGTGTACTCCGCCACCCGCTCGCCGTCTTCAATCCGGCTGAGGCGCTCCAGGGTTTGATCAAGCATCAGCGCGACTCGGCCGGCCACGTCTTCGCGCGGCGGCTCGGCGAGCGTGAGGGATGCCGCGAGCATCAAGGCATCGAACATGGCGGCCTCCATTTCGGCGCGCCCCAAACGGCGCGCTTGCAGGCGCCCATGCTGTCTTGATCGCGTTACCGGGGCGTAAAATGCCCGCCTTGGGAGAGTTTAAAGCCCCGCCGGCGCCTTCACCGTCCATTTAAACGGGATGGTGAAGACTTCTTCGAACAGCTCGGCCTGGGCGTAGGGGTCCTGCTCGAGGATTTCGCGCAGATGGTCAGCGTCTTTGGCCTCCACCACTAAGAGCGAGCCCACCGGATCGCCGTTGGGGCCGATCAGCGGTCCCGCCATTTTCACCGGGCTGTCCTCGGCCTCGGCCCAATTGAGATGGGCCGCACGGTTGTCCAGGCGCACTTGAAGCGCGCCGAGGCGGTCGGTGCAGGTGACGGCGAACAGCATGGGGACCCTCCAAAATCTGAGTTGTGTTTAGCCGCGCGAACCCGCGGCGGCTAGAAGACTGGCGCAGAGCGCTATGAGAGAAGGGCCTTTCCGCGCCACTGATGCAGACTTGGACGGGTTTCTCTCCGGCGCCCCACAACACTCTTTCCCGACGAAAGTCGGGACCCAGTGATCATCGAGCGCCGTGCCCAACTGCTCTGGGCCCCGGCCTTCGCCGGGGAAGAGACAATAGATCTAGCGAAACACCAGCTAACGCCGCCGCTTCTTCGGTTTATCCGCCGCGGCTTCGAACGGCTTCACGCGCAGCTTGGTTTTGTGGTCGGCGGGGCCTTTGCCGCCATCGGGCATCAGGCCGCGATAATAGCCTTTCTGCCATTTCTCTTCGACCGCGGCGGGATCACCCTGCTTGAGCCGGCCGGCGAAATCCGAGCGGCTTTCGCGCCAGATCTCCATCTGCTTGACCGCCTTGGGATCGGACTGGAAGTCTTTGATTTCCGGGGTGATGCGTTCGAACAGATCGCGGCGCACCGGGAAGAGGTGGGCGATCGCTTCACCCGCTTCGAACCGCACCTCGCCCGGCCGGGTGAAGCGCCAATTCATGGTGAAGGTATAGGGGCTCCAATCCGTCTCGATGACGCCGGCCAGCCCCGTAATCCCGTCCTTGGGCTGGTTCACCGGCCCGGTGACCCAGATATTCCAGCCCGGCGGCGTGCGCATCAAAAAGCCCATCTCGAAGGTGAGAATTCCTGAGCCGAAATTGCTCATGGCGGAGCCGGGCTGGTTCATGGAGAGCGGCTCGTCGAGCTCCACCTCGACATCCTCCACATTCACCCCGCCAGTCCAGCGCGCAGTGATCCCGGTGGGGGCAAACACCTCCCAGCCATGCTGGTTGGCCACCGCTAACGGCAGGCAGCGATAGGCGAAGCTTTCCGGGGTGTCGTCCATCCACTGACGCCGGGCGTCTGCGGGGCGGATGGGCGGCGGCGTGTTGGAGAGGGGGTAGAGGGTCAGTTTCATGAGCCAAGAAAACCCTGCGCCGGGGGCCAAGGGCAAGGCTGTGATGGCGGACGGGCGGGGCTTGAGGCATACTGGCGACAGTCTAACGATGAGGCTCCGCCATGTTCGCTGCTGTTCTCGCCGTGACGCTGCGGGTTGCTGAACCGGCTCCGGACTTGACCTGGCTGACCGGCCATTGGGTCAGCGAAAGCGACGCCCGCCGCTCCGAGGAAATCTGGACCGGCGCTGACGGCGCGCTGATGACCGGGATGAATCGGACGGTGCGCGCCGATGGCCGGACCAGCTTTGAATTCATCCGCATCGAATTCGCGCCGCAGGACGGCGGTCCGCCGGTCTATATCGCTCAGCCTTCGGGCGGCGAGGGTGTGCGGTTCGCCTTGATCGAGCATGGCGCGGCTTCGGCGGTGTTCGCCAATCCGGACCATGATTTCCCAACCCATATTGAATATGCCCGCGATGCCGACACCCTAACCGCCCGCATCTGGGGACCGGAGGGGGAGGGTGAGGCGATTGGGTGGGCGTGGTCCCTGAGCGCTGAATAATCGGATCAATCGGCCTGCGCCGGCGCGTCGAGCACGAAGCGGGGTCCGGGCCCGACGGCGCCGGCGCGGTCGTCCGGATTATACAGCGCGCACCCCTCCAGGGAGAGGCAGCCGCACCCCAAACAGCCGTCCAGTCGCGCCTGCAGCCGTTGCAGCATGCCGATCTGGGCCTCCAGGCGCGCCCGGATCTGGGTGGCCAGCGTGGTCCAGTCCGCCTTGGTCGGAGCGCGGCCGTTCGGCAGGGTATCGAGCGCGTCCTTGATGTCGGTGAGGCTTAAGCCCAGCCGCTGAGCGGCGACGACGAAAGACAGCCGACGTAGGTCGGCCCGGGAAAAGCGCCGTTGTCCGCCGGCATTGCGGTCGGGCCGCACCAAGTCTTTCTCCTGATAAAAGCGGATCGCCGAGATCGATAACCCCGTCCGCGCCGCAACCTCGCCAATAGACAGGAAGGGTTTGAGTTTGCCAGCCATGTCGTTGCTCCCATCCCAGGCCGAGGGACCGCAAAGCGGCTATCCCGCCTCAGCAGCTTTCAAACCCGTCCCATATTTAGCCCTTGACCTCAAGTTAGGTTGAGGAATTATCAAGGCGTCTCTTTCAACGCAAACCGAGAGGGATGTCCCATGAGTTCTGGTCTTCTTGAACATATCAATATCACGGTCAGCGATCCGGACCGCACGGCGGCGATGCTGGAGAAGCTGTTCGGCTGGCATGTGCGTTGGAGCGGGCCGTCCCTGGGCGGCGGGCGCACCGTGCATGTCGGCGATGAGGAGCGCTATGTGGCGCTGTACAGCCCGGCGGGCGCCACCGACGCCCACCCCGACAATTATCGCCAGAAGGGCGCGGTCAATCATCTCGGCGTCTTGGTCGAGGATCTCGACGCCGCAGAGCAGCGGGTCCTGGCCTTCGGGATCAAGACCCATAGCCACCAGACCTATGAGCCCGGCAGCCGCTTTTATTTCCACGATCACGACGCGATCGAATATGAGGTGGTGAGCTATGCCTAGCGGGCGGTGAGGGGTCCGGCTTTGTCCGGACTCCCCTCACCCCTCGCACTTCTTTAGCTTTTCGCCTATATGACGCGCCCATGAACGCGCCCGTAAAATCTCTCGACCTGTCCTTCTCCAACCGGCCCGATGTCGCCGGTCCGATGCCGCTCGCCGGTCTGACGCGGGCGCAATTGCGCACAGCGCTGATCGAACATGCCGGGGTCGATGAGAAGAAAGCCAAGATGCGCGCCGAACAGCTTTGGCGCTGGATCTATCATTTCGGCGTTCAGTCCTTTGACGAGATGACCAATGTCTCCAAGGACTTGCGCCAGGTTTTAGCGGAAAAGTTCACGCTCGCGCGCGCCGAAATCGTCGAGCGCCTGGTCAGCGTGGACGGCACCCGCAAATACCTGATCCGCTTTGCGCCGGGCGTTGAGGCCGAGACCGTCTTCATCCCCGATGTCGGCAAGTCGGGCGCTTTGTGCGTGTCCAGCCAGGTCGGCTGCACGCTCAATTGCACCTTCTGCCATACCGGCACGCAAAAGCTGGTGCGCAATCTGACGGCGGCTGAAATCGCGCAGCAGGTGATGATCGCGCGCGACGATCTGGGCGAATGGCCGACCTCGAACGAGGATCGTCAGATCACTAATATCGTCTTCATGGGCATGGGCGAGCCGCTCTATAATCTCGATAATGTCTCCGACGCCATCGACGTGATCTCCGACGGCGACGGCATCGCCATCGGCCGCCGGCGCATCACGGTGTCCACGTCCGGCGTCGTGCCGAAAATGACCGAGCTGGGCGAGCGCACCAAGGCGATGCTGGCGATCAGCCTGCACGCCACCAACGATGCGCTCCGCGACGAGCTGGTGCCGCTCAACAAAAAGTACAATATCGAAACCCTGATGGACGCGATCCGCGCCTATCCCGACCTGTCCAACGCCAAGCGGGTGACGTTCGAATACGTCATGCTCAAAGGCGTCAATGACAGCCCGGCCGAGGCCCGCGCGCTGGTCAAGCTCCTGAAGGGCGTGCCGTCGAAGATCAACCTGATCCCGTTCAATCCCTGGCCGAACAGCCCGTATGAGTGTTCGGATTGGGAGACGATCGAAACCTTCGCCGACATCGTCAACCGCGCCGGCTACGCCAGCCCGATCCGCACCCCGCGCGGCCGGGACATCTTCGCGGCCTGCGGCCAGCTGAAGTCTGAGAGCGTCAAGTTGCGCGCAAGCGAGCGGCGCAAGCTGGAGCGGGGCGAGGCCTAAACCGCGGCGTTTGCGCCGGCTCTGCACCCCGGCCTTCCCATCGCTCAAAGACCCGGCCACTCTGCCTGCGACGCCGCAGGAGGAGGCCGTGATGCTGGCCAATCGCTCGGATATCTCAGCGCTGAAAGCCCGTTTCGCCGAAACCGGGCGGGTCTTCATTCCCAATCTGCTCACCGAGGAGGCCGCTGAGGCGGTTCTGGGCGCCATCAAGCGCCAAGCCCAGTGGACGCTGGTCACGCGGATCGAGGACCAGCACCGGGCCTTCGACGCGGCCGGCATGGACCAGGTCGACCCAGCCCAGCGCGCTCAGTTTGACGAATTGGTCGCCATCGAGGCCCGCAAAGGCTTTCAATATATCTTTGAGCGCTATCAGCTGATGGACGAATTCGCGGCGCAGCGGGTTCCCGAAGGCCCGCTTCTCGAACTCGCCGAGCTGCTGAGCAGCACCCGTTTCATCGACTTCGTGCGCAATATCACCGGGGTGTCGCCCGATTGCTTCGTTGATGGTCAGGTGACCCGCTATCGCAAGGGCCATTTCCTGACCCTTCATGATGACGACGAGCCGGAAATGCGCCGGGAAGCCGCCTATGTGATGAATTTCACCAAGGACTGGGCCGCCGATTATGGCGGGCTTCTGCAATTCATCGGCCCGGACGGCCATGTCTCCGAAGCCTTCACGCCGCGCTATAACTCGCTGGCGATTTTTAAAACGCCCGCCCCCCATGCGGTCAGCGCGGTGGCGAATTTTGTCGAAGACCCGCGCCTGGCCGTCACCGGCTGGCTTCGCCGCCGCGGCTAGGCGGCCTCGCCCGGACGCGCCCGCCATGCTAGGCGCTGCGCCATGACTGCTCCCGCCGAAACGCCCGACCGCCGCAATCTGCCGCCGCGCCGCGCCGCGCTGGGCGCGGTCATGGCGGTGTTCACCAAAGCCGCAGCGCTGGACGGCGCGCTCGCCAATGACCGCAGCTGGGCGGCGCTGGAGCCGCGCGACCGCGCTTTCGCCCGCGCCATCGCCAGCGCCGCCGTGCGCCGGGTCGGCGCGCTCAATGCGGCGCTGGATGCGCTGATCAACCAGCCGCTGCCGGATCAGGCGGTGCGCGCGCGCCTGGCTTTACTGTGCGGGGCGGCGGAGCGGCTGGTGCTGGACGGCGCCGCCCATGCGGCGGTCGACGCCTGGGTCTCCATCATGGACGAGTCCCGCGACACCCAGCGCTATAAGAACCTCGCCAACGCGGTTTTGCGCCGCATCGCTTCGGGCAAGGCGCGCGCGGCGTTCGACAACGCCGATCCGCGCAGCGACTTGCCCGATTGGCTCAGCGCGCGCTGGACGAAGACCTATGGCGTGGAGATCGCCAAGGCGATGGCGGCGGCGCGCGCGATACCCCCAACCCTGGATCTGACCGTGAAACCGGGCCAGGACGCAGCGGCGTTCGCCGAGGCGATCGGCGGCGAGGCTCTGCCCACTGGCACGGTCCGCCGGCGCGAAATCGGCGCGGTCGAAGGCCTGCCCGGTTTTGAAGCGGGTGATTGGTGGGTGCAAGACTTCGCCGCGGCTCTGCCGGCGAAGCTCTTAAAGCCGCAACCGGGCGAGCAGGTCGCTGATCTATGCGCCGCACCGGGCGGCAAGACGCTGCAGCTCGCCGCCAGCGGCGCCGATGTGGTGGCGGTGGATGCCTCCGCCAAGCGCATGAAGAAGGTCGCGTCCAATCTGGAACGGACGGGCCTGTCCGCTGCGCTTGTGACCGCAGACGTAGGCGTTTGGCGGCCGGAAACGGCCTTGGATGCGGTGCTTTTGGACGCGCCCTGTACGGCGACGGGCACGCTGCGCCGCCGGCCCGACGCCGCCTGGGCCAAGCAGGAGGGCGATATCGCCAGCCTGGCGGACATTCAGGCGCGCCTTCTGGACGCCGCCTTCGCCATGCTCAAACCCGGCGGCCGCTTGGTCTACTGCACCTGCTCTTTGGAGCCGGAAGAGGGCGAAGACCAGCTCGCCGCCTTTCTTGCCCGGACGCCCGACGCCGTGCTGGATCCGGTCGGCATGGACGAGCTGCCCGAGCTGGGCGAGGCGATCACGCCCGAGGGCGCGGTGCGCACGCGGCCGGACCTTTGGGCGAGCCGCGGTGGGATGGACGGGTTCTTCATCGCGCGGGTGACGCGCCGCTAAGCCAGCCCGGCGCGCTTGGCGAGAGTGATGAAATGGGTGCGCAGATGGCTGTGCATCTTGCGGATTTCCGGGGTGAATCGCCGGATGCGCTCGGGATCTTCAAGATCGTGATGACGCGAGATCTCGGCCAGCGCCGCGTCAGCCGTGTCGAACGGCGCCGTGGTCAGGGCCAGCATGCGCTGGATCAGGTAAGGGCTGGGCTCGTCGGCCAGGTTGGAAAGAGCCCGGTCATCAAACGTCTTGCTTGCGACGTATGCGTAGCCGGCGCGGCAAAGCTGGACGGCGTCCCCCATGGCGTCGCCCGCGACAAGGCTTTGCGAGCCTTCCGGTTCTTCGCCGGTCAGCTTTCGCACTTCGTACTCCGCCAACATTGCGTGTTTGATCAGCGCAAGCGTGCTGGAATAGCCATAGGTCAAACTATTGAGTGCTTGAGCATATCCCAAGTGCAACCGCTTGAACTCCAACCAGAGTTCAAGGCGGCGACGAGCGATGGCGGTGCGCTCTGAAGGCGAGGTGGACGGACCGGCCTCGGACTTCAAAAGACTTAGCTTTTTGAACACGAGCCGGTCACAGCGCAGTCATGACTTCTCTCATCATAGTCTGACTAGCGCGAACTCCTTCAGGCTAGGTTACTCAGCCATGCAACCTATCACTGAGGTTTCGCCGCAGTTAAAGCCAATCCTTCGCGGCGCAGGCTTACCAGGGCTGATGGCCCGACGCCGCTCCAAAGCGCGCGTCCCGCTTGCTCCGATTCGGGGGCGCTGGTACGGATAAGGCCATGTCCGGGGCCATTATTTCACCCTCCATTCTGTCCGCCGATTTCGCCCGTCTGGGTGAGGAGGTCAAAGCCGTCGACGACGCCGGCGCCGACTGGATCCATGTCGACGTCATGGATGGACACTTCGTACCGAACCTGACCATCGGCCCGGCTGTGATCAAGGCGCTAAGGCCCTGGTCGAAAAAGCCCTTCGACGTTCATTTGATGATCTCGCCGGTGGACCAATATATCGCGGACTTCGCCGATGCGGGCGCGGACATCATCACCGCCCACCCCGAAGCCGGGCCGCATTTCCACCGTACGGTCCAGACCATTAAATCCCACGATGTGAAAGCGGGTGCGGCGCTGAACCCCTCAACGCCCCTGTCTGTGATCGATTACGTGCTCGACGAGCTCGATCTCGTGCTGATCATGAGCGTCAATCCCGGCTTTGGCGGACAAAGCTTCATCGACAGCCAGCTGCGCAAGATTGACGCTCTGCGTCAGATGATTGAGGCCCGCGGTCTTAAGACCAAGATCGAAGTGGATGGCGGTGTGAAGCCTGGGATCGCGCAGCAGTGCTGCGCTGCGGGCGCGGATGCGCTGGTGGCTGGGTCGGCGGTGTTTAAGGGCGGACCGGCCGCTTACGCGGCCAATATCTCCGCCTTGCGTGGAGATTGATCGATGGCCGCCGCGCACGGCTCGGCGATGGACCTTGCGGGCGCAGCGGCGCGCCGCCTGCGCCGGGAAAGCTCGGATATTGCAAACTCGCTGGCGGTCTACCGTTTGCCGGCGCTCTCCGGGCGCACGCCCGACGCGCTGACGCTATCGCCTAGAGCCTTGCGCAAGGGCGATAAGGGCCGGGGCGCCGAGATTCTCGCGGGCCGGTTTACGCTCGCCGGAGAAAGCCTTGAAGTCCCCGCGGGTGAATGCGTTTGGGATCTAACGGCGCCCTCACGCCGCTTCGCGGCGGCGCTGCACCGGTTTGACTGGCTGGCGGATGTGTTGGCGGTCGATGACGCTGAGGCGCGCCATGCCGCCGTCTTGCTTGTCGATGACTGGATCGACCGTTTCGGCCAATGGAACTGGTTCAGCTGGTCCCCCCCGGTCCTGGAAGGCCGTATCCGTGCTTGGTTGTTCGCCCATGAGGTGCTGCTCGCCGATCGGGACGGCGCCGCCCGGCTGCGCACCCTGTCGCGTCAGGCCCGCCGGCTCGCGCGCGCCTTGCCGGTGATCGACCAGAGCCGGGCGCGGCTGGAGGCTTCGCTGACCCTGGCGATGGCGGTGCTGGCGCTTGATCTTGGCGGTGCGCTCGCGGCTAAGGTGGGCCGGGCTTTGGAAGAGGCGCTGAAATCTCAAATTCTGCCGGATGGCGGCCATGTCAGCCGCAATCCACAGGCGGCGGCGGACGCCTTGATCGGCCTTGTGGAGCTGGATCAAGCGGCTGAAGGCGCAGCGCCCTTGCCGGAGGAGGTGCGCCGGGCGATGGACCGGATTGCAGGCTTCGTGCGCTTCTGCCGGCTGCCCACAGGTGTCTTGACCGGCTTTCACGGCGGTGGTGAAGGCGATGGCCGCGCCATCGACGCGGCCTTGCGCCATGTCTCCGGCGACAAGAAGATTCCGACCAAGCCCGCCTTTAATGTCGCGCCGCACAGCGGCTATCACCGGGCTGAGGCCGGCGATGCGGTGGTGATGTTCGACGCTGCAGGTCCGGCCGCAGGCATTCAGGGCGCCGAGGCCCACGCCAGCGCTCTGGCGTTTGAGTTCTCCGCTTCGGGCGCGCGCCTGGTCGTCAATTGCGGGTGGACGGCGGACCAGCCCAATGCCTGGCGCGAAGCGGTGCGGGCGACGGCGGCCCATTCCGCTTTGACGCTCGAGGAAACCAGTTCCGCCCGGCTTATCGAACCTGGCTGGCGGCGAAGTCTGTTGGGGCCATGCATGGCGCATGGGCCGGAACCCGTGAAGCCGCGCCGCAACGAGGAAGATCTCGGGGTCTGGCTTGAAGCCACTCATGACGGCTATCGCAAGCGCTTCGGCCTGTCGGTCCGTCGGCGTCTCTTCCTCGCCGTGGATGGCGGGGATTTGCGGGGCGAAGACGGTCTGTTCCGACCGGTGGAAGACGGCGCGCCAGATGATCCCGAGCAGCATTTTCGCTTCGCAATCCGATTTCATCTCCATCCTGATGTGCGCGCGTCTCTGGCGCGCGATTCCATGAGTGCGCTTTTGGTCACACCCAGCGGGGATGGATGGCGTTTCCGAACCGACGGCGGTCCTGTAAGGTTGGAAAAGTCGGTATATCTGGCAGGGGGCGCGCCGCCGCGCCGATCCACTCAGCTGGTGATTTCCGGCGAGGCGGAGCCGTTTGGGGGCGGCGAGCGGCCGCCCAACCGTGTGCGGTGGGCTTTTCAGCGGCTGGGCCGGGTTGGGGGCGCGACCGGATGAGGGGGCGAGTGTGAACGAGAACGAGAACGAAAAACCGCGATTCTTCGGGGCGTGGCGCCGTATGTGGGGCACGCCTTTAGCCATTCTAACCTATGATACTCTCGCGGCGGCGCTGGCGATGTTCGTCGCCATCGTGATCCGTTACCGCTTCAGCGAATTCGGCGCGCCTCCCGGCCCGGTCGAATATATCGCTCCAGCAGTGTTCGCGCTGTCCTGCGCCGTCATTTTTCTGACGATGGGCGTTAATCGCGCCTTGTGGCGGCACACCTCTCTCCGCGACGGTGTTCGGGTGATCCAGGCCATCGTGTTGGCCCACCTGATCTTTCTGGTTCTGTTGTTCGCGTTTACGCGCCTCGAAGACTTTCCGCGCACCAGCCTGGTGCTCTCGGGGCCCCTTCTTGCGCTCTTGATGCTGCTCCCGCGCGCCTTCGCGGTCAGTCTGAGGTCCGGCGATTTGCGGGCGATCTTCCGCAACGAAAACCCCACCGCGCCGGTTGCGGTCCTGGTTGGGTCCCGCGATCGTCTTGCGGAAGTGCTCACAAGTCAGATGCGCCGGCCCGGCGGACCGGCCTTCCGCTTCCGCGCCCTCATCGAAACCAGCGGCAGCGACGGCGGACGGGCGCTCTATGGCGTGCCGCTTGAAGGCGGGCTGGATCAGCTTGAGACGGTCGTCTCCACCCTCGGGCGCTCGCGCGCCGACGCCCGTATCCGCATCGTTCTAGCCGATCGCACTCCAAGCGGTGAACTGGTCAACGAAGCGGCCCGCATTTGCGGCCGTACAGGGGCCAGCTTGACCCGCGCCCGCCAGGCGAAAGGTGCGGCCGCCTTCACCGCCGTTGAAGCCGCCGACCTTCTGGCCCGCCCGCCGCGCACCCTGTCGCACAACGGGGCCCGGACGTTGATCTCGGGCAAGAAAGTGCTGGTGACAGGGGCCGGCGGAACGATCGGATCCGAGCTTGTGCGCCAGGCCGCAAGCCTGAGCCCGGCCCGTCTCGTGCTGCTCGATAGTGCGGAAAGCCATCTCTATGAGATCGACAAATATCTCAGCGGTCTCGACGGTGGGCCGGACTGGCGGTCGGTCCTGGGCGATATTCGGGACCGGGTCGCGCTGGACATTCTGTTCGCTGAAGAAAAACCCGACGTGGTGCTCCATGCCGCTGCGCTAAAACATGTCCCGCTGATGGAGGTGAACGCCTCGGAGACCGCACTCACAAATATTGCGGGCACCCGCAACATCGCCGAAGCGGCGGGTGAAGCGGGCGTCGGCGCTGTGGTGCTGATCTCCACGGACAAGGCCGTTGATCCCAGCTCGGTCATGGGCGCGACCAAGCGGGTGGCGGAATTGGTGATGATGGAGGCCGGCCGGCGTTGGACCCGCACGGCCTATTCCTCGGTTCGATTTGGCAATGTCCTCGCCTCGACTGGGTCGGTGGTGCCGCTGTTCGAGGCTCAGATCGAAGCCGGCGGACCGGTGACCGTCACCGACCGGGAGACCACGCGCTATTTCATGACGGTGCAGGAAGCCGCCGGCTTGGTTCTTGAGGCGGGGTCTCAGGCGCGGCCGGGCTCCGTCGAAGATGCCCTTTATCAGCTCGATATGGGCGATCCGGTGCTGATCTCCCGCCTGGCCCGTCAGCTGATCCGCCTGCGCGGTCTGGCGCCCGAGAAGGACATCGAGATCGTTTTCACTGGCTTGCGGGCTGGCGAAAAACTGCACGAGCAGCTCTTGCACGCCTTTGAGACCGCTCATGCGTCCGACGTTGAAGGGGTCCTGCAGGTGAAGTCTCCAGATCTGGCCTTGGATGGCTTGTCTGAGGCGCTAGACGCAGTGCTCCATGCCGCGTCTGGGCGCGACGATGCGGGCGTGCGGGCCGAGCTGGAAGCGCTCATGCCGTTCGGCTGGCCGGAGGGTGTGCATACTATGGCGCCGCGGCTTTCGGCAGGCGGGCGATCATGATAACGCGGCGGGCTTAACCCGCCTGGAGGTGCGACTTACGCCATGACCGCTTCTGATCTGACCCCCGTCAAGCGCGCTCTGATTTCCGTTTCCGACAAGGCCGGCCTGGCCGATCGCGCCCGCGCCCTGTCAGACGCGGGCGTCGAGCTGATCTCCACCGGCGGCACCCTGCAGGCTTTGCGCGACGCTGGCCTGGACGTGCGCGACGTGCCGGACATCACCGGCTATCCGGAGATGATGGACGGCCGGGTCAAGACGCTGCATCCGCGGATTCATGGCGGCCTTCTGGCGCGCCGGGACCGTGAAGATGACCTGGCGGCGATGGCGGCGCACAGCATTCCGGCCATCGATCTCTTGGTGGTCAATCTCTACCCGTTTGAAGAAACCGCAGCCTCCGGCGCGGAAATCGACGCCTGTATCGAAAAGATCGATGTCGGCGGCCCGGCGATGATCCGCGCCGCGGCGAAAAACCATGCCCATGTCGCGGTCTGCGTGGATATGCGCGATCTCGACAAGGTGCTTGAAGCCATGGCCGAGCATGACGGCGCCACGCCGCACAGCCTGCGCCGGCATCTCGCCGCCAAAGCGTTCGGGCGCACCGCCGCCTATGACGCCGCGATCACCGCGCGCCTGGCCCCGGAAGTGGAGCGGCCCGCCCGCAGCTATTTCGCTCAGGGCGGCCCGCGTCTTCAGGATTTGCGCTATGGCGAGAACCCGCACCAGGAAGCCGCGCTCTATGCAACCCCGGAGGCAGGTCCCGGCGTCGCCTCTGCGCGTCAGATCCAGGGTAAGGCCCTGTCCTTCAACAATATCGCCGATGCCGACGCCGCCTTCGAGCTGGTCAGCGAGTTTGATCCGGACGCTAAGGCCGCCTGCGCCATCATCAAGCACGCCAATCCCTGCGGCGCGGCGGTCGCGGGCGATCTCGCGAAAGCTTATGAGCGCGCGTTTGACGCCGACCCTGTGTCCGCCTTTGGCGGCATCGCGGCGTTTAACCGGCCGCTGGACGCCGAGACGGCGGACGCCATCACGAAGATTTTCACCGAGGTGGTGATTGCGCCGGACGCGGACGCCGCGGCGCTCGACATTCTGTCGGCGAAGAAGAATGTGCGCGTGCTGCTCACTGGCGGTTTGGCGGATCCCAGCCGCAAGGGCTGGTCTTTAAAGACGGTGGCGGGCGGCCTTTTGGTGCAGGAGCGCGATTATGGCCATGTCGCCGAGTGCGATTTGAAAGTCGTCACCAAGCGCCAGCCCGATGACGACGAGCTCGCCGATCTGATCTTCGCCTGGCGCGTGGTCAAGCATGTGAAATCCAACGCCATTGTCTTCGCCAAGAACGGCGCCACGGCGGGTGTCGGCATGGGTCAAACCAGCCGGGTCGAAGCGGTGCGCCTCGCCGCCCGCAAAGCCGTCGACACGGCGAAGGAAAACAATTGGGACGCCCCGCGCACCCAAGGTTCGGCCCTGGCGTCGGATGCCTTCTTCCCCTTCGCTGACGGCTTGATGGAAGCGGTCGAGGCGGGCGCGCGCTGCGTGATCCAGCCGGGCGGCTCGATGCGCGACGACGAGGTGATCGCCGCCGCCGATGAGGCGGGGATCGCCATGGTGTTCACCGGCATGCGCCACTTCAGGCACTAGGTCCATGATGCGCCGCTCGCTCCTCTTTATGGGTTTCGGGCTTGCGATGCTGCTAGCTGCGATGGCGGCTGTGTCAGCCGGTTCAAACGCCGCAACGCAAGATCTGAGCGGCCATATCGACATCGCCTTGCCCGAGGGCGTCACGGGCCCGGTTCCGGCGGTTGTTATGCTTTCCGGCTGCGGCGGCGTGCGCCAGGTTCAGGCGGATTACGCCGCCGTCGCCAATGAGGCAGGCTGGGCGGCCGTCGTCGTCGACAGCTTTTCCGCGCGCGGCATTGGCCGCCTCGAAGCGCGCGCGACGGTGTGCACGGCGCTGCGCATGCGCGGCGATGCGCGCGCGGAGGATATCTTCACCGTGCTCGACCTGCTGCGAGCCGACGACCGCATCGATGCGGACACTCTGGCCTTGATCGGGTGGAGCCATGGAGGCTGGGCGATCCTGGACGCCATGGCGATCGCTGAAGCAGGGCAAGCCCCCGATGGCGCACTGGCGGGCGTGCGCGGCGCTTTTGCGATCTATCCGTATTGCGGATTTCTAAGCTATGCTGATACGTCACCTTTGGGCGATGACATCCCACTCACGGTGCTGGTCGCTGGCCGCGACCGGGTGGTGAGCAGCCAGGACTGTCGCGATATGGCCGCCGCGCGAAGCGCTGAAGGTGCCCAGATCACCGTGATTGAAGAAACCGAGCTCACCCACGCCTTCGACGCGGAAGATCAGCCTTACGATCCGCGCATGCGTTATGACGCGGAAGGCACAGCCCGCAACCATGATCGCTTCGCCGCGTTTCTGAACGGTCTAGAGGGTTGAACCTTAGGCAGGCTCACGGCCTTATGGGCGTGTGAGGCCCCGCCGATGACAACCGCGTTCTGGATTGCTGGCTTGCTGTTCGCCATGCTGGCCATGCTCAGCGTGGCGGTCGCGCGGCGATTATGGCGGCGTCTCACCGGCCAACATATGAAGCGCGATAAATTCACCCTCCACCGCGCTGAGATCGAACCCCATCTGCAAACCCGCTATCCGCCGGGCGAGGGACCGTTCCCGGTCGTATTGCTCTTCCATGGCTGCGGCGGGGTGCGCCAGATCATGGACGATTACGCCCGGGAGGCGACCAAGGCGGGGGTCGCCACAATGATCGTCGACAGCCACACGCCGCGCGGGATCGACTATGACGCCGCTCTCGCGCAGGTGTGCACCGGCCGCATCTTATGGGGACGCGAGCGCGCCGCCGACCTGCACGCCGCTTTGGCCGTTGTGCGCGATGATCCGCGTTTGGACGCGGGCCGCATCGCGTTGGCGGGCTGGAGCCATGGCGGCTGGACCTTGCTGGACGCCTTTGCGCTGAACGCCAATGGTCAAAGCCCTGATGGTCTCGATGCCGTGCCCCAGCCTGCTTTCGCCGGGGTGCAGGGCGTGTTTCTCGTCTACCCCTATGTCAGCGGTCCGGCGCTGGCCCGGCGGCGCGACTTCACACTGCCCGCCCCTGCGGAAGCCGTGCTGGTGGCCGAGGACGGCATGGCCAATGAACATGACGCGGCTGAAGTTTTCGCCAAGCTGAAAGAGGCAGGTGCGGCGGTGACCTGGTCGACGCTGGGCGGGGTCACCCATGGCTTTGACGAGCCCGACCACCACCCGACCTCAAAGCTGCGCTATGACGAGGGCGCAACCCAGCAGACGCGCGGCGCCTTCGTGGATTTCCTCAAACGCCGCCTGAACCCTAAACCTGTTTGACGGAGCGTCTTGATGAGAGCTGTCCTGTCCGCCGCCGTGTTCAGCCTGCTTTGGCTGACCGCCTGCACGCCGCCCGCCGTCGAGCGCGGCGCGGGGCCGGTTCTGGTCACCGTGTTCGCCCAAGAGGGGACCGAGGCGGCCCCGCGAGATGGTTTATTCGCCAGCTATGGGCTGGGCGTGGATCAAGCCGCCACGCTGTTTGATGTAGAGGCGCTCGCGGGCTTGCCAGTCCGCCGGATCGAGGCCGATTTTCCAGTCGGCGCTGCGACACGCACCTTCACAGGGCCCAGCTTGGCCGATGTCCTGGCCGCCTCCGGGGCACGGGGCGCCAGCGTCCGCCTCACAGCTTTTGACGGCTATCAAGTTGAAGTCTCTGATGAAATGATCGCTCAACACCACCCGATATTGGCGACCCATGCGGAGGGCGAGGCGTTGCCTGTCGGCGGATTGGGCCCTGTTATCCTGGTTTGGCCGCGCTCGTCAGACGGCCAACTGGCGGACATGAATGACGACCTCTGGCCCTGGGGCGTTTTTGCAATTGAAACGCTGGATTAACACCTCGCGACCTTTGCATTTGCGTACGGACGTATAATCTGCCTCCCCATACATCGCGGGGAGCGGGATTAATGGAAGCATTCTACGACATCGTTGATCAGGTCAGCGGGTTCATCTGGGGCGGCCCGATGATTCTGCTGCTGCTCGGCACCGGCCTTTACTTCATGATCGGGATGCGGTTCCGGCCCATTCGGCGCCTGTTCCCGGCCTTCGGCGAGCTTTGGGCTGGCCGCAAAGGCAAAGGTGAAGGCGACATCACGCCGTGGCAGGCCCTGTCGACCGCGCTGTCGGGCCAGGTCGGCACCGGCAATCTCGCCGGTGTGGCCACCGCGATCACGCTGGGCGGCCCGGGCGCTGTCTTCTGGATGTGGATCACCGCCATGATCGGCATGGCCGCAGCCTACTCGGAATCGAGCCTGGCCGTGCGCTATCGTGAAACCCACAAGGATGGCCGGGTCCACGGCGGTCCGATGTATTACATCAAGAACGGCTTGGGTAAGTGGTGGATCTGGCTGGCGGTCGTGTTTGCGATCGGCACCCTGTTCTCCGCGCTGGTGACCGGCAACATGACCCAGGCCAACTCGATCGCCGTGTCCGTGACGTCTGCGTCCGGCGGGCTGATCCCGACCTGGGGCGCCGGCCTTTTGATCGCCGGTCTCGCCTTCATCGTGATCATCGGCGGCATTAAGTCGATCGGCTCGGTGGCGGGTAAGGTCGTGCCGTTCATGGCCGTCATCTATATCATCATCGCGATGATCACCCTGATCATCAACGTCAACGCTCTGCCGAGCGCCGTCATGATCATCTTTGAAAGCGCCTTCACCGGCCACGCGGCTGTCGGCGGCTTTATCGGCGGGGCCTTCATCGCCGCCACGCGTTATGGCGTGGAGCGGGGCCTGTTCTCCAACGAAGCCGGTCAGGGCTCGACAGCGATCGCCCACGCGGCGTCTCAGACCGACAGCCCGGTGCGCCAGGGTGAAATCGCCATGGTCGGGACCTTTATCGACACCATGGTGATCTGCACCATGACCGCGCTGGTGATCCTGAGCGTTCAAGGCAATTTCTATCACAACCCGGCTCTGACCACGCTGAAGATCTGTGAGGCCCAGGGCGTCGACAGCATTGATCGCACGCTGATCGGAGCCATGCCGCGCGCCATGGGCACCTCGGTCGAAGACCGGGCCGTTGCGCGTGAAGCGACCTCTGAGCAGGCTCTGACCGCGATCAGCGCCTGTGAAGCGGCGGTGGCTGACCAGACTGTCACTATCGATGCCGAGGTGCTCGGCGCCGCTCGCACCGCCGCCGTCGAGGATGTTCGTCTGCCGGTCGAACGGGCCTGGATGTCCGATGCTGAAGCCTCGGCTGTCACTACGGCGGTGTATGAAGAAAGCCGGATCCCGTTTGGCGGCATTCTCATCGCCGGCTGCTTGGCGCTGTTCGCCTTCACCACGATCCTGGGCTGGGCCTATTACGCAGAACAGGCGCTCACCTTCCTGGTGGGGGACTGGGCGACCATGCCCTTCCGATTTGTCTGGGTGGGCGCAATCTTTGTCGGGGCGATCCAGCAAGTCGACTTCATTTGGCGATTAGGCGGGATTGCGAACGCGGCCATGGCTGCGCCGAACCTGCTGGCGCTCTTGCTGCTGTCCGGTGTCGTCTTCGCCTACACCAAGAAAGCCGATAAGGAAGGCCAGGGGTCCAACCCGGCCATGTTTGACCCGGAACAGAAGTAAAACGGGTCAACGCCTTGGCGTAACCGGGAAGGGCGCGGCGCAAGCTGCGCCCTTTTTCATTAAACGCTCCAGCTTTCAAAAACGCCTTCAACCAGGCGCCCCATCGCATCCCAGCGCTTATAGCTGCGCCCTTCGCCCTGCAGCGCGCGCCAGGCTTGGGCCAGCATCGGCCGATCGACGGGCGCGATGGCCGTCAGCGGGTCCAAACACACCCGGATGGTGAACAGCACCGCACCCGTCTGAGGCAGGCGGCGGATCGTTTGCCGCTCGACCCGCAAATGCAGCGAGGTTTCTGCATCGCGGAGCGCCACGCTGGCCGCTCTGGCGCGCAGCGGCGCACCGTGCGGCGTATGGCGGTCGGGGCCGCATTGCAGCGTCCAGTTATACCGTTCCAGCACCAGATCCGGGCGCAGCCCGTCGAACACCCGGCCAATGCGCTGAGCCAGGCGGGCGCCGTCCGGCACTGGGCCATGCAGCGCGGTCAAGTCGTGGCCGAAAGCCGCGTCGATGGGGAAGAAGGTGGGGGCGGTCAGGGTCAGGGCGGTGCACAGCCAATCGCCCTTCACCGGGCTCATCACCACCAGATCATCGCTGACCAGGGCGGACGCGCCTAGAAGATCGGAGCAGGGTTTTTCCAATGCATCGCCGACAAGGTGAGCGGCTTCCTGCGCCGCGGTTTTCCCTGCGTCCGACTGGCGAAACACCCGATCCGGCTCAGTCAGAATCGCTCGTTTCCAGTCGAGCACATGGGCTTCGGTGTCCGGCTTGAGCCAGCTTTCTGGATCGATCGGTCGAAGCGCAGGCGTGAAAGTCGGCGCGCCGGAGCGGTAGGGGGCGTGCGGCGGGCGTCTCACGCTCACCGCCGCGTCGGCAGCCGGCTCAGCGTCCGCGACAGCCGGCCGAGCCACAACGCGATCGCCAGGCCCAACGCAATTCCAACCGCATTGGCGACGGCGTCTGACACAGAGGCGGTCCGCCCGACGATGTCGGTGCTCTGCACCAGCTCGATCAGAACGCCATAGGTGAAGAGTAACACCGCCGCGCGCCAACGCGCCGCTGTCGGCCAACCCGCCCGGGCGAGCAAGGTGAGGGCGATGAAGCTGGCGACATGGTCCAGCTTGTCCCAGCCGATCAAGGTTGGCCGGCCTTCCGTACCGGGCAGCCAGGCGATGACGGTGATCAGCGCGAGTGTGATCGCCAAGGCTCCGCAGGCTTCGCGGCGGGACAGAAGGCTCCGCCGGCCTGCATGCCCGGCCGGGGGGCGCGCCTGCCTAGGGTGATCGCCCTGTTTGAAATCGGTTTTTTGGCCCATGACTGCGCTTCTCGCTGATCCGTCCTCGCTCGTCGAGTCCCGTTTTGACTGGGCGCGCGAGGAGGTCGAAGCGATCCACAACGCGCCGTTTAATGACCTGATCTTCGCGGCGCAAAGCCTGCACCGCCGGGTTCATCAGCCCAACAAAGTGCAAAAATCGCGCCTCTTGTCGATCAAGACGGGCGGTTGTGCGGGAGACTGCGGTTATTGCAATCAGTCGGCCCATTTCGACACCGGCCTGAAGGCCTCCAAGCTGATGAGTCCGGACGCGGTCGAAGCCAAAGCCAAAGAGACCAAAGCCGGCGGCGCGACGCGGTTCTGCATGGGCGCGGCCTGGCGCGAGCTGAAGCCGCGCGACGAGCCGGCCATTGTCGGTATGATCGAGCGGGTCAAAGCGCTGGATATGGAAACCTGCATGACGCTGGGCATGCTCGAGGACGGTCAGGCCGAGCGCCTCGCCGAGGCGGGCCTTGATTTCTACAATCACAACCTGGACACCTCGCCGGAATATTACGCCAAAACCATCACCACCCGGACCTGGCAGGACCGGATTGATACGCTGGCGCGGGTGCGCGGTGCGGGTATTCAGGTGTGCTGCGGCGGCATTATCGGCATGGGCGAGGATCAAAGCGACCGCATCGGGCTTTTAACCGAGCTGGCGACGTTGACGCCGCATCCTGAAAGCGTGCCGATCAACCATCTCGTCGATGTCGAGGGTACGCCCTTGTCCGGCTCTCCCCCGCTGGACGGCATCGAGTTCGTTCGCGCGATCGCCACCGCCCGGCTGATCATGCCGCGCAGCGTGGTGCGCCTGTCGGCGGACCGGGAGACCATGTCGAAAGCGCTGCAGGCGCTGTGCTTTCTGGCGGGCGCCGGCTCAATCTTCGTCGGCGACGAGCTGCTCACCACGTCCAATCCGGAGCTCGCCAGCGACGGCGCGCTGTTCGACACGCTGGGGCTGGAAGGCGATGCGCCGGGCGCGGCGAAGCGCGCCCAGCACGTCAACGCTTAAGCTTTATTCCGCACTCGCACGCGACGGCAGACTCAGCTCCGGCGCAGCGTGATCGCCGGCGGCTGTGACGGGCAAATGGCAGGTTACGCGCGTGCCCACGCCCGGGGCGCTTTCCAGCGCGACCCAGCCGCCATGCAGGCGGACGATATCGTTGACCAAAGCGAGGCCGAGCCCTGCGCCGCCGCCTTCACCGCGCTCAAACCGCTCGAAGATTTTCGCCTGGCGTTCCGGGGCGATGCCCTCGCCGTCGTCGGACACCCAAAGCCGGGCCTCGCCGTCTTCGATCTCGGCGCCGATCTCAATCACGCCGCCGGAGCCGACATGGTCCAGCGCGTTGGTCAGAAGATTATAGATCACCTGTTTTAGCCGCGTGCCGTCCGCCCGGATCAGCTCTGCAGCCCCGCCGGTGTTGAGCTGCACCTTCACGCCGCCGTGCTCGGCCCGGTTGGAGATCAATTCGGACGCGGCCTCCGCGACGTCGGGCAAGCGGACATCGCCCAATTCCAGTTCCAGTTGGCCGGCGTCGATGGCGGCGATATCAAGGATATCGTCGATCAGCTTGCCCAGCTGGCCGGAGGCGGCCTGGATCGCGCCCATATGTTCGGTCTGCCGCTCGGTCAGCTCTCCAGCGAAACCGCCGGCGATCAGATCGGCATAGCCGTGAATGGTGGTGAGCGGGGTGCGCAGCTGATAGCTGACATGCTCGACGAATTCGCTCTTGATCCGCTCCGACGCCTCCAGGGCTTCAGCGCGGTCGCGCAGCGCAGCTTCGATCCGGCGGCTATCGGTGATGTCGTCCCAGGCGATCAGCGTGGCGCCATCCGGCAAGGGCCGGGTCAGGAAGGTGAGCACCGAGCCGTCTTTGCGGCGGATCTCGCCCGTCACCGGCTTGCGCGCTTCCGGCGAGGGATCGGTGACCCGGGCTTTGAGATTCGCCCACGCCTCGCTGTCGGGGAAGAGTTCCGCGCATTGGCGCGCAACGTCGTCAAAGGGCGCATCGTCCAGCGTATCGGCGTCGAGCTCCCACAGGGTTTCAAACGCGGTGTTGCGCAGCTTAAGCCGGCCGTCCGTGCTGAACACGGCGACCGCCTCGTGAAGCTTGTCGAGCGTGGCGCGCTGCACCTTGATCAGCGTGTTGTAACGGGCCTGAAGGGCCAGCTGATCGGTCATGTCTTCAAAGATCAGCAAAACGCCGCCCAGCGGGTGGCGCTGACGGGCGACGCGCAATGTTCGGCCGTCCGGCAAGGGCCAGAGCTCGTCGGGCTGCGCTTGACCCGGCGCGGCTTCATAATGCGCCAGCTCGTCCCGCTTCCAAGCGGTGTAGTCGGCTTGTTCGGGCAGCTTGCGCTTTTCGCGCAGGCGATCGAGCAGCGCGCTATGGGCCGGGCGCTCGTTGAGGAAGGCTTCTTCGACACCGAACAGAGCGGAAAAGGAGCGGTTATAGAACACCAAACGTTTCGCGCGATCGAAGATCGCCACCGCCTCGGCCATATGGTTCAGCGTTTCATCATGGGCCTGGCGGAAGCGATCAAGCGCGGCCTTGGCCTCTTCGCCGTCGGTGACGTCGACCGCGAAACCGGCGGTACCGCCGCTGATCGGATAGACCATCAGGCGCATCACCACCCGCTTGCCGCCGGCGACGGCGCCGCGCACACGGGTCTGGGGCAGGCCGGTATTGAGCGCATCGCGCGTCAGCTCGCCCTGGACGGACTCCAGCAGGACTTGCTGGTCGAGCGCCTGGCTCGGGGTCTCCGTCTCGACGGCTTCGGCATAGGCGGCGTTGACCCAGACCAGACCGCCCGCCGCATTCATGCGCCAGGCCGGGGTCGGGGCGCGCCCGAAGGCTTCCACCAGAGCGACGGATTCCTCGCTTAAGGGATCGGCGGCGGTCGGCACATGGCCGGCGCCGGCTGTGGTCTCCAGACCTCGCACCGCCGGATCGGTTAGCCATAACACCAGGCGGCGGCCGGCCGGGCGGCCGTCGGCTTCAATTCGGCGCCCGGACGGGCCGGAAATGGTCAGCGAGAAGGGCTGGCCGGTCTCCATCAGGGCGGTCATGCGCACGCGCAGGGTGGAGATGTCTCCGCCCGGGGTCTGGGCGTCGAAATCAGCAAGCGCGTTGAGAATCTGCGCGGCCGCGTCGCCGCTGGCGGTTGTTCCGGCGCCCAGCTCGGCGAAGCTGACCATGGAGGCGAGCGCCGCGGGGCTGCCATGGATGGCGGGATGGGCCCAGTCGCTTTCCGCGGCTTGCGGCGGGGTGTCCCAGACCAGGACCAGGCCGGGATGGGCCGCGAAGACGCTTTCCGCCCGCACGGCGCGGTCGTCTGCGCTCATAAGCTTTTGGCGCCATTGGGTGCGCGCCTGGCGCGCACCGGCGGTCAAACGGTAGGCCCACACCGCGGCGGACAGGGCGAACGCCACGGCGCCGCCGGTGACGATCAAGGTGGCGAGCTGGACGGGTTCAGCGGCGGTCATGGCGCGTTGTTCCTCACCCCGGCTGGCGCGCGCAGGCTCTCGCCGTGCGGCGCACGTCATGCGCAGACGAATCACACCTTACCGGAAGGTGAATCCGAGCGCGACCGGGAATGACCCTTGGTGCCATGTGCACGCAGAGCGCAGCTAGCCTTCAAGGTCGACCGACATGACCAATCCGATGCCGCCCGCCTGGTGATCCCCGAGCAGGACAGGCGCCTCTGCGCGGGCGCCGGGACAATACTCCACCGTCCAGACCTCCCGCCAGGCCTTCACGGGCGGAATCGCCGGTCCAGTCGGCCCTCTCGCTTCAAGATAAGTGTTCACCGGCACGTCGCCTTCATAGCTTGTGCCGGTCACAGCCAGGACGGTGAAGGACTGCTCGGCCGAACATCCGCCTTGGCGCTGCGCCAGCGCGCCGGCGCTCATGGCGATTTGCTCACGAAAATCGAAGAGGTTCATCGCCGGTACGCGCGTCTCGCCCTCGAAGCCGAGGTAGTTCAGGTTCACGACTCCGGCGGCCATAGCGAGAACCTCGTAGCGATGCGTGCGCCGGGCCCGCCCACACCCCGTCGCCGTCACGGTCGACAGGCTTCGGGTGGTGTTCGGCGGCAGGGCCCCCTGAGCGATCATTGGCGCGATGACCTGCGATCCATCCAAGCTCTCCGGCTCGCCCCAGGCGCGATCCCGACAGGGCCCGGTGATAAGGCTGTCATAGGCCTCTAAACGAGCCTGAACATCGCCATCGCCCGGAGACAAGAAGCTTAAGAGCGGCGGTAGAGTTTGCTGAGCGAAGGCCGGCGCGGCGGCAAAGCTGAGGACGAGGCCTGATAAAGCACGCAAATGACCCATGGGTTGCTCCTCGACTATCCTAAGACGCGAGGCTAGGCCGCGCTGCTACGCCGGACAAGCGAGATCAGCGGATGCGCACCAGGCCTTGGGTGAATTCAAACAGCACCACGCAGCCGGATAATCCGTTCTCCGAGCTTTCAAAGCGCCAGTTTTGCACCGCGCGGCGCGCTTCGCGGTCGAAGCTGCCGCCGGGTACGCCGCGGGCGACGCGCACCCCGGTGGTGTCGCCGCTGGGCGCGACGTCAAACTGCACGATCGACCAGCCTTGCAGGCCTCTCGACCAGCCGCGGGCGGGATAGTCCGGCAGATCTGCGGAGATCGCTGCGACGGGATCGCCGACACAGCCTTCCGCATCCGCTGCGCGCTCCACATTGGGCGGCACCGGCATGTCGCTGGTGGGCATGAAGGGCCGGTCGCGGGGATCGGCTATCGGATTAAGCGGCTCGGCCCCACCGCAGGCGGCAAGGAAGAGAGCGGGAAGTAGGAGCAAGGCGCGCATGCGGTGATGCTGGCCTGAGGCGGGCCGGGGTTCAAGCGCGATTGCAGCCGGGTCAATCCGCGCTCGACCAGCCGAAGAATTGCTCGCACACCCGCAAGGGCCCGGGCGCGAGGCGCGACTGGGCTTCGATTTGCCGCGGGACTTCGCGGCGCAGATCATCCAGCTGACGCCGGGTCAGCGGCCTTGCGTCTTGGCTGAGGCTGGCCTCGGAGACGACGGCGTCCTCGAGCGCGCCATCTGTGTCCACGGTGTAGCGCACGCTGATCAAAAGCGTGCCGTCGACGAAGCCGACGAGGAAGGAGGGCTGGAAGGGCGGCGGCGCCGCCACCGGCGGGTCTGAGCATGCCTGTGTGAGCCGCTCTTCAAACACCATCAATCCGCCTGGCCTCAGCGCCGGCGTTGATGCGCAGCCCGCAAGGCCGACGCCCGCAAGACACGCCGCCAGCGGGGGGCGAGCCGTCTCACGGCCGGGCCGCCACGCGCGAGCCGAAATTAATCGTTTCAGTGCAGCCTCTCGCGTAGGCCGCTGTCGCGCCTTGGGGCCATTCAAACTCGGAATTGAGCAGCGAGTCCGAGGCGAACAAGATGGCGTCGCGCAGAGCGCCGTCCCGGGTCATGTCGGGATCGCCGGAGAATTGCACATTCACCGCCTCGCCCGCCGCCGTGACGTCATAGGTGAAGGGGATCTCGACCTGGAAACCGCTGCGGCTCTGGGTGTAATAGGCACGGCGCAAGAGCGAGGCGGGGAAGGTCAGCGCTCCGCGCTCGGTCATGCGCAGGCCTGAGGCTTCGCAGTCCACGACCGGCCCGTTCAAGGCGACCGGATTGGCCACGCCGCCGAAGTCCACCCGGTCTGACGCGCAGCCCGCCACGCCCAACGCCGCCGCCGCGCACACAGGAACAATCCTCACCATAACCCTCCGATAGAACGCATGCTTTCAATGATCCTAATACACGAATTACGAATGGGTCCAACTTTAAGCGCGCCCAAGAACCGCATCCTTGAGCGCGCCTGCGCCGCCCGGCTTCGGGCACAAAAAACCCCGCCGGCGCGAACCGGCGGGGCTGATGTCAGCGCTGAGCGGAGCGCTTAGTAGCGGTAGTGCTCGGCCTTGAACGGGCCTTTGACTTCCACGCCGATATAATCGGCCTGTTCGTCGCTCAACGTCGTCAGATTGGCGCCCAGCTTGGGCAGGTGCAGGGCTGCAACCTTCTCGTCCAAGTGCTTGGGCAGGATGTAGACCTGGTTGTCATACTGGTCGCCGCGCTGCCACAGCTCGATCTGGGCCAG